>NZ_JBITHD010000024.1:0-140687 GCF_044457685.1 Nonomuraea sp. NPDC050536
TACCGCCGTCCCAGCTGGTGTCAAATTGACTCCGGCCAGTCCTAGCTGCAGGAATGGGATCCCGCTCCGTCTCCGGAGCAACCCTTCTAACTTACCCGTCCTTCGCTCGGTTGGCAAACCGATCTTCAGGACCTGCTTGTTCGAAGGGGATGTAGACGACCAGAGGTGCAAGCCATGCCAAAGCCACCGAAGTGGAGGAGGTTGGTTGCGCCGCATCGCGTCTGCTCTCAAAGATTAGCAGCGGCGTGGGACCACTCCGACCGCTTCACGGCCACAGATCGATCACGGCCGAACATAGACTCCACCCGTGAGCAGCAACATGCCGCCAGTGGCGAAGAAGGTCCCGACTGAGCGAATCCATCACGGCGACACCGTGATCGACGAGTATGCCTGGCTGACCAACAAGGAAGATCCGGACACGGTCGCCTATCTGGAGGCCGAAAACGCATATCTCAAACAGGAGACCGCTCACCTCGAAGAACTCCAGGAGAAGGTCTTCCAGGAGATCAAGGGCAGGACACAGGAAACCGACCTGTCCGTCCCCAGCCGCAAGGGCAAGTGGTGGTATTTCACCCGCACCCTGGAGGGCAAGCAGTACGCCATCTCGACCAGGGTCCCGGCGACAGACGAGCAGCCTCCCGTGGTGACCCCGGACGCGAGCCTCCCCGGTGAGCAGGTCCTGCTCGACGGCAACGAGCTGGCGGGCGACAGCGCGTTCTTCTCCGTCGGCACCAGCGCCGTCTCGCCGGACGGCACGATGCTGGCCTACTCCACCGACTACAAGGGCGACGAGCGCTTCACGCTCCGCTTCAAGAACCTCGACACCGGCGAGATCCTCGAGGACCAGATCGAGAACATCTTCTACGGCGGCGCCTGGTCGGCCGACGGTTCGACGTTCTTCTACACCCGGGTCGACGACGCCTGGCGCCCGTTCCAGGTCTACCGCCACACCCTGGGCACCAGCGAGGACACGCTCGTCTACCAGGAGGACGACGAGCGCTTCTGGGTCGGCATCGGCCTGACGCGCAGTGAGGAGTACCTGGTCCTGGGCGCGGGCAGCAAGATCACCAGCGAGGTCCGCATCCTCGACGCCACCGACCCGACCGGCGAGTTCAGGACGGTCCGCCCGCGCACCACGGGCGTGGAGTACGGGGTCGAGCACGCCGGCGACTTCTTCTACGTCCTGCACAACGAGAACGCCGAGAACTTCGAGCTGGCCACGGCCCCGCTGGACGACCCGGCCACCTGGACCCCGTTCATCGCGCACCGCGACGACACCAGGCTCCTGGAGATCGACGCGTTCGAGAGCCACACCGTGGTGCACTTCCGCCGCAACGGCCTGACGGGCATCCGTATCTTTCCCAACAAGGTGAGCCAGGAAGACGCCTACGAGATCGAGTTCCCCGAACCCCTCTACGACGTCAGCCCCGCCGGCAACCCCGAGTTCGACACCAACCGCCTGCGCCTGGCGTACACCAGCATGATCACCCCGTCCAGCGTCTACGACTACGACCTGGGCACCCACGAGCTGATCCTGCTGAAGCAGCGCGCCGTGCTCGGCGGCTACGACCCTGCCGACTACGAGCAGTTCCGCGAGTGGGCCACGGCCGAGGACGGCACGAAGGTGCCGATCTCGATCGTCAAGCGCAAGGACGCGGCCAAGCCCGCTCCTACCGTTCTGTACGGCTACGGCAGCTACGAGACCTCGATCGACCCGGGCTTCAGCGTGCCCAGGCTGAGCCTGCTCGACCGCGGGTTCGTGTTCGCCATCGCGCACGTCAGGGGCGGCGGCGAGATGGGCCGGCGCTGGTACGAGGAGGGCAAGCTCACCAGGAAGAGGAACACCTTCACCGACTTCGTGGCCGCCGCCAGGCACCTGAAGTCCGCCGGCTGGAGCACGGAGCTCGTGGCCAGGGGTGGTTCGGCCGGCGGCCTGCTGATGGGCGCGGTGGCGAACCTGGCTCCCGAGGATTTCGCCGGTGTGGTGGCCGAGGTGCCGTTCGTGGACGCGCTCAACACCATCCTCGACCCGTCGCTCCCGCTGACCGTGATCGAATGGGACGAGTGGGGCGACCCCCTGCACAACGCCGACGTCTACGCCTACATGAAGAGCTACACGCCCTACGAGAACGTGGACGGCCGGCCGTACCCGCCGATTCTGGCGATCACCAGCCTGAACGACACCCGCGTCCTGTTCCACGAGCCCGCCAAGTGGATCGCTAGGCTGCGTGCGACGGCCGGCGGTGGGCCGTTCCTGTTGAAGACGGAGATGGGTGCGGGACACGGCGGCCGCAGCGGGCGCTACGACGCCTGGCGAGAAGAGGCCTTCGCACTGTCCTGGATCATCGAAAGAGGCACCCCGTGACCGAACGCAGTGAGGGAACCATTAAACACAGCACCTTCTATTTCATGAGGCCGACGAAGGAGGCCTCATGAAATACATAGCCGCCGAGAACCGCTACGAGGCCGGCATGCCGTACAACCGGAGCGGGCGGAGCGGGCTCAAGCTGCCCGCCGTCTCGCTGGGGCTGTGGCACAACTTCGGCGACGACCGCCCGATTGAGAACTCCCGGGCGATCCTGCGCCGCGCCTTCGACCTGGGTGTGACCCACTTCGACCTGGCCAACAACTACGGCGTGCCGTACGGCTCCGCGGAGCGGAACTTCGGTCAGATCTTCTCGCAAGATTTCGCGAACTATCGAGACGAACTGGTCATCTCCAGCAAGGCCGGGTACGACATGTGGCCGGGCCCCTATGGCGAGTGGGGCTCGCGGAAGTACGTGCTCTCGAGCCTGGAGCAGTCACTCAAGCGGCTGCAGATCGACTACGTGGACATCTTCTACAGCCACCGTCCCGACCCGAACACGCCGTTCGAGGAGACGATGGGCGCGCTGGACCACGCGGTCCGCTCGGGCAAGGCGCTGTACGCGGGGATCTCCAACTACGACGCCGAGCAGACCGCGCAGGCGGCGCGGATCATGAAGGAGCTGGGCACGCCGCTGCTGATCCACCAGCCGTCGTACTCGATGATCAACCGGTGGATCGAGGGCGGGCTGCTTGACGTGCTGGAGGACGAGGGCATGGGGTGCATCGTGTACTCCCCGCTCGCCCAGGGCGTCCTGACCGACCGCTACCTCAAGGGCATCCCGGCGGACTCGCGGGCGGCCACCAGCAGGTTCCTCGCCGCCGATGAGGTCGACGTGGAGCTGGCGCGCAACCTCAACGAGATCGCCAAGACGCGCAAGCAGACGCTGGCGCAGATGGCCCTGCAGTGGACCATCCGCGACCCGCGGGTGACGAGCGTGCTGATCGGCGCCTCCAGCGTCGGGCAGCTGGAGGACAACCTGGCCTGCGTGCACGGCCCGGCCTTCACCGAGGACGAACTCACTCAGATAGGCAAGCTTACGAAGCCGACTTCGTCGTCTTCGTAAGCAGCTGCTGTGTCTGATTGGTTCACTCGCGAAGCTCGCTCACAAAGCCTCATGCTTCTGCAGATAGGTGAACGACGCCCAGCCCGGTAGGACCGGCAGCCAGAACGTGAGCAGCCGGTAGAGCAGGACGGCGGAGGTGGCTAGCTCGGCGGGCACGCCCGCCACCGTCAGTCCCAGCGTGAGCGAGGCCTCCACCGCGCCCAGGCCACCAGGCGTGGGCGCGGCGGAGCCGATCGCGTTGGCCGTCAGGTAGACCACCGCCACGGCGGTGAAGTCGAGGTCGGCGCCGAAGGCGCGCAGGCAGGCGTTGAGGCAGGCCACGAACGCCAGGGTGATCATCAGGGTGCCGATGCTGCCCTCGAGCATCTTGCGCGGCGACTGCAGTACGTCGAGCAGTCGCGGCAGCACGTTGGAGAACAGCCGCCGCATCCGCCCGGTGATAAGCCTGCGCAGCGGCGGCACGCCGAGCACGACCACGACGAGTACGGCGACCGCCAGCATGACGAGCACCAGCCCGCGCGACGGCGTGAACGAGGTGGCGGTGCTGGATCCGGTGATGTAGGCGAACAGCAGCAGCAGACCGATGTGGAAGATCATCATGACCAGCTGCGAGGCGCCCACGCTGGCCACCGCGAGCGCCGGCGTGATGCCGCGCTTCTGCAGGTAGCGGGTGTTGATGGCGACCCCGCCGACGGCCGCGGGCGCGACCAGCTTCACGAACGAGGCCGAGAACTGCACCAGCACGGTCCGCCACAGCGGCAGCGGTTCCGGCACGAACCCGCGCAGCATGAGCGCGGCGGCCACGAAGCTGATGAACGAGGCCACCAGCGCCAGCCCGGTCCAGGCCCAGTTGGCGGTCGTCACGACCTGGGCCACGTTGACGCGGCTGAGCTGCGACAGCAGGAAGTAGGCGGCCAGGGTGCTGGCGATGATCGTGACGAGGGTGCGCGGCCGGAAGCGCTCCAGCCGGATCTCCTCGACCTTGCTCTCCGGCTTGAGCGCGACGATCTGCTCGCGGATGGCGGCCAGCAGCCCCTTGTCCTTCGACAGCGCCGACCGTGTCTCGCGGACCAGCGCGATGCGCTGCAGCAGCGGCATCGCGGTGGCCAGCGCGTCGGGACCGAGCACGCCGGCCGCGGTCTTCACCGACCGTTCTGCGCCGACCCGCAGGGCGAGGTAGGTGAGCAGCTGGGCGATGTCCAGCCGCAGCAGCAGGTCGCCGGCGGCGATCTCGCCGCTGCGGGCGTCGGTCAGCACGACCCGGCCCGCGCGGTCGAGGTGGATGCTGTCGCCGGTCAGCCGCCGGTGTGCCAGGCGCTGGATCTGCAGCAGCTCGACCTGCTCCCAGATCTGGGCCAGCAGGTCGTCGTCGATCTCGGCGTCGCTCAGGTCGTCCAGCGGCCTGGTCTCCAGGTGCTCGTAGACGAGCAGCGCGGCCTCGGTGCCGATCTCGCTGGTGCCCAGCAGCCGTGGCGTGGAGGCGCCGGCCGCCTGGGCCGCGTACGCCATCAGCGCCTCGCGCTCGAGCTCGGCGCGCAGGGAGCGGATCGCCCTGCGCCTGGTCTCGGAGTTGAGCCTGATGCGCCGCCACAGCCGGTACGGCAGGCCCGCCACCTGCCGGTCGCGGTCGAGCACGGTGACGTCGAGGGAGGCGCCGTCCTTCAGCCCGATGGCGTAGCGGCGGCTGCCCTGGTGGTCGTCCTCGATCCGGCGGGCCGAGACCGGGGAGAACGACAGCTTCCGCAGCGCGGCGACCACGGCGTTGCCCGGCGGGCGGGTGTTGGGTGAGCCGATCCCGTACAGCGTGCCGTACCCGATGGCCATGCCGACCAGGATCGTGACCAGCGCGCTCGGCAGCGTGACCTGACGGCCGGAGAACAGCGCGAAGGCGTCGAGCGCGATCATCGTCCACATCAGCATGCGCCAGGTGGGGCGGCGCGAGATGCGGACGGCCGTGGAGTAGGCGATCACCGAGGTGAGCAGCGTGTTGAGCGGCTCGATGGCGCGGCCGCCGGTCAGCAGCTGGTGCAGGTCGGGCGCGGCGCCGGAGACGAGCCACTGGCCGATGAGGAACGAGACGACCATGCCGATGATGGCCGCGATCAGGCCCTCGGCGACGCGCAGCCCGTCGCGGTGGAAGACGCGCTCCACGGCGAAGGCCACGGGCACGACGAGCACCGCGGCGCCACCCAGGAAGGTGGCGACCCTGGCGAACAGCTCGGGGAGCAGCCGCGTGCCGGAGGTGACGTCGGCCTCCAGGCCGTTGAGCGTCTGCTTGGCCACCAGCGACAGCAGGATGACCGCGCCGAGCACGAGCAGCGTGGCGAAGAATCGCAACAGATCGGAGGGGCGGCGCAGGCGCTGGGGCAGGAGAGGCTCTACTACGTAGACGTCCGGTTCCGCGCGCGCGACATCCACGGCTGGATCCCCCTCCGAGAGGTCTGCCGCGTCATCGCGTTCCCTGATTTCCGCCACCGACAGCGATTCTGCACCTTCCCGGCCGGACCGTACGATCTTTAGCCTCTAGTGTCCCCAATCGTCACCTCAGTCATCGCACCGGGTAAGGACTCGACCAGTGCCGACGCGCCTATTCCGCGGAGCGTGAGGCCTCTTGGGACGCTCCCTGGCATGATCACTCATGCGATGCTCCTGCTGGCCCTCGTCGCGCCGGGCACGCCGGGCGACCGTCTGGCCGACGCGGTGACCGTGGAGCACGTGTTCGGGCATCTCCGGGCTCTGCAGGCGATCGCCGACGCGCACGGCGGTAACCGTGCGGCCGGGCTGCCCGGTTACGACGCATCGGCCGCATACGTCGCATCCAAGCTGCGCGACGCAGGCTACACCGTGGAGCTCCAACCTTTCGCATTCAATTTCTACCGTGAGCTGGCCCCTGCCCTGGTGCGGGGCTCTCACGCCTACAGCGATGCCAGGACCATGGAGTTCTCCGCCGCCGGCGACGTCACGGCCCGCCCGCAGCAAGCCGGCTCCGGCTGTACGGCGAGCGAGTTCGCCACGTTCGTCACGGGGCGGATCGCGCTGGTCAAGCGGGGTGGCTGCCTGTTCGAGGAGAAGGCGAAGGCCGCCGCGACCGCCGGAGCCAGGGCGCTGGTGGTGATCGATCCCAGCGCCACCTTCGACGGCAGTGTGCGCGTCCCGCAGCCGCTGCCGGTGGTCGCCGTCGGGCCCGTCACGGGCAAGGAGCTCGGCGAACGCAAGCGGATCCGGGTGATGACCAGGACGGAAAGTGAGATGCGGATCACGCACAACGTGATCGCGCAGACCACGGGCAAGGGCAACCCCTTCATGGTCGGCGCCCACCTCGACTCGCGGCAGGAGGGGCCCGGCATCAACGACAACGGCTCGGGCAGCGCGGCGGTGCTGGAGGTGGCGCTGCGGGCCGCCAGGCTGCACCCGCGGCGGCCGGTGCGCTTCGCCTGGTGGGGCGGGGAGGAGCTGGGGCTGCTCGGGTCGCAGCACTACGTGTCGAGCCTGACTCCGGCCGAGCGCAAGAAGATCAGGTTCTATCTGAACCTGGACATGATCGCCTCGCCGAACTACAAGTACCAGATCTACGACGGCGACAACTCCGACAGCCTCGGCGGGGGTCCCTTCCCGATGGGGTCGGCGGGTGTCGAGCGGACCCTGCAGCAGTACTTCACCGGGCGCGGCCTGCCGTACACGGGCAAGGCCTTCGACGGGCGGTCGGACTACGGGCCGTTCATCACGGCGGGGATCCCGGCCGGCGGGCTGTCGACCGGCGCGGAGCAGCTGAAGACCGCGGACGAGGCCACAAGGTTCGGCGGGGCGGCGGACCAGCCGCTGGACGGCTGCTACCACCAGGCCTGCGACTCGCTGGGCAACGTCGACCGCAAGGCGCTGGCGGTCAACACGGGGGCGCTGGCGAACTTCGTGAGCCACTATGCCTGGCCGAAATCGTAATCTAGAGGGCATGTCGGGTGAATTGAGGGTTTTGGGGGCTTGTCCGCTGGACTGCCCGGATACCTGCTCATGGGTTGTCACCGTCAAGGACGGCAAGGCCGTGAAGATGCGCGGCAACCCCGACCAGCCCTACACGCGGGGCGCGCTCTGCGTGAAGGTCAACCGCTATCTCGAGCACACCCAGGCTGACGACCGCATCCTCTACCCGATGCGCCGCACCGGGCCCAAGGGCTCCGGCCAGTTCGAGCGCATCAGCTGGGACGAGGCACTGGAGGAGATCTCCGTACGGCTGCGCCGCATCATCGACGAGCACGGCGGCGAGGCCATCTGGCCCTACCAGGGCACCGGCTCGCTCGGTTACATCCACGGCTGCGAGGGCGTGGCGGGACGCCGGTTCTGGAACGTGCTCGGCGCCTCCAAGCACGCGCTCAACATCTGCTCCACCGCGGGCAACACCGGGCTGACGCTGGCCAACGGCACGGCGGCCGGCATGGACCCGGAGAACTTCGCCCAGTCCAAGCTGATCCTGCTGTGGGGCACCAACACCCTGACCAGCGGCCACCACCTGTGGAAGTTCATCCAGGACGGCCGCGCCGACGGCGCCCACGTGGTGGCCATCGACCCGATCCGCACCCGCACGGCCGACCAGGCCGACGAGCACCTGGCGATCCGTCCTGGCACGGACGCGGTGCTCGCGCTGGCCCTGCTCAACGTGGTGCTGTCGGAGGGCACGCAGGACGAGGAGTTCATCGCCCGGCACACGCAGGGCTGGGACGATTTCTCGGCAGAGATCCAGAAGTACCCGCCGAGTGTCGCGGCCGAGATCACCGGCATCCCGGCCGAAGACATCCACAAGCTGGGGATGATGGTCGCGCACACCCGCCCGACCGCGATCCGCGCCACCATGGGCCTGCAGCGGCATGAAGGCGGCGGCACCGCGCTGCGCACGATCGCCGCCATCCCCGGCGTCACCGGCGACTGGCGCCACCCCGGCGGCGGCGTGGCCTACTCCACCAGCGGCCACGTCCATCTCGACATCGACATGCGCGACGACCTGCTGCCCAAGAGGGTCAGGACGCTGACGATGACGAAGCTGGCCTCCCAGTTGAACTCGGTGAAGTGCCTGTGGGTCTACGGCGCCAACCCGATGGCCTCCACCTCCGACAGCAACGGGATCCGGGCCCAGCTGGAGCGCGAGGACCTGTTCACGGTCGTGATGGAGCAGTTCCCGACCGACACCGTGGACTACGCCGACATCGTGCTGCCAGCCACCATGCAGACCGAGCACCACGACCTGCACGCCGGTTACGGCCACCTCTACCTGCTGTGGAACGAGAAGGCCGTGGAGCCGCCGGGCGAGTGCCTGTCGACGGCCGAGACGTTCCGCCGCCTGGCCGGGCACATGGGCCTGACGGAGCCCTCGCTCTTCGACTCCGATCTGGAGCTGGCCGAGCAGTTGCTGGGCGGCGGCCACCCGTCGCTGGAGGGCGTCACGCTCGACCGGCTGCGCAAGGAGGGCTGGGTGCGGATGAACTACCCGCAGCCCTTCGCCCCCTTCGCCGACGGCTTCCCCACGCCCTCCGGCCGCCTGCGCTTCCCGCCCGCGGGCAAGGCCTACGTCCCCTCGCAGTCGGCGCGGACGCCGGGCGGCCTGACCCTGATCACGCCCGCCTCGCACACGTTCCTGAACTCCACCTTCGGCAACAACCCCGAACTGCGGCGCCGCGCCAAGGACCCGGTCGTGCTCGTGCACCCCGACGACGCCCAGACCCGCGGGCTGCTGGACGGGCAGCGGGTCAGGGTGCACAACGCCAGTGGCGAGTTCCTGGCCGACGTCGAGATCAGCGACCGGGTGGCGCGCGGCGTGGTCGCCTCGCCCAAGGGCCGCTGGCGCAAGCACAGCCCGGGCGGCGCCAACCCCAACGCCGTGGTCGAGGAGCGCGACGCCGACATGGGCCGCGGTCCCGTCTACCACGACAACCAGGTGGAGCTCAGCCCTTGTGCCGGTTCATGAACGCCACGATCGTGTCCAGCACCTTGGGGCCGTCGGGGCTGGGGAACAGCTCCGAGGCGTGCATGGTGCCGCCCTTGATGACCAGGAGCTGATCGTCCGGCGCCTTCGCCGCGGCGTCGTGCGCGGCCTGCAGTGAGGTGGCGCCGCCGTAGCTGTCGTTCTCGCTGCCCACCTGGAGCAGCGGGACGGTCAGCTTGGCGGCGTCGGCCGCGTCGATCTCGCCCGAGAGCGCCACGACGCCCGCCACCTTGGCCTGCCCGAACTTCTCGGCGGCGGGGACCGCGGTGGTCGCCCCGATGGAGCCGCCCACCAGGAACAGCTTCTTGACCCCCTTCTCCTTGGCCAGGCGCTTGGCCATGGCCACCGTGGCGTCCTCGGGGTAGGCGCTCGTGGCCCTGGCGTACAGCAGCACCCGGTAGCCGGCGGCGACCAGCCGGTCGGAGAGCGGGCGCCAGGTGCACACGTTGCCGCCGCGCTCGTAGGAGATCACCACGCCGACCGAGCCCTTGCCCGTGATCACGCCGGGCAAGTCGTCGCCGTAGGAGAAGATCTTGCCGTCCTTCTCGGTGAAGCACCCGGACACGTTCGGCCCCGTGACCACCTCCGTGGGCGCCTCCGTGGGCGCCGCACTCGATGCCGCCACCGAAGGCGGCGAGCTGCTAGGGGGCGCCGCCTTCTCCCTGACCGTGCCCCCGCAGGCGGTCAGGGCGAGCGCGACGCACGCCAAGCCGACGATCTTCCGCACAACCACTCCCTTCCAAAGTATGTCTAAACTGACATAGTTGCGACAGGAGCACAATGACATCGACACTGGGGTTCGCGATCCTGGCCGTGCTGGCGCGCGGTGACCGCACCGGCTACGACCTCGCCGCGAGCATGCGGCGGCCGATCGGCTACTTCTGGACGGCGGGCCACAGCCAGATCCACACCGAGCTGCGCAAGCTCGACGAGGCGGGACTGGTGGGCTTCGAGACCGCGCACGGGCCGGGCCCGCAGGACAAAAAGGTCTACCACCTGACCGACCTGGGCAGGCGGGAGCTGCGCGAATGGGTGACCCAGCCGCCGCGCGAGCGCCCGGAGCGCGACGAGCTGGTGCTCAAGACCTACGCGTCATGGCTGGCCGACCGCGACCTGGTCAGGCAGCTGTTCACCGACCAGCTCGAGGCGCACGAGCGGCGCCTGGCCGAGTACGAGCGGGTTGAGGCGTCCTTCGACGGACCGCCCGGCTTCGACGACCCGTGGTTCGGCAACTACGCCACGCTGCGCTGCGGGCTCAGCTACGAGCGGCACAGGGCCGACTGGTGCCGCTGGATGCTGGCCCAGCTCTGAGATCAGCTCAGCGACATCTTGTAGCCCACGTGGGAGGCCGTGAAACCGAGCGAGTCGTAGAAACGGTGCGCGTCGGTGCGCGAGTTGTCCGAGGTGAGCTGGACCATCGCGCAGCCCCGCGCCCTGGCCCTGTCGACGGCCCAGGCCATCATCTTGCGGCCGAGCCCCTGCCCCCTGGTGGAGGCGGAGACCCGCACGGCCTCGATCTGGCAGCGCTCGGCGCCCAGCCGCGACAGCCCCGCCAGGTAGGTGAGCTGCATGGTGCCGACCACCTTGCCGTCCTGCTCGGCCACGATCAGCTCGTCGAAGGGGTTAGCGTCCACCCGCTCGAAGGCGGCCAGGTAGCGCTCGTCGTTCGGGTCGCCCTCGCGGGAGGCGCCCAGGTGGTCGTCGGCCAGCATGGCCACGATCGCCGGCACGTCCTGCCTGCGGGCTCTGCGGAACAGCAGCGACAGCATGTAGTGCGACTCCATCAGCGCCGGGTTGGACGGCAGCGCCATCACCTTGCCGCTCCGCTCGAACCCCTTGCGCTCGTACAGCGACCTGGCGCTCTGGTTGGCGTCCACCGCCCAGAGCCCGACCCGCTCGAGCCCTTCGGCGCGCGCCCACGCGATCACCTCGTCGACCAGCCGGGACCCGATCCCGCTCCCCCTGGCCTCCGGAGCCACCCACATGGACAGCAGGTGAGCGGTGCCCTCCTCGGCCCGCACGGCCACCAGCCCCACGTCCTCGCCGCCCCGCCGGGCCACCCACCAGGGGTTCTTCAACCTCTCCAGCCACTTGTCCGCCGGAAAGCCGATCTCGGCGCCGTACGTGGAGGCGAACGCGTCCGGCGACTCCGCCAGCGCGCGCAACCGCACGCCGCGAAGCCGCTCGCCCTCGCCGGGCCCCAACTGCTCGATGACGATTTCCTGCATGCCCGAATAATGCCAGGACACGCCCAGGCGTCAGATCTCCGGCGGGTTGTTCTCGCGGTGCATGAGGCGGTCGTCGGAGGTGCGGCCGCGCTTGGGGGCAAGGACGATGCTCAGGATCACGCCGATGCCGCCGACGATCATAAAGATCAGCCCGATGATGTCCATGTGGACGCTTTTTCCGAACACGTCCGGTTCGATGGCGAATCTCAGGATGGCGCCGAGCGTGAGGAAGAAGATGCTGACCCCGACACCCATGACGACCTCCAGAGGCAAAGAGCGAGTACGCCCACGGTCATACCCGAGTATGCGCGATCACACCCCCGGGAGGAGGACCGCCCGCCCTGGGGACGGGACGGGCGGCCCGACCCGGCGGGGCATTCGGGGGCGTCAACCCGCCGGACCATGCCCACAGCCTGGCCCGAGCGGTTTGACGTCCGGTTGACGTTCACGCGTGACAGGTCAGCGGCTGCCCGCCGTTCAACGTGATCATGTCGAGTACGGCTGCCGCCAGATCGATCGGCGCGCCCCTGGGCAGCCCGTCGAGCTCGGCGTAGGCCCGGTGCAGGTTGCCGGCGATGCGCTCGGAGTCGAGCAGCTCCGCCCACTCGCCGAGGTCGGTCTCGCGGGCGGCCTCCAGCGGCGTGAGCCCGGCTGCCCTGCCGCGCTCCGCGGTGACCTGGACGAAGCGCAGGTAGGCCTGGACCCGGTCGATCGCGTCGGGCCCGCACACCTCGCCGTGGCCCGGCACGATCGTCTCCGCGCCCAGGTCCCTGAGCAGGTCCAGCGCCTCGATCGCACCGGTCACCGACCCCATCAGGACGAACGGCGTGCCGCCGTTGAAGACCAGGTCGCCGGCGAACAGCAGGCGCCGTTCCGGGATCCACACGATCGAGTCGTTGGTCGTGTGCGCAGGCAGCCCGAAGTGCCGCACCTCGCAGCGCAGCTCGTCGGAGTACAGCGTGACCTGGTCGGTGTAGGTGAGGAAGGGA
Organism: Nonomuraea sp. NPDC050536; assembly: GCF_044457685.1. NCBI lineage: Bacteria > Bacillati > Actinomycetota > Actinomycetes > Streptosporangiales > Streptosporangiaceae > Nonomuraea > Nonomuraea sp. NPDC050536. The sequence goes on from NZ_JBITHD010000024.1 coordinate 12,620, forward strand.
GGAACCGGCTCAAGGTCCCCCCATTCCACCGAAGCCGACCAGGCGGAGCGGTAGCCGGGGATGCCGTCGGCCAGGATCTGCTCCCGTACCCGTTCATGGCCGACGATCGTGGCCTCGGGGAAGAGGTAGTTGCCGAAGGTGTGGTCGCCGTGGTGGTGGGTGTTGACCAGCGTGGTGATCGGCCGGTCTGTCACCTTGGCCACGGCCTCGCGGTAGGCCCGCGTGCGGCGCTCGGTCGCGCACGTGTCGATGCTGATCACGCCGCGCCGCCCGACGAGAAAACCGGTGTTGTTGATCCACCAGCTCCCGTCGGGCTGGACGTAGGCGTAGACGCCCGCCGAGACCTCCTCGGCGCGGGGGGATGTGACGCTCATCACGCCATCGTGTCAGAGATTCAGAAGGCCTCTTCCGGAAGGTCCATCAGCTCCAGGCCGGTGCCGGCCAGCACCCGGCGCTCGGCGGCGAGCCTGGGCAGCACGGTCGTGGCGAAGAACGAGGCCGCCGCGACCTTGCCCTGGTAGAAGGGGTCCTCACCCTCGGCCAGCTTGGCCAGGGCCACCTCAGCCTGACGCAGCAGCAGCCAGCCGATGATCAGGTCGCCCAGGGCGAGCAGCAGCCGGGTGGTGTTCAGCCCGGCCTTGTAGATCTCGGCCGGAGACTCCAGCGAGCCGAGCGCCCAGCCGGCCATCGTGTCACCCATGGCCTTGACCTCGGCCGCCGCCTCGCCCAGCAGCTTCCGCTCCTGCTTCAGCCTGCCGTTGCCCGCCTCGGAGGCGGCGAAGGCGTTGATCTCGGCCATCAGCGAGCCGATCGCGGCGCCCTGGTTGCGCAGGATCTTGCGGAAGAACAGGTCCAGGCCCTGGATCGCGGTCGTGCCCTCGTACAGCGAGTCGATCTTGGAGTCCCGGATGTACTGCTCGATCGGGTAGTCCTGCAGGTAGCCAGAACCGCCGAGCGTCTGCAGGGAGCGGGCGAGCAGCTCGTAGGAGCGCTCGGAGCCCACGCCCTTGACCACCGGCAGCAGCAGGTCGTTCATCGCGTGGGCGTGCTCGTCGCCCGGGTTCATCTGGATGGTGTCCTGCCAGGTGGCCGTGTAGAGCACCAGGGCCCGCATGCCCTCGGCGTACGCCTTCTGCAGCATGAGCTCACGGCGCACGTCTGGGTGGTGCGTGATGGTCACGCGGGGCGCGGACTTGTCGGTCATCCTGGTCAGGTCGGCGCCCTGGACGCGGGACTTGGCGTACTCCAGCGCGTTCAGGTAGCCGGTGGACAGCGTGGAGATGGCCTTGGTGCCGACCATCATGCGGGCGTGCTCGATCACCATGAACATCTGCTTGATGCCCTCGTGCACGTCTCCGACCAGGGTGCCGACCGCCGGGTGCTTGTCGCCGAAGGTCAGCTCGCAGGTGGTGGAGACCTTGAGCCCCATCTTCTTCTCGACGTTGGTGACGTAGGCGCCGTTGCGCTCGCCCAGCTCGCCGGACTCCAGGTCCACGTGGTACTTGGGGACCAGGAACATCGACAGGCCCTTGGTGCCGGCGCCGTGCCCCTCGGGGCGGGCCAGCACCAGATGGAAGATGTTCTCGGCCATGTCGTGCTCGGCGCTGGTGATGAAGCGCTTGACGCCCGTGAGGTGCCAGGTGCCGTCGGGCTGCTGGACGGCCTTGGCACGGCCGGCGCCCACGTCCGAGCCCGCGTCCGGTTCGGTCAGCACCATCGTGGCGCCCCAGTTGCGCTCGATGGCCATCTCGGCGAAGCGCTTCTGCGCGTCCGTGCCCAGCTTCCACAGCGTGTAGGCGAAGTTCGGGCCGCCGGCGTACATGTACAGCGCGGGGTTGGCGCCCAGCACCATCTCCGCTGTTGCCCAGGCGAGGCTGCGCGGGATGCCGGGGCCGCCCAGGTCGGCGGGGAGGTCCAGGTGCGCCCAGCCGCCGTCCATCAGCGCCTTGAACGACTTCTTCACACCGTCGGACATGGTCACCGAGCTGGTCGCCGGGTCGAACACCGGAGGCGTGCGGTCGCCCTCCTCGAAGGACTCCGCCAGCACGCCCGTGGCCAACCGGTTGACCTCGTCAAGGAGGCTTCGGGCCACGTCCTCGTCCACGTCCGGGTACGGCTCCGCGCCGAGGATCGCACCGCGGCCGAACACCTCGAAGAGGTTGAACTCCAGGTCACGCACGTTGCTCTTGTAGTGGCCCATGGCTGCCGATCTCCTTGAACCGAGGGAAATGTGTACTGGCCGGTAACCTTACTAGGAATGCTACCCGCGGGTAACCATGGATATGCATGGCATGCTCGTCTGCATGGATGCCGAAGAGCTCGCCGCTCGCTGGCGCGACCGCCTGGAATCCTGGGCCATCCCCGACGAGATCCTCGCCGGGGCCTCAGCCGACCCGTTCGGCCACTCGCCGGCCCGCTTCGCCGTACGCACCGACAGAGCGCTGGCCGAGCCCGACGACGGCCCGACCATGACCCGGCTGGCCGAGGCGCTGCCCGAACCGGGCATCGTACTCGACGTCGGCAGCGGGGCCGGGGCCTCGTCGCTGCCCCTGCGCGAGCACATCAGCGAGCTGTACGCCGTCGACACCTCGGCGGCCATGCTCGCCGAGCTCGCGGTCAGGGCCGACAAGCTCGGCGTCAAGGTGACGACCGTCGAGGGACTCTGGCCCGACGTGTCCGTCCGCGTCCCCCGGGCGGACGTCGCGATCTCCGCGCACGTCGCCTACAACGTGCCCGACCTGGCCGGCTTCCTGCGCGCGCTGAACGCCCACGCCAGCCGGCGCGTGGTGCTCGAGCTCTCGCACCGCCATCCGATGAGCTGGATGACGCCGCTCTGGCAGCACTTCCACGGCATCGACCGGCCCGTCAGGCCCATCGCCGAAGACGCCGTCGCCCTGGTCGCGGCGCTCGGCTACGGGGTGCACGTGGAGGAGCGGGAGGCGCCGCTGGAGCGATTCAGCAGCCTGGAACAACTGGCCCAGAGCGCCTGCCACCGGATCTGCCTGCCGCCCTCCCGGGCCGAGGAGGTGGGCGCGACGGCACTGGAGCTCGGGATGTGGCCGCTGCCCCGCGAGCGCTGGGTCACGATCTGGTGGGACGTACGGGAATGACCCGAAATTTCGCCATGTTGTAGGTGGTGAGCGACTGCTCCCGGACGAGACGCGCCGTACCCGGAACGCCAAGACGACGCACGACCCTGTCGGCTCGTCCCAAGGAGTTCCCAGCAATGGCCTGGATCGTCATCATCGTCGCCGGCCTGTTCGAGGTCGCCATGGCCTACTCGCTCAAGATGAGCGACGGCTTCTCACACCTGTGGTGGACCCTGTCCTTCCTCGCCACCGCCGTGCTCAGCTTCGGCCTGCTCGCCTACGCGCTCAAGAGCCTGGAGGTCGGCACGGCCTATGCCGTGTGGACGGGCATCGGCGCCGTCGGAACGGCCGCGCTCGGCATGCTCGCGATGGGAGACGAGGTCTCCTTCGCCCGCATCGGCTCGATCGCCCTCATCCTCATCGGCGTCGTCGGTCTCAATCTCGCCGGCTCCCACTGAATTCGCCGGTACGGCGGGCGGCCCGATAAACAGGTGGCCGCCCGCCGTACGAGCGGACTACCGTGAACGCGACCCGAACCCGGGTTATCCAGGCGGCTTTCTTTTCCCGCGCACACGCATTTTCGATTCTCGCAATACAGCCACGGCGATGTAGCTCAGCGGCAGAGCATCCCGCTCATAACGGGAAGGTCGCAGGTTCGACTCCTGCCATCGCTACGAACCGCGAGACCCACTTTCTCAGCGCAGCATCGCCGTCATGTGCCTGATGCGGATCCGGGACGTGCGGCGGGCCGGCTCGAGCACGATCGTGCGGGCCATCTCCGGCACGTGCCGCAGGTCGTGGGTGATGAGGATCGTCGTGCGCCCGGCCATCAGCCGCTTGAGCGGCTCCATGACGCGGGCGGCAGTCACGGTGTCCAGGCCGGTCATCGGCTCGTCCAGGACCAGGACGGGAGCGTCGCGCAGCAGGGCACGCGCGATCGCGATGCGCTGCAGCTGACCGCCCGACAGCAGCCGTCCGCGCTGTCCGAGCAGCGTGTCGTACTTGCCGGGCAGCCGGATGATGAAGTCGTGCGCGTCGGCGAGCTTGGCGGCCGCGACGATCTCCTCGAAGGAGGCGTCCGGCGTGCCGTAGGCGATGTTCTCGCGCGCGGTCCCCGAGAACAGCAGGCTCTCCTGCTGCATGAGCGTGACGTTGTCGCGCAGGGAGGCGCGGGTGATGTCGCGGATGTCCGTGCCGTCGAGCAGGATCCGCCCGCTGGTCGGCTCGTAGAACCGCAGCAGCAGTTTGGCCAGGGTCGACTTGCCCACGCCGCTGGGTCCCGTGACGACGATGAGTTCGCCGGGCTCGGCGGTGAAGGACAGGTCGGCCAGCGCGGGCCTGGTCCTGTTCAGGTAGGTGAAGCCGACGCGCTCGAACTCGACCCTGCCTCGGGCGCGGGCCGCCAGCGGGGCCGCGGTGGGCGCGTCGGTGACGCTGGGCCGGGACTTGAGCACCTCCATCACGCGGTCGGAGCCGGCCAGCGCTTCGGAGATGCTGAGTGCCAGCTCGCCCAGGCCCTGGACCGCGGGGTAGAGGTAGGCCAGATATGCGGCGAAGGCGAGCAGCCCGCCGATGGTGAGACGGCCGGCGGCGATCTCCCAGGCGCCGAAGCCGAGGATGACGATCATGCAGATGGTCTGCAGCACCTGGACGGAGGGGCCGTACAGTCCTGACAGCACCGCCTGGGACATGTTGGCGCGCAGCCAGCTCATCCCCTGGGTGTGCAGGTGGCCCGACTCGGTCTCCTGGCGGTTGTAGGCCTGGACCAGGCTCTGGTTGGACAGGCTCTCCTCGATGACGCTGTTCATCAGGCCGTTGCTGAGTCGCTCACGACCGGCCGCGACCCTGAACTTGGCCGCGAAGAGTTTCGAGACCAGCAGGAACGCGGGGACGAGCGCGAAGGTGATGAGCGCCAGGTCCCAGCGGACGAAGAAGGCGGCCCCGGCGAAGACGATCACGGAGATGACCGTGGTGAACGCCTTGACCAGGCCCGAGCCGACCAGTTCCTCGATGGCCTCGATGTCGTTGGTCAGCCTGGCCATCAGGTCGCCCAGGTGCCGGTTGTTGAAGAAATCCGGGGTGAGGGTCTGGAGGTGCGCGAAGACCCGGTCGCGCAGCTTGAGCAGGAAGCGCTCGGCCGCCAGTGCGGTGAGGTAGGTGCCGCCGAAGGTGACCGCCCCTGCCAGCACGGCAAGGCCGAGCCAGGCCAGTGCGGGCGCCCAGAACGCGCCCAGGTCCCCCTGGCTGAGCACCTGGTCGGTGATGACGGCGAACAGTCCGATCGCGGCGACCTCGCACAGCGCCGCCACGATGGCCAGCACGCCGCCGAGCACCATCAGCAGGCGCAGTCCGCGGGTGACGGGCCAGAACTCCTTGAAGGCCTTGCGGAACATGACCGCGGGCGCGAGCTCCACGCCCGGCGTCGCCGGGATCCTTCCTGCCCTGGCAGCGAAGGAGAGCCGGCGGACAGGCCGCCGGCTCTCTGGTGATGGATTTACCACCACCAGCCTCCGCCCCAGCGTCCGCCGCAGCGTCCGCAGCGTCCGCAGCCGCGACCGAAGCCCCAGCCCCAGCGGCGACGCCACCAGCGCCTACGGCCCCAGCCCCAGTTGTTCCAGGCAGGGAAGCCGACACGTGCCATGATGTTCCCCCTCCTCATGAGCGAGCTCCCGTCGCGGGAGCACCTGCATGCCGACAAATGCGACATTAACACTCGAACCTCTACACATCACTAGATATGTGGAGGTTTGGTGAGGCTTTGGTATGAAGTTCGATCTATCGGCATTTGTCCTGGTCAACGCATCGAACACGCTCCCGGTTCAACCCGCGCCAATACCGGTGCCATTTCATTACTCGCGCATCCACTAACACACCGTTCCGTGAAGGTGCATTACTTTCCGCATAAAGTCCACATAAGTCGCATTGACATCTGCGGGGAAGCCGTCACACCACGGCTAGAAGGCGCCGTTACGGCGGGCTGGCGTCCCCGACTCGCCAGAAGCGCCGGTTGCGGGCCCCCAGCCGACGTACGGCGGGCGGCCGGCGGGGTGGCTTGCCGTACGAGAAATGCTCGCTGTGGTTGGGTGGGCGGGTGATTGAGATTCATGCTGTGACCATTGACGCGACCGACCCCTATGCCATGGCGACCTGGTGGAGCGAGGCGATGGGCCTGCCGCTGGGCGAGGGCGACAAGCCGGGCGACGACGAGGTGATGGTGCGGACCGCAGCCGATCCGTTCCTGCTGTTCATCCGGGTGCCCGAGGGCAAGGCGGTGAAGAACCGGGTGCACTTCGACGTCAACAGCGCCGACGGCCGCACCCGCGACGAGGAGGTCGAGCGGCTGCTCAAGATGGGGGCGACCGTCTTCGACGACCGCCGCAACCCTGACGGCAGCGGCTGGGTGACCATGCTGGACCCCGCGGGGAACGAGTTCTGCGTCTGCCGCAGCCAGGCGGAGAAGGGCTTGCCCGAATAATATTCGGTCCGGCAAGCTGGCGGCATGAGCGAGCCGAACGCCTCCGCGAGCATCGAGATCGCCGCCCCTGCCGAGCGCGTCTACGACGTGATCACTGACCTGGCCAACCTCGCGAGCTGGAACGCCGAGTGCCTGAGCGCGCGCTGGATCGGTCCCGTCAAGGAGGCCAGGCTGGGCGCCCGCTTCGTGGGCGGCAACCGCAACGGCGGGCGCCGCTGGTCCACCCGGTGCACGGTCATCGCGGCCGAGCCCGGACGGGCCTTCGCCTACCACGTGCGCGCGGCCGGCGTGCTGGACGTGGCCATCTGGCGCTTCGACCTGACGCCGACCGCGGACGGCTGCCGCGTCGAGCAGAAGACCTGGGACACCCGCGGCGCGTTCATGCGCGTCGTGGGCGCCTGGGCGACCAACGTGCCCGACCGCGACACCCACAACGCCGCCAACATGCGCAAGAGCCTGGAAGGGCTCAAGCGGGTGGTGGAGGCCCGATGAAGGTCGTCGTCTGCACCGAGTACGGCAAGCCGGTCGAAGTCGTGGAGCGGCCCGATCCCGTCGCCGGTGAGGGCCAGGTGGTCATCGACGTCGAGGCGGCGGGCGTCAACTACGTCGACGGGCTCATGGCCAGGGGCGCCTACCAGATCAAGCCGCCGCTGCCGTTCACGCCGGGCTACGAGGTGGCCGGGCGGATGCCGGACGGGACCAGGGTGCTGGCGATCACCGGGCTGGGCGGGTTCGCCTCGAAGGTCGTGGTGCACGAGACGCAAGCCGTACCGATTCCCGACAGGCTGGATTCGGCCAGGGCGGCGGCGTTCGCGCAGAGCTACTGCACGGCGCTGTTCGCGCTCAGGGAGCGGGCAGGGCTGCGGCCGGGCGAGCGGGTCCTGGTGCTCGGCGCCGGCGGCGGGGTCGGGCTGGCGGCGGTCCAGGTGGCCAGGGCACTGGGCGCGGACGTGCTGGCGGCGGCTTCGACGCCTGACAAGCGGGAGCGCGCCCTGCGGGCCGGGGCGGACGAGGCCATCGGCTACGCGGGGCTGAAGGACGCGGCCAGGGCCTGGGGCGTCGACGTGGCGGTGGATCCGGTCGGCGGCGAGCTGTCGGAGCAGGCGCTTCGGGCGCTGCGCGAGCGCGGGCGCCTGCTGGTGGTCGGGTTCGCCTCCGGGGAGATCCCGAGGTTGCCGGCCAACCAGGTGCTGCTGCGCAGCCGGTCGGTTGTGGGCCTGGACTGGGGCGCGTGGTCGATGTCACACGCGATGGAGAACCGGGCGATGCTCGAAGAGCTCCTCGCGATGCCGGGCATCGATCCGGTGGCGCCGGAGACCAGGCCGCTGGCGGAGGCCGGACAGGCCATGGACGATCTGATCAGCAGGCGGGTCACTGGGAAGATTGTGCTCGTCCCCGCATCGTGATCGTCAGGATGGCGGCGATCACGTAGACCAGCGCGCCGTGCCACATCGCCTGGAACGCCGAGCCGAACACGCCTTCGCCGTCCAGCACCAGCTGCACCGGGTAGTCCAGCACGGCGGTGATGCCGGCGGGCAGGAGGGCGAACTTCGCCGGGTGCTTCAGCGACCACAGCCGGGCCTGGCGGGTCACCCGGTCGCCCTCGTTGGGCTTGGCGATCGCGCCGATGGCGGCGATCAGGGAGAACAGGCTGATGCCGAGCCCCAGCGCCCAGACCAGGTCGGCGGGGCCGGGCAGCAGCCAGCCGAGGCCGAAGCTGACGGCCGCGACGGCGCCACCGCCGATGGCGGCCGCCTTCCACGGGGCGCCGCGCAGGGCGGCGGCGGAGAGGGAGACTTCGTCGCGTCGGGTGATTTCGTTCATGGCCTCAGCGTGCCTTTTCCGACCCCCTGCCCGCATCGGGGACCGACCCTGATTTCTACCCTGGCGCCTATCCCCGGATCCGGACGTGACCCGTGGAGGTGGTGCGCTACAGCTCGAACTGGACGGCGGCGCGGGTGGCGGCGATGGGAGTGATGTGCTCCGCGATCACCGCCCGGTGCAGGGGGTGATCGCGGTACACCAGGTAGTCGTCGGCCGAGTCGAAGTCGGCGACCACCGCGAACTCGTAGTTGCCCTGGTTGATGCCCACGTCGTGCCCCACCGTGTAGGCGCGCATCTCGGGGATGAGCCCGGGGAGCTTGCGCAACTCCGTGGCGACCGTGGCCTTCTGCTCAGCAGTGGCGTCCTCGGTCCAGGTGAACAGCACGACGTGGCGGATCATAGGGTCAGCTTATCGACGTTCGGACCTCCGTTCGCCGAGGTGGCGGTGGCTCTGATCTTGTTCACTCCGGCTTGGAGCTGGACGGTGATGGTGGCCGTCTGCCAGGTGTCCCAGTTCGTGGTGCCCGGGAAGTCCTGGTTGACCGCGGTGCCGCCGTTCGCCGTGATCGCCATCGGCCGGTTCACGGTGGTGCCGTTGGAGTACCGCAGCGTGACCGAGGCGGGTCCTGCGGTCGCCGCGTTGACCGTCCACTCCACGTAGCTGCCGGTCACGTTGTCATAGTTGACGAATCCCGTGCCCGTGAAGCCGAGATGGTTGGACTCCACCACGCCCTGCGAGATCGTCGCGTCCTCGGCCTGGTAGTCCGCGGTCGGGGCCTGCGGGTTCACCGCGAGGCTGTCGGCGTTGGGCCCGCCGTTGGCGGTGGTGGCGGTGGCTCTGATCTTGTTGCTTCCCGCCTGGAGCTGGACCGGGATCGTGGCGGTCTGCCAGGTGTCCCAGTTGCCCGTGCCGTTGAAGTCACGGTTGACTGCGGCGCCGCCGTTCACCGTGATCGCCATCGGCCGGTTCACGGTGGTCCCGTTGGCGTAGCGCAGGACCAGGTTCGCCGGTCCCGCCGCGGTGGCGTTCACGGTCCACTCGACGTAGCTGCCGGTGACGTTGTCGTAGTTGACGAACCCGGTGCCCGTGAAGCCGAGATGGTTGGACTCCACCACGCCCTGCGAGATCGTCGCGTCCTCGGCCTCGTACAGCCCGGACCCGGCGTCTGTGGTCGCCGTGACGGGCGCGGAGGCGTCGGAGGAGTTTCCCGCCGCATCGTGCGCCCTGACCGTGAAGGTGTACGGCGTGGCCGGAGCCAGCCCGGTCACCGTGGCGCTCGTTCCGGAAACCGTGGTGGCCAGTGAGGTGCCGTTGTACACGTCGTACCCGGTCACGCCGACGTTGTCGGTGGAGGCGTCCCACGCCAGCGACACGCTGGAGGAGGTCTGCCCGGTGACGCGCGGGTTCGCGGGCACGGTCGGCTTCTCGGTGTCCGGCGGCCCGGTCGGCACGGTGACCGTGGCGGTGTTCCACCCAGACACGCGCACGCTGGGGGTTCCGGTGCCCTGGTAGGTGGCGGTGAGCGTCTTCGACTCGCCGGGCCACAGGGAGATCGCGTTGTCCGACCAGAGCGCCGGCAGCATCGGCTTCCCCGCGGCGTCGACGACGTGGGCGTCGAGCATGAACGCCGGGATCTTCCCGGTGCCCGTGTTCTTGATCGTGACCGAGACCGTGCCAGGGGATGGCGAGGTCGCGGTGGCCGTGATCGGGGCCTGGGCCAGGCCGTTGAGCCCGGTCAGGTTGGCGTACGACGTGGTCGGCGCGTAGTACCAGGTGTTGTTGGCCCAGTCGATCACGTCGTCGGAGGTGGACAGGGCGTAGACGTTGCGGTCGATCTCCTCGCCGTTCCTGAGCAGCGACAGCCGTACCAGGTAGGTGGTCGAGAGCCCGGAGATGGCCGGAACGGTGACCGCGGTGGCCTTGCCGCCGTCGGCGGGGGCGGTGACCGTGGCCGTGTTGGTGTACTTGGACGTGCCGTCCATATTGAACACGTCGGTCTTGACGGTCAGGCCGGAGGCCGCCTGGGTGCCGGAGTTGACCACGACGACGGACTTGTTGTCGTAGGAGTACTGCACGTGCAGCGGCTTGTTGGCCTCGTGCGCGCCCCAGTAGGAGCCGCCCTGGTCGAGGTAGTAGTCGAACAGCTGCCAGTGCAGCGACGACCAGCCGCTGTTGAGCATCCAGTAGACGACGCCGGTGGAGGGGTTGGAGGAGTCGGTGAAGTTGCGGCCGTAGGCCTCGAACTGGGCTCGGACCGCCTCGTACTGCGCCAGCTGCGCCTTCTTCACGTAGTCGGCCAGCCCCGACGGCACGCCGTACCTGCCTCTGAGGGCGTTGTGGTAGATCTTCAGGTTGTTGAACTCGGCGGCCGGGGAGCGGTGGTACTGGGTGGCGCTCGGGCTCTGCCAGAGCGAGTCGATCTGCGCCTGCGTCATCATCCGCTTGAGCGAGTCGAGCGTCGGCACGTCGGGGCCAGCGGAGGTCTCGGAGTTGAAGCCGAACGCGCCGCCCTCGCGCTTGTTGTACCAGTAGTTCGGCGGCACCCAGTCGTAGGGCCCGGACATCTTCATGCCGGAGTTGCCGTCGTCGGAGGCGGCCGTGATGATCGGCAGGTCCCACTCGGCGGCGCTCAGCGCGTCGCGGTAGGTGGTGTCCTTCTGGCCGGTGGGCGGGTTGTCCGAACCGATCAGGAAGGAGATCACGCTCGGGTGGTTGCGCAGCCGTACGGCTTCGGCCTGCATGGAGGCCTTGGCGATCGGGTAGTCGGCGCTGCCGAACGAGCCCTCCCACTTGTTGCAGCACTCCCAGCCGGGCATGGTCAGGATGCCGTACCTGTCGGCCAGGTCGTAGAGCTCGTCGGTGTCCAGGTGGCCCTCGATGCGGATCGTGTTGAGCCCGAGGTCACGGACGTAACGGATCTTGTTCTCGAGGTAGGTCAGGTCCTTGCGCAGGAAGATGTCGGGTGACCAGCCGCCGCCGCGGATCAGCAGGTTCCTGCCGTTGATCTTGTAGAACCGCTTGCCGCTGGCGTTCTTGCCCGACTCGACCTTGCGGACGCCGAACTTCTGCGTCAGCGAGTCGGTTTCCACGCCGCCGACCGTGGCGGAGAGGTCGAGGTCGTAGAGCGGCTGGGCGCCCATCGTGTACGGCCACCAGACCTGCGGGTTGGCGAGGGTCTGGGTGAAGGTGATGCGCTTGGTCTCGTTGGCGGCCAGCGAGACGTCCTGCTGGAAGGCCAGCGAGCCGATCGTGCCCTTGACCGTGGTGGTGACCGCGCTGGACGTGCCGTTGCGGACGTCAGCCTTGACCGTGAGCGCGGCGCTGTCCATTGCCGGGACGTTGAGGTTGGTGGTCACGTGCGCGTCGCGCAGCGAGACGTCGGCGCTGCGGCGGATCACCACGTCGCGGAAGATGCCCATGTTGTCGTCGCGCGGCAGCTGGACCCAGTCGATCCAGCCGATCGTGAGGTTGGCCTTCGGATCGTTGGGGTTGATCTTGAAGGCGAGGGAGTTGACGCCCGGGTGGACCTGCGCGGTGACGTCCAGGTCGTGGCGGGCGTACGCGCCGGTGACGGTGTCCACCTTGGTACCGTTCACCCAGACGTCGGCGCCGGAGATGACGCCGCTGTAGTCGAGGAACGTGCGCAGGCCCGCCTGGCTGTCGAGCGTGAAGTCCGCCCGGTACCACCAGGCCACGTCGAAGTCCGCGGTCGGGATCGAGCTCATGTTGGTCGAGTAGAACGGGTCGGGGTAGACGCCGTTCTGCAGCAGCCCGGCCAGCACGGTCGAGCGCGGGCCGACCGGGTACCAGCCGCTCGCGGCGTAGCCGGGGGTGGAGATCGTGGCGCCGGTGTCCGACACCTTGGCCGATGACTGGATCTTGTAGCCCGGGATCACGATGGGCTGCGTGGCCGCCTTCGCGGCGTTCGTCGAGATCAGCAGAGGGATCAGCAGGGATAACAGGAGCAGGAAGAGCCGGGGACGCGCCATGGGTCCTCGCAAGGCCGCTGGGGGGTTCGTTAGTAAACCTTCTTAACAGCCAAGGCGCATCACGTAAAGAGGGCCCGCGATTCGCGGACCCTCTCGACTGCTAACTCCAGGCGAGCATCCGGAGCGGATCCTCCAGCATCGCCCCCACGTCCCGCAGGAACAGCGAGCCCAGCTCGCCGTCCACGATCCGGTGATCGAACGACAGCGACAGCGTGGTCACCTTCCTGACCGCCAGCTGCCCGTCGACCACCCACGGCATGTCCCTGACCTGGCCGAAGGCCAGGATCGCCGACTCGCCGGGATTCAGGATCGGGGTGCCGGTGTCGACGCCGAACACGCCCACGTTGGTGATCGTGATCGTGCCGTGCGCCATGTCGGCGGGCTGCGTCCGTCCCGCCCTGGCGGTGTCGGCCAGCTCGCCCAGTTTCTTCGCGAGCTCAGGCAGGGACAACTCGTGCGCGTCCTTGATGTTCGGTACGACCAGCCCGCGCGGGGTCGCGGCGGCGATGCCCAGGTTCACGTAGTGCTTGACCACGATCTCCTGGGCCTGCTCGTCCCAGCTCGAGTTGATCATCGGGTAGCGCCTGGCGGCCGTCAGCACGGCCTTGGCGACCAGGAGCAGCGGGGAGACTCTGAGCTCGGCGAAGTCCTGCATCGCCTTCAGCCGCTTGACGGCCTCCATCGTCTCGGTCACGTCGATCTGGAGGAACTCGCTGACGTGCGGGGCGGTGAAGGCGCTGGCGACCATGTTCTGGGCGGTCAGCTTGCGGACGCCCTTGATGGGGATCCGCTCCTCCCTTCCCCGTACGACCGGCCGTTGCGGAGCCGTGGGGGCTCCCTCGACGGCGGCGTGCACGTCCTCTCTCGTGATCGAGCCCTGGGGGCCGGTCCCTTCGAGCGTCGCCAGGTCCACGCCCAGGTCCTTGGCCAGCTTCCTGACCGGGGGTTTCGCCAGGACCGCAGCGCTTGACACGCCGATGGGTGTCGCGGGGCCGGTCACTGTACGCGTTGCGCCGGGCTCCGCTTCCGTGCTCGGCGCCCTGCCCGGACCGGCTGGGGTGGTGGGCTTGCGGGGGCGGCGCTTGGAGGGGCCCTGTTTGACGCCGTAGCCGACGAGGACGGCCTGGCGTTCCTCCTTGGGGGCGGGGCTGCCGTGGGCGCCGGGTTCGACGGCGCCTTCCGCCGGTGGGCGGGGGACCATGTCGTCTGCCAACGCCTCGAGGTTGTTCTCTGGGGCGGGAGCCGTACCGTCTGAGGGCTCGTCGATCGCGATGATGGGTACGCCGACGTCGACCGTCTGGCCCTCCTCGGCCATGAGGGCGCCGACCACGCCGTCCCACGGGATGGGCAGCTCGACGATCGACTTGGCAGTCTCGATCTCCACCACGATCTGGTTGACCTTGACCTGGTCGCCGGGCTTGACGTGCCAGCGGACGATCTCCGCCTCCGTCAGGCCCTCGCCCACGTCGGGGAGTTTGAATTCACGTCGCATGTCTCTCCCTCAGAACCCGAACGCCCGGTCGACCGCCTCGAGGACCCTGTCCAGGTCGGGCAGGTAGTAGTCCTCGAGCCTCGACGGCGGGTACGGCGTCGAGGGGCCGCCGACCCGCAGCACGGGGCACTCCAGGTGGTAGAAGCACTGCTCGGTGATCCTGGCCGCGAGCTCGGCGCCGAAGCCGCTGTAGACGGGCGCCTCGTGCACGATCAGTGCCCGGCCCGTGCGCCGCACCGAGTCCATGACCAGCGGGGCGTCGAGCGGGTTGAGCGAACGCAGATCGATGACCTCCAGCGAGCGCCCGTCCTCCTCGGCGGCGGCGGCCGCCTCCAGGCAGGTCTTGACCATGGGCCCGTAGGCGAGCAGGGTGGCGTCGCCGCCCTGCCGTACGACCTTGGCCTTGTCGAAGGGCGTCCACCAGTCGGTGGAGGTGGTGTCGACGTCGGCCTTCTCCCAGTAGCGGCGCTTGGGCTCGAAGAAGATGACCGGGTCGTCGCTGCGGATCGCCTGCTGGATCATCGTGTAGGCGTCGGCGGGGTTGGAGCAGGCCACCACACGCAGGCCGGCGGTGTGGGTGAAGTACGACTCCGGCGACTCGCTGTGGTGCTCGACGGCGCCGATGCCGCCGCCGCACGGGATGCGGACCACGACGGGCAGCTTGATCGCGCCGAGCGAGCGCATCGGCATCTTGGCCAGCTGCGTGATGATCTGGTCGGCGGCCGGGAAGACGAACCCGTCGAACTGGATCTCGCACACCGGACGGTAGCCGCGCAGGGCCAGGCCGATCGCGGTGCCGATGATTCCGGACTCGGCCAGCGGCGTGTCGATGACGCGGTCCTCGCCGAAGTCCTTCTGCAGGCCGTCGGTGACGCGGAAGACGCCGCCCAGCTTGCCGACGTCCTCGCCCATGATGAGGACCTTGGAGTCGTCCTCCATCGCCTTGCGCATGCCCTCGTTGAGCGCCTTGGAGAGGGAAAGAACGCTCATGAGTCGAATCCCTCCAGGTAGGCGGCGTACTGGGCGCGTTCCTCGGCGACGAGCGCGTGTGGTTCGCGGTAGACGTGCTCGAACATGTCGAGCGGCCCGGGGTCGGGCATCTCCAGGCAGCGGCGGCGCAGGTCGGCGCCGAGCTGGTCGGCCTCCGCCTCGATGTCGTCGAAGAAGGCCTGGTCGGCCTGCTCGGTCTTGAACAGGTGGGCCTTGACGCGCTCGATGGGGTCCTTCAGCTTCCACGCCTCCAGCTCGCTGGCCACGCGGTAGCGGGTGGGGTCGTCGGTGGTGGTGTGGGCGCCCATGCGGTAGGTGAAGGCCTCGATCAGCATCGGGCCCTGGCCCTCGCGCGCGTTCTTCAGTGCCTGCCGGGTGACGGCCAGGCAGGCGAAGACGTCGTTGCCGTCCACCCGGATGCCGGGGAAGCCGAAGCCGGAGGCGCGCCGGTAGAGCGGGATGCGCGACTGCTTCTCCAGCGGCTCGGAGATGGCCCACTGGTTGTTCTGGCAGAAGAACACGACCGGGGCGTTGAACACGCTGGCCCACACGAACGACTCGTTCACGTCGCCCTGGGAGCTGGCGCCGTCGCCGAAGTAGGCGATCGTGGCCGTGCTGGCCATGTCCCGCTGCACGCCCATCGCATAGCCGACCGCGTGCAGCGTCTGGCTGCCGATCACGATCGTGTACAGGTGGAAGTTGTGCTCCTTGGGGTCCCAGCCGCCGTGGTTGACGCCACGGAACAGGCCGAGCAGCTTCACCGGGTCGACGCCACGGCACCAGGCGACACCGTGCTCGCGGTAGGTGGGGAACGCCATGTCCGCGTCGGTCAGCGCGCGGCCCGAGCCGATCTGCGCGGCCTCCTGGCCCTGCAGCGAGGCCCAGATGCCGAGCTCGCCGTGCCGTTGGAGCGCCACGGCTTCGAAGTCGATGCGGCGGACGAGCGCCATATCGCGGTAGAGCGACCTGATCTCCTCGGAAGTCAGGTCGATGTCGTAGTCGGGGTGCTCGACTCGCTCCCCTTCCGGGGTAAGCAGCTGGACGAGCTCCGGAGGTGCGTCTTCAGCACCTAGAGAGGCGTCGACTGTCACTTGCCACTCCTGTGCGGTCGGGGCCGGTGCCGGTGGGGTTGCCACCTTAGGCCAGCCTTACGTGCGTACATCCCAAGAGGTGGTGGTTTGGGAGCACGCGTTTGGGACATCGTGGCAGACGTCACAGTCCTCCGCGCAAGCCCCATGTCCTCCCCGTTCCCTGTGGGATACCGCCGACACCTACCTGCGTCGGCACCCCAGAGGTTAGAGACTGCCTGGGCACGTCCACCATGTCGGCTGGCACTAGGCTGAGGAGCGGTATTAGGCCGCTAGACCAGGAGGACCCTGTGGCGCGCGTCATCGTCGACGTCATGCTGAAGCCCGAGATTCTCGACCCCCAGGGGCAGGCCATCGCCCGCGCCCTGCCGCGGCTCGGCTTCTCCGGCGTGTCCGCGGTCCGTCAGGGCAAGCGGTTCGAGGTCGAACTGGAAGGGCCCGCCGACGAGGCCGCCCTGGCCGAGGTTCGGAAGATGGCCGAGACGCTGCTTGCCAACACGGTGATCGAGGACTTCACCGTGCGTGTTGAGAGCTAGGTCACATTTTCCTGACTGGAAATGCCCGCGGGCGGTTAAAGCGGTGTTCTCACGTGCCACAATGCAACGGCTGTGCCAACAGTAAATAACAACAACGTGATTTTGCGGTTAGCCCTGATTTCACGGGGAAACCTACTCCAGGTGACATTCCGGCGCCCGGAGGAGTCCGGTGGATATTGAGTTCTCGTTGGCACTGCCTCGGGATGCGATCGGCATACCGATGGTCAGGCGAGTGCTGGGTGACGCGATGCGGTCGCTCCACGTGAGCGAGACCTGCATCTCCGACCTGCTGCTCGCGGTCTCCGAGGCGTGCTCCAACGCCGTGCGGCACGGAGGTCCTGCCAACCGCTACGAGGTCGCGGCGTCGATCGGCTACGGCCAGTGCGACGTCCGTATCACCGACAACGGCGGCGGCGTGCCCGCCATGCCCGTGCATTTCCCGCCCCCCGAGACCGAGAACGGCCGAGGGCTGCTCATCATGCGCTCGGTGGTCGACGAGCTGTCGTTCGCCGCCGGCCCCCGCGGCACCACGGTCCACCTGCGCAAGACCCTCGTCTGGGACGAGGCCCCCACTCGCGAGCTGGCCGCCGTCTGACTTCCCGCCGTCCGAGTCCTCGCGTACGGCAAGCCGCCCCACCGCCGATCACCGCACTTCGGCTGGGCCCTGTCCAGGGAGACGCTCCTCCGGCGACGCCTGGCCGGCCGCCGCCACGACGCAACCCAGGCCGGGCACGCGGGGAGCCGGGCGGTGAGCAGCGGGGACCAGCAGATATCGTGGGGGGCACCGCCGGGCGATGGGATGCGATCCGGGCGGGATTCCTCGGAGGGGAAAGGGTCATGAGCGCTGCCCGGGTGGGCGTAGTCACGTTTCCAGGGACACTCGACGACCAGGACGCGGCCAGGGCCGTCCGGCTCGTGGGAGCCGAGGCGGTGCCGTTGTGGCACGCTGATCACGATCTGAAGGGGGTCGACGCGGTCTTCCTGCCCGGTGGCTTCTCTTACGGCGATTACCTGCGGTGCGGGGCGATCTCGCGGTTCGCGCCGCTGATGGAGGAGCTGGTGCCGGCGGCGCGGGCGGGGCTGCCCGTGCTGGGGACGTGCAACGGGTTCCAGATCCTGTGCGAGGCCCGGTTGCTGCCGGGCGCGCTCACGCGCAACGCCTCGCTGCACTATGTCTGCCGTGACCAGCGGGTCAGGGTTGAGTCCACGGACACGGCGTGGACCAACGCCTTCGCTCCTGGCCAGGAGCTGGTGTTGCCGATCAAGCACGCCGAGGGCCGCTACGTCGCCTCCCCGGAGACCATCGCGGAGCTGGAGGCCAACCAGCAGGTCGTCATGCGTTACATCGGCAACCCCAACGGGGCGATCGACGACATCGCCGGCGTCCGCAACGAGTCGGGCACCATCGTCGGCATCATGCCGCACCCGGAGCACGCGATGGAGGACCTGGTCGGCGCGCCTTCGACCGATGGCCGCGGGTTCTTCACCTCCATCCTGAAGAAGCTGGTGAACGCATGACTGACACCGTGAAGCACGCGGCTGAGACGCCCGAGGTGCCGATGCCGTTCGCCGAGCTCGGGATGAAGCAGGACGAGTACGACCGGGTCAAGGAGATCCTGGGTCGCCGTCCGACCGGCTCTGAGCTGGCCATCTACAGCGTCATGTGGTCCGAGCACTGCTCCTACAAGTCGTCCAAGGTGCACCTGCGCCAGTTCGGCACCAAGGCGCCGAAGTCCGAGGCGCTGCTGGTGGGCATGGGCGAGAACGCCGGCGTGGTGGACATCGGCGACGGCTGGGCCGCCACGTTCAAGATCGAGTCGCACAACCACCCGTCGTACGTCGAGCCGCACCAGGGCGCGGCCACCGGCGTCGGCGGCATCGTGCGCGACATCATGTCGATGGGCGCCCGCCCGATCGCCGTCATGGACGCGCTGCGCTTCGGCGGCGCCGGCCAGGACGACACCAAGCGGGTGCTGCCCGGCGTGGTCGAGGGCATCTCGTCCTACGGCAACTGCCTGGGGCTGCCCAACATCGGCGGCGAGGTCGTCTTCGACCCCTGCTACATCGGCAACCCGCTGGTCAACGCGCTCTGCGTGGGCCTGCTGCGCAAGGACCAGATCAAGCTGGCCACCGCCCCAGGACCCGGCAACAAGGTGGTGCTCTTCGGCGCCTCCACCGGCCCTGACGGCATCGGCGGGGCTTCGGTGCTGGCATCGGCCACCTTCGAGGACGAGTCGCACGCCAAGCGACCCGCCGTCCAGGTGGGCGACCCGTTCATGGAGAAGCTGCTCATCGAGTGCTGCCTGGAGCTGTACGCGGCCGACGTGGTCGTGGGCATCCAGGACCTGGGCGCGGCCGGGGTCTCCTGCGCGACCACGGAGCTGGCCGCCAAGGGCACCGGCGGCATGAGCGTCGACCTCAACCTGGTCCCGCTGCGCGACCCCTCGCTCACGCCTGAGGAGATCCTCATGAGTGAGTCGCAGGAGCGCATGATGGCGGTCGTCCGGCCGTCGGACATCTCCGCCTTCATGGGCATCTGCGCGAAGTGGGACGTCCCGGCGACCGTGATCGGCGAGGTGACCGACACCGGCCGGCTGGTGATGACGTGGAACGGCGAGACGATCGTCGACATCCCGCCGGGCACCGCCGCCGACGAGGGCCCCGTCTACGAGCGCCCCTTCCACGAGCCCGTCGGCCAGGCCGCGCTGAACGCCGACACCCCGGACAAGCTCGACCGCCCCGTGGACCTGCGCGGCACCCTGCTGGAGCTGCTCGGCTCGCCCAACCTGGCTTCCAAGCAGTGGGTGACCTCCCAGTACGACCGCTACGTCCGCTCCAACACCGTGCTGGCCCAGCCTGCCGACGCGGGCATGCTGCGGATCTCCGAGGTCATCGCCGGGGCCGAGCCCACGACCAGGGGCATCGCGCTGGCCACCGACGGCAACGGCCGCTACGCCAGGCTCGACCCGTACGCCGGTGCGCAGCTTGCCTTGGCCGAGGCCTACCGGAACGTGGCCGTCACCGGCGCCCAGCCGCTGGCCGTGACCAACTGCCTCAACTTCGGCTCGCCCGAGGATCCCGAGGTGATGTGGCAGTTCGCCGAGGCCGTACGCGGCCTGGCCGACGCCTGCCGCACCCTGGGCGTCCCGGTGACCGGCGGCAACGTGTCCTTCTACAACCAGACCGGCTCGACCGCGATCCACCCGACCCCGGTCGTGGGCGTCCTCGGCGTCATCGACGACGTGGCCAAGCGCGTCAGGTCCGGGTTCGTCGCCGAGGACCTGCGCATTCTCCTACTGGGCGAGACCCGGGCGGAGTTCGGCGGCTCGGAGTGGGCGCACGTGGCCCACGGTCACCTCGGCGGCCTGCCGCCGGAGGCCGACCTGGAGGCCGAGCGCGCTCTGGCCACGGTCCTGGTGGAGGCGGCCAAGCTGGGGCTGCTGGAGGGCTCGCACGACCTGTCCGACGGCGGCCTGGCGATTACGCTCGCCGAGTCGTGCCTGGCTCAGGGGGTCGGCGCCCGCGTCGCGCTCAGCGGTGACGCGTTCACCGACCTGTTCAGCGAGTCGGCGGCCAGGGCGCTGGTGACGGTCAAGCCCGAGGCGTTCGACGAGTTCGCCGCGCTGTGCGCCCGCCACGAGGTCCCCTGCTACGGCCTGGGCACCACGGGCGGCGACGCGCTGGTCGTCGAGGGTCTCCTGGAGATCCCCGTGGATGAGCTGCGCGCCACGCACGAGGGCACGCTGCCCGCCATCTTCGGTTGATCCTCGAGGGGCGGGTACGCGGTACCCGCCCCCGATGAATCAGGCCTTGCCGAGGCAGACCACGTAGGCGGAGCCGACCACGCTGGTGCCGTTGTCCTTGTTGTTGCCGCCGCCGTTGTCGTCCTTGGCCACGGTGACGGTCCAGCCGGTGCCGCTGTTCGGCTCGCTGGCCATGACGACGGCGTTCTTGAGCGTGGTGAAGGAGAACCCGCCGCCGGTCGCGACGTCGCCGTTCTTGCAGCTGGCGGTCGTCGAACCCAGGCCGCTCACGGACACGGACTTCACGTACGTACTGGAGGCGCCGCCCGGCTCACCCTTGGGGCCCTGCTCGCCCTTCGGACCCTGGGGCCCGGTGTCACCCTTGGGGCCTTCCGCACCCGGCTTGCCCGCCGGGCCCGCCTCGCCCGGCTTGCCCGCCGGACCCGCCGGACCGGTCTCACCCTTCGGGCCCTGCGGCCCGGCAGGGCCGGTCTCGCCCTTCGGGCCCTCCGCGCCGGGCTTGCCCTGGGGGCCCGCCTCCCCCGGCTTACCTGCCGGTCCTGCGGGGCCGGTCTCGCCCTTCGGGCCCTGCGCGCCCGGCTTGCCCGGCTGGCCCTGAGGTCCAGCGGGGCCCATGTCGCCCTTCGGCCCCTGGGGACCCTGGTCACCCCTAGGACCGGCCGTGACGCCGGTGGTGGTGGTGGTTTCCCCGCCGCCGATCAGCACCCGTACCTCGGTCTTCCTGCAGGGGGTCGACGGGTTGACGATGCGCGCGTAACGGGTCTTCTTGTTGACGCAGGCGTGCACCTCGCCACCGGCCGACGAGGCGGTGGCGACCCCACCGACGGTGAGCAGCGAAGCGGCGAGCGCCCCGATAGTGGCCAGGGTGAGCGTGCGCCCACCGCGAAGCTTGATAGCCACGACTTTCCTTCCACGAAACCTCTGTTGCTCGTGTTGAGCAAGAGGTACACGTTTCAAACGTTCCAGAGGTTGGCAGTAGTGACATAACGTGTTTGTCACGAAACGTAGGGTTACAGGCCGGGTTGACGTTACTTGACGAGTCAAGAAGATTCGCTGTGCGTAAAAGGACGCATTGGCCGGAGCCACCCCCGATGGATAATCGGGGCGTGTCCGCTCCCTACCTGCCCCCAGCCACGCAGCCGGTGCGGGGCGTGGTCTGGGCGATCCATCTGCTCCTGCCCCTGCTCGGCCTGTGGCTGCTGCTGGCCGACCAGGACCTGAACATCCCCTGGCAGCACAATCCCAGCCACTTCTGGATGATCGTCACGGTCGCCGGGCTGAACGTCGTGCTCGGCATGCTGATCAGCGAGGCCTCGCGCAGGCGCCAGGACGCCAGGCTCTGGCTGGTCTCGATGGTCTTCCTGACCAGCGCGGGCTTCTTCTTCCTGCACGGTCTGGCCACCCCGAAGATCATCCTGCCCACCGGGTCGCTCGGCTTCGACGTCGGCCAGCAGGTCGGGCTGACGATCGCGGCGGCCTTCGCCTTCGCCTCGGCGCTGCCGCTGGGCGAGCGGGCGGCGCGAGCCGTACTGGACTCCCAGCAGCTGGTGCGCGGGATCCTGTTCGGGTTCATGGTGCTGTGGGGGGTCGCCTCGCTGGTGCCGGACCTGACCCCGCTCAGCCGACCGCCGCTGACCACGCCGGTCGACTGGCTGGTCTGGCTGTCCATCCCCGGGCTGGCGCTGTACGCGGCGGGCAGCGTGATGATGTTCCTGCTGCACCGGCGGCGGCCCTCGGCGATGCTGATCAGCCTGATCACCGCCTACGCGCTGCTGGCCGAGGCCATGATCGCGGGGATGTCGCAGCTCAACTGGCACCTGTCGTGGTGGGAGTGGCACCTGCTGCTGACGCTGGCCTTCGTGTTCGTGGCCTACAGCGCCTACCTGCAGTTCAGGCGCGAGGGCTCGAGCGCGGGGCTGTTCGACTCGGTCGCGCTGTCGGCGACCGTACGCCGCATCCAGCAGGACTACGAGCGCGCGCTCGAGGAACTGGTCGAGCACGTACGGCGGGGCGAGCCGCTGGCCGCCACCCGCCTGTCGGGCAAGTTCCGGCTCAACGAGGGCCAGAGCGCGGTCCTGGACAGCGCGGGCAGGGCCCTGGCCAGCGAGCGCGAGCTGTCGCGGCGCCTGGCCGCCCTGGTGGACGTCAGCGCCCAGACGCGGGTCGGCCTGGCCGAGAACGAGCTGCTCTCCACAGCCCTGGAGCGGGTACGGCAGGCCTACGGAGACGTGAAGATCGGGCTCGTGTCGGAGGGCAGGGCGCACATCGGCTCGCGCGAGTACGCCTTCGACGGCGACGCCCCGATCCGGCGCGGCAACCTGCTCACCTTCCCGCTCACCGTCAAGGGTCACCTGGCCGGCGCCCTGGAGGTGCCCGTCGGCGGCACCACGCAGGATGAGGCGCTGGCCGCCACGCTGGCCGGGCAGCTGTCGATCTCGCTGGAGAACGCCCGCCTCTACCAGGAGCTGGAGACGCTCTTCCGGCAGTACATGTCGCCCGACGTGGCCAGCGCGCTACTCGCCGACCCGGCGCAGGCCGCGCTGGGCGGCGAGCTGAAGGTGCTGACCGCGCTGTTCGCCGACCTCAAGGGCTTCACCACGTTCTCCGAGAAGGTCGCGCCCGGCGAGATCGTGGAGATGCTCAACCGCTACCACACCGCCGCGGTGCCGTGCATTCTCCGGGAGAAGGGGACGATCGTGCAGTTCGTCGGCGACGCGCTGCTCGCGCTGTTCAACGCCCCCGCCACCCAGGCCGACCACGCCGCGGCCGCCTGCCGGGCGGCGCTGGCCATGCAGCGGGCCGCCGCCGAGGTGGCCGAGGAGGTGTCCTGGCAGCGCACCGACTCGGTGGCCTGGCCGACGTTCCGCGTGGGCGTGAACACCGGGCTCGCCCTGGTCGGCAACATCGGCAGTCCCGAGCTGCGCGGCTTCAACGCCATGGGCGACTGCGTGAACGTGGCCGCCAGGCTCCAGACCATGGCGGAGCCCGGCACGGTGGTGATCGGCTCGGAGACGTTGAAGCAGCTCGACGGCGGTGTTTCGGTCACTCCCCTGGGCATGCTGAACCTGAAGGGAAAGCAGGAGCGGGTCGACGCGTACGTGCTGACCGCGATGTAATCGCCTCATGAATCCAGAGCCAGGTGAGTTCCTCTCCTTGCTGACGGAAGACGAGATCGCGGCGCTGCGCGCGTCGGGACGACCCAGGCGATGGGATCGCGGGGACACCGTGATGTCGGAGGGTGACACCTCCGACTGGGTGCTCGCGCTGACCGAGGGGCGGGTGAAGGTCTCCTCGCACACCTCGAGCGGCACCGAGGTGGTGCTGGCCGTGCGCGGGCCCGGCGGGCTGATCGGCGAGTTCTCGGCCATCGACGGCTCGCCCCGTTCGGCCACGGTCACCGCGCTCGAGCCGGTCGCGGGCATCGTGGTGCCGGACTTCGCCTCCTTCCTGCAGGCTCACGGGCGGATCGCGGTGCTGCTCATGCAGCTGATCACCGCGAAGATCCGCGACGCCGACCGCAAGCGGATCGAGTACGGCGCCTTCGACACCACGGGCCGGGTGGCGACCCGGCTGATCGAGCTGGCCGAGCGGTACGGCGAGAAGACCAACGGCGGGCTGCGAGTGGCGCTGCCGCTGTCGCAGGATGAGCTGGCCGGGTGGACCGGCGCCTCGCGCGAGGCCGTGAGCAAGGCGCTGCGCACGCTGCGTGACCGCGGGCTGATCGAGACAGGGCGGCGCCGGGTGGTGATTCACGACCTGGAGGGGCTGCGTAAACGCGCCAGATAGCAGCCGGGCATAGTAGGACATATGGTCGCGGTCTCCCCCGATTACGCTGACCGCCTCCGTTACGCGTGGCGCGTTTGCTCGGTCACCAGCCTCGGACTCGTCCTCATCGGCATCGCCGGCAGCACGCTCAACGTGGCACTACCCGCCGTGGTACGGCACTTCCACGCGACCCCGTTCCAGTCCGGGTGGATCCTGCTGTC
Source organism: Nonomuraea sp. NPDC050536 (assembly GCF_044457685.1). NCBI lineage: Bacteria > Bacillati > Actinomycetota > Actinomycetes > Streptosporangiales > Streptosporangiaceae > Nonomuraea > Nonomuraea sp. NPDC050536. Next base: position 36,854 of record NZ_JBITHD010000024.1, read on the forward strand.
TTTCTTACTGGTCAACACCGCCTCGCTGGTGTTCTTCGGCCGGGTCGCCGACCTGCTGGGGCGGCGGGAGGTCTACCTGGCGGGGTTCGCGCTGTTCACCGTGGCCTCGCTGGCGGCAGGGCTGTCGCCGAGCGTCTGGTTCCTGGTCGGGATGCGAGTGCTGCAGGCGATCGGATCGGCGATGATCCTGGCCAACGGCACGGTCATCATCACCGACGCGTTCCCGGCCGACCGGCTCAGCCAGGGCATGGGCGTCTACATCGGCACGCTCTCGGTGGCGCAGCTGGCCGGTCCGACGCTGGGCGGGCTGATCGCCGAGGCGGCGGGCTGGCAATGGATCTTCTGGGTGAACGTGCCCGCCGGGCTGGTCGCGCTGGTGTGGGGCTGGCTGACGCTGCGCAAGGTGCCGCCCGGCCCGCGTACGCCGGTCGACTTCCTGGGCAACGCCCTGATCTTCGCCGCCCTGTCGGCGTTCATGCTGGCCCTGTCCGAGGCGGGGTCCAGCGGGCTGACGAGCCCGGTGGTCCTGGTCGGCTTCGGGCTGTTCGTGGTGCTGGTGCCGCTGATCCTGCTGGTCGAACGGCGGGCCTCACATCCCGTGCTGGACCTGCGGCTGTTCGGCGGGCGGATGCTGGCGTGCGCGAACCTGGCCTCCTTCTGCGCCGCGCTGGCCCGCTCGGCGCTCATCCTGGTGGTGGCCCTGTACTTCCAGGCCGCCAGGGGCGTGGACGCCTTCACCGCCGGGCTGAGCGTGCTGCCGGTGCCGGTGGGCATGGCGCTGGCCTCGCCGATCGCCGGATCGCTCGGGGGGCGGGTCTCGCCGTACGTGCTGTCGATCGGGGGCATGCTGATGAGCGCCGCCGGGCTCGGCACGCTGATGCTGACGGCCGACCCTGGCACGCCGTACTGGGTCATCGGGGTGGGGCTGTTCGTTGCCGGGTGCGGGGGCGGCACGTTCCTGACGGGGAACACCACGCAGGTCATGCGGGCACTGCCCAGCGGGAGCCTGGGCGTGGTCAACGGGTTCCGGCTCATGGTGATGAACGTGGGCATCGTGATCAGCGTGGGCCTGTCGCTCAGCGTGCTGACCTCGTCGGTGAGTCCGCAGTTGCGCGACCAGGTGTACGCGGCCACGCTGGCCAAGCTGTCCCCGGTCGCGGTGGACCAGCTGATGGCCGGCTTCCAGCGCACCTACGGCCTGCTCTTCGCGGTCTCCCTGGCCGGCGCCGTGCTGGCCGCCCTGGCCAGGGATCGTCAGAGCGCGGCGGCCAGCCTGGACTCCACGTCGCGGTAGCGGGTCACCGGGATGAGGTGGACGCCGTCGAAGGCGCCGGAGTCGCGGATCGCCAGCACCTGGGCGCAGGCCGCCTCGACGCCGGCCATGCGGTCGGCGGCGACGCGCTCGACCAGGTCCTCGGGGATGTCGATGTCGGGGATCGCGGAGGCCAGGCGGCGCGCGTGTCCCTCGCTGGCCAGCACCATCACCCCGGCGTACACCGGCACCTCGACCGGGTTGGCCTCCCGCCAGCGCAGCAGCGCCTCCAGCGAGAAACTCACCTGGACGAACAGGAAGTCGGCCGCCCGCTTCCACGACGGCAGCGGGCGCAGCCCGGCGGCGGCCCCGACGCGGAAGTCCGGCTTGGCCTCGTCGATCATGGAGCGCACGGTCAGGTCGCTGGTCCTGTTGCCGCTCGTGGGCTTGTCGCCGTACACGAAGAGGAACTGGTCGACGCCGTAGGCGGCGGCCGTCAGCAGGTCGCGGCGGAAGCCGAGCAGGTTGCGGTCGCGCGAGTTCAGGCAGGCGATGCTGCGCCCGCCCATGGCCTCCACCTCGTGCGCCACGGCCACGCTCGACACCGTGGCACGCCCGATGTGGTTGTCGGGGATGAGGAAGGCGTCGGCGACCCTGCTCATCGTGCCGATCTGGTGCCTGACGTGCTTCAGGTCCGGCGTGGTCGGCGGCTCGATCTCGCACACCACCTCGAAGCTCATGCCCGCGACCTCGCCAGCGCCTCGATGCCGCTGAGGACCAGGTCGACTCCGAACGAGTCGTAGAAATCAGGATCCATACCTTCGACCATAGGCCCTGCCATTTCCACCAGGTGTGGATACCTGTCGACCGGCAGCGACTGCAGCCCGAGCCGCTTGATCCTGACGACCTCCTCGGCCTCTTCCTCCGAACGCCCTGCGCGCAGGTGCACCGGCGCGTCGGCGATCGCGATCGCGCTCTGCAGCAGGTACTTGCTGATCAGACAGCTCTCCTCCGGCGAGAATCCGGCCGCCCTGGCCAGCCCGAGCGCCTGGTCCCAGACCGACAGGAAGCTGGACACCGAGGCCTGGTCGACCTGCTCGATCACGTTCTTGGCGCACGGGTGGGTGCGCAGCGTCCTGATCAGGCCCTCGACCAGGTCCCGTAGTTGCGCCTGCCACGGCCGCTCGTCGGCGGGCTTGGCGGCGAAGCTGGCGATCAGGTGGTCGGCCATGCCGACGAGCAGCTGTTCCTTGTTCTTGAAGTGCCAGTAGAGGGCCATCGGAGTCACGCCGAGCTCGGTGGCCAGGCGCCGGATCGTCACCGCGTCGAGCCCCTCGGCGTCACCGATCTCCAGTGCCCGCTCGACGATGGCCTCCGCGGTCAGTTTTCCCATCACGGTTGACAACTATACGCCGTACAAGTTCAACTATACGACGTACAAGTACGACGTATAGGAGTGACCGATGAGATGGTGGGCGCTGGCCGCGGTAACCCTCGGCACGTTCATGACCTATCTGGACAACAATGTGGCCAATGTGGCCCTCCCCACGATCCAGCGGGATCTCGGGCTGACGATCTCGGGCCTGGAGTGGATCACTTCCAGCTACATCCTGGTTTTCGCCGGTCTCATGCTCGCCGGCGGCCGGCTGGCGGACCTGTTCGGTGCGCGCCGCCTGTTCCTGTCAGGCCTCGCCGTCTTCACGCTCTCGTCGCTGGCCGCGGGGCTTTCCACGGGCGCCGGGGTGCTCATCGCCGCCAGGGCGGCACAGGGAGTCGGCGCCGCACTGCTGACCCCGACCGCGCTGTCGCTGCTCGCGCAGATCTTCCCCGACCCCGCCGAACGCGGCAGGGCCGTGGGCATCTGGAGCTCCGCAGGCGCGCTGTCGATGGCCCTGGGCCCGGTGACCGGCGGTTTCATCAGTGAGAACCTGCACTGGGGCTGGATCTACCTGATCAACGTCCCGATCGGGGTCGCCACCTTCGGGCTGGCGTTCTGGGCGGTCCGTCCGGCTTTCTCCCGGGTACGGCATAGCCTCGACGTGCCCGGTCTGGTGGCTTCGGCGGTAGCCCTGTTCGCCCTGACATATGCCCTCATCGAGGGGTCGTCGGCCGGGTGGACCTCGCCCGAGATCCTCGCCGCCTTCGGGATCGCCGGGCTGGGCGCGGCCTCGTTCCTGCTGATCGAGTCGCGGGCGGCCGAGCCGATGATCGACCTGTCGCTCTTCCGTGCCCGGGTGTTCTCCGGCGGGCTGGCCACGATGGGCGTCTGGTCGTTCGGGGTGTTCGGGATCTACTTCTTCAGCGCGCTCTGGCTGCAGAACGTGCTCGGGTTCTCTCCCACCGAGGCGGGCGCGTCGTTCGTGCCGATGGCGCTGGTCATGGCCGTGATGGCGATGCTCTCGCAGCGGATCTCGGCGACCTTCGGCGTCGGGCGGACCGTGGCGCTCGGGCTGGCGCTGATGGGTGTGGCGATCTACATGCTGTCCGGCGTCGGGGCTTCCGGCACCTACGGTGACGTGCTGCCCTGGTTCCTGCTCTACGGGCTCGGCGGCGGGATGCTGGTCTCGCTGACCGCGGTCATCTTGAACGGCATGCCCGCCGGACGCTCCGGGATCGCCTCCGGAGTCCTCAACGTCTCCCGCGAGGTGTTCGGGCTCCTGGGGATCACGGTCCTCGGCGCGATCCTGAGCGCCCGGCAGAGCGCGAGCCACCAGCCGCCCCTGATCGCCTTCCTCGACGCCTACCAGTTCACGCTGGTGGTCGCCGCGGTGATCGTGCTGCTCGGCATCCCGGTGGCTCTCGTCACCCTGCGGGCCCGCCGCGCTCCCGAGCAGCAGCCCAGCAGGGACCTGCCCGCCCCGGCCCCTGTCGGCTGACCCCTGCGTGGGTTCAGGCGACGACGGCTTCGGCGGGGTCGTCGAACTGGGTGCGGTAGAGCTCCTCGTAGCGGCCACCCGCGGCGAGGAGCTCCGCGTGCGTCCCGCGTTCGACCACGCGGCCGTCCTCGATGACCAGGATGGCGTCGGCGGCGCGGATCGTGGACAGGCGGTGGGCGATGACCACGGCGGTGCGGCCGTCCAGGGCCTCGGCCAGCGCCGCCTGGACCGCCGCCTCGTTGGTGGAGTCGAGCGCGGCGGTGGCCTCGTCCAGGATGACGACGCGCGGCCTCGCCAGCAGCAGCCGGGCGATCGTCAGCCGCTGCCGCTCCCCGCCCGACAGGCGGTAGCCGCGCTCGCCGACCACCGTGTCGAGCCCGTCGGGCAGCGACTCGATGAGCGTGGCCAGGCGGGCCCTGCGCAGCGCGTCCCACAGCTCGTCCTCGGCCGCCTCGGGCCTGGCCAGCAGCAGGTTGGCCCTGATCGTCTCGTGGAAGAGGTGCCCGTCCTGGGTGACCATGCCGAGGGTGTCGCGGATCGACTCGGCCGTCAGGTCGCGCACGTCCACCCCGGCCAGCCGTACCGCACCCGAGTCGACGTCGTAGAGGCGGGGCAGGAGCTGCGCGATCGTGGACTTGCCCGCGCCCGACGAGCCCACCAGCGCGACCATCTGGCCCGGCTCGGCGGTGAAGGAGATGCCGTGCAGCACCTGCTCGCCGCCGCGCGAGTCCAGCGTGGCGACCTCCTCCAGCGAGGCCAGCGAGACCTTGTCGGCCGAGGGGTAGCTGAAGCGCACGTCGTCGAACTCGACCGAGACCGGGCCCTCGGGCACCGCGCGGGCGCCCGGCCGCTGCTTGATGAGCGGCTCCAGGTCCAGCACCTCGAAGACGCGCTCGAAGCTGACCAGCGCGCTCATCACGTCGACGCGGGCACTGGCCAGCGCGGTCAGCGGCGAGTACAGCCGGGTCAGCAGCAGTGCGAGCGCCACTACCGAGCCCGCCTCGAGGCGCCCGGTGAGCGCGTAGAAGCCGCCCAGGCCGTACACCAGGGCCAGCGCGAGCGCGGAGACCAGTGTGAGCGCGGTGACGAAGACCGACTGGTTCATGGCGGTGCGCACGCCGATGTCGCGCACCCTGCGCGCCCTGGCCGCGAACTCGGCGGACTCCCGCGACGGCCGGCCGAACAGCTTCACCAGCGTCGCGCCGGGCGCCGAGAACCGCTCGGTCATCTGGTTGCCCATCGCCGCGTTGTGGTCGGCGGCCTCGCGGCGCAGGCGGGCGATCCTGACGCCCATCCGGCGGGCGGGCAGCACGAAGATCGGCAGCAGGATCAGCGCGAGCAGCGTGATCTGCCAGGAGATCCCGATCATCACGGTCAGCGTCAGGACCAGCGTCACCACGTTGCCCGCCACGCTGGACAGCGTGTCGGTGAAGGCCCGCTGGGCGCCGATCACGTCGTTGTTCAAGCGGCTGACCAGCGCGCCCGTCCTGGTCCGCATGAAGAACGCGATGGGCATCCGCTGCACGTGGTCGAACACGGCGGTCCGCAGGTCGAGGATCAGCCCCTCGCCCAGGCTCGCCGACATCCACCTGGTCACCAGCCCCAGCCCGGCCTCGGCGATCGCCAGCCCCGCGATGAACGCGGCCAGCCCGCCCACCACGCCGAACGGCTCACCCTTGACGATCGCGTCGACCACCCGGCCCGCCAGCAGCGGCGACACCACCGCCAGGGCCGCCATCACCAGGCTCAACAGCAGGAACGCGGAGATCCGTTTCTTGTGCGGCCGGGCGAAGGCCGCGATCCGGCGCAGCGTCTCCTTCGACAGCGGACGGCGCTCGGTCTGGTTGTTCAACGAGTACAACTGGTGCCACGCGGTCACTTCCATGCTCATGACATGGAAGCCTAGAAGCTCAACTTAACTTCAGGTCAACAGGTTTTAGGATCAGTGGGTGGCACCTCGAAAGATCGATCCAGAGAAGCTGCGGGCCGCGCTGGACGCGCAGCTGATCGCGCTCGACTCCCCCGCCTACGACGGGCCGGCCTCCGCGCTGGCCGACGCCCTGGTCGCCGCGGTGGTCGCGGCCTACGACCGCGGGCTCGAGCCCGAGCGGGCGGCTGTACGGCTGGCCGTACGGCACCTGCTCGAGCGGCTGGCCGGCACGGCGCCCGGGCGGACGGTGGAGGTGCGGGTGCCGCCGCACGCGGCGGTGCAGGCGATCGAGGGTCCCCGGCACACCCGGGGTACGCCGCCCAACGTGGTGGAGACCGACGCGCGGACGTGGATCTGGCTGGCGCTCGGGCGGATCACCTGGGACGAGGCGATGGCCTCGGGCGCCGTCTCGGCGAGCGGCGCCCGGGCCGACCTGTCCGGCCATCTGCCTCTTTGATGAGCTACCGGCTTTGATGGGCTACCGGCGCATCCAGGGCAGGCGGTCCTCGATGCACCTGTTGGCCAGTTCGCCGGGCAGGCGGCTGCATTCCTGGACGATGTTGAAGAACCAGAAGGCGCCGACGGTCACCACGATCAGCGAGAGCACGCTGATGACGATGCCGGTGATGGCCTTGCCCTTGCCCACGCCCCTGGCCAGCGCGACGCAGCCGAGGATGATCGCGACGATGGCGGTGATCACGCCGATGCCGCAGACGAACACCAGGAAGATGCTCACGATGCCCAGCACCAGCGCGGCCGTGGCCAGGCCGTTGCCCGGCTTGGGCGGCTGCCAGTCCGGCGGGTACTGCCCCGCGCCGCCCGGAGGCGGCGTGTAGACGGCTCCCCCGGCGGGCGGGCCGTATCCCGGCGCGCCGCCGTACGGGCTCGACGGGGTGGTGCCGGGGACGGCCTGCTCAGGGCCGCCGTACGGCTGGGCTCCCGGCGTTGGGCGCCCCTCTTCGGTCCCGCCGGCCGGGCCGGGCTCCTGCCCGTACCGCGGTCCGCCGGGCTGCTCACCCGGCTGCCCCGGCCCTCCCGGTTGTCCTTGGCCTCCCGGCTGCTGCCCCGGCCCTCCCGGTTGTCCTTGGCCTCCCGGCTGCTGTCCCGGCTCTTCGGGCTGGCCCTGGTCTCCCGGCTGTTCCGGACCCCCGGGCTGCTGGCCCTGGTCTCCAGGTCGGCCCTGGTCTTCTGGCTGGCCTTCGTGCCGTCCCGGGGTCCCTGGTGGCTGGCCCTGAGCCTGGTACGGGCCCGGCGCTCCTGGCCGGTCCGGAGTGGGCGACTCGAAGGCGCCGGGGACGCCGGGCCGCCAGCCGGAGGTGGTGGGCGGCTGGTCCTCGGGCGTGCCGTAGGTGGCCGACGGCCCGTACTCCTTCGGACCCCCCTCGTACGGCGAGCGGTACGGCTCCCCGGGAGGCGCGAAAGACGGCCCCTGCTCGGAAGGCGGCGGAGTGGGCGGATCGTAGCGCGACGGCGTAGGCGTCGGCGGCTGCTGCTCCGGATCGCTCGAGTCCCGGTCCCAGCCGGGGTACGACGGCGTGGATCCCGGAGCAGGGAAGGCCGCCGTCCGCTCCGGGTCGTTGTCGGGCCGCCCGGGAGGCCCGGCCGGCTCCTGCCACGCGGGCTGCTGCGGTTCGGACGGCTGCTGCTCCCCGGGAGTGGCCGGAGGCTCGTCCGAGGGCTGGTCCTGCGCGGAGTCCTGGGCGGGCTTGTCCCACGGCCACGGCTCACTCCACGACGGCGGCTCCGCGGTCGACCACTCGCCGGGCGTCCAGTCGGAGCCGGTGGAGGCGGTCTGGTCGGGCTCGTCTGGCTCGGGACGGCCTGCGCGTGGGTCCTGCCACGGGCGAGGCTGGTTCGGATCCTCAGGTGTGGTCACGTCGCGTCTCCCGGACGGGTCTACAAGCCGGATACCCCACCTTTTCGCGCGACCCGCCGACGAAGGAGGACGACACGGTAAGACCCCGCCCAGGCTTGGGTCACCGTGCGCCAAAGTCGCTGGCGAAAGGCAAGATGGATGCATGCTCGACGAGACCCTCACCTACGCGCTGATCAAGATCACGAAGGTGCACCGGTACCGGATCGCGGCCGAGCTGTCGGAGCTGGGCCTGCACGTGGGCCAGGAGATGCTGCTCAACCAGCTGTGGCGCGAGGACGGCCTGTCGCAGAGCGAGCTGATCTCCCGCCTGGGCGTCGAGCCGCCCACGGTGACCAAGGCCCTGCAGCGGCTGGAGCGCTCCGGATTCGTGCACAGGACACCCGACCCCAGGCGCCCGAGGCTGAGCCACGTGCACCTCACCGAGGCGGGCAAGGCATTGCAGCGGCCGGTCGAGGAGATCTGGCGCAAGACAGACGAGGAGTTGCTCGCCCAGCTCGACCCGGAGGATCGCCGGACCATCACCCGCCTGATAGGCGCGCTGTGGACCTGCCCGTCCGCTGAGGGCGAAACCGGCTTGCCGAAGATGACTCCCTGCGATTAGCTGACTAATTAGTTGGCTAATTCAAAGGAGTGCACCATGCACGTTCTGATCACCGGCGGTTCCTCGGGCATCGGGGCCGCCACCGCTCGCGCCTTCGGCCAGGCGGGACACCGGGTCACCCTCACCTACAACTCGGGTCCCGACCGGGCCGAGCAGGTAGTGAAGGAGATCGAGCAGGCGGGCGGCCAGGCGCGAGCCGTACACCTGGACCTGTCAGACCATGAGGGCATCAGGGCGGCGGTCGCCGAGACGGGGCCGTTCGACTCGTTGATCGCCAACGCGGTGCTGTGGGGCGGCGGCGCGCCCTCGGATGAGCCGTTCGAGGACGTCCCCGCCGAACACTGGACGGAGATGCTCCACGCCAACGTCGTGGGCAATGTGGTGCTCGTCCAGTCCGTGCTGCCGGGGATGCGGGAGAAGGGCTTCGGCCGGATCGTGCTGGTCTCCTCGGGTATCGCCGAGGAGGGCACCCCCGGGTCCGGGCCGTACGGCGCGGCCAAGGCGGCGCTGCACGGCCTGGCACGGACGCTGGCCTGGCAGGCGGGACGCGACGGCGTCCTGGTCAACGTGCTGGCCGCGGGGCTGACGATCACGGAGCGCGACTTCCTCCCGCAGGCGGTGCTCGACGGGATCGCCGCCCGCACGCCGAGCAGGAAGCTGTCGACGGCCGATGACGTGGCCGCGCTGCTGCTGTTCCTCGGTTCGGCGCAGAACCGCAACCTGACCGGCGAAATCGTCCGCGACGGCTCCAACGCCGGCCGCAGCGTGCATGTGGGATGAGGGCCGACCAGCGACGATCTGGGGCCCGGGTGTGCGAGCACTGAAGGCTCCGACCTAGACTGAAGTACGTGCTCAAGGGCGACGGCCGACTCGGCCATGACCTGGACCCCCACGACCGCGCACCGCAGGACGCTTGTGGCGTTTTCGGCGTGTGGGCGCCAGGCGAGGAAGTGTCCAAACTCACCTACTACGGGCTGTACGCGCTGCAGCACCGCGGCCAGGAGTCCGCGGGCATCGCGGTCAGCGAGGGCAGCCGCATTCTCGTCTACAAGGACATGGGCCTGGTGGCCCAGGTCTTCGACGAGTCCGTGCTCGGCACCCTGCGCGGCCACCTGGCCGTCGGCCACTGCCGCTATTCCACGACCGGCTCGAGCGTGTGGGAGAACGCGCAGCCCACGCTGAGCTCCACCGAGATCGGCGGGCTCGCGCTCGCGCACAACGGTAACCTGATCAACACCCCCGAGCTGGCCGAGCGGCTGGCCCCGGGGGTCACCAGGGCCACCACCGACACCGAGGTCCTGACCACACTGCTGGCCCAGGACCGCTCCAGGTCCATCGAGGACGCGGCGGCCGAGCTGCTGCCGCAGGTCAAGGGCGCCTACTGCCTGGTCTTCATGGACGAGAAGACGCTGTATGCCGCCCGCGACCCGCAGGGCATCCGCCCGCTGGTGCTCGGCCGCCTGTCCAGCGGCTGGGTGGTGGCCTCGGAGACCGCGGCGCTCGACATCGTGGGCGCCACGTTCGTGCGCGAGGTCGAGCCGGGCGAGCTGCTCACCATCGACGAGCGCGGCGTCCGCTCGCGCCGCTTCGCGATGGCCGAGCCCAAGGGCTGCCTGTTCGAGTACGTCTACCTGGCCCGCCCCGACACCACGATCGCCGGGCGCGGCGTGCAGGTCACCCGGGTCGAGGTCGGACGCGTGCTGGCCCGCGAGCACCCGGCCGAGGCCGACCTGGTCATCCCCACTCCCGAGTCGGGCACCCCGGCCGCCGTCGGCTACGCCCAGGAGAGCGGGATCCCCTACGGGCAGGGCCTGGTCAAGAACACCTACGTGGGCCGCACCTTCATCCAGCCCTCGCAGACCATCCGCCAGCTCGGCATCCGCCTCAAGCTGAACCCGCTGCGCGAGGTCGTCGAAGGCAAGCGCCTGGTCGTCGTGGACGACTCGATCGTGCGCGGCAACACCCAGCGCGCGATCGTGAAGATGCTGCGCGAGGCCGGCGCCCGCGAGGTGCACGTGCGCATCTCCTCGCCGCCGGTGGCCTGGCCGTGCTTCTACGGCATCGACTTCGCCACCAGGGCCGAGCTCATCGCCGGGTCGCTGTCGGTCGAGGAGATCCGCGCCTCGCTGGGCGCCGACTCGCTCGGCTACATCTCTCTGGAGGGCCTGACCGCGGCGACCACGATCCCGGCCGAGCGGCTGTGCAGGGCGTGCTTCGACGGCTCGTACCCGATCCCCATCGACCAGGACAACGTGGGCAAGTACGTGCTGGAGAGCAGTAAGTGATCGAGCGTAGCGAGAGCACCATCAGACACAGTGCCGTACTCGCATTGCCGACGAAGGAGGCCGTGTGAGTACATACGAAGCTGCCGGCGTCGACATCGAGGCCGGTGAGCGGGCCGTCGAGCTGATGAAGTCCAAGGTGGCCCGCTCGCGCAGGCCCGAGGTGGTCGACGACGCCAGCGGCTTCGCCGGGCTGTTCGACGCCTCCGCGCTGCTGCGCTACAGGCGACCGCTGCTGGCGACCTCCACCGACGGCGTCGGCACCAAGGTCATGCTCGCCCAGCAGTACGGCAAGCACGACACGATCGGCATCGACCTGGTCGGCATGGTCCTGGACGACCTCGTGGTGTGCGGTGCGGAGCCGCTGTTCATGACCGACTACATCGCCTGCGGCAAGGTGGTCCCCGAGCGGATCGCCGAGATCGTCGGCGGGGTGGCCGAGGGCTGCCGCCTGGCGGGCGCCGCGCTGGTGGGCGGCGAGACCGCCGAGCACCCGGGAGCCATGGGCGCCGACGAGTACGACCTGGCCGGCGCCGGCACCGGAGTGGTGGAGGCCGAGGCCATGCTCGGCGCGTCCCGGGTCCAGGAGGGCGACGCCGTGCTCGCGCTGGCCTCCTCCGGGATCCACTCCAACGGATACTCGCTGGTGCGCCACGTGCTGAAGAGCGCGGGTCTGTCGCTGGACGCGGTGCTGCCCGAGCTCGGCCGGCCGCTGGGCGAGGAGCTGCTCGAGCCGACCAGGATCTACTCGCTCGACTGCCTGGCGCTGGCCCGCGAGCTCGAGGTGCACGCCTACGCCCACATCACCGGCGGCGGCCTGGAGGGCAACCTGTCGCGTTCCCTGCCGCCACACCTGGACGCGGTGCTCGCGCGCGGCTCGTGGACTGCCCCGGCGGTCTTCGAGGTGCTCGCCGGGCACGGCCGGATCGAGCAGAAGGACCTGGACAGGACCTTCAACCTCGGTGTCGGCATGGCGGCGATCGTCCCGGCCGACGTGGCCGACGCGGCGATCCGGCTGCTCGCCGGGCGTGACGTGCCCGCGTGGGTCCTCGGTGAGGTCGTGCCCGGCTCAGGCCAGGCCCGCTACGCGCGGTAGGCGGGCGCCGTAACGGCGCGCAGCCCGCATCACCGCAGGAGCGTCTCCCTGGACAGAGCCCAGCCGGAGTACGGCGACTGGCGGTTGGGTGGCTTGCCGTACAGAAGCCCTTGCCCCAACAGGAGGCAAGGGCTTCCGCGTACCGCAACGGCGAACACGACCGAGCCCGCGGCGGAGGTCTCCGACGCGGGCACGCAGACTCGCACCCGGTGTGCTGGGCACACCGGGTGCGGGTCTACATCAACCTGAAAAGCGGCTAACGGCGGTCGGGTCGACGGTTGTCGTCGTCGCCCTCGTCGCCGTAGTCATCGGCGTAATCGGCGTAGCGATCCGCCAGCTCGTCGTTGCGGTCGTCGGCGTCGTCGTTGCCGGAGTCTCCGACCCCGAGTTCATCGCGAAGACGATCAAGATCTGTGCCACCGCTGTTGTACTTCAGCTGGCGAGCAACCTTGACCTGCTTGGCCTTTGCTCGGCCGCGCCCCATTGGCTCGACCCCCTCGTGTGGGGTCGTCCCCGACCCCTCGTCGCTAACGCACCACACACTGACGCCACCTGACTGCGGGCGTCAGCCTATCGTTCGCCTATTACCGTACCTGTTTTGTGCCCAGCTCGGTACGTCGTATGGACGCGGGGCGTCAGCGGCCCAACCAAATGGCCCTAATTCGCCCGACTTCCGACATTCTGCGCTCTGCCAGCCTATCGGCTGCGACCGCCGGCGGTACTCCCTCTTCAGCGGCCATTCCGAAGATCTTCAGAGTCGTGTCATAGATCTGGGTCGCCTTCGCCCTGGCTCGTTCCATGTTGAAGCCCTCGATCTCGTCCGCGACCTGGATGACGCCGCCGGAGTTGACCACGTAGTCGGGCGCGTAGAGGATCCCGCGGTCGGCGAGCTGCTTCTCCACGCCCGGATGGGCCAGTTGGTTGTTGGCCGCACCGCAGACGACCTTCACACGGAGCCTGGCGACCGTCTCGTCGTCCAGCGCGCCGCCGAGCGCGCAGGGGGCCAGCACGTCGATGTCCGCCGCGGTGAGCTCGACCGCGTCGGCGACCACCTCCACCTGGGGGTGGCGCCGGCGGACCCGGTCCACGGCCTCGGGGCTGACGTCGCAGATGACGACCTCCGCGCCGTCCTCGATCAGGTGGTCGACCAGGCGGTGGCCCACCTTGCCCACGCCCTCGACCCCGACGCGCTTGCCGACCAGGGACGGCGAGCCGTACACGTGCTCGACCGAGGCGCGCATGCCCTGGAAGACGCCGAAGGCGGTCAGGATGGAGGAGTCTCCCGCGCCGCCGTGCGCCAGCGTGCGGCCGGTGACGAATCGCGACTCCCTGGCCACGATGTCCATGTCCTCGCTGTAGGTGCCCACGTCGCACGCGGTGATGTAGCGGCCGCCGAGTGACTCGACGAAGCGGCCGTAGGCCCGCAGCAGCGCCTCGGACTTCATCGTGGCGGGGTCGCCGATGATGACCGCCTTGCCGCCGCCGAGGTCGAGCCCGGCCAGCGCGTTCTTGTAGGACATCCCCTTGGCGAGGTTGAGCACGTCGGCCAGGGCCGCCTGCTCGCTGTCGTAGGGATAGAACCGGGTGCCCCCGAGCGCGGGCCCGAGCGCGGTGTTGTGGATGGCGATGATCGCCCGTAGGCCGCTCTGCTCGTCTGCGCAGAACACGACCTGCTCATGTACGTCCTTGTGGGACGAGCCGAAGACGTCGGTCACTGTTGTGACTCCCTGTCCAGACCGCTGCCCCTTTGCAGCGGAGATCGCCTCTCAGCGTAGTCACAACGGTGCAAGCAGGGTGTCTTCATGACACGATGCCTCCGTGCTGCCCTATGCCGCGTACCTCCGCGTGTACGAGCCGCTGACCGCGTTCGCCGAGACCGACCGCAAGATGTGGGCCGACTACGCCGAATCGCGCGACCGCCCCCGCCGTGCCAACGCCCTGCAAGTCGAGCACGGCGAGTCCGTCATGCGCCTGCTCGGCGTTCCCCCGCATCCCGCCCCCGCACAGGAGAGCCCCAACGCCTATTTGCGGCGCGTGGAGGATCGTTTGTACGTCTGCCCCTGGCAGACCCGCCTGCGCTCGTGGCTGGCCTTCTCACGGCTGCGCGGCAGCACCCCCGTGAAGCTGTTGGACCGTTTCGTGCCCAAGGCCATCGCGGAGCAGACGGCCGACGACTTCGACCGGTTCAAGCGCACCGGCGGCTCGTCCTTGTTGCGCACCCACATCCGCACCACGGCCTGGCACGTGCCGCCGTCCTGGTTCGTGCCCTTCGACGGCAACGAGCGCTGGCTGGTGCTGGGCAGCGCCACGCTGGGTCAGGACGTGACGACGGCCACGGGCCGCAACCTGATCTACGTCACCTCCATGGCGCAGGCCAGGCGCCGGTCGGCCAGGGCACTGCAGGTGCTGCGCAGGCACCTGGGCGAGGACGTCTCGGCCGCGCTCGACGTGGAGGACGTGGCGCGCTGGCTGGAGGAGTTCCACCCGCACTCGCTGGTCGAGCTCGACTACGGCGGGCTGGTGCACCTGATGAACGACGACGCGCTGCAGGCCGATCAGTCCGTGGCGGAGCTTTCCGCGGCTCTGACGGGCTTGGACACGGGTCAAGAAGAGCTTGCCTTCGCCATGTACCAACGGGTGATCTTGCGCTGGAAGTCAATGCAACTTCTGGAATCTGCCAACTGAACCCCATTACAACCGTCTGACCTGCATGAGTAGGTCAAGCGTCGCGGCTCCTGGCTTCTGCGAACTGAGTAGTTTGCCGTTTTCACTGCGATACCACGAAACGTGTCGCTAGAATCACCGAGCGTGACATCGCCATGTGAGCGGGCAGTTGGGTCAAAGAAGGACTCGCCAATCGCTCTGCGTGGCGGTATGGTCACTTCGGGTGATGCCGCATATGGCTCGGAAAAGCCGCACGCTCTGGGCTATAGGGGGACATCCGTGACACGCGCAAAGGCAGTCGCAGGATCGCGAAGCCGGTCCACACGGAGGAGAGGCCGCACAAATGTCAGCTCGTACACCCGAGGCCGAGCCACTGCTCACGCCCGCTGAGGTCGCGACCATGTTCAGGGTCGACCCCAAGACCGTTACGCGGTGGGCCAAGGCGGGCAAGTTGACGTCGATTCGTACCCTCGGCGGTCACCGGCGCTACCGGGAGACCGAGGTTCGCGCACTGCTCGCGGGGATTCCGCAGCAGCGCTCGGAGTAGAGCCCCCCTGCCTCAGGGGGGTTTGAACGACGTCGTGTCGTATGGGGAGTTGGCGCCGCCCGCCCGGCGCCATCCTTCCTCACACACGGTGACCGTCCGGCGAGTCCGGGCGGGCTCCTAGGCGATCTGCTCCTGAACGAGCAGCTCGAACAACCGGCGGACATCCTCGTCGTAGTTCGCGGCGACACCCAGCAGCGCGATCATGTGGTCGACGAGCATCTTCTCGAGCGTGGGACGCTCGATGTCGCGATGCTCGAGCCAGTCGAGGCCGGCGGTCTCGACCGAGGCGATCCACGAGCGCAGCGTCGTGCGCAGCACCGGACTCGGGTCGTCGACGCGCATCTGCTTCTGGATCATGCGGAACAGGCGCCGCCGTACCCCGTCGACGATCTCGCCGATCTCGCCCGCCCTGTTGGCGGGCCCGCCGCGCAGCAGCGCGGCGAATCCTGCGGCGTGTTCCTCGACGAAGTCGAAGTACCGCCTCAGCCCGGAGGCCAGTTCGTCGAGCGGCCTGCCGTGCTCCTGCGGCCGCAGCCGCGACTCCAGTTGCTCGGCCGCGCTCTTCAACGCGGCGACGTAGAGCTCCTGCTTGCCACCGAAGTAGTGGTAGACCAGGGCTCTTGATGCCCCCGCCGCCGAGGCCACGTCGTCGATCGAGACGTCTTCCGCATCACGCTTGCTGAAGAGCTCCAGGGCGGCCGTCATGAGCTCCTCACGCCGGCGATCAACACTCAGCCGCCGCCGGGGAGCCCGGGTACCTGGTGTCACATCTGCACAGTAGCCGACGCCGAACCCGATAGCTGACCTGTGGGGGCTCGGTCAATATCAGCTTTACCGGACCCAAGGCCGTACCCTGCGGCGGACTCGATCGTTTGGTCAGACAGGTGCCCAACTTCGCATCGCGGGGGAGACACATGTCAGGACCACCCGTCAACACTTCAACTATCGCCGAGCTCCGTGAGGTAGACGGTCTGCCTCGGCCCAGACCCACCATCCGTAACGTCGCCGAGCGTGCCGGCGTCTCCAAATCGCTGGTATCTCTCGTGCTCCGCGGCTCGCCGCACGTGAGCGAGCACCGCCGGCAGGCCGTGCTGCAGGCCGCGCGCGAGCTCGGCTACCGGCCGAACGCCGTGGCGCGCAGCCTGGTCGAGGGTCGCACGCACCTCGTCGGCGCGCTGGTGGCCGACCTGCACAACCCGTTCTACGCAGAGTTGCTCGACGGACTGCAGGAGAGCCTGCACGGCGACGGCCTGCGCATGCTGATCGGCAACAGCCAGTGGGATCCGGCGTTCGAGGACGAGGCCGTCGAGGCATTCCTCGAGCTCAGGGTCGACGGGCTGGTGCTGTTAGGGATCGCGCCGACCAGCGAGACGCTGATCGAGGCCACCAGCTACACCCCGACGGTCGTCGTCGGGGAACGTGACATCGAGCTCGAAGGCGTCGACGTCGTGGTCGACGACGACCAGCTCGGCGCCCGCCTGGCCATCGACCACCTGGTCGAGCTCGGCCACAAGCGGATCGCGCACATCGAGGGCGTGCGTTCCTCACGCTGCGAGGGCTACCTCGTGGCGATGCGCAGGCACGCGCTGGCCCCCTACATCATGGTCGAACACGCGGAGTCGACCGAAGAAGGCGGCAGGCAGGCGGCGATCGCCCTGCTGACCCGCGAACCCAGGCCTACGGCGATCTTCGCCGCCAATGACGTGGTTGCGCTCGGCGTGCTGTCAGCCGCCGGCGAACTGGGCCTGAGAGTGCCGGAAGACCTGTCGGTGGTCGGCTACGACAACACCCTGCTCGCGTCGTCCCGCCATGTCTCACTCACCTCGGTCGACCAGCCCCGCCGTACCATGGGCCGGTCGGCTGCCGCCCTGCTCAGCGACCGGATCGGAGATCCCGGCAAGGTCGCGCGGCTGCGGCAGGTGACCCCCGATCTCATCGTGCGACGCAGCACGGGACCCACCCAATAGCGCGCCAAGGCCTGGTCAACCCCTTCGGCCCCCTGGCCTCCCGGGAGTTAACTACGCAGGGTCACTACGTCTGATCCGGGGGAACAGTCATGCGTGATCCTGAATTGGTGTCGTGCGCCCAGCGAGCCGCCGCCGAACTCGAGCGGGCCTGGGCGCACTGGCGGGCGGGACGAGGGAGGGGCACGGACGCGGGCGCGGAATCCGTCGCCAGCTACGTCGCCCACTCCCTCGACCACCCGTGGGGTCGCCCGCGCGTGGTTCTCGGGCTCGACGCCGAGGACGCCAGGGAGCTGGCGGCGCTGCTCGAGCGGCAGGAGGTTGGCGAACACGTGTGGTGATCGGTCACGATGACGTAACGTGGAGCGCATGCGTGCACTCCCAGCCTCCGTCCTGACCCTCTGCGCACTGACCGCCGCCGGGTGCGGTGGCGTCGCACAGGGTGACGCCGCCGCGCCGGGCAGAGCCCCCCTCCAGGCACCCGCCGCGTCGGCCGGAAAAACCGCCACCAAGCCGGCCACGACGCCTGCCGCCAAACCGCTCCAGGGCCTGACCATCGTCATCGACCCCGGGCACAACGGGGGCAACTATCGCGCGCCCAAGCAGATCAACCAGCTGGTCGACGTGCTGACCAAGAAGAAGCCCTGCGACACGACCGGCACCGACACCGTCAGCGGCTACACCGAGGCCGCCTTCAGCTGGGACGTCTCCAACCGGATCAAGAAGATCCTGCAGGAGCGCGGCGCGACGGTGAAGCTGACCAGGTCCGACAACAACAGCGTGGGCCCGTGCATCACCGAGCGGGCCGCGATCGGCAACAGGGCCAAGGCCGCCGCCGCGCTGTCCGTGCACGGCGACGGGGCCGCCAAGAGCGACCACGGCTTCCACGTGATCATGCCGAAGAAGATCAACGGCCCGGTCGATCCCGTCGTCGGCAAGTCCCGCGCGCTCGGCGTGGCCATCCGCGACGCCTACCTCCGGGGCACCGGCATCCCGTACTCCACCTACATCGGCAAGAACGCCCTCGACTTCCGCGACGACCTCGGCGGGCTCAACCTGTCGACCGTGCCGAAAGTGTTCGTGGAGTGCGGCAACATGAAGAATCCCGGTGACGCCGCCAAGTTCGAGGACCCCAGGTTCCGGCAGAAGATGGCATTGGCGCTGGCGAACGGATTGCAGCACTATCTGAAGGCATGATCCCTCGCCCGCGGCTGCGCAGCGACCTGTCCGGTTCCTACGAACTGTCCGTCGGCGCGACCGTCTCCGGCCCCGCCGACCTGATCGCTCCCGTACGGCTCGCGCTGCCTGCCCTGGATCTGCTCCCGGGTGACACAGGGGCGGTGGATCTGCGGCTCGATCCGGAGCTTGGGCCCGAGGCCTACCGGCTGACGGCCGGTTCCCGTGGCGTGGAGATCGCGGCGGGCGGCCCCGCGGGCGCCTTCTACGCGGCCCAGTCGCTGCACCAGCTGCTGCCCGACGAGTCCTTCCGCACCGTGGCGGGCGGTCCGTGGCACGTTCCCGGCGTGCGGATCGAGGACGCGCCGCGCCTTTCCTGGCGGGGGCTCCACCTGGACGTGGCACGGCACTTCCTGCCCAAGCGGGAGGTGCTGCGCATGGTGGATCTGATGGCCCTGCACAAGCTGAACCGCCTGCACCTGCACCTGGTCGACGACCAGGGCTGGCGGGTGGAGAGCCCGGCCTTCCCGCTGCTGCACGAGGTGGCCTCGCACCGGCCTCGTACGGCCACCAACTACTGGCGCGAGCCCGACACCTATGACGACGTGCCGCACGGCGGCTACTACACGCTGGCGGACCTGGCCGAGATCGCCACCTACGCGCGGGCCAGGGCGGTCACGATCGTGCCGGAGATCGACGTGCCCGGGCACGCCTCGGCGATCCTGGCGGCCTACCCGTCGTTCGCCTCCCGGCCCGGCGAGTACGGGGTGATGGACCGGTGGGGCATCTCCCCCGGCATCCTGTCGCCGCTGCCGCCCACCGTGGAGTTCCTCACCACGATCTTCGACGAGCTGCTCGGCGCGCTGGGCGAGACGCCGTACGTGCACATCGGCGGCGACGAGGTGGTGCTGGACGACTGGGCCGCCTCACAGGAGATCATCGCCTACCGGGAGTCGCTCGGCCTGGGCTCGCCGGCCGAGCTGCAGGCGTGGTTCCTGCGCCGCCTGGCCGACGTGCTGGCCGAGCGCGGCTCCAGAGCCGTGGTGTGGGACGAGGCGTTCGTCAGCGGCGAGCTGCGGCCCGACACCCTGGTGATGCCCTGGCGCGGCATGGGCGTGGGCCGCAGGGCGGCCGCTGCGGGCCACGACGTGATCACCACGCCGGTCTTCCCGCTGTACTTCGACTACGCCGAGTCCGCCACGACCGACGAGCCGATGGCCATCGGCGACGCGATCACGGTGGCGGACGTGGCCGCCTTCTCCCCCGCGCCCGCCGACTGGGCTCCGCAGGAGCGCGAGCGCGTGGTCGGCGCCCAGGCGCAGCTGTGGAGCGAGCGCATCACCGACCCACGGGTGCTCGACTACCGCGCCTGGCCGCGCGCCTGCGCGCTGGCCGAGGTCGCCTGGTCCGGCTCGGCCGGCGACGACTTCGACGTACGGCTGGCCGCGCACCTGGGCCGCCTGGACGCGATCGGCGTCGAATACCGCCCGCTCGACGGCCCCAGGCCGTGGCAGCGCAGGCGGCCGCACCGCCCCAGCGTGGTCCGGGTGTCGGCCGTCATGACCCACCTGGACGAGATGACCCGCAGCGCCGAGTCGGCCAGGCCCAGCATGTAGCCCCTGGCTAGGCGGTCCTGCCGATCACGTCGGTGATGGACTTGTAGCCGTGGCGGCGCAGGCGTCTCGACAACTGCCGGTGGATACGCGAGGCCCACAGCGGCCCGCCGTACACCCAGCCTGTGTAGCCCTGGACCAGGGTGGCTCCGGCGAGCAGGCGCTCCCAGACGTCGTCGACGTCCTCGACGCCGCCCACCGACACCAGCGTGAGCCTGTCACCGACGCGGGCGCGCAGCCGGCGCAGCACCTCGAGCGAGCGGGCCTTCAGCGGGCGGCCGGACAGGCCGCCTGTCTCGCCGCCGTGCCTGATCGTGGTGTTGGTCGCGATGATGCCGTCCAGCCCCAGCTCGATGGCCAGGTCGGCGACCGCGTCCACGTCCTCGTCGGCGAGGTCGGGGGCGATCTTGACCAGCAGCGGGGTGCGGCGGGGCGTGGCGTCGGCCACGTCCTTGACCGACTTCAGCAGCGGGCGCAGCAGCTCGACGGCCTGCAGGTTGCGCAGGCCGGGCGTGTTGGGCGAGCTGACGTTGACGACCAGGTAGTCGGCGAGCGGGGCGAGGATCCTGGCGCTGGTCACGTAGTCGGCGGCGGCCTCGGACTCGGGCACCACCTTGGTCTTGCCGATGTTGACGCCGACCACGACGGGGAGTCCGCGGGTGCGGCGCAGCCGCCTGGCGGCGGCCGCGGCGCCGGCGTTGTTGAAGCCCATCCGGTTGACGACCGCGCGTTCGGCCACCTCGCGGAACAGGCGGGGGCGCGGGTTGCCGGGCTGGCCGTGCGCGGTGATCGTGCCGACCTCGACGTGGCCGAACCCGACCGCGGCCACGCCCTCGGCGCAGGCGGCCTCCTTGTCGAAGCCGGCGGCCAGGCCGAGCGGCCCGGGGAAGTGCACGCCGAACGCGCTGACGCGCAGAGCGGGGTCCTGGGGCGCCAGCGCCTTGTAGAGCCACCGCTTGACCAGCGGCAGCGCGGAAAGCAGGGCGAAGGCCCTGACGGTGAGGTGGTGCACGGTCTCGGCGTCGAAACGGCGCAGGACCAGCGCGAACAAGGTGCGGTACATCAGGACTTCAGGCTACCAATCCCGCCTCGTGGGCGACGATCGCGGCTTGCACCCGGTTGCGCACGTCGAGCCGCGTGAGGATGGCGCTCACGTAGGCCTTGACCGTGCCCTCCACGATGTGCAGCTCGCGGGCGATCTCGGCGTTGGACATCCCGGCGCCGAGCAGGGCGAGCACCTCCCGTTCCCGCTCGGTGAGGCCTTCGATGCGGTCGCGGGCGTGGGCTCCGCGGGCCATCCGGCCGCCGGCCAGCTGGCTGATGACCCGCTGGGCGACCTTGGGCGACAGGTAGGCCGCGCCCTCGGCCACGGCGTGGATGCCGGCCAGCAGCTCGCGAGGGTCGCCCGACTTCAGCAGGAAGCCGCTGGCGCCCACGTCGAGCGCCTTGGCGATGTAGTCGTCCTCGCCGAACGTGGTCAACATCACCACGGCGGTGCGCGGCGCCACCCGCTTCAGCTCGGCCGCCGCGGACAGGCCGTCCAGCTTGGGCATGCGGATGTCGAGCAGGGCGACGTCCGGGTGGTGGCTCAGGGTGAGATCCACGGCCTGCCTGCCGTCGGCCGCCTCGGCCACCACGTCCAGCTCGGGATCGGCGGCCAGGATCGCCCGGATTCCAGCACGGATCATGGCCTCGTCGTCGGCTAGAAGCAGTCGGATCACGCCCTCTATATTGGCCGACATGGCACAGGTGAAGGTGTACGGCCGGCGGGACGTGTGGTCGGGGCGGCAGTGGGAGATCTCGGACGCGCTGCAGGCGTGCCTGGTCAGCGCGTGGGGCATCCCCGAGGACAAGCGCTTCCACCGGTTCTTCCTGATGGACGCCGACGACTTCGTCTGCCCGCAGCGCTCCGAGCGCTATCTGATCGTCGAGGTGGTCTGCTTCACCGGGCGCAGCGACGAGGCCAAGCGGGCTCTGGTGCGGGCGGTGTCGGCGGTCTTCGACGACGTGGAGATCACCATCATCGAGATGCCCATGGTGAACTGGGGGATCCGCGGCGTGCCCGCGGAGGAGCTGAGCCTGCCGTACAAGGTAGATGTCTGACCCCAGTAATCTCCGGGGTATGAGCACTCACTATGACGTAGTCGTCCTCGGCGCTGGGCCCGGCGGGTACACGGCCGCCGTCCGCGCCGCCCAGCTGGGTCTCCGCGCCGCGGTGATCGAGGAGAAGTACTGGGGTGGCGTCTGCCTCAACGTGGGATGTATCCCCTCCAAAGCGCTGCTGCGCAACGCCGAGCTGGCGCACATCTTCACCAAGGAGGCCAAGACCTTCGGCATCTCCGGTGAGGTGAGCTTCGACTACGGCGCCGCCTTCGAGCGCAGCCGCAAGGTGGCCGACGGCCGCGTCAAGGGCGTCCACTACCTGATGAAGAAGAACGCCATCACCGAGTACGACGGTCGCGGCACGTTCCTCGACGCCAACACCCTCCAGGTGAACGGCGAGACGATCACGTTCTCCAACTGCATCATCGCCACCGGCGCCACCACCCGGCTGATCCCCGGCACCTCGCTGTCGGAGCGCGTGGTGACCTACGAGGAGCAGATACTCAGCGACCAGCTGCCCGGCTCGATCATCATCGCCGGCGCGGGCGCGATCGGCGTCGAGTTCGCCTACGTGCTGCACAACTACGGCGTCAAGGTGACGATCGTGGAGTTCCTCGACCGGGCCGTGCCGACCGAGGACGAGGACGTCTCCGCCGAGCTGGCCAAGCGCTACAAGCGGCTCGGCATCGAGGTGCTCACCTCCACCCGGGTGGAGGGCATCGAGGACACCGGCTCGAACGTGCGCGTCACCGTCTCACGCGACGGGCAGCAGCAGGTCCTGGAGGCCGACAAGGTGCTGCAGGCGATCGGCTTCGCGCCACGCGTGGACGGCTACGGCCTGGAGAAGACGGGCGTCGCGTTGAATGGCCGGGGAGCCATCGAAGTCGACGGCCGCGGCCGGACCAACGTGCCGCACATCTACGCCATCGGCGACGTCACCGCCAAGCTCATGCTGGCCCACGCCGCCGAGGCGATGGCGATCATCGCGGCCGAGACGATCGGCGGCGCGGAGACCATGGAGGTGGACTTCGCGATGATCCCGCGGGCCACCTACTGCCAGCCGCAGGTCGCCAGCTTCGGCTACACCGAGGCGCAGGCCCGCGACCTCGGCTACGACGTCAAGGTCGTCAAGTTCCCCTTCACCGCCAACGGCAAGGCGCACGGCCTGGGCGACGCCAACGGCTTCGTCAAGATCATCTCTGATGAGCAGTACGGCGAGCTGCTCGGCGCCCACCTGATCGGCCCCGAGGTGACCGAGCTGCTGCCCGAGCTGACCCTGGCCCAGCAGTGGGACCTGACGGTGCACGAGGTCGCCCGCAACGTGCACGCCCACCCGACCCTCGGCGAGGCGGTCAAGGAGGCGATCCACGGCCTGGCCGGTCACATGATCAACATGTGACCCGTCGCGTACGCGTAGGAGGCCGCGACCACGGTCTTGGCCACCTCCACCTCTGCCTCGTCGCGCGGGGCGTAGAACATCACCACGTTGACGCCCCGGTCGTACAGCGGGTGCTTCTCGCCCCACCCCGAGGCCAGGAACGCCGCGTGGTCGGACGGATCCAGGCTGAGATGGAGGCTGCCGTCGGCGTGCACGTGGACGAACTCGGCGCTCTGGCGCGGCGGCATCAGGACGGCGTCCCGGGCCGCCGCGGGCGCGAACACCGCGTAGCTGGTCGGCACGGAGATCTCGCTGCGGCCCGTGACGGTGCCGGGCAGCGCGGACAGCCACTGCCTGACGCTCTCGCGGATCTCGGGCGGGCTGGTCTGGGTGAACTGGATGTGGGGCACTTCGGGGCCCGTCTCGGGCCTGTCCCCTTTGCGCTCGGGAAGCTCCATGCCTCCACGGTACTTTCCCAGGTATAGTAGTTACCTAGAGGATAGTGCCTAGGAGTTCGCCGTGACCGAGGACGCCTGCCCCATCAGCCCGGTGGTCGACCTGCTGTTCAGCCGGTGGACCACGCCGATCATCTGGGTGCTCGAGCACCACGGGCGGTTGCGCTTCAACGAACTGCACCGGCTGCTGCCGTCGATCACGCCCAAGGTGCTCACGCAGCGGCTGCGGCAACTGGAGCGCGACGGGCTGGTCGTCCGTACCTACCACGCCGAGATCCCGCCCCGGGTGGAGTACGAGATCAGCGACCTGAGCAGGACCCTTGTGCCCGTCTTCCGCACCCTGCACGGCTGGTCGGAGGAGCACCTGGCCGAGGTCGCGGCCGCCCGCGAGGCGTACGACGCCGTGGCTGGCTAGGGTGTCGGGCGTGGAGCACCTGTACGAGCGGGCCGTCTTCGGCGGCGACGCCGCGGCTCTGGACGAGGCCGACCGGCGGCTCGACGCGATGGAAGCCGACCTGTGCGTGAAGCGGGGGCGGGTGGCGCACGCCCGCTTCCTCGCCGGGGAGGGCGAGAGCCCGGACGAGCTGCCGCTGTTCGAGCGGGCCGTTGAGCTCTACCGGCGGCTCGGCGACATGCGCGGCCAGGGCGAGGCCCGGTTCTGGATCGGCTGCTTCCAGCAGGTCGTCCGCGGCGAGACCGGCTCGGAGGAGCTGACGCGGTCGCTGGAGCTGGCCCGCCGGGCGGGTGACGAGCTCACCGCCTCGTACGCGCTGCGCCACCTCGGCATCGCCGAGCACCGCGCGGGCAACCTGCCGCGGGCCCGCGAGCTGCTCGAGGAGTCGGTACGGCTGCGCCGCTCGCTGGGC
Source organism: Nonomuraea sp. NPDC050536 (assembly GCF_044457685.1). Taxonomy (NCBI): domain Bacteria; kingdom Bacillati; phylum Actinomycetota; class Actinomycetes; order Streptosporangiales; family Streptosporangiaceae; genus Nonomuraea; species Nonomuraea sp. NPDC050536. The sequence goes on from NZ_JBITHD010000024.1 coordinate 61,533, forward strand.
TTCCTCCCGGGAGTCGCCGCGAACCTGGTGGGTCTGGCCTACATCACCGCCGCCGAAGGCGGGGACCCCGCCGAGATCCTCGACGAGGCGACGGACCTGGCCTCGGCCTCGGGCTCCGGCGCCATCACCCGCCAGATCGAGGAGGCCCGATCTCACCTCCGGAGGTGACCCAGCCGCGGCTCAGCCTTGCAGGCCGAGCCAGAACGCCGCGGGGATGAAGGCGACCACCAGGCCGACGGCCCACCAGCGCGGTGCGGGCTCTTCCCGCAGCACCCTGATCCCGAGCGGCGCCATGGCCACGATCAGGCCGGCGACGGCCACGAACGAGATCGGGTCGCTGCTGCCCTTCAGCACGCCGAGCGGCAGCGCGAGCCCCAGCGCCAGTGCCGCGCACCGCCAGACGGGCAGCGCCTTGGCCCTGAACGCGCCGATCGCCAGCACCAGCCACCCGCCCATGATCGCGACGTTGACCGCCTTGAAGACGTGGAAGGCGCCGTAGGTCGACTCCACCACCTTCGTGGCCTGGGCGAGCCCGAGCACGTCCACCAGGTGGAAGGCCAGATGGCTCACCCCGAGGTGGAACGCCCGGCCGAACAGCCCGAGCACCACCAGCGTCAGCCCCCACCTCCCCCATCCTGGCCCGCACAGCCTGGCCACCGCGGTGGCCGCGGGCCACAGCAGCACCACACCCACCGCGAACAGGCTGTAGGACACCACCATCCGCTCGGGTTCCCTGGCGTAGGCGGCCAGCTGATAGGGGAAGAAGTCCCCGCCCACGTCGACCCGGGTCAGCACGCCGGCCAGCAGGAAGAGCGGTCCGAGCAGCAGCCCCACACCCTCGACCCAGCGCCCCGGCACAGAAGTTGTGTTCATGCAGGAAATCCAACCCTCGCGGCGTCCCCGCCACATTGGCGCCAGGACGAGGGTTCATGGGTAGTGCCAGCACTACCTGAGCTTGCCAAGCCCCTTCCCGCGGGAGAAAGATCGCCTTCATGGACTTCGAGCTGACCCCGATCGGGGTGGTCCGTTCCCCGCTCACGGACGCGTCCGCGGCCCCCAAGCAGGGCACGGAAGGCGGTCCCGAGGCCAGGCTGGAGTTCGAGGAGTCCGTGCGCGAGGGCCTGAAGGACATCCGCCCCGGTGACCGTCTGATCGTGCTGACCTGGCTGGACCGCGCCGACAGGAGCGTGCTCGCCGTTCACCCGCGCGGCGACGCCGCCAAGCCGCTCACCGGCGTCTTCAGCACCCGCTCGCCCCACCGCCCGAACCCGATCGGCCTCCACCCGGTCACGGTGCTGGCGGTCTCGGGCACGACCCTCCTGGTCAACGACCTGGAGGCGCTGGACGGCACCCCCATCGTCGACCTCAAGCCGGTGATCGGCTAGTCGGGCCTGGTCGCCCTGTCGAACGTCTCGACCAGCTCGTCCGCGCAGGCCTCCAGGTCCGGCTCGTCGAGCAGCCGGGATGCCGCCGCGTCGATGGCGGCCCGCAGGGTCATGGCCATCAGCCGGCTGTCGAAGCGCCGGAACGCCCCGCTGCGCTGCCCGTGGTCGAACATCGCGGCCAGCCGGTCCGCGGCCGCGTCGCTCTCGGAGTCCCATCCAGGGACACCGTTGAGGACGATCTGCTGGAGCGCCCGCACATGGCCGGGATAGGCGGCCAGGAAGGCCACGTTCGAACGGATGAAGGCCACCAGCTGCTCACGGGCGCCTTCCGCGGCGTCGAGCGCGGGCCGCATGAACGCCGCCGCGTCCGCGACCACCTGGCCGGATACGGCCGCCATCAGTTCGTCCTTGCTGGAGAAGTGGTAGGAGATGAGCCGCTTGCTGCTCAGCCCCGCCTGCTCGCAGATCGCTTCGAACGTGGTCGCGGCGTAGCCGCGCTCGGCCAGGACGGCGATGGTTGCCTCCATGATCTGGGCCTTGCGGGCCTGAGTGGCTGCCTCCCTGGTCGCCGCGCGCATCACCCCAGCTTGCCACGCTTGGCATAGGCCTGCCGTACGGCGGGGCGGTTGACCAGGACGGCGACGGCGATCAGCAGCAGGCCCACCACGCCCTGCTCGGCCTTCATCCAGACGGGGAAGCCGCTGTCGGGCGCGACGATGATCAGCACGATGCCCAGCGGCGCGATCATCGATATCCACCGGATCCGCAGGTAGGCCGCCCTGCTGCCGCGCCTGGCCTGACCAGTCAGCGAGATCAGCCAGACCGAGGCGGCGGCCACCGCTCCCCCGCGCACCCAGACTGGCCATTCCGCGCCGAGCACCGCGGCGACACCGAGGGCCGCCACCGAGACGACGAGCATCGCGACGAACAGGTTCCGCACTTTGTTATCCATACGAGTAAATTTATTCGCGTGGATAAATTTCTGTCAACCGTCGGTGACAGCCGCGCGGCCTGGGGCGGCTCCGGCGTGGCGGAAGCGGAGGTGACCGCGGTGGTCGACGAGGCGCACCGCCTCGGCTACCGGGTGGCAGCGCACGCGGAGGGGCTGCCCGGGTGGACGCCGCGGCTGGCTGACCTGGCCAGACGGAATCTCGACGAGGCCTGCCGTACGCTCGAAGCGGCCCGTACGGCGGGCGTCCCGATCGCCCTGGGCCACGACTGGCAGCCGTTCTCCGACGCGGCGACGGAGATCGTGCGCATGGTCCGTCACGGGATGAGCCGCGCCGAGACCCTGGTCGCGGCGACGGCGACCGCGGCACGCGCGCTCGGGCTGGATGACCGGCTCGGCACCGTCGAACCCGGGAAGCTCGCGGACCTGGTCGTGGTGGACGGCGACCCGCTGGCCGACCCGGGCGTCCTGCGCGATCGCGCGCGGATCTGGCTGGTCCTTCAGCTGGGCGAGCCGGTGTCCGGCCAGACCATGGAGGCGAACGCGCGGACCGCGGCGGTTTCGCGCTCGGCGGACCAGATCAGCGCGCTCTCCAACGGCGGCAGCCCGAGCCAGTGGGCGACGGCGTCCAGCTGGCCGCGGCGCAGCCGGGGCAGCGCCTCGCTGGGGAACGCCTCGTACACCACGACCTCGCACCCCGGGTGAGCCGTGGTGAAGGCCCGGACGACCTGCGAGAACGACGGGCCGCCTGCGGCGAAGTTGAGCAGGCTGACCCGCAGCTCGCCGGTGATCCCCGAGGCGATCTCCCTGGCCTCGGCCAGCGCCAGGTGGATCTGGTCGAACCCGGGTCGCAGCCCGTCGCGCAGCCGCTCACCCAGCGGGGTCAGCCGCACGCGACGGGAGGTACGTTCGAACAGCCGCCCGCCCACGCGCGTCTCCATGGCGACGGATGGTCTGGCTCACCCGCGACTGGGACAGGTACATCCGCTCCGCGGCCCGGCCGAAGTGCAGCTCCTCGGCCAGCGTCAGAAAGATCTCGATCTCCCGGAGCTCCACAAGGGGGATATTAGGGGCACAGGGCGGACGTCAGCAGCTTCATCGTCGCCTCCTGGGCGTCGCCGTCACGCATGGCGATCGACAGCGCCAGCTGCCGGGACGCGTCGGGCGTGCTGAACGACACCGTGCGGAAGCCAGGCCCGCCGCCGCCGTGCCCGTACATGGTGCCGCAGGGCAGCGGGGCCACTTCCAGGCCGTATCCGTACTGCTTGCCAGATTCCTGCATCTGCTTCACCTGTGCCTGGGGCAGCAGCTTGCCCTGGAACAACGCGCGGTAGAACTGGTTCATGTCCTGGGTGGTGGAGATGATCTCACCGGCGGCGTAGGCGATCGTGGGGTTGAACCGGGTCACGTCAAGCATGCCGCTCTTGGTGGGCAGGTAGTTGTGCGCGTGTGGCCCCGGGATCTGGGGCGAGGCTCCCGGCAGGCTGGTGTGCCTCAGCCCGAGCGGCCGCACGATGCGCTCCCTGACTTCCGTCTCGTACGGCCGGCCGGTGACCCGTTCGATCAGCATGCCGAGCACGATGTAGTTCGTGTTGGAGTAGCTGAACCTGGCCCCCGGGGCGAATTCGGGCGGCAGCTTGGCCACCCTGGCAACCAGCTCCTTCGGGGTCCAGGTCCGGTAGCGGTCCTTGGGCCCGTACTCGTCGAACATGTTCTTGGTGTAGTCGGGGATCCCGCTGGTGTGCTGGAGCAGGTTCTTGACCGTGACGTCCTCCTTGGTAAGCAGCCCCGGCAGCCACTGCTCCACGGTGTCGGTGAGCTGCAGCTTGCCCTCCTCGACGAGCTGCAGCAAGACGGTGGCGGTGAACGTCTTGGTCGGGCTCCCGATGCGGTAGCGGCCGTTCATCGGGGCGGGCCGGGAACTGCCCAGGCTCACCTTGCCACTGGTGCCTCGCCAGAGCTTGTCCCCGTCGCGGATCTCGGCGATGGCCGAGACCGTGCCGGAGGCGACGATCCTGTCCAGCAGCGCCTGCGGGTTCGGCCTGGTGTCAGCTTCAGCGGCCACCGGGGTGGCCACCATCGTCACGACCGCGCCTGTCACGAGTGTCTTGGTAATCACAGCATCAAGATCGGTCACCGTGCCCCGGCACGGCATCGGAGGAGCCACCGATGCCGACCCTGATTTCTCCCCCCGGCCCTCCTTCGTGAGGCTTAGGCCGTTCGGCCATCAAACGATCTGCTGCCAGGTCTTGCGGTCCTCGAGGTGTTCCAGCATGTGGCGGGCCAGCTCCGCCCGGGAGATGCTCGTCGTCTTCCCGGTGGAGGGGCTGTCGGTGAGCATCGGTGGGCGGATGATCGTCCAGTCCAGGTCGCTGGCCCGGACGATACGTTCCATGACGGCCATGTCGGCGTAGCCGTACCGGTAGAGCCGCTGGATGACGTACCTGGTGACCAGCCGCTGCCCCAGCGGGGTCCCCGGCGGAATCTCCAGACCCGCCGACGACAGGCACACCAGGCGTCGCACCCCGGCCAGGTTCATCGCGTCGATGATGTTGGCCGTGCCCTGCGAGTAGACGGTGGTGGGGTGCTTGCGGTCGCGGGTGCCCAGGCAGGACAGGACGGCGTCATGACCGCTCATCGCGCCGCTCCACGTGTGAGGTTCCAGCACGTCACCCTGGATGACGTCCGACCGGGCGCGGTCGGGGAGCACGATCGCGCCCGGGTCGCGAGCGACGACCGTGACGGCGTGACCGGCGTCGAGGGCCTGGGTCAGCAGCCGCGCCCCGGTGCCGCCCGTGGCGCCGAAGACGAGCAGCTTCACGAGAGCGCGTCGACCACGGCGGCCGCCACCGCGCGCTGGCCGGCCAGCGACAGGTGCACGCCGTCCTCGATGAGGTCGGCGCCCTCCGCGACGACCGGGGTGCCGGGCATGACCTTGGCGACGGCGGCGACGTCGTCGTTGGCCCAGGTGAGCCTGGCCTGCTGGAAGGGCTGGTAGGCCGCCACCCGCGCCTCGTCGACCGCCGTCGGCGCGACCCACACCCAGCGCGCCGGCACGCTCTCTTCCAGAGCGCGCAGGTTGCGCTCGGTCTCGGCGATGCTGACCTGGGTCGGCCCGTGGGGCGCGGCGACGCGCATGGCGTCGTTGCCACCCAGCATGCACAGCACCCAGTCGGGGCGCTGGAAGTACAGGCCGGGCAGCGCCGCCAGCGCCTGGGTGGTCGTCTGACCGGATACCGCCAGGTTGACCAGGCTGATCCCGTCCCCCGGACGTCGCAGGGCCAGCAGGTGGCGCAGAATCTCGAACCACGACTGCCGGTCGGCCGTGGTGCTCTCCCCCACCGCCGCCACCCGCTGGCCCGGCTCGAAGGGCAGCCTGTCCACCTTCTCCGCGAATCCAGGTACGGCGAGCAGTTCCTCCGCCGTCTGCCGCGCACTGGCGTCAAACGCCTGGAGGATGCCCCGATAGGCCTCCAGGCCCAGCCCGAACAGTCCGGCTACGCGCTCCTCGTCGAGCCTGCCGAGGTAGCCCAGCACCTTCTGCGGCTGCTGGAAGCGAATGAGTCGTTCCGTGTTCACTTGATCTCCATCCTCTTACGTGTGCGCGGCAGCATGAATCCCGCCGCGATCAGCCATGCCAACCCCGTGAAGCGCGCCACGGGCAACAGGAACGCCGCATCGGAAACCAGCAGCGTCAAGGTGGACAACTCCGCGATCGCCGCGATGACCAGCCCCGCCAGCGCGAACGCCCGCGGCAGCAGTACGGCCAGCCACCCGGGCACCGCGATCCCCGCCACCAGCAATCCCAGGAAGACCACGTGCCCGGTGCCACCGGTGGCGAACGACAGGTCCTGCAGCACGGGGACCACCGCGGGCGCCTGCTCCCTGGACAGCGCCCACCCGAACATCGCGCACAGCGCCAGCAACCCGCTGGCCAGCAGTCCTCCGGCCAGCGCGATCGTCGCCCCCGGCGCCCGGATCCCGAGGTCGCGCAGCCGTACGGAAACCGTGGCGGCGTAGATCGCCATCGGGACAGCGGCCGCGAACTGCAGGAACGCGCTCACCTGGACCGCGTCCCGGTGATCGGCGAAGTAGGCCAGGATCTGCGCCTGCTCCGCGAACGGCGAAGGGAAGGTGACCCCGCCCGCCATGGCCGTGCTGATGCCGATCCCTGCCACGAACAGGGCCGTGAACATCACGGCGAGGATCCCCAGCGGCGGACCGCCCTGCGTGCGCGCCATCACCCGGTCACCCGCCCGCCGGTCAGGTCGAGCGTCACGCCGGTCACCCAGGACGAGGCGTCGGAGGCGAGATACAGCACCGCCTCGGCGACGTCCTCCGACCGGCCGACGCGTCCCAGCGGGAAGGCGGCGGCCAGCTCGTCCAGCTGCTCGGCGGACATGTACCGCCGCATGCGGTCGTTGAGCACCGCCGAGGGAGCCAGGCAGTTGACCCGGATCCCGTGCTTGCCCACCTCGTTGGCCAGGTGGCCGGTGAGCATCACCACGCCCGCCTTCGCGGCCGCGTACGCGATGTTCGCCCCGCCCGGCCTGCGTCCGGCCGAGGAGGACATCGTGATGATCGACCCATGGTTCTGGTCGATCATGCCGGGCAGGAATGCGTTGATCGTCAGGAACGCCGACGTCAGCTCGGACTCGATGACCGCCCGCCACCTCGCGGCGTCGATCTTCATCGGCCCGCCCTGACCCCCCGCGAACGTCGCCAGGATCTGCACCGGCCCCACCTGGTCGCGTAGCCGTTCGAGGACCTTCTCGTCGGTCACGTCGCCCGGCGCCCTTACCGCCTCACCCCCTTTGCCGACGATGTCCGCCACCACCGCGTCGATCGCCGCCTCGTCGCGGCCGTTCACCGCGACCTTGACCCCGTTCGCGGCCAGTGCGCGGCAGGTCGCCGCGCCGATCCCTCTCGAACCACCTGTGACCAGGGCGACCTTGCCCGCCAGGTCCGGATAGTGGGCCATCGCAGCTCCATTCTCTCTACTGAACTATTCATAGCACAGAACTGTTCTGCCTGGGATACCATCGCTTCCATGACCATGCCACGCCCCGGATCGGCGTTCCTGCTCGCGCAGATCGGAGCCCACGCCGCGGCCCGCTTCGCCGACCGCATCGGCGAACTGGGCGTGGTGCCGTCGGACGTCGGCCTGCTGCGCATGATCGCCACCCGGCCGGGGCGCAGCCAGCAGTCCCTGTCGGAGGAAATGGGCGTGGTGCCCAGCCGGGTCGTGGCGTTGATCGACAGCCTGGAACGCAAGGGCCTGGTCGAACGCCGCCGCAACCCCTCGGACCGGCGCCACTACGAACTCCACCTGACGGAGGCGGGCAGCCACGTCATGACGGAAATGCGCCGCCTCGGGATGGCCCACGAGAACGACATCTGCGCGGCTCTCGACGACAAGCAGCGCGTCCAGCTGAAGGAACTCCTGGAAGCGATAGCCGCCCAGCAGGGCCTCACCCCAGGCGTCCACCCCGGCTACCGGTGACCCATGGAACGGCTGGTGGTGCTCCTCGAGGGTCATGTTCTGGGGAGGAACAGATCATGCGCCGACATACCGGTGTCGTGATGGCGGAAGGCTGTCAGGGTCACTCATAGTGTTCGCCACATGGTGGCCTTCATGATCCTGCTGTTCCTGGTGCTCATCGTCGCGCCGCTCGTCCACGTGCTCGTCGACCGGAGCCCGGCCCGCCGTACTCGCCACCGAGTCGTGGAGCTGTGGCTGCTGTGGTGGGTCGGCGGCAGCGGCGCCCTGGGAGTGCTCGCAGGGCTCCAGCACATCGGCCCGTCCGCCCCGGAGATCGCGGACGGCATCGGCTTCGCGCACAGCCCCTTCCAGTGGGAGGTCGGCTGGGCCGACATCGCGGTGGGCACCATCGGCTTCCTGAGCATCTGGAAGCGAGGATCGTTCCTGACGGCAGCGGTCATCGCCCTGTCGATCCTCTACCTGGGCGACGCCATCGGCCACATCATGCAACTGATCGCCCACGGCAACATGGCCCCGGGCAACGTCTGGACCATCCCCACGGACATCCTCCAGCCCTTGGTCGCCATAGCCCTCTTGATCGCCTACCGCCGCACACCCAGCACGCCGTAATCGGAAGCTGACGCCTTCTGCTCAGTGGTGAGAGCTTGGCTGAGACGATTCGTCAGGGTTACGGGCGCGATCGCATTGGAGCTCACCATGAGTGCGCAGTTTTCGTCTGGTCGTACTGAGGCGGCCTGCCGGGCGCGGGAGATTCTTGATCGGATCGGGGACAAGTGGTCGCTGCATGTCGTTTCGCAGCTCGGCACGGAGACCAAGCGATTCGGGGAGCTCACGCGCGACATCGAGGGGATAAGTCACCGGATGCTGTCCGTCACGCTCCGCGAATTGGAGCGGGACGGGATCGTGTCGCGGACCATGTATCCGGTGATGCCGCCTCGGGTCGATTACCAGCTCACTCCGCTGGGTCACACGCTCCTCGACGTCGTCGGTCATCTCGTCACCTGGGCCGAGGACAACCTCCAGGAAATCGATGCGGCACGGGTCGCCTTCGACGCCCGTGCCGAGGAAATCAGCTCGACAGCTTCCGGAAATCGATGAGGGACGAAGCGGGCAGCGGATCGTCCTCCGTGCCCGCTGCCGGGCTGCGCTCGAGGAGTTGCGTTCCGACGATGTGACCTGCGAATACGGCGTGCAGCCTGACGCTGCCACCGGATCTGTTGCGGAACCCGTGTGCCACCCCGGGCGGCACCATAATGACGGCGCCCGGGCCGACCGGCTGCCATTCCCCGTCGTAGAAGGCCTCGGCTTCACCGTCGTCGATGATGAGGACTTCCTCGTTGGTGTGGACGTGGACCGGGATTATCTCCCCTGCCGCCAGGCGCTCGAAATTCAGCACCAGATCCTTGACGTAGGCACCGTCAGGGCGGACGGGGTCGATGACCAAGGAATGGCGGGACTCCGGCTTGTAGTTGTGCGGGTCCGGCGGGAACGGGACATATTCCAGCTCGCTGATAATGGTCATGAAGTCAGCTTGCACGCCGGCACTTCAAGCCGGTAGATCGCACTTTTTCGTTACCTGGTAATGCCGGGGTAACCAGGGAGGAGCCGCGTGAGCAGCATCCAGGCCGAGGTCATCATCACCGAACGGCTGGACCTCCTGCCCCTGCGCGTCGAACACGCCGAGGAGATGGCCACGGTGCTGTCCGACCCCGCCCTGCACACCTTCATCGGCGGCACTCCCGACACCCCGCAAGCCCTGCGCTCCCGCTATCAGCGCATGGTCGCCGGCTCCCCCGACCCCGCCGTCACCTGGCTGAACTGGGTGATCCGCCTCCGCGACGAAGCCTGCCTGACCGGGACGGTCCAGGCCACGATCAACGGCTCCATCGCCGAGATCGCCTGGGTGGTGGGGACGCCGTGGCAGCGAAGAGGCATCGCCACCGAAGCCGCCCACGGCCTCGCCACCTGGCTGGACCGCCGGCCAGTGGAAACCCTCATCGCCCACATCCACCCAGCCCACGACGCATCCGCAGCCGTCGCCACAGCCCTCGGCCTCACTCCCACCGACGTACGACAGGGCTCCGAGATCCAGTGGCGCCGACGCTTGACCCCACCGGAGGCCTCGGACTAGGTCACCTTGCTGACCTGTTCCTTGTCGGCGGTGCATGCTGCTTGCTCGGCGCCGCGTTCGAAGATGGTGGTCCCGGCTAGATCACCCAGTGTTCAGGTGGTGTTGGACTGCTCTTGCACCATGTATTGCGCGTACCAGGTCGGCCAGTCCGGGTCGGGGTGGCCGAGTTGCTCCTCGTACTGGCCGTGTGCGGCCTCCGCGCGGCGTAGGGTCTCGGCGAGGTCGGCCGCGGAGTCGTAGGTTACTCGCATCTCGATCACCGGCCCGGGAGGCGGGTGGTGATCTCCTGGAGGAGCCACCCGTTGCCGTCGGGGTCGCTGAAGGAGGCGAAGGAGCCGTAGCTCTTGTGGCCGGGAGCCGGGCCGGACGCCCGTCCTTCGGTTCCTGCGTGGGGGAACACCCCGCCCGCGTCGTGGAAGACCTCGCTCACCTCGGCGCCGCGGTCGACGAGTTCGGCTCGTGCCGCTTCGATGTCCTTGACGATCAGGTACAGGCCCTGCGCTGAACCCGGTTCGGCAGCCGTGACCCTGGTGCCGAAGATGATTGAGCAGGCCGAGCCCGGTGGGGTCAGCTGCACCACCCGGAAGTCGTCGCCGGTCGCGAAGTCGGCATCCTCCCGCCATCCGAGCGCCTTGTAGAACCCTTTGGCCCGATCGACGTCGGCGACCGGTATCACCACAACCTCGAGCTTCATGTCCACGACCTAGGCTCCTCCCGTTCGATACCAGCGTCGGGGGGAACCAGGTTCCACCATCGCTCCTCCTGAGGGGCGATGTCCAGTTGATCACCGACCTGAGATCACGCAGCCCTGCGGGCCTCCCACCTCGGGTGCGTCGCGAATCACAGGTGTGCGATTTATGGTGATATGTCCATTTTCGTTAGACTTTGCGGCTTGTGGAGATCTACCTGACCCAGGCGAAAATCGCCCTGTTGCTTGCCCCGCTGGCCATCGCGCTGCTGTCGCTGCCCTTCGTGTCGCGCCAGTACCAGCGTTTCGGGCGCATCGGGCGATGGTCGGGGATCGTCACGGCGATGCTCATCCTGTACGCCTGCGGCGTCGTGGCCTTCACGCTGTTCCCCCTGCCCGAGGTGACGCCGGACTTCTGCGCCATCCGGCAGAGCCTCGCCACGCCGCGCTGGCAACCGCTGTCGAGCATCCTCGACGTGATCAGAGAGAACGCCGGCCAGGGTCTGCTCGCCACGCTGTACAGCAGATCGATGCTGCAGATCGTGTTCAACGTCGCCCTGTTCGTACCCCTCGGCTTCATCCTGCGCTACCGCCAGCGGCTCGACGTCACGCGCACCCTTCTGTTCTCCCTCGCCGGTTCGCTGGCGATCGAGCTCACCCAGCTCACCGGCCTGTGGGGCCTGTACCCCTGCGCGTACCGGCTGTTCGACCTGGACGACCTGATCATCAATACGGCAGGCGCCGGGCTCGGCTGGCTGCTGGCCGGCCCGGCCGCCCGCCTGCTGCCGGACCCGTGGCCGTCACCCCGCCCGGACCTCGCGCCGCCGACCACCGCCCGGTTGGCGCTCGCCATGGTGCTCGACGGGGTGGTGTGGTTCTTCTCCTCGCCGGTGTTCGGGCTGCTCGCCGTACAGGGCCATCAGCTCGTCACAGGTGGCCCGATGCCGGCGGACGCCCTGCTGAGGGACGTCCTGCCCGGCTTGTCGTACGCGATGACCGGGCTGGTCATCTTCGTAGTCATCCCGGCAGTACGGCAGGACGGCGCCACACCCGGCAGGGCGGCCGTACACGTGGCGCTGCGCGACGCGCCGACCGGCGTGCCGGCTCCTCCGCTCCGCAAGCTGGCCCGGTCCGGCGCCCCGTACCTCGCCCTCACCGTGGGTGCGGCCGTCAGCGGCTTCCTGCCGGTCCTCGCCCTCCTCACCATTCTGGAACTGGAACGCCGCGGCCTCCTGGGACGCTGGACCCGGACGCGGTTCGTCACGAGAGCCGCGACCGTCCAGGAGTGTCAGCTGACGTAAGCCGCGAGGTGCTCGCCCGTGAGGGTGGAGCGGGCCGCGACGAGATCGGCCGGGGTGCCCTCGAAGATGATCCGGCCGCCGTCGTGGCCGGCGCCGGGGCCGAGGTCGATGATCCAGTCGGCGTGTGCCATGACCGCCTGGTGATGCTCGATGACGATGACCGACTTGCCGGAGTCGACGAGCCGATCCAGCAGGCCGAGCAGCTGCTCGACGTCGGCCAGGTGCAGGCCGGTGGTCGGCTCGTCCAGGACGTAGACGCCGCCCTTGTCGGCCATGTGGGTGGCCAGCTTGAGCCGCTGCCGCTCGCCGCCGGACAGCGTGGTGAGCGGCTGGCCGATGGTGAGGTAGCCGAGCCCGACGTCGGCGAGCCGGTCGAGGATGGCGTGCGCGGCCGGCGTGCGCGCCTCGCCGGTGCCGAAGAACTCCTCGGCCTCGGTCACCGGCATGGCCAGCACCTGGCTGATGTCGCGGCCGCCGAGGTGGTACTCCAGCACGGCGGCCTGGAACCGCTTGCCCTCGCACTCCTCGCACACGGTGGACACGCCGGCCATCATGGCCAGGTCCGTGTAGGTGACGCCGGCCCCGTTGCAGGTGGGGCAGGCGCCCTCGGAGTTGGCGCTGAACAGCGCCGGCTTGACCCCGTTGGCCTTCGCGAACGCCTTGCGGATCGGGTCGAGCAGGCCGGTGTAAGTGGCCGGGTTGCTGCGGCGCGAGCCGCGGATGGGCGTCTGGTCGACCGACACGACGCCCGCGGAGGCGGGGATGGAGCCGTGGATCAGCGAGCTCTTGCCTGACCCTGCCACGCCGGTGACGACGCACAGCACGCCGAGCGGGACGTCGACGTCGACGCCCTGCAGGTTGTGCCGGGTCGCGCCGCGGATCTCCAGCTTGCCCGTGGGCTTACGCACGGTCTCCTTGACCGCGGCCCGGTCGTCCAGGTGGCGGCCGGTGATGGTGCCGCTGGCCCGCAGCCCTTCGAGGGTGCCCTCGAAGCAGACCGTGCCGCCGCCCGTGCCGGCGCCGGGGCCGAGGTCGACGACGTGGTCGGCGATCGCGATCACCTCCGGCTTGTGCTCCACCACCAGCACCGTGTTGCCCTTGTCGCGCAGCCGCAGCAGCAGCTCGTTCATCCGCTGGATGTCGTGCGGGTGCAGGCCCGCGCTGGGCTCGTCGAAGACGTAGGTGGTGTCGGTGAGCGAGGAGCCGAGGTGGCGGATCATCTTGACGCGCTGCGCCTCGCCGCCCGACAGCGTGCCGGCGGGCCGTTCCAGCGACAGGTAGCCCAGCCCGATCTCCACGAACGAGTCGAGCGTCTGCCCCAGCGTGGCCAGCAGCGGCGCCACCGACGGCTCGTTCAGGTCGCGCACCCACTCGGCCAGGTCGCTGATCTGCATCGCGCACGCGTCAGCGATGTTGATCCCGTTGATCTTCGACTTGCGTGCGCCCTCGGCGAGCCTGCTGCCACCGCACTCGGGGCAGGCGGTGAAGGTGACCGCCCGGTCCACGAACGCCCGGATGTGCGGCTGCAGCGCGTCGGGATCCTTGGACAGGAACGACTTCTGGATCTTGGGGATCAGCCCCTCATAGGTGAGGTTGACTCCGTTGATCTTGACCTTGGTCGGCTCCTTGTACAGGAAGTCGTCCATCTCTTTCTTGGTGAACTTGCGGATCGGCTTGTCCGGGTCGAGGAAGCCCGACTCGCGGAAGATCCCCACGGTCCACCAGCTGTCCACCTTGTAGCCGGGGATGGTGATCGCGCCCTCCGCGATCGACTTGGAGTCGTCGAAGAGCTCGGCGAGGTCCAGATCGGAGACCGTGCCCCGGCCTTCGCAGCGCGGGCACATGCCGCCGGTGAGATTGAAGGTCCGGCTCTCGGTCTTGGCCTTGCTGTCGCCTCGGTCGACGGTGATCGCACCGGACCCCCGTACCGACGGGACGTTGAAGGAGAACGCCTGGGGCGAGCCGATGTGCGGCTGCCCGAGCCGGCTGAAGAGGATGCGCAGCATCGCGTTGGCGTCGGTGGCGGTGCCGACCGTCGAACGCGGGTCGGCGCCCATCCGCGCCTGGTCGACGATGATCGCGGTCGTCAGCCCTTCGAGCACGTCGACCTCGGGCCGTGCCAGCGTCGGCATGAAGCCCTGGACGAAGGTGCTGTAGGTCTCGTTGATCAGCCGCCGCGACTCAGCGGCGATCGTGTCGAACACCAGCGAGCTCTTGCCCGAGCCGGACACGCCGGTGAACACCGTCAGCCTGCGCTTCGGGATCTCGATGCTGACGTCCTTGAGATTGTTCTCGCGCGCGCCGTGCACGCGGATCAGATCGTGGCTGTCGGCAGCGTGCAGCGCAGGCGACTGCGTGTCCGTACTCGGGGCAATACTCATCGTGTCTCCATCTGTTGGCCGGGACCGCCTTCGCGGTCTCGTCGGCGTCGCCTGGCTCGAGCTGACCAGCTTCGAGCACTACGTCTGGTTCTCCTCCGTCGGCGCGGTCGCGGCAACGGTCCCATTTCTACCTGATCGGCGGTATCGGCCGAGGCGTCAGATCAACCGGCGGCCGTCACGCGTCAGGTCGCGCTTCTCAGGTCAGCGCTGCTCCTGGATTCGGCGCCGCCGGCCCGCACCCGCTCGAAGGTACCGTCCAGGTCGGCGGTGGCCAGGACGATACCGGTGAGCTCGCGTGGATGGTGATGCCCATGGCAGTCACGCTAGATGTGGCTCGGGGCCGGTGCTTCTCGATTCCTGCTCGGTCTGGTCACCTGTTTCGCCACGCAGGACGGCATCTCCGCCGTCATGCCGGCTCGATCATGTTGATGAGCGGTGGTTACGCTTGCGGGCGTCTCGCGTCACTGATTCTTGGAGGCAGCTGTGGCGATGCCGAAGAAGGGCTCGCGGCTCATCACCGTCGATGCCACCGTCTTCCGTTGGCGTGTCAGCCACAAGCCGACCTACAGCCAGGGAAACGACTGGAGCCCTCTCACCTTCGCCGTCGAGCGAGCCGAGGAGCCGGGCAGCGTCCTCGTGGTATCTCTCCCCTGCGCCCGGCCGGACAACTGGGTTGGACAGCGAACGATCACGGTTCGTCCCGTCCTTGTCAGTGGATGCATCCGGCGGGCCGTCGAACAAGGATGGAACTCGGGACAACCCGGCGCGCCGTACTCCCTCAGTGTCGCCGAGGACGAACTAGCCGCGCTCCTGGGCGAAGCACCGCAGTACCTGATCCCCTTCCTCTGGGGCATGATCCCGGAAGGTGGCGGCATCAAAGACCTCCCTCGGTGCACTCAGATCTGGAGTCGCGACGAGCACTGACCAACAAGCCGCTGCGAGGTGATCGTGTACGGCGCCGCCATGGAAACGGTGCCTAGGCGGTTTTGTCGTGGACGCAGGCTTGGGCGAAGGCGTTGACCCGGGCGGTAGCGCCGGTCGTACGCCAGATCAGCCCCCATTCGAACGGCGGAGCGTCGTCAATGGGCACGTAGACGACATCGGGACGGGCGTAGTAGCGGACGGCCTGCGCGCCCACGACGAGCATCCCGGCGCCCGCCCCGACCAGGGCGAGTGCTTCCTGGGCTGTCTCTGTGACCTGGCCCTGGCGGATGGGCTTTCCTGAAGGGGTCGTCCCCGGCGCCCGGTCCAGACGCCAGTAGCCGGGCAGGGAGGTGGGCGGCTGCAGGAGGGCGTCGCGGGCCAGGTCTTCCAGGGTCACCGAGGCGCGACCGCTGTAGGGGTGTCCGGCGGAGACCGCCAGCATGCGCTGCTCGGTGAACAGGACCGGGCCAGTGGTCAGGTCAGGTTCCCTAATGGGAAAGCAGGCGATCGCCACGTCCACCTCCTCGGTGCGCAGCCGGTGCAGGAAGTCGGACATGTGCAGCTCATGCAGCCGGACCTGGCAGTCGGGGTGGCGGCCGCGGAACGTGGTGACGGCCTCCAGTGCCACCTGCCCGGCGGCCGCTCCGGCGAACCCGAGATGCAGCAGGCCGCTGATCCCCTTGGCCGCCGCGATGGCCCGGTCCAGCCCAGCCTGGATCTGCGCATGCGCCGGCGCCAGGTCGTCGTACAGCCACCGTCCGATCGACGTGAGGGTCACCCGGCGGCTGGTCCGTTCGAACAGCGGGGCGCCGATTCGCCGCTCCAGCTTCTGGATGGTCTGGGTGACGTGCGAGCGCGACACCAGCAGCCGTTCCGCGGTGTGGCCGAAATGCAGTTCCTCGGCCAGGGCCAGGAACGCCTCGATCTCATGCCGTTCCAGACCCACCTCTGCGCCTTTCTACCGTTCACCCTGACTGAACGATTGTTCCAGGCTGCGGCGTTGTTCGGTGATCCGCCCTGAACCAGAGTGAATGGCGCGGGAACACCCGCTGATCACCTGCTAACAGGAGCTTGAGATGACTTACGTGCCCTACACCCCGGACGACGCCGCTGTGCTGCTGATCGACCACCAGGTGGGAACGATCGGCTGGGTCGGCTCGGCCGATCACGCCGAACTGCGGGCGAACACCGTCCGCCTGGCCAAGACGGTCAAGGCGCTGGGCATGCCGGCCGTACTGACCACCAGCATGGAGGACCAGGTGCAGGGGCCGCTGATCCCCGAGCTTGAGCAGATCATGCCGGCGGAGTACGTCGCGCGGATCCAGCGCACCGGAGTCGTCAACGCGATGGCCGACCCCAACTTCGCCGCCGCCGTCAAGAACACCGGTCGCCGCCGGCTGATCGTCGCAGGTGTGACCACCGACGTGTGCGTGGTCTACCCGGTCCTCAGCGCGCTCGCCGACGGCTACGAAGTCCAGGTTGCCGTGGACGCCTCCGGGTCACTCAGCTCGGCCTCCGACGAGATCGCGCTGCGCCGTATGGAACGCGCCGGCGCGGTACTCAACACCACCCGCCCGCTGCTGGCCGAGCTCGCCGACAACTGGGCCAGCCCTGCCGGTCAGGCCGTCCTGGGCGTTCACGCCGAGCTTGAGGCGCAACGCTGATCCACCTCAGGCGCGTGCTCGGCCGTCGCACTCGGTCGAGCACGCGCTCGGAGCAGCGGATTGAGCCGTCACTTTGCAAGGAGCGATGAAATGACGAAGATCCTCATGATCGGCCTGCACGCGAGCGCGGTCGACCTCAGCAACCATCCGGACCTTGATGAGGCGACGCTTGCCGCTCGGATCGAGCAGGGTTTCGCGGCTGTGCGGGCGGCTGGCTTCGACGCGGAAACTTGCCTGGTCGATGCTGACCCGGACGCGGCTGAGAAGACCGTCCGTGACCGGCTGTCCGAAGGACACTTCAGCGTGGCCATGATCGGAGGCGGTGTGCGAATGGCGCCCGAGCACACCCTCCTCTTCGAACGGCTGATCAACGCACTGATCTCGACCACCCCCGGAATCCGGTGCTGCTTCAACACCTCCCCAGAGACCACAATCGACGCCGTCCGCCGCTGGCTACCGCAGCCCCCCGAGCAGGCTTAACGCTGCTCCCAGCCGTCCACTCCGCCATGTTCGTCGTTCTAGGGATGGTGCCCCCTTTTAACGAAGCCCTCTTCCCGTTCGGCAGCCTCGCGGCTTCACGACCTCCGGTACGCCTCGGCGTACCACCCCACATCGGATGTCGGAGCGATCGGGTTTTCATGTTTGCGCGGTGAGTAGGGCGTCGGCGAGGTCGGTGCGGGCGTAGAACACCGAGCGGCCCGCTCGGTGGGTGCTGGTCAGGCCGGCGGCCCGGAGTGCGGCGAGATGTTGGGACACGCCCGCCGCGGAAAGGCCCGACCGTTGCGCGAGTTCGGTGGTCGAGGCGGGCGAGTCCAGTTCGGACAGGATCAGCGCCCTGGATCGGCCGATCACGGCTGCGAGGGCTTCCGTGCCCGCATGTGTCCGGCGTTCCCACAGCGTGCCGATCCCGCGTGCCGGGTAGGCCAGTTGAGGCGGCTCGGACCCGACGGACCGGGTCAGCACCCGCGGCCAGGCGAAGGCCGACGGCACCAGGAGCAGCCCGGCTCCGGTCTCGATCCTGGTGATGGCGCAGTGCCGCTGTACCAGGTGGAGGCTGCCGTTGACCCAACGCACCGTGTGGTGCAGCTGGTCGAGCGTCTGGGCCGTACCGTGCTCGGCCACCTGGCGGCCGCGGTGGAAGACGTCCGCCTCCAGCAACGAGCGGATCCTGGCCCAGTAAGGCGCTATCGCGAGCTGCCAGTAGACCTCGATCTCCGCCACGATCCGAGGCAGGTAGGTGCGAGGGGTCCGATGAAGGCTTCGCAACCGGGTGGACAACCGGCCGTCACGCTCGGCGGCCAGCTGGTCGAGGTCCCGCCGTACCTGCTCGGGGTCAGTGGCTCGATGGCGGCCAGTTCATCGGAAAGCTTGTGGGATGCGGTCGTCGGGTTGAGAAAGTCGGGGAGGTGCCCGATGGCCGGAATCATGTCGGCCAGCCACCCGCAATCGAGACCTGCGGCTGCGAGCCGAGGGCGTACCTGGTGGGCCCAGCCGCGATGGAGGTCCGGTTCCTGTTCGCGATCGGTCCATCCGATGTACGGCTGGGCGAGGTGATCGCGCGTACGGCGGCATACGCCGAGGCGGGAGCCGACGGCATCTTCGTTCCCGGCCTGCTCGATATAGACGTGCTGAACACTCTCTGCGCCGAGTCGCCACTGCCGGTCAACGCGATGGCCGTCGCCGGTGGACCAAGTGTCACCGAGCTCGCGCAGGCCGGGGTGCGCAGGATCAGCCTGGGCACCGGACTGGCACAGACCGCCTACACCGCGGCCCGCAGAGCCGCGGCGGAACTACTCGGCCCAGGAACTCTCTCGGAAATGAACGGCTCACTAGCCTTCAGCGAACTCGACGTCCTGCTCCGTCATTGATCAAGGCGAAGAGGACGGCACCGCGGCAGTTTCCAGGATCTTCGCCACCCTGTCGACGTCGGCTTCCGTGGTGCGCCAGTTGCTGAAGGCGGCGCGCAGCGCGGGCACCCCGTCGTAAACGGTCGGCGTCAGGAACGCCTCGCCGGACTCGGTGATCTTCCGGGCCACCTCGCCGATGCCCCCGGGGTCGGCCGCGAGGGTGAAGCAGACGACGTTGAGCGTGACCGGCGCGAGGAGCCGGTAGGCGGGCATCGCGGCGATCCGCTCCCCGAGCCTGGCGGCCATGGCGACGTCCCGCCGTACGATCTCCGCATGGCCCTCGCGGCCGTAGGCGGCCAGGGTGAACCAGGCGGCCATCGCGCGCAGCCGCCGGGAGTTCTCCGGGGTCAGGTGTACGAGGTCCGGCTCCTCACCCAGCTCGCCAAGGTAGGCGGCGAAGTTCTGGAAGATCCGCGTCTGCAGGTCCCGGCGCCGGGTGAACTGCACGGCGCTGTCATAGGGCACGTTCAGCCACTTGTGCAGGTCCACGCAGATGGAGTCGGCGTCGCCGAGCCCCTCGACCAGGTCCGCGTGTTCCGGTGACAGCGCGGCGAACGCGCCGAAGGCGGCGTCCACGTGCAGCCAGAAGGGGAAGCGGGTGCGCAGGGCGGCGATCGCCCGCAGGTCGTCGAAGTCCACCGTGTTCACGGTGCCGGCGTTGGCCACCACGATCGCCGGCTCGCCGCCCAGCTCCGCCAGCGCCGCCGCCAGCTTGGTCACGTCGACCGCTTCCCTCCCGGGCAGGACGTCCACGCGTTGGAGCGCCGAGCGGCCCAGGCCGAGCATGGACAGTGCCTTGCCGATGCTGGAGTGCGGACTCCCCGACAGGACGCGCACCGATCCCAGGGCCGCCGCGCCCTGCTCGGCCACCGAGATGCCGCGCCGCTCGCCCAGCCACTCCCTGGCGACGGCCAGCCCGACGAAGTTGGACATCGTCGCGCCGCTGACGAAGGCGCCCTGCTGTTCCGTGGGCAGGCCGAAGAGCTCGCGCAACCAGCCGACCGTCTCCCGTTCCAGGTCGGGCGCGGAGGAGTCGAGGCCGCTCGTCGGATTCTGGTCGAGGACGGCGGTCAGCCAGTCGCCCACCAGCGCCGCAGGCGTGCTGCCGCCGGTGACGAACCCCAGGTAGCGAGGCCCAGGGCTGGCCGCGAACCCGGGCTCCCACCGCTGCGCGAACGCCTCCAGCGCGCCGAGGGCCCCGGCGCCGGACACGGGCAGCGAATCTGGCTCCGGCCGCACGGGCGGCAGCGCGACGGGCCGCTCCGGCAGACCTTCCAGGATCCGTACGGCGTAGCCACGGGCGGCTTCGAGCAGCTCAGGGGCACGGGCAAGATCGGCACTGAGTCGGGAATCCATACAGCAACGGTAGAACCCAGCCAGCGCGAACCTTTAGTCCAATCATGACAAACTGGACCAATGTTCACCGGATGGCGACGACCCGCGACCCCGCTGCCCGACTCCCTCGCGGAGGCGTTCCGCGACGCCGTACTCGATGGGCGGGTCAGGATCGGTGACCGGCTACCGTCGGAACGGCAGCTGGCCGCGCAGCTCGGGGTGAGCAGGGGCACGGTGGTCACCGCTCTGTCCAGGCTGCGGGAGGAGGGCTGGCTGGTCACCCGGCAGGGCAGCGCGAGCACCGTACGGCTCCCGCCGCACCTGGGCGAGCGCTACGCGCCCGCGTCCGTGGACCGGCGGGACTCGGTCGACCTGCGCCGCGCCGTACCCGCCGCGCCGCGCGAGATCTACACCGAGGCCATGCACCGCGCCCTGGACAGGTCGGCGCGGCTGCTACTGGAAAGCGGGGAGCCGGACGCGGGACTGCCTGAGCTGCGCAAGCTGATCGCCGGCCGGTACACCGCCGAGGGCCTGCCCACCCGGCCGGAGCAGCTCCTGGTCACCTCCGGCGCCCGCGCCGCGCTGACCCTGCTCGTCGCGCATCTCGCGCCCCGCAGAGCGGTCGTGGAAAACCCCGCGTTCTTCGGCACGCTCGCCGTGCTGCGGCGGTTCGGTGTCCGCATGTCGCCGGTGCGGGTCACCACGGAAGGGTGGGACGCGGAGCAGCTCGCGGCCGCGTTCCGAGCCGCGGCGGGCACCGTGGCCTGCCTGGTACCCGACTTCCACAACCCGACGGGCGCGCTGATGGACCAGGAGACCCGGCGGGCGGTCACCGAGCTGGCCGCCGAACACCGGGTCACGGTGATCGTCGACGAGACCATGCGGGACATCGACCTCCGCGCCGCTCCCGTGCCCGAGCCCCGCCTCCGCAATGCGGTGACCGTCGGCTCGCTGAGCAAAGCCGTGTGGGGCGGCCTGCGGATCGGCTGGATCCGCGGCCCGGCCGCACTGGTCCGGGAGCTGCTCACGGACCCGCTCAGCGGCATGTGCGCGCCGCCGCCTATGGAGCAGCTCGTGGCCTGCGAGCTGCTCCCCCACCTCGATGCACTGCTGGAGCGCCGCCGCGGCGAGCTGCGCGGCCAGCGTGACCACCTGGCCGCCCGGCTTCGTGAGGGCGGCGACTGGACCTTCACGCTCCCGCCGGGAGGTCTCGCGCTGTGGCTGCGGCTCCACGGAACGTCCGGGGAGACGCTGGTCAGGCGGGCCACCGCCGCGGGCGTGGAACTGCTGCCCGGCCCGGCCTTCTCCCCCGACGGCACCCTGACCCACTGGCTACGACTGCCCTACACAGCCCGACCGGACACGCTCGACCGCGCGGTCGAAGTGCTCAGGTGTCCGGCCACGGCCGCACTGAAGGAAGCCTCAACGTCTGGCGGCCCGGACTAGCTCACCTTCTGAAATCTCCATGCGTTTTGGTCCGTAGGACCATGTCCTCATGCCAGTGACCGAGTTCATCTCGTTGGTGCTCGACAGCCCCAGCGCCCCTACGGGCCGGGTTCCTCAGCTCGGGGAATCCGTCCCCGTTGCGCGGTGGCTGTCTTCGTCGTCATCCATCGCAGCAGTACTCATGATCCGACACCGGAGAGACCAGACCTTCGCTTCTGAGATCGCTATCGCCGTACGGCAGGCGCATGGTACTTGGCGAGACCTGGACCTCGGGTCAGGAGCCGGCGGCTATCCGAACGTGTTCACCGAGCGACCACACGATGCGGAAGCAGCCATTCTCGGGACCACCGAAACCTGGCTATCGGAAGCCGACACCAACGCAGGGCGCGGCATGCCGCTCACCCTTATGGAACTCTTCGTCGGCGCCTCGATCACGTCCGTCGTGTGCGAAACCGCGACCGGCCCAGCAGAGCAGGAAGTGTCACCCTCGGGGCTAGTCCTTGTAGGCGCCCTATCGGAGCGGGCGACCGTGGGAATTTACCAGGGCACCACAGTCGTGCGGACCTTCCGCATGTCACCCACGCCGGGATAGGTGCGAACGCAACCACACCCCTGCCAAACTCCGCGGCCCTGGCAACGCGCGAACTGAGCAGTTCGCCATCTTACGTGTGGTGCTCCATCCGTCAGTCCGGGGACACCAAGACCGTCAAGTCACGGCGATCCCTGCGCATCCCCACCCGGTGCGTGACCGCCCTCAAGGCTCTGCCGCACGAACAGGGGGAGCCCGGTCTTCTTATCCGCAGGGAAGCTCCCGCGACGTGCGATCATCTGCTGACGTGCATTTACACGTCTTGCTCGGCCAGCGTGGGACAGCACCAGTGCCCTGGATGTCCCGCCGCAGCGTGCCTGCCTGGAGATGGCCACCTCGACCAACCCTGACCCGAAATACGGACAATCCCGCCCGCCTTCATCGAGGGCTATCACCATCACTTGAGTGTCTGTACAGGATCGTTACGAGACATCCCTTATCACGCCAACACCACCCTCTTACTCTTTTCCCTGCTATATCCCCCCGATCAAGGAAGCTGATGAAGCTCTTACTCGCAGGCCTCGTGGCAACGGCCGCGGCCGTATCCGCGGTAGCCGTACCCGCTCAAGCGGCATCCGTCGCATCCGTGCACGCCTGCCCACGGCCCTGACCGAGCTGATCACACTCGGGCGAACGCTCAAACGCCGGGCCGGGCCGTGCGCTGGCAACAGGCCTGGATGAACGTCTTCACCACCACCCGGGACCCGCCCACCGCTCGAGCGGCCTGACCTACTCGAAACTTCTGGTCACCACCCCGAACTGACGACCACGATGGTCACCCCCGCGCCCACAGCGCCACCCCGCCCCCCGAACTCGCATCACCCGGACAGGCCGCGACCCGCGCACGGCGAGCCTCCCACACCGAAAACAGAGCTCTTACCCGCGACGACGGTCCTCATGGAGAAATTGGGCCGAGAAACCATCACAAATTCACGCCGTGGATTCAGGCTCAGGCTGGTGGCGAAAAGGTTGTTTTCGGGTTGACACACATTCGAACGGCCAGTGGCGGAAACTCGGCGGGCTTCAGCCCATCACCGTCACTGGCCGTTCCGTTGCCGTTCAGGGCCCCGATCTATCAGGGAGTGGGCGGTTCGCTATCACCGGACCGGCGAGGTGCGGCCGCCGAGCGGGCACGGGCCTGACGGGCGAGGTCGCCGAACAGCTGTGCCGGCGGCACGATCTGGCCCTCCTTGCCGATCGGTGAGGGGGCCAGCGGCACCAGCAGGTCGGTGGCCGGCGAGTGCAGCCACAGCGCCATCAGGTACAGCGCGGGGATCCGGAGCAGCCGCAGTTCGAAGGCGGCCTTCTCCAGTTGCGGCAGTGCCCGGGCAGACTGTACGGCGGTTGCGGTGGCGGCCACGAACCGGCCCTCGGTGAACTGCGCCGGCTCAGGGGTGCCGTCCGGGGCCTGTGCGGTCTCGGCGCTGGCGATCACCTCCCCGCCGCCGGTGATCAGATAGCGCCAGCCGCCACATGCGGACGCCCGAGCGGCGACGGAGATCACCGGGCGTGATCGATGAGGACTTTCGGCTGATGACGGGCCCGTACAGGGCGACCGGCGCTCGGCCGGTGGCGTCCAAAATCTTTGGACGGCATCGTCGCGGTCCTTGACGGGCGGCCGCGTCTGTGGGGGACTGCTAGGGCTGGGTCAGCTGCCAGAGGGCCGCTGAGGACCACAGGATTGCGATGAGGGTGACCAGGGTGCCACCGGCGAGTGGCAACGCCCAGGTGGGTAGGCGCCGGCTGCGGACGAGGAGTACCTTCGCGGCGAATGCGCCGTAGAAGAAGCAGCCCGCGAGGGAGTGGAGGGCGGCCCGGGTGCTGTACGTCTCTATTCCGTAAGCGGTGATGCAGTGGTACGCGATGGGTAGGGATAGCGCGAACAGCACGGCTCCGCCGATGCGGTGGGCGAGGGGTACCGGGCGGGGGGCGGCGCCGGCGCCGGGTAGCCGTCGGTACATCCAAAGCGCCAGTATGAGCTGGTAGAGGGCCAGGCCCAGCAGGGCGGTGCCGAGTTGGGCCTTCAGGAGGTTCGCGTTGTTGCCGTAGTGTCCGAACAGGCTGGTGACGTAGTCGGGTGTGTGTATCCGGCCGAACGCGTACAGGGCTGCCGTCACGGCGAGGGCGAGGGCGGCGGCTGCTGTCAGCCGCAGCCCAGCCGGGCGGGCTGGTGACATCCTGTGGTTTGCTCCCACGTTCCTCCGATCCCTGCGTATTCTCGGCTGTCGCGCCGCCACAACAGCCCGCTCAACGTAGTTCAACTAGTTATGTCCCGCCTTCGCAGTGTCCCCGGCGTCAATCTCCCGAAAACCGGGGAATGCCAGGTTTTGCTGTGCCCCGAAATTCGCGGGATTATGTTACTGAGAAATACTTGGGGTTATCGCCCCGCTGGGTTTCGTCGCCCGTCAATTCATGCGTAGGCGCCGACGGTGCGATCCAGCCAGCCGCAGGTGGCCTCTATTCGGTACCAGAAACTCGCGCGGGATACCAGTTCACCCGCCCTTGACATCCGGTGGCAAGATCGACAGCGGCACGCGCCACGAGTATCGACATGCGGCGTGACCAGTATGGATGATTATTCGGCACCCGTGAGGCCCTCCGCCGGCTTGCGCATGGCCAGCTGCCAGGCCGCGAGCAGCAGCAGCGCGGCCACTTCGACGATCACGCTGATCGCAGCCTGCGGGGAGGGGGTGAATCCGTGCTCGGTGAACCCGAAAATCCCGATGGCGCGGGAGAGCGTGAAGCCGCCCAGCGCACCCAGGGCCACGGCGGCGGCGCCGAGCCTGACGATGGCCGAGTCGCTGACGAGCAGCAGTAGGGTGACGGCGAAAGCGCCGCCGGCGTGGAGCAGGAACGCCGTGCCGATGATGTGGATGTGCCGGTAGCCGCCGTTGAGGCAGAGGTCGGCGTGGATGTAGCCGCTGACGGCGATGGCGGCGGCCGTGCTCAGGCGGGCGCGAGGGCCGCGGACGCCTTCATGCCAGCTTGTGGTCGGTGACGGCCAGGCCGCCTACGCCCTTACGGTAGGTGACAGTGCGGATGCCCAGTGCGTCCTTGAGGCGGCCGGCTGGTACCACCTGCGGGAGGGGTCCCGGCCCGATGCCCGGTTTGGGCAGCGGGTAGGCGGTGGTGGTGGCGCTGTGAAAGGTGACGTTGCCTTCGGTCTTGGTGAACAGCTGGTGCACGTGGCCGTTCAGGCAGGTCACAGAGGAGAAGCGGCGTAGCAGGCCTAGGACCTTGATGGCGTCATCGGTGCCCCAGCCCCAGGCCGGGTACATGGCGAACAGCGGAATATGGCTGAACACCACGATGGGAGTATCAGCCGATAGACCAGTGACGTCTTTGCGGACGAAGTCGATCTGGTCGGTGCCAAGGTGCCCGAGATGCTCCAGGTGCAGGGTGTTGACCAGAGCGATGAAGTGGACGCCATGGGTGTCGAAGCTGTACCAGCCGTCGCCGAGGGTGTTTGCGCCGAATCGCTGCCGGTACGCATGTCCGCCGTCGCCGATCGAGTCGTGTTCCCCGGGCACCGTGAAGACGCGACCGGTACGCAGGCCGGTCAACATCTGCTTGACCTGGTCGAACTGGCCCGGGGTGGACAGGTGGGTGAGGTCGCCGCTGTGCATGACGAAGTCGGGCTGGAAGCCCAGGCTGTTGACCTGATTGAGCGCTTCGGTGAACGTTCGGGTCACGTCGGTGTTGGCGGCGCCGGTGAAGCCGATGTGGCTGTCGGAAATCTGCACGAACCGCAGCGCGCCAGAGTTGGCGGCGGCCTGTGCGGCGGCGCTGTCCTGGCTGTCTGCGATGCTGCTGATCACTTGGCCGTCGGCCACCGTCAAGACCACGGCGGCGCCAAACCAGCCGGCGTGGCGCAGCAGTTGGCGGCGAGACATCCCGTGTTCCGGCGTCGGCTCGGCTTCACGCGGATCGATAGGGCCGGTCACTGGGTCACCGTCACAGTGGCAGTCATGAACGGGTGGATGCTGCACAGGTACTTGTAGGTGCCCGGCGTGGTGAACTTGTAGGGGTAGCGGGCACCGGACGCCAGCGCGGAGGAGCGGAGCGGACCCTGGCCCTGGCTCGTCACGGTGTGCGGTTCAGGGTCCTGGTTGGTCCAGGTCACCGTAGTGCCTGCCTTGACGGTCAGCACAGCGGGATGGAAGGCGAAATTCTTGATCGTCACGGAGTTCGGGCCCACCGGCGTGGCCGGCGCGCTGCCTGTGGGTGCGGCTGTGGCCGTGTTGGGCATCTCCGGGATGGCAGATGCCGAGCCGGTGCCGCCGGGCATGCCGGGCAGGTTCTGGCCGGCGCCCGGGGTGATCCCGGCGGACGCCGGGCCGCGGTGCGGCGAGCCGCCGCAAGCGGCGACCAGAGCAAGTGCGCCGATCAGGGCCGGTAGGCGCGGTATGCGGGGATGAATATCGTGACTCATACTCATGTCCCTCTCGATGGCTGGAGTGCCGATCCACTCAGCGCGAATCGGCATCGACACTGTGAGACAGCACGCCGGGTTACCCACGGAACTGGTGGCCGGTATGGAGCAGGAATGGGGTGACGTTGCCCCAGTGGGTGAACTCCGGTGCCTTGAAGTCCGGATGGGTCGGCCGGTAGTCGCCGGGTTTGCCGGTGGTGGTGTAGGGCGGGGTGGCGTCCGCGCCGTCGTGCGCGCGCAAGGCGAGGATGTCGCGGGCGCCTGGCACCGGCCTGGATGCCCGCCTGTTTAGCGGGGCCGGCGGGATGCCAGGCGAGGTCCGCGGCCAACTGGTGGTCCAGGTCGGTCTTCTGCGCCGGGTACACAAGCCTCCTCCTGATCAAGTTTGAAGGAAAGGTGACAGGCCGCTCCGGCACATCCACCAGCGCCGACCGTGGCTGGACTCGACTGCGCCGACGTGCTGAAACCCGATCCAGAGCATTTTTATCCTGAACTGACCGAAGCAACGTGAAACCACTGGATGTGCGACGTTGCCACTCATATCGCCGGATATAGATGCATAGTCAATTATGTCCCACCTTCGCGGTATCCCCGGCGTCAATCTCCCGGAACCGCGGAATGCCAGGTTTTGCTGTGCTCTGAAATTCGCGAGGATATTTTACTGAGAAATACCTGGGGTTATCGCCTCGCCGGGTTTCCTCGCCCGTCAATTCACGCGTATCGAAACGGCTCGCTTCCGTAGGTGCTGACCGAGAACACGCTTGTGCCGACCGCCGCGTCTTCCTCGCGCCGTCGACGGTTACGTCCGGCACGGCCCCGGCGTCCAATGCCGTTGGATCATGAACGATCAACGCCTGCTCCTGCGCGCTGTTGCCTGCCCGCTCCCGCTGGCCGAATGCGTCAGCTTGCGCGGCGCCCGACGAGCCGGACCACCACCTGTCTCGCCCACCGAACCGGTGACCGTTCAACGGGTGGTCTCCAGCCGCGGCGGCTTCCAAGTCGTCGGGCAGAAGATCCAGATCGGCCGTGTCCACGCCCGCAAGATCTTGGAGGTGACCGTGGACGACACGCACATCACCATCCACGACAACGGCGAACCCCTCCGCATCGTGCCCCGGACCACTACCCAGGAGATCACTCGGATCAAGTCCACCGCGCATACTAAGAAGCGAAAGATCGGCTAGGAGTGTCAAGCATCATCCGAGGCCAAAGCGTCAAGCATCAAGTGAGTTCACACACGACGTCGGGCTGATTGTCCTGTCCCGGGAGATGCTTGACGCATCAGTCCCAGGACATGTTTGACGGGTTGTCGGCGTACGAGTTGCAGTGCAGGGCCGCGTACGCCACCGAGTACACAGCTGCCATCGACATCCGCAAGCTCAGCGGCGAGCTGATGGTCGAGCCGCCGCCCGCACACAGAAATCATCGACTACACACAGTGACGTTCGCCGAGCCCCGGTGGTGTCCGGATCTGCCGATGAGCGCGCACCCCTGGCTTCCGGAGCGACGTCACGTGACGAGCACGGCGGTGAGCATCGAGAGATACGACTCGTGGGCGAGACGCAGGCTGTCAAGGTCGGACGTCTCGAACCACGCCACAGCGTCGTGCTCGTCCGGCGCGGCGTTGACGGGTGTTCCGGTCCACCTGTCGATCAACCAGATCTGCATGTCGAACGTCGCGGTCCGGATCTCATGCATCGGCGGGCTGGACGGCTCCGATGCCGTGATTCCCAACTCCTCCCGAAGCTCGCGGACTAGGCTCTCTTTCGGATCCTCCCCCTCCTCAACATGACCGCCCGGCAGGTCCCACACGTCGGGATACCAACGGCGTCCGGCGCTTCGATGACACAGCAACACCCGATCGCCGTCGCGAAGAACGGCCGTCACAATCCGGACCGGACCGGAGTCGTCAGCGGAGATCGTCATCGGCACATTCTGCCCCATGCGGATCTGCCGCGATCCGGGCGCTAGCCCACGTCCACCGATTACTCATCGTGAGTAGCGGACCTGGGTCGTCGGGCCGGCCGCCATCGCAGCGTCCCGAATGCTTCGCGCCCCCGACCTCTGCACATTTGGCGTACCCGACTCTGCACCGGAATCCATACGCCGACACGGGTGTCAATATCGGTCGATCTTGTCTATCTGCTGATCTAGTGAACGTGGGCTTTGGCCTGCGGCTAGCGTGCGCCTGTGCCGCTCTCTGATGCCGATATGACTGCTCTGCTCGCGCCTGCGGGACTCCGTCTCATCCAACGCGAGACCTCGGAAGTCCGGCGCCCTCCGGTGCCGCTGGGAGGGCCTGCCAGCGCTGGGGCCGAGGACGGGCGATTCGACTCTCGTTCGGACGAGATAGCCGAGGTCGACGCTGCAGACATGCCCGACAAGGTCAATGCGGGCTGGTTCCGGATGGCGACGGAATACGGGCTCTTCAACGAAGATCGAGAGTTCGTGCTTGGCGTCACCTACGCACCAGACGAGGAGCCAGACGAGCGGGACGCGCACAGGGCGTGGGTCCGCGTGCGACTCCTCGATGACTGGGACCTGGTCAGAAGCGAGGTAGATCAGCTCCGAAGCTGGATGGCCGGACTATTCACGACCCGCTTCGTACCCGAGTTCACCATGGTGTCCCTCGACGGGCGGACGCTGATCAACACCACCGTCTGGGGCGACGGGACCGTAAGCACGATCGCAATTCGGCCTGACGACGGCTCTTCCCAGGACTAACGCCAGCGTGAAAGTGACAGGCTAGTCCGTGGGAGCCTGCCGTCCACGTGGCCGGCGCCGGTACGGCAACGCCGTTCCGCACCTCGTGGACCGCTGACGAGCTGATGGCCATGACCTTCCCAGAGACGCGCTGGGCAGTGCCCGGCGTCATCGCCGAAGGGCTCAACCTGCTGGCCGGACCGCCCAAGGTCGGCAAGAGCTGGCTGTCACTCGGTACGGCAATCGCCGTCGCCGGGGGCGGCAAGGCTCTGGAGGCCATCGACGTGGAGCCAGGCCCGGTGCTCTATCTGGCCTTGGAGGACACCCCACGACGTCTCCAGTCCCGCATGAGCAAGATCTTGGGAGAGCAGGCCGCGCCCCGTGACCTCACCCTGGCCACGAGCTGCCCCACGCTCCCGCAAGGCGGAGACGACGCCATCGCCCGATGGCTGGAACGCAACCCCGGGGCGCGCATGGTCGTCATCGACGTCTTCGCCAAGGTACGCGGCACCACTCCGCCGGGCCTGTGCGCCTATGACGCCGACTACACCGCCATGAGCCGCGCCAAGCGGCTGGCCGACACCTACGGCGTGGCCGTCGTCCTGGTCCACCACGTCCGCAAGATGCGCTCTGACGACTTCCCTGGAGCAGGTCTCCGGCACCAACGGCCTGGCCGGTGCCGCAGACGCCACACTCGTACTCAAATGGGCACGCGGCACCGCCGATGGGGTACTGCACGTCACCGGGCGGGACGTGGAGGAAGCCGAGTACGCCGTGGCCTTCCAACCCGCCGCCGGAGTCTGGCACCTGCTGGACGGCCCACCCGAGGATCACACCCTGCCGGATACCCGCGCGGCCATCGTGCGCTACCTCAGGGCTAACCCGAACACCACACCCAAGGCCATCGCCGACGGCACCGGCCTATCCCACGAGAACGTGCGCAAGACCTGCCCCCGCATGGTCACCGACGGACAGCTCTGCGTGGACGCCGCCGGACGCTACCGCCTGCCAGGGACACCGTTCCCGGGACGTGTCCCCGCTGTCCCTGGTGTTCCTGAATCGGTTCTGACCAGCACCAACGCACCCAATCAAGAGGGACACCCGACCTTGCCTGGTGTCTCTACTGTCCCTGACAAGGAGCACCCGCACCCATGAACACCCCAGGGCCTGACGACACCCAGCTCTACCGCATCACCGACGCCATGCAGCTACTCAGGCTCAGCCGGAGCCTGATCTACGACCAGATCCGTACGGGCCGCCTGCGGTCGGTCAAGCAGGGCCGCGCCCGCCTCATTACCGCCAACGGCATCCGCCAGTACATCGCCCTCCTGGAGAAGGAAGCAGAGGAAGCAGCCTGATGACCAAGCGACGAAGCAGAGGAGATGGTGGCATCCACTGGGATGAGAAGCGCCAGCGCTACATCGCCACCGCCAGTCTCGGCTACGCCCCCGACGGCAAGCGCATCGTCAAGCGCGGGAGCGGCAAGACCAAGGCCGAAGCCCTGGGCAAGCTCAAGGAAGTCCTTAGGGATCACGAGGATGGCCTGGCCATCGCGCCGACCAATTACACGGTCAAGGAGGCCGTGACGTACTGGTTGACCCACGGGCTCAAGGGGCGCGCCGCCAAGACCATCAAGACCTACACCTGGTACGCGGACACCCACATCATTCCTGCTCTCGGCAAGCGGAAGCTTCGTGACCTCTCGGTGGAAGACGTAGACCGATGGCTGGCGAGCAAGACCGAGACACTCAGCACACGCTCGCTCAAGCTGATCCACAACATCCTGAATCGCTCCGTCCGGAACGCCATGCGCCGCGATCTGATCAAGCGGAACGTGGTGGACCTCTGAGAAGTGCCCACTGGCAGAGCGGGCCGCTCATCAAAGGCCCTCACCATCGACCAGGCCGAAGCCGTGCTCAAGGCCGCTGAGGCAGCGACGTGCCGCATGCGCGCGTACATCGTGCTGGCCCTGCTCACCGGGGCGCGGACCGAGGAACTCAGGGATCTCCGGTGGGATCACGTGGTCGCCTACGACGAGACCCGGAAGTCCTGGCGGCCCGTCACCGAGGCCGGTTGGGATCACGAGCAGTTCGCCATCTACGTGTGGCGCTCCGTACGGCAGTCCGGGGACACAAAGACCGTCAAATCACGGCGGTCCCTTCGCATCCCCACCCGGTGCGCGACCGCGCTCAAAGCCCTCCTGCACGAGCAGAAGGACCTCGAAGGGCTCAGCAAGCGCCGTGTGTTCGGCACGAAGAACGGGACCGCCATGACGGCGGAGAACGTCCGCAGGGACTTCCGACTCGCCATCAAGGGCGCTGAGGGAGTCGACCCGGCAGAGTGGACGCCGCGCGAGCTGCGCCACAGCTTCTTATCTCTGCTCTCCGCCCACGACGTGCCGATCGAGCAGATCTCACGCCTGGTCGGTCACACCAACACGGTCGTCACGGAGACCGTCTACCGCAAGCAGATCAGGCCAGTGATGCAGGAGGGGGCGACGGTCATGGACGCGATCTTTCCACTGACGTCGGAGTCTTAAGCCGGGGAGTCTGTGGCACGGGGCAGCTCAGGACAGGGGTCCGGGATGATGCCACCGTGACGGCGTGCGATGTGGGCTTCGATCAAGCGCACAGCCAGTCCGTGACGGTAGCGGAATGCGAAGAGTCGCGGAATCGTCCCGTCAGGACCTGGAAGTTCTGGGTCGGCCCCATAGGCCAGCAGTACGGCGGTCCGAGCAGCGTTCAGACGCTCTCCGGTCTGGGCCGCCCCGTCAGCTTCGGCGTCAATCGCATGCAACAGCAGGGTCATGTTGGACCACACCTCGTTCGGGTCGACCCCGGCATCGAGCAACCGGGTCAGCTCCTCCAGGTCCCCATGCTCCACGGCCATATGCGCCGGGGTAATCGGCGTATCAGCTACCGCGTCGTGTTCCACGATTGTGATCAAAGCACGCAGCCGCCTACCGAGGCCACATCAGCTGAGCTCAAGGTCTTAGTAACACAGTTAGTCACGCAGGCAACAAAAACGCCCCGGAGCGATCGTCGCTTCGGGGCCTTCTTGCTGGTCGTAATGGTGGTCAGGGGCAGGGTCGAACTGCCGACCTTCCGCTTTTCAGGCGGACGCTCGTACCAACTGAGCTACCTGACCCAGAGCGGTCCTGACGGGACTTGAACCCGCGACCTCCACCTTGACAGGGTGGCGAGCACTCCAAACTGCTCTACAGGACCTTGCGTTTTGCCTCGCTTAGCCTACCAGCTTCCCGGTGGTCCTAAGACCAGCCGTTCCGCCGTGCCCCCAACGGGATTCGAACCCGTGCCGCCGCCTTGAAAGGGCGGTGTCCTAGGCCGCTAGACGATGGGGGCTCAGGAAACTCCCTGCGCCTGCCGTCGGAGACCTCTGAAGCATAGGGGACGATTGCCCCTGATGCCAAAGTGGCTTATGACGGCGTGCCAGTGACCACTTCCGATGGCGTCGGAGCGCTCGTCGGCACAGGGGAAATCATACGTCCAGGGTCCTCCTCCACGTGACGTTGGATGTACACCGATTGCTCTCCGAGGCCGCCGAGCGTGACGTCGTCCCACGCCTGCAGGCGGTGCGTCTTCTTGTCGAAGTACAGGACGGAGGCCATGACGGGCGTGGGCTCGGCGTGTTCCAGTGCCCGCAGGCCGGCGCCGCCGGTGGAGCCCTGGACCATCAGGCGGGTGCCGCTGGGCAGGAGCGAGGTGGATCTCTGGTGCTCGTGGCCCGCCAGAATCAGCGGGGCCGAGCCCGAGAAGCCCCTTCCGACCACGGGATCGTGGACACCCACGATGTCGGGCGGGCGCGCCAGCCGTACGGCATGCGAGCGACCGAAGTTCTCCAGGACCGCGGGATCCGAGTCGACGGCGACCGATTTGTCCGGAGTGAAGCGCGGATCCCCGAGACCGTAGATCGTCAGACCGGA
This sequence comes from Nonomuraea sp. NPDC050536, assembly GCF_044457685.1. Classification (NCBI taxonomy): domain Bacteria; kingdom Bacillati; phylum Actinomycetota; class Actinomycetes; order Streptosporangiales; family Streptosporangiaceae; genus Nonomuraea; species Nonomuraea sp. NPDC050536. The sequence goes on from NZ_JBITHD010000024.1 coordinate 94,814, forward strand.
GACCGTCCTGACGGAGTCATCCAGGACGATGGCGTTCTTCTGGGCCGCCACGGCCTTCTGCGTGGTCGCGGAGTCGTGGTTGCCGCGGATGAAGACGTACGGCACGCCCAGCCGCCCGATCTCCTCGACGAACTTGTTCTCCGGTTTGCTCCCGTGGTCGGAGATGTCCCCGGTGTCGATGATCAGGTCGGCCCTGAACTGGTCCTTGAGCGAGCGGATGACGTTCCAGGCGATCGGGTTGAGATGGATGTCCGAGACGTGCAGGACGCGGATGGATCGGGGGTCGGCGTCGTAAAGGGGCAGCGTCGACACCGTGTCGTACAGCTTGGAGACGTTCGTCACGAGTTTGGTGAGCTGGGAGCGGTAGGACTCGAACTTGGTCACCAGCGACTCGGCACTGCCGACCAGGGAGGGTGCGGCGGCGATCAGGCCGGAGTAGCGGGGCTCGACCAGGGACGCCGGCTTGAAGGTGAGCGCGGCGATCCCGGCTGTCAACGACAGAGCCACGCAGGTGGCGACAAGTCCGACGAATCCCAGCAGGGGCCGGCGGAAGACCAGCAGGACCGCCATCAGGGCCCCCGCGCAGGCGCACAGCAGCGAGCGGATGACCAAGGCGCGGACCCCGTCCAGCAGGTCGCGCTCGAGGATCTCGGGGAGCCTGTCGGCGATCTTGGGGTCCTCGATGAAGGCCCTGGCCCGGTCCTGGTCGATGTTCTCCAGCGAGATGCGCAGGCGCAGCGGCGCGTCGTGGGTGCGGAAGGACAGCGTGCCGAGCGGGCTGGCGTCCACGATGGTCTCGCCGTGCCACGCGGGACGCAGGGACATCCCGGTCTCCACCGGGCCTACCTGGGTGTCCACGGTGCCGCTCAGGAAGATGCCCAGCCACGCTCCGACCGCGGCCACGAACAGCACGGCCACGACTCTCAGGCTTCGCAGGTACTTCATACGTTTTCTTGCTTACCTGACGGACGGGGCAGAATGGCAAACGTGATCCAGGTATCCCGGGAGAAGTTCGAAGAACTCGTGGCCGAGGCATTGGACACGATCCCGCCCGGGCTCACCCGGGCGATGAGCAATGTCGTAGTTACGGTCGTCGACGATCCACCCGATCCCCATCTTCTGGGCCTGTACACCGGGGTGCCCCTCACGCAGCGCGGCGACTGGTACTCCGCTGTCTTGCCCGACCGCATCGAGATCTACCGCAATCCGATATGCCAGATTTGCGATACGGAGGAGCAAGTGGTGGACGAAGTGCGCATCACCGTCATCCATGAGGTCGGACACCACTTCGGCATCGACGACGACAGGCTCCACGAGCTCGGCTACTGACCGACATGTCGCCGATTTCTCCATCGGCGATTACAGTTTGCAAGGGGCTGGCTGCTTTGGGTTGCGGCGTGCCAGGTGTTCAGGCACCTTAGGTGACATAGCGAACACTCTGAGTCAGGCACAGCGGAGTCCTATGGGGGCCATGCGGACAGGGCGGCTGCCGGGGCGACACCGCCGTGCCGTCGAGCGCCAAGCCACCTTTGGCGAGGTCATCGCCATCAGGGAGTTCCGCGCGCTCTGGCTGGCCCAGGGGCTCTCACTGCTGGGAGACCAGCTCGCCCAGGTGGCGCTGGCCGTACTCGTCTACGACCGCACGCGCTCGCCGCTGGCGACCGCGGCCGTCTACGCGCTGACCTACCTGCCCTCGATCGCCGGTGGGCCGCTGCTGTCCGGCCTGGCCGACAGGTTCGCCCGCCGTGGCGTGATGATGACCTGCGACGTCCTGCGCGCGCTGCTGGTGGCGGCGATGGCCCTGCCGGGCATGCCGTTCTGGGCGCTGTGCGTGCTGGTGTTCTTCGTGGTGCTGCTCAGCGCCCCTTTTTCGGCCGCCAGGGCGGCGCTGCTGCCCGAGGTGCTCGAGGGCGATCGGTACGTGGCGGGCTCGGCCCTGCAGAACATGACGAACCAGGCCGTCCAGATGCTCGGCTTCGCGGCCGGCGGCGCCCTGATCGCCACCATGGGCCCCTACCGCGCCCTGGCGCTGGACGCCGCGACGTTCCTGGCCTCGGCGCTCATTCTCATATCTGGTGTACGGCGGCGCCAGGCGGCGGCCAAGCACGACAAACCGTCCATGTGGACCATGACGCGAGCCGGAGCGCGGCTCGTGTTCGGCGACAAGAAGCTGCGGACCCTGGTGCTGTTCGCCTGGCTGTGCGGGTTCTACATCCTCCCGGAGGGGATCGCCGCGCCGTACGCGGCCAGGCTCTACACGGGCACGCTGCCGGTGCCCGTGATCACGGGGTTGCTGATGGCGGCCATGCCGACGGGCACCGTACTGGGCGCCTTTCTGTTCAGCAGGTTCGTCACGCCGTCGGGGCGGATGCGGATGATGGGCTGGCTGGCCATGCTGAGTTGCGCGCCGCTGGTGGTGACGGCGATGCGGCCGCCACTGGCCGTGGTGATCGCGGCGTGGGTCCTGTCGGGGATCGGCGGCGCGTACCAGCTCGCGGCGAACGCGGCCTTCGTGCAGTGTGTGCCGGCCGAGCGGCGCGGCCAGGCATTCGGGCTGGTGCAGTCGGGGTTGATGGCGGTGCAGGGCGTGGGGATCCTGGTGGGCGGGTTCGCCGCCGAGCGAGTCGGTCCAGAGCCGGTCGTGGCACTGGCCGGGGTCACCGGGGTGACGACCGCGGCCGTGCTGGCCATGATCTGGACCGAGTCGCGTGGAGACAACTCCACCCGGGTCCGGGCCGAGGCCACCGCCTGATCACTGCTGAGGCTTGTGCTCGTCGTTCCACGGGGACGTCTGCTGCTGCTTGTTGAACAGGTCCTGGACGATCGAGGTCTCCCTGCCCTCTTCCGGCATCAGGAGCCAGCCGATCGCGTACACGCCCACGCCCACGCCGCCGAACAGGGTGGCGATGGCCAGCGCGATCCTGACCAGGTTGGCGTCGACGCCGATGTACTCGCCGATCCCCGAGCAGACGCCCGCGAGGATCCTGCCGTTGTGGGTCCGACGAAGCTGCTTGGTGTTGTATTCGCTCATGCCTCAAGACTGCCCCCGGACCCGGTGTTCGCACATCGGGATTCCCCCTGGTAGAACCCTGGTAGCCCCCTAAGCGAAGGAGAGGACCGTTATGGACGATCTGCTGCGCCTCGATGAACGGCTGAGCGACGAGCAGCGCATGATCCGCGACACGGTCAAGTCCTTCGTCGCCGACCACATCCTGCCGGACGTCGCCGACTGGTTCGAGCAGGGCATCTTCCCAGCTCGCGAGCTCGCGCCCGTCCTCGGCGAGCTCGGGCTGCTCGGCATGCACCTGCAGGGGTACGGCACGGCGGGTACGGATGCCGTGTCGTACGGCGTGGCCTGCCGGGAGCTGGAAGCAGGGGATTCCGGACTCAGGTCCTTCGTGTCGGTTCAGGGTTCCCTGGCCATGTTCCCGATCTGGAAGTACGGGTCGGAGGAGCAGAAGCAGGAGTGGCTGCCCCGGATGGCCGCCGGCGAGGCGATCGGCTGCTTCGGCCTGACCGAGCCCGACCACGGCTCCGACCCCGCGGGCATGCGCACGTTCGCCAAGCGTGACGGCGACGACTGGGTGCTCAACGGCGCCAAGATGTGGATCACCAACGGCACCGTCGCGGACGTGGCCGTGGTCTGGGCGCAGACCGACGAGGGCATCAGGGGCTTCGTGGTGCCCACGGACACACCCGGGTTCTCCGCCCCTGAGATCCACAAGAAGCTGTCCCTGAGGGCCTCGGTGACCTCCTCGCTCTATTTCGACGACGTACGGTTGCCCGGCTCCGCCGTACTGCCTGAGGTGCGAGGCCTGAAGGGCCCGCTTTCCTGCCTCTCCGAGGCCCGTTTCGGGATTCTGTGGGGCGTTGTGGGCGCTGCTCGGGCGTGCCTGGAGGCCGCGGTGGACTACGCGAAGACGCGGGTGCAGTTCGGCAAGCCGATCGGCGGGTTCCAGCTGACGCAGGAGAAGCTGGCCTGGATGTACGTCGGGACGGCGCAGGCCCAGCTCACGGCGCTGCACCTGGGGCAGCTGAAGGACGAGGGGAAGCTGGAGGCTCGCCAGATCAGCTTCGGCAAGCTGGCCAACGTGCGGGCGGCCCTGGACATCGCGCGGCAGGCCAGGTCGATCCTGGGCGGCAACGGGATCACCCTGGAGTACCCGGTCATCCGGCACATGAACAACCTGGAATCCGTCCTGACCTACGAGGGCACCCAGGAGATCCACACGCTGGTGCTCGGCGAAGCTCTGACGGGGATCGCCGCCTACCGCTAGATCTGGTGGACGCTGCCCAGTTGGTCCACCACCAGCGTGACCCGGCGCTCCCTGGCGGTCAGGGTCACGATCAGCCAGACAGGAAGCCACAGGCCGCAGCTCATCGCCGTGAGCAGCGCGTGCAGCACGTGCCTGGGCGTCCTGCTCTTGACCAGGGTGGCCATGTGGGCGGACTGCGACTCCACCCGCCAACCCCTGGCCGCCAGATGGGCCACGGTCATGGCGAGGTTGCGCGCGGGGTCGGGGTTCAGCTGGTATCCGGGTGGCATCTCGGCCTCGCTCTCTTTTGAAGGGTTCTGTCCGCTTGTCGCCACGCCTCCCAGGACATGGGCCATTTATCGTGGTCCTTATGGGGTTTACGGACTTTCAGCGCGACATCTACGGGGATGCGGGGGCTCCGCCGTACAGCGTGAATCTCCCGGCGCTGGAGGAGGCCGCGCGGGCCGTCATGAGCGTGGAGGCGTTCCAGTACCTGGCGGGGTCGGCAGGGGACGAGGCGACCGCGCGGGCCAACCGCGCGTCGTTCGACTCGTGGCGGATCGTGCCGCGGATGCTGACAGGTCCCGATGATCCCCCTTCGCTGTCCGTCGAGCTCTTCGGGCAGACCTATCCGGCGCCCGTCGCGCTCGCGCCCGTCGCGGCTCAGACGATCATGCATCCGGACGGCGAGCTGGCCTCTGCTTTGGCGGCCGCTTCTGTCGGCCTGCCGTTCGTGTTGAGCTCCTTCGCCTCGCACTCGCTGGAATCGATCGCCTCCGTGGGCGGCCCGCGGTGGTTCCAGCTCTACTGGCCCTTCGACGACGAGCTCACCGCCAGCCTGCTCTCGCGGGCGGCGTCGTCGGGCTTCTCCGCGCTGGTGGTCACGCTGGACGCGTGGGTGGTCGGCTTCCGGCCCCGGGAGCTCGACCTGGGCTACAACCCCTTCCTGAAGGGCATCGGCCTGGCCACGCCCCTCTCCGACCCGGTCTTCATGGGCCGTACGGCCGGCCTGTCGGACCCGGACGCGGGGAAGATGTGGGCCTCGCTGGTGCAGGGGCGGGCGCACTCGTGGTCGGAGCTGGAGTTCCTGCGCGCGCACTGGCCCGGGCCGATCCTGCTCAAGGGCATCCTGCATCCGGACGACGCCCGTCGCGCCGTCGACCACGGGATGGACGGCATCATCGTCTCCAACCACGGCGGCCGCCAGCTCGACGGCGCCGTGTCCTCCCTGCAGGCCCTGCCGGAGGTGGCCCGCGCGGTCGGCTCCCAGTGCACCGTAGCCCTGGACTCGGGCCTCCGGACCGGCGCCGACGTGCTCAAAGCCCTCGCCCTAGGAGCCCACTTCGTCCTCCTGGGCCGCCCCTACCTGTGGGGTCTGGCCCTCGGCGGCGAACCCGGGGTACGCCACGTCCTCCGCTCCCTCCTGGCGGACCTCGAGGTCTCCCTGGCCCTCTCAGGCCGTACCCTGTCCACGCTTGCCCCCTCGGACCTCGTACGCGGTGACGGTACGTTATGGTGACCGGTTAACGGCGTCGCGGAGCGGGCGCGGATGTCGGTACCCTTCTGGGGGAACGTTAGGGGCGTTAGCTCAATTGGCAGAGCTGCGGACTTTTAATCCGTAGGTTCCGGGTTCGAGCCCCGGGCGCCCTACCACTTCAAACCCCGCCTGACCTGCACTTTCTCGGTTCTCGCCCCTCTCCCGAGAGGCACAGGCGGTCGAGTCCGTGCTCGTCACGTGCTCTTCGGCACGCATCCAGCACATCGACGACCGGACAGCGGGTCCCGTTCAGCGCTCGGTTTGGACTGCTTCGCAAGCCAGACCCGCAGGAAGACTGAATGAATACCAAGCCGAAAGACCGGACAGGCACCTCAGTCCGGATTTCACCTGCCACTGGCTCAAGGATTCATCAAGCCGCTTGCCAATCGCCGACGGGGATCACGGCACGTACTGCTTCAACCTCGTGCACGTTGGTCTGAGCTGGTGTTTCGTCGGGCCTGTTATGCGGCTCGAGGTACTCGTTGATGGCTCCGCTGAGTGTCGAATGTCAGCCAATTGAGCCAGCCCGTGCGCAGGTAATCGAGCCACTCGAAGCGGGTGGCTCAGGAAGGACAGCGGAACCGTTTTGGGCGGTATACGCCGAATTGAACGCTTCGGTGTGGTCTTGTGGTCGACGTGACCGTCGGATGACCTGTCCTGCAGGATCAGGTCAAGGTAGAGCGGCCGCAGACGCAGCCAAAGATGAACGACCTTGACCTGCGACGAGAACCGACCATCCTCACGGCGCCGGAAGATCGCGCTCATGGCCTTCACTCACTGTGGCCATAGACGGCCCCGTGGCGTGGGTCGGTGACGATCAGCAGGAACCGGTCAGCCGGCTCGCCGGGTACGTGACACGGGAACATCTCACCAGGTCTGCACCGACAGCGGCGGCGAGCGCGTCCGCTGTTCGGCTGAGACCCGTCACGCCAGGAGGGTGCGCCAGCGGTCGGCCGACTCCATGATGTCCAGGCTGACGCGTTCCAGGTACGCCGCTGTCTTGGCCAGCCGTCGCCCCACGGGGCTGTCGAGCCCGTACGTCTCGGCCGCCGCCGTCGTGGCCCGCACTGTCTCGAGCGTCCGCCGCTCGCTGATCATGATCGCGTGGTACCAGGCCTCGTCGTCGATCATGTAGATGTCGCGACGCCGCCGCGGATCGCGCTCGCGACGGACGAATCCCTGCTGGGCCAGGAAGTTCACGGCCACGGAGACGGAGGCCGGGCTGACCTTCAGTCTGTGGGCCAGTTCGGCGGCGGTGCGCCTGCCGTCCTCGGCCAGCATCAGGTCGTGGTGCACGCGCGCGGCCGTCCTCGGCATCCCCGCTCTGACCACCATTTCGATGATCTCCTGTTCCATCGTGGCGACCGGCGGTGTGGCCGCGAGCGGGGGTGCCGGTGTGCCGCGCCGTGCCCGCTGGATCGTCGCTTGGTGTGCCTGCTGGGGCCGGTAGCCGGCGGGGCCGCCGTTGCGTGCGATCTCCCGGGTGATCGTCGAGGTCGGCCGGTCGAGCCGCCTGGCGATCTCGCGGTAGGAGAGTCCGTCAGCGAGTCCGGCCGCGATGCGCTGGCGGTCCTGCTGGGTCAATCGTCGTCCTGGCATGCCGTCAGTGTTGCCTTAGCCGCCATTCATTGCAACATGGTGTTGCTTTCGAACACAGCGTCATTGCGTCCAATTTATCGCCATTTACCTGGGAAAACGTTGTTCCACAGATTGACTCACCTCTGAATGCAACGTAGCTTTCGAGCTGCACAAGACACGTACTATCGCGAAGTGAGGAATGGTTATGGATCAATCTCTTCATACCGTCAAGGGCAACAGGGTCCGGAGGCTGCGGGTCTCCCGGCGAGTGGCGGTCACGGCGCTGGCCGCCGCGCTGCTGGCCGGGGCGGCCGCACCCGCCTTGGCCACCGCGGACAGCAAGGCCGTGCCGAAGGCCGCTGCCGGACAAGACCGCCCGGAACTGCAGAAGGCCATCCAGGCGTTCGTCGATGCCGGTTTCCTCGGGATGCAGGCGCGCGTGAACGATGAGCGGGGCGAGTGGGTCGGCAGCGCCGGGCAGCGCAAGCTGGGCGCGAGCGCCAAGCCGCCGACGAATGGGCGGTTCCGGATCGGCAGCGCCACCAAGCCCTTCATCGCGACCGTGGTGCTGCAGCTGGTGGACGACGGCAAGATCGGACTGGATGCGTCGGTGGCGGACTATCTGCCCGAGTTCGAACTGGACCGGCGGATCACGGTGCGGATGCTGCTGCAGCACACCAGCGGGTTGTACGCCTACACCGGCGAGTTCCGCCCTGACGGCTCGGTCGAGCCGGGGATCCCCGCGGCGGGCAAGGAGTGGGTGGACAACCGGTTCAAGACCTACCAGCCGCAGGAGCTGGTGCGCTTCGCGATGTCCAGGCCCGCGCGGTTCGAGCCGGGCAAGGGCTGGAGCTACTCCAACACCAACTACACGCTGGCCCAATTGCTGATCGAGAAGGTCACCGGCCACTCGATCGCCGAGGAGATGAAGCGGCGGATCCTGCGGCCGCTCAAGCTGCGAGGCACCGTAGTGCCGGGCACCACGGATCTCCCCGGCCCGCACGCCCACGGCTACTACCGCTACCAGGACGAGAGCGGCCAGTGGAAGGTGGTTGACGTCACCCGCCAGAACCCCTCCCTGCAGGCCGGCAACGGTGACATGATCTCGACCACCAAGGATCTCCACACGTTCTTCTCCGCGCTGAACAGCGGCAAGCTCCTGCCGACCCGGCTGCTGGCCGAGATGCGCAAGCCGCACCCGAAGAGCGCCGGCATCTTCGGCAGCTACGGCCTCGGGATATACGTGCAGGACCTGGGGCCCGGCTGCGGCATCGTCCTCAACCACAACGGCAGCGCCACGGGGGGCTACTCGACGGCGATGCTCAGCACGCCCGATGGAAAGAAAACCCTGACCGCTTCGATCACCTTCGGGGACGTCGCACCCGACCTGGGACAGGCGTTCTCAAAGGCGCTGGACAACCTTCTCAAGCAGGTGTTCTGCGGCGGGCAGGCCGGGTCAGCTGACGAGGCCACGCCGGCTCCGTAGACAGGGCGAGCACCTTGGGCCCGTACACCTTGAAGGCGGGGCCCGTTGCGGTTGTGCATCAGGTAGAGCATGAAGTAGGCCACGCCGAGCTCGTTGAGCGCGGCGTGGCCGGTCCAAGAGGCGCGTACACCGAGCCGAGCAGGCACAACCGGTCGACGCACCCGTCAGGGACGAAGCCGGCCAAGGAGATGCCTGCTCTGCCATGATTGATCTCTGTGCCTGCCGGGACCAACACCCAGATCCCGCTCAGGGTGGTGCTAGACCTCGCAGATCATGTCGAATTAATCGCGAACTGGAGCCAGAAGAGACCGACAGGTGGCCCTACTTCTCGGATGCCGCCGTCGAAGTCAGCTGATCGCCCCCGCCCATGGATGGCGCCCCGCCGAAGTCAGGCGATCGCCGACCTCGGCTACTTGCCTTCCCGCGCGCGTCCTGACGTGCTGGTCTTGCCGGGTGGGAGTGTCAACTTAACGGCTGATCTTGGTTGTTGAAGTGTTCAGAGGTTGGCAGGGGTGAGGCGGCCTTCGAAGGCGATCTGGAAGGCGTTCAAGGGCGCTTTCCAGCGCATAGTCCATCTCTTGCCGCCCTGCCCGGTGGGATCGAGGCTCATCAGCGCCATGAACACGCACTTCAGGGCGGCGATCTCGTTCGGGAAGTGGCCGCGGGCTCGCACGGCCTTGCGGATGCGGGCGTTGACGCTCTCGATGGCGTTGGTGGAGCAGATCACCTTGCGGATCTCGACGTCGAAGGCCAGGAAGGGCACGAACTCGTTCCAGCTGCTCTCCCATAGGCGCACGATCGCCGGGTACTTCTTCCCCCAGGTCTCGCAGAACTCATAGAACCGCTCCAGCGCCGCGTCTTCGGTCGCGGCGGTGTAGACGGGCTTGAGCGCACGTGCGATCTTGTCCTAGTCCTGCCGGGATGCGTAGCGGAACGAGTTGCGCAGCAGGTGGATCACGCACGTCTGCACGATGGTGCGGGGCCAGACCGTCTCCACCGCCTGCGGCAGGCCCTTGAGCCCGTCACAGACCAGCATGAGCACATCGTCCACGCCACGGTTCTTCAGCTCGGTCAGCACCGCCAGCCAGTGCTTGGCGCCCTCACCGCCGTCACCGGCCCAGATGCCCAGGATGTCGCGGTGACCCTTGACGGTGACGGCCATGACCAGGTAGATAGGCCGGTTGGCGACGTGACCGTCCCTGATCTTGACGTTGATCGCGTCCACGAACAGGACCGGGTACACCCGATCGAGCGGCCGGTTCTGCCATTCGGCCATGCCGTCCATGACCTTGTCGGTGATGGTGGAGATGGTCTACTTGGACACTGCGCCTGCCGAAAACCTTGTCCGTGCAGTTCAAGCGGCATGTGAGTATTCGTGGAGGACACCGCCGAGCCGGTCTCGGCGGCGTACGTTCAGGTCGACGATTCTGGCTGGATCGTTGATCGGATCCGGGACGGCGCGTAGCGGAGCCGCCTGTGCCAGGGCTTGATGGGGTCGGTGCACGTTATAGAAGTGTTCGTACTCTCGCAAGGCATGTCGCAGGTGACGTTCGTTCCAGAGCAGGCAGCGGTCCAGGAGCTCACGGCGGCACGACTGCACCCACCTCTCCATGACCGCGTTCATACGAGGCATACGGACACCGGTGAGCACCGTGTGGATGCCGGTGTCGGCCAGGATCTCCTCGATGAGGGCCGGGAACTTCCCGTCCCGGTCTCGGATCAGATAGCGCGCCCGGCAGCCGGCGTCCTCCAGGTCCATCACGAGATTCTTGATCGCCTGGCCGACCCAGGCCGCGGTCGGGTGGGCGGTGGTGCCCAGTACGCGGACCCGCCTGGTGGCGTGCTCGATGACCGCCAGGATGTACAGGCGCTGCCCGTTGAGGGTGACGGTCTCGATGAAGTCGCAGGCCAGTAGCGCGTCGGCTTGGGAACGCAGGAAGTCGGCCCACGTGGTGGATGCCCGTGCAGGGGACGGGTCTATGCCTTCCTGCTTGAGGATCTCCCAGGCGGTGGAAGGCGCGATCTTGATGCCGAGGGTGGTGAGCTCGCCGTGCACGCGCCTGTACCCCCATGAAGGATTCTCTCGGACCAGGCGCAAAATGAGCATGCGGATGGAGCGCACGGTGGGCGGACGCCCAGGCCGTTTGGGTCGGCAGGCGCGGGCGTGACGCTGCTTCAGCAGATCACGGTGCCAGCGCAGGACGGTATCCGGCCGCACGAGGAGCCGCAGCCGGCGCAGGACCTCGCGAGGTAACGGTGTCAGGAGCGCGGCCAGAAAGGCGCGATCCTCCGGAGCGAACCTCACCCTGGTGTCCGCGCCGAGCTGTCGTTCAAGAACGGTGATCTGGTGGCGGAGGGCAAGGATCTCGATGTCCTTGTCTCGATCTCCCAGCGGCAGCAACCGCAGCACGGCAAAGGCGTTCGTGACGCTCAGGTAGGCCAGGCGAAAGAGCACAAGTGAGCATCCTGCCGCGATCGGCCCTCTTCCAGAGCCCGGAGCGGGCACAAGTCGGGAGGAGTCGGGCAAGCTGGATGACCTGCGCGGATGACATTATCGGCAGGCAAAGAGTTGGAGGAGCGGTTTGTCACCTTGGCGTGCGAGCTCGACCGCGCGGCGTCGGAACTCGGGAGGGTGAGGTGCGGGCATGGAGGACATCCTTCCTGATGATCAAGGGTGACCTCAGGTGAAGCGTCCGGAGAACAGGGGGAAGCTCACAACCAGGTCAGGAGCGCCGTGAGAAAGGCCTGGTCCTCGGCGGCGAAGGCACAGAGCTGCCGTTCAAGGACACTGATCTGGCGCAGGGCGAGAATCTCAACGTCCTTGTCCCGATCACCCATGGGCAGCAATCGCAGCGCGGTGAACGCGTTGGTAACGGCGAGGCCAAACGAAGGAGCACGGCCGATCATCGTGCCGCACGTGCTTCCCCCCTGACGGCCAAAGCTCACGCACACCACGCAAAGCCCCACCTGCTCATGACCTGGGCGGACGTAATTATCGACAGGCGCAGTGGCGGCGGTGGTGAACCGGTCGGTGATGACCCCTAGTCCAGGGGGCGAACGCTCAGAACGGCGGTGCCTGGGGTAGACGCAGGCAAAAGCAAGCGCCTCCTTGTTCGCCCGGTTCGAAGTAGGCGTCGCCACCGTTGGCCCGGGCCAGGCTTTGGACGATCCACAGACCCAGCCCCGAGCCCTTGGTCTCCCGCTGGGTGCGCGATTCACGGCTGAACCGCTCGAACAGGCTCGGCCGGAACGCTTCGGGCACGCCGAGCCCGTTGTCGCACACCCGGATCTCCACGCCGTCGGCCTGCTCTGCCACCCGTACCTCGAACGGCGGGGCTCCGTATCGGAAGGCGTTCTCCAGATAGTTGATCAACATCTCTGACAACTCGCTACGATCCACCAGAGCCCGGACTGAGGGGTCGCACGACACGTACACGTCCTTGGGCCGATCGGCGAACTCGGCCAGCCGTTCGAGGATCACCTCCAGCACCGGCACCGGCTCCACAGAGACCCGCACGGCGTTCGCATCGATCTTCGCCACGGTGAGCAGCTTCATGACTAGTGCCTGGAGATGAGCCGTGCGAACCGCGATGCGGTCGAGGACGTCGGCACGCTCCTCGTCGGAAAAGCTTTCCCTGGGGTCACGCAGCATGTCCACCAGCATGCCGATCCCCGCCAGCGGGTTGCGGACTTCATGGGCGACCACGGCGATCACCATGCTGTGGCGTTCGAGTTCTGCTTCGAGTTGCTGTTCGGCCTCGCGCCGGAGGGTGACGTCGCGCAGCGCGGCGACGTACAGGTGTTCTCCTGCCACCGTCGCGGTGGTGGCGCGCATCTCGACCACTCGCGTCTGGCCGCCGGGCAGCATCAGGTCGATCTCGGTCGATTCGCCGTTGACGACCGGGTAGCCGAACGGGGTGCCGATGAGTTCGTCCGCCGGCCGGCCGAGCAGTTCCTCGGCGGCGGGGTTGCAGATCCGGATCACACCGTCCTCGTCGACCGCGACGATCCCGTCCGCCAGCGCCGCCATGACCATACGTCCGGCGTCGCGCCCGGGATCGGAGGGCCGCATCGGTTCGGTGTTCAGCCTCTCCGCGCTGTCGCGGGGCTCACCCATCAGCTCTCATCCTGGTCCCCGGCCGTTGCGCGGTCTGGGTCGGTCGGCCACTCCGGGTGGCGTGGCAGAACGGCGGCGTCGGGGAGCATGTGGAAGGCTTCGGTATAGGGGTCACCGATGTGCATACCGGCGCCGTCGATGGCGACCTGGCGGATGGTGTGGTCATGTCCCGAGCCGCGCGTCTGCAGGACGGCGATGGCACGCCGGACCACACCCGCCCCTGCGATGTGGCGCAGCAGGATCGTCACGTCGGCGATGCCGGCGATCTCCATGATCGGCGCTGTGAACATCGGCGTTCCCCCGCCGGTCGGTGCGGAGGTGAACAGGGTCGTGATCTCGTGCTGCCGCACGACCCCGCCCAGTGCGATGACGAAATCCACCAGTGTCCGCGGCGTCGTTCTCCGCTCAAGGGCGGAGAGACCGTCGATGATGAGCCGAGCGGGCGCAAAGTCCGCGGTGTCTCTCCTGATACGCAGGAAATGATCCTCCACTGAGGCCGCTTCCGGGTACGTGGCGGTTACTCGGAGCAGTCCCGACGCCTCCATGACGTCCAAGTCCAGACCCCAGCCAGCGGCGTTACGGCCGAGTTGCCCGCGAGTCTCGTCGAAGGCATAGAAAAGGCAGCGTTCGCCCGCCCGGAACGCGGCATCGGCGAACTGCAGAGCCGCCAGGGTCTTTCCGCCACCGTACGACCCGATGAGCAGGACGATCGCGTCACGGAACACACCGCCGCCCACCATGGCGTCCAGCTCGATGTTACCGGTGGAGACCCTCTCCTGCGATGCTCGGTCACGTGGCGCGAGGAACGCGATCGGGATGATGACCAACCCATCTTTCGGGTCGATGGTGAACAACCACTCCCCGGTGCGGTGAGTGGTGCCGCGGAACTTGACAATCTCGATCGTCCGGTGTCGTCTTTCGTTCTGCATGACGTTCCGCATGATCATGACGTTATCGAATACGAACTCCTCGACGCCTTGCCGGGTAATGTGGTTGTATTCTGCGTCGCGTTCGGTGGTCAGGACCGAGGTGACCTCGAGCGATTCCAAAACCTGGGCGAGCCGATACAACTCGCGGCGAATGAGTTCCCGATCACCGAAACGCATGAAGACCGCGCCGAGCGAATCCAAGGAGACCCGTTTGGCGCCGATCTGACGCACCGCGCGATCGACGCGGGCCATCAGTGCGCCCAGGTCGTACGTCCCCACGGTGGGCGTCTGATCACCGGCCTCCGGCGAGGCGTCGACGAACATCCACTTTCCCTCGGCCTCCCAGCGTGCGATGTCGAAGCCCAGGGCGCCGACGTTGCGGCGGAGATTCTCGGGTGTCTCGTCGAAGGCGACGAACACGCCGGGGTCGCCGAAACCAGCGATGCCCCGGGCGAGGAACTCCAGGCAGAACAGTGTCTTCCCGGTGCCGGTCGTGCCGGCCACGAGCGTGGACCGGCCGGTAGGAAGCCCCCCGATGGCGATGTCGTCGAAGCCGCTGATACCGGTCGGTGTCCGCCCGACCGTGGCACTGCCCGTCATTGCGCCTGCCCTTCTGGGGACGATCTGCCCACCTCGGGAAGGCCGAGCAAAGCTGCAGCCCGAGCCTGATCGGACAAATCTCCGATAACCCGGAAGCTTGGGAGCGGCTTGGTCCTGATCACGATTGGGATGGCCAGAATCCGCTCCTCCTCTGCTAGATCCGGTTGTTCGGCAGCATCGATGACCTCGATCTCATGGCAGCCGGGAAGATAGGTGTCACACAGGGCCCGCAGATTCGCCACCGCGGCCAGCGACCGCGGTGTCTGCCCTGCCACGTACAACCTGAACGAGTAGGTCACCACCGGCGTCAACACCGCCGTACCGTCAGGAACTCGTGTTCCGACCCGGCCGGATTCCCTTTCATGACGTCCCCCCTCGCCACGCCGACCCGTGGCGGCCGACACGCTCATCACGGCCCTGGCCGCTTGCGCCCGGTGCCTATCGGCCGGTCACCCCCCACCGACGCCGGTCGGCCCCCCTTCAACCCCGGTATACCCCCCGCTGACCGCCCGCTATCTGCCCGTCGATGTCGAGTGGCGGCTGTCCGAAGCCCTGCAAGAGCAGCCGGCGAAGGTACCGGCCATCGTCGCCCACCCCGGGACCACTAAGGAAGATCAATAGAGCAGCCGCAACGCCATAACGCTACAGATCCACTCAATCACGCTATGACAGTTCGGACATCAACTCGCGAACCGTCCAAACAGCAGAGCCTCACGCGAGACGATCTACACCACCTCGCGGGACGTGACCTGGAATGAGAACTCGACTGACTAGGAATGTGGTTTGGTCGGCTGTAGCGTTGCACGTAGGGCCGTGCGCTCTCACGTGCAACGGCTTGGAAGGGACGACCCCGGTGTGAATACATCGGGGTCGTTTTCGCACCCAGTGAGCCCGCACGGGAACACGCGCTGACCCACGAGGCCGAGCAGATCTCTGCCCTGCCCGCACCATCATCGTCTCCGCCTCCCGACCTCACCAGCGCCAAGCACTCTCAGAGCACGATTCGCGAGTTGGCGTCCTATTTATCGTTGTTTGGCGGTCGGCGGCTCTCGCGAAGTGAGTGCATCGCCAGGTCCTCGTTCTCACTACCAGAGGCCGCAAGACGGGCCTGGAGCGCGCCGTACCGCTGCAGTTCTTCTCGGACGGCGACGACATGATCGCCGCTGTCGCGAACAGCGGGCTGTCTTCGCCTCCAGGCTGGTACTTCAACCTCACCGCAACCCCCGACGCGCGCGTGGCGGTGCGCGGCCGGACGCTGCTGGTGCACGCATAGGAGCTGACATCCGGTGAGTCGGCCGCCTTCTGGCCGCGGGTGCTGTGCATCGCCCCTGACTACGCCAGATTCCCCAAGCGCACCGACCGTGCCACCCCCCTCGTTCGCCTGACACCTTCGCACCGTTGACCCCGTGAAGGTCGCGCCGCGGTGAAGATGCCGGCGGCTATCGCATCGTTCCTTCGGCGAGCCATGCCCCGGGCGTTAGACTACGGAACGCGTCGGAATCTTCACCAAAGGTGCCGATGTGAAGCATCCGGTGTTTAATGCATTTCGCGATCCTCCGTGACGCCTAGACCCAGCGGCACGTCGGTCTCGGTCGGCTACGAGTACTCAGAGCCTCGCGTGAGGCTCGGGCGCTTCCCTGTACCCGGCAGAGCATCTTGACGCGGTGAGGGGCAGGGATTCGGATCATGGACGCACTGCGACTGTCGACCATGCGTTGTGACGGCACGGTGACGGTGACCGTAGCGGGGGAACTCGACATCGCCACGACCGGCCAGCTGCGTGCGCACGTCGCGCATGCTCTCACCGAAGGCCGCTGGTCGCGGCTCGTCCTCGACGTCGGTGGCGTGTCATTCATTGGCGCTGCCGGCCTGGGCCTCCTGATCGCGCTTCAGCGCCTTGCCCACGGGCAGCACACGGCGCTGTACCTTGCCGGAGTCACCCCCAGCCTGCTTCAGCTCTTGAGGGTGACTCAGCTGGAGGGACACTTCAGACGTGCTGGGCCCTGAGCACGTTAGCCAGCGCTTGTCGCGATCGCCTGTCGTGCGACCTGCTCGGTATCCTCACTGGTCAAGTACGGTCAGCAGCGCTTCGTGACAGACCGGGGCGTAGATCCTGAACGGCTCGGAGCGGACCCGGTCGTGCAGCAGCGTCGCAGCGGACCGGGGACGCGGCGGTGAAGGAGCCCCAGAGGCGCGGCTCGCCATGAGATCAGCCGACCCGGCAAGGGCGCATCGATGCCACCGCTACCGGTGTCGGGCCTCAGGCAGGCGGGCGCAAGTCGTAGATGGTGGTGCGGAGGTCCTTGATGGCCTGGTGGAGCCCACTGATCGCGAGGCTGATCTTCTCGGCCGCCTGGTGGTCTCCGAGCAGGGTCAAGGCGGCGTGCAGGTCCAGACTGAGGGCGAACATCCGGTGGATCAGCCCGTCATTGAGGTCAGCGGCGATCCGGTCGTGGTCTTCGGCCAGGTTCGAGGCCAAGCCGCCTCCGGTCCCTGACTCAGGCGGTCAAGACAGGAAGGTCGGGTGCCGTCCTGCGTGCCCATGGTTTCCTGCTCGGCCTACCGGTCCGCCGATGTGGTGTGTGTTCGACGTGGTCCGAAGGCCGGCCGAGGGGGGTGTAGCGGCCCGCGGCCGACGCGACTCGAGTCAGCCCGTGGCACCGGGTTGGGTTCGAGCCGACGCCGGCACGGTGATCTGGAGTCCGTTCTCGACGACCGCGTGCGCGATCTCGGTGATCTTGCTGTTGGTGCGTCGGGCATGGCCGCGAAGGATCGTGAAGGCCTGGTCGACGGTTACTCCCATCTGCTGAGCCAGAGCGCCCTTGGCCTGTTCAATGATGATCCGGCTGTTCAGCGCGCCCTGGAGCTGGTCGGTGATCTCCTCACCCTTTCGCACAACGCGTTCGTGCAGGATGCCGATGGTGGCAACGTCGGCCAGGGCCTGGCAGAGCTCGACGTCTTCGGAATCCAGAGGTCCGGGTTCGGCGCTGAACAGATTCACCGCGCCGATGACCTCGTCACGCAACCGCATCGGCAGCGCGTGCACCGCCCTGTAGCCGGTGGCCACGGCGGCCGGGGCGAACAGCGGCCACCTGCCCTCGGTCTGGGTGAGGTCCTCACAGTGCACGCTGTCCCCGGATCGGTAGCTGTCCAGGCAGGGCCCCTGGGAGTTCTGCAGCTGGAACAGCTCCAGCAGCCGGGTCTGTTCGCTGGAGGCGGCCAGCAGGTTCAAGGTGCCGTGATGGTCGGCGACCAGGACTCCGCACGCGGTCACCGCGAGCAACTCGACGACCCGCTGGGTGAGGAAGTCGAGGAAGTCAATGACGTCGTAGTCGGTGATCAGCGTATCGGCCAGCTCCACGAATGTCTGCCGAGCGAGCTTGTTCTGCGAGGTGTTCATTCCGCTTCCTCCTTTCCTGTCACGTCGGTCTCGGACGGGCGACCATCTCGGGGCTGAGCGCCGTCGACGTCCTCGATACCCTCCCCGGTGTCGGGGTCGAACCGCAATCGTCGGGCCACGACCGCGGCCGACACCTCTATAAGTCGTCTATCTTGAGCGTAGGCGTAGGCCCGCAGCCGAGCCAGTGCATCGGCCACCTTGACGCGCAACTGGACGCTCACCATGCCGGCCGCCTGGTGGACACCCGCACGCCGCTCCGTGAACTCCTCGTCGAGAAACCTGCCCAAGCTGGGACTGATACCGCCGCGATGATCGAGCATCAACACCAGCAGAGCGTCGGCGTAGGCCAGGACGTCCAGCAACTGCCCATGCGACAGCAGACCAGGCCCATCGCGGTACAGATCCAGCGCCCCGAACTGGGCCGCACCCGCGCCGATGGGAATCGAGAACACCCCACGTACCCCCAAAGCGACAGCGGCCGGGGCGAACACCGGCCATCGCCGCTTACTACCGGCCGACGCCAGGTCGGCGGCCAGCACCGTTTCGTTCCTGGTCATGGCGTCCATGCACGGTCCTTCACCCAGGGTGAACTGCAGGTCGCCCAGCTCGCCGCTGCGCGCGTCGGTGGCGAACACCGGCTCTCTGAGCGTGCTGCCACGGCTCATCGACAAGCCCGCCCCAGCCGCACCCACGTCCCCCGCGCACGCGATACATGCGTGCGCGACCGACACCGGACGGCCGTCAGCCCGAGCGCAATCACCGATCCGCGACCACACCCGCGCCATCCGGGCCTCACCCGCCACGCTGGCCTGCCTTCGATGAGCGATCCATCACGACTCGCCTCCGCCCCTTCGGCCCCCGAGCCCTCCCAGTCAAGTAGACCAGAACCCGCAGGCTAGGGCCCGGCCCGCGTTCGTCTGACTATCGTCCATTTGAGTGCCATCTCGCCACCACACCGCCATCGGGCACCTCTGACCGGGGCCCCGCCCAGCTGAGCACGACAGTCCCTGGCGTTGATTCGGGGTCTGTAGGGTTGCTGGACACTGTGCCTGCCGAAAATTGCATCCATGCAGTTCAAGCGGCATGTGAGTACTCGTGGAGGACTCCTCCGAGTCGATCGCGTCGGCGTATGTTCAGGTCGGCGATTGGCTCTGGATCGGTGATCGGATCCGGGACAGTACGCAGCGGGGCCGCTAGCCGCACGATGAGCACGCGGATGGACCGCACGGTGGCCGGCGCCCAGGCCGCTTGAGCCGACAGGCGCGGGCATACGCTGCTTCACCAGATCGCGATGCCAGCGTAGGACGGTGTCCGGATCCACGAGGAGCCGCAGCCGGCGCCTTGGGATCAATTCGGCAAGCCGGATGACCTGCACGGATGACATTTTCGGCAGGGACACTGCTATCAGTGCTTGGCTACCCAAACGGCGATCTGAGAACGAGAACTGAAGCCGAGTTTGGTAAGAATGTGTTCGACGTGCCCCTCTGCTGTGCGCTGGGCGATCACTAGCCTGGATGCAATCTCCTTGTTGCTCAGCCCTAGGCCGATCAGTTCGGCAACCTCTCGCTCCCGCGCAGTGAGCACCGGCTTGTCCTCATCTGCGGCCGCAACCGCCGGATAGGGCGCCTTCTCACCCAGCGCATAGCTGATGACATCGTCCATCTGGAGCTTTTCTCCCTCAGCAAAGAGCTTCGGGTAGGCATCACCCAGTTCGCGCCGTACCTGCTCTTCAAGTGGGTCATGGAACCGCTGGAAGGCCCCGAATCCGAGGAGGGTGGACCCGACTCTACTCCAGATCACGTGTGCGGCACCGAACAGACGGGCGGCGCGCTTCAAGTCTTTCGTGGTCACAGCGGCCCAGGCCAGCACCTCAACACAGTAAGCCTCGCCGACCATGTCGTCGATGAGAACCTTGAGTCGCAGGGAAGCACGAATACGCGCGACACCCCGCTCTGAGTCACCGCGCCACCACTCTCCGAATCCGGCTGTCCATAGAGCCCACGACGTGGAGAAATCCGCACTGTAAGCCTCACAGAGAGTGAGACACTCTTCTTCGAAAGCCGCGGCTCGGGGATCACCTGTAAGCGTGGAAGCCATCGACAGATGTCTCAACGCGAGGTAGATGCCGAAGAGATCGCCGATATTTCGATGCCTGGCGAGCGCTTCCTCCAACAAGGGAAGGGCGCTTGAGAAGTCCCCCGAATACATCTTGGCCGAACCAGTCCACAGGTTGGCGTAGGCGCGCGCCAGGGGATCGTTCAGCTGTTCACCCAATGTGCGGCATTCCTGCAGCATTGACAGAGCGGCCTCGATATCACCCAGCACGATCAGCAGATAGGCATGCCCCCACAGGGCTTTGGCCCGGGCTCTCGTCGGCTCGGGGTTAAGCGCGAGCGCCCGTTTCAGCCATCTGCATCCTTCACGCAGAGCACCAGTGATCATCCAGAGAATATGCAGTGTAGCCGCAACCTCAAGCCCGGCATGTTCCTCGCCGGGCTCGGTAAGGCTGTATTCGAGCGCCACACGCAGGTTGGACCGTTCCGTATATAGCCGAAGGGTCCATTCCACCTGGTCTGGGCCGAACCAATCGACCTCACCACCCTGGACGAGACGCCGGTAGTAGTCCCAATGTCGCGCCCGCATCTCCGCCTGTTCCCCCGATGAGGCCAGCGAGTCAGCACCGAACTCTCGGACCGTTTCCAACAGACGGTATCTGGCGCGGGATCCATGGTCCTGGCGGAATATTATAGACTTGTCCACCAGTGCGGCTACCAGATCCAATACCTCCTCCATGGCGATCCCGCCACCGGAGCATACGTGTTCGATCGCCTCCAGATCACACGTACCGGAGAACACAGACATCCGCGCCCATAAAGTCTTCTCGTGGGCGCTACACAGGTCGTAACTCCAGGCGATCGCCGCCCGCAAGGTCTGATGGCGCGGCAATGCCGTGCCATCCCCCTTTGCCAACAGCCGGAACCGCTGATCAAGGCGCTCAAGGATTTCTTGTACCGGCAACGCCCGCACCTGCACCGCCGCCAGCTCGATCCCCAGTGGGATACCGTCCAGCCGTCGACAAATCCCCGCCACCGTCTCACTGTTCTGCTCGGTCAGAGTGAAATCCGGTGAAATCGCTGTCGCACGCTCCACGAACAGCTGCACCGCCTCCGACGATGACACCATCGCTGGCGCGTCCAACTCAGGTAGCAACAACGGCGGCACTGTGAAGAGCGATTCGCCCTCGATCCCCAGCGGCTGACGACCGGTCGCCAGGATCTGCAATTGTGGTGCTGCCTCAAGCAATCTTTTCGCCAGGATCGCACAGCTGTTCACCATGTGCTCACAGTTGTCAAGAATGATCAACAGCCGCTTGTCGGCCAAATATTCCGAGAGTTGGATCAAGGGTGAATGAACCGCCTTCTCTCCCAGCCCGAGCGCGGACATGACCGTCGAATCAAGAAGCTCCTGATCTTGCAGTGAAGCTAGATCCACGAGCCAGGCTCCGCCTGGGAACGCCCGCGACACGTCTTCGGCCAGGCGCAGGGCTAGCCGCGTCTTCCCCACTCCACCGACACCCGTCAACGTGAGCAAGCGAGAACTCGAGAGCAGCGACTTCGCCTGCGACAACTCTCCCCTGCGGCCTACAAAACTCGACATATCAGCCAACGCATTATGTACGCGTCGGCCCCGATTTCCTTTGCGCATATCAAAGTCCAAATCACCGCAATGGTTCCACAGAATAGCGGGATGGATCCATAGAGCACATACGCGCCATGGATGCCCCTGTTAGATCTTCTTTTACGGTGATCCCTTTTCATCCTCGGTTGAGGGTGTGCTGATCACAGCATGATCGCGAGTCCGGCGTTCGTCCCCTGAAGCAGAGGCCGATGCCGTTTAGATAGCGATCTTGCTGGTAGCTTCGCCCGGTGATCTTGTCGGGTGGCGCAGGCGGTTCGGGGCGGTTGACGGATCTGGTGCCGGTTGGCGCGCTGACGTCACTGACACCTCGCCAGGTCCTGGACGCGGCCATCGCCACGCACGGATGCCGGGAGCGTCGCGTACGCAAGCTGCCCGCTCATGTGGTCGTTTACCTGCTGATCGCGCTGTGCCTCTACCCCGACGACGACTACGAGGAGGTCGCCGAGAAACTGACGGGCATGCTGGCCCTGGTGCCCGGATCGCACTGGCAGGCGCCGACCCGCGGGGCGATCATCCAAGCCCGGCAGCGCCTGGGGACGGAGGTGGTCAAGGAGGTGTTCCGGCAAGTCACGCCGCCCGCGGCGACCGAGTCGACGCCGGGAGCGTGGCTGGGCCGCCGGCGGGTGATGGCGATCGACGGGTTCGTCGTGGACCTGCCCGACACCGAGGCCAACGTCGCCGAGTTCGGCCGCGACAGCGCGGGCGGGAACGAGACCGCCTTCCCCCAGGCCCGGGTGGTGGTCATCAGCGAGTGCGCGAGCCACGCCACGGTGGCCGCTGACGTGGCGGGCTGCTGGGCAGGCGAGCAGACCCTCGCCTTCTCCCTGTATGAGCAGTTGACCGAGGAGATGCTGCTCACCGCCGACCGCGGCTTCTACAGCTTCCCCGCCTGGAACCAGGCCCGGCGCAGCGGCGCGCACCTGCTCTGGCGCGTCCAGGCGGGTCTGCGCCCGTACTGGCTGCGTGACCTGGCCGACGGGTCCTGGCTCGCGGTCATCACCAAGCCCAGCGGCCTGCACCGCTCGCAGAAGGATCGGCTGCGCGAGGCCGCCCGCCAGGGCCGAGACCTCGATCCCGACGACGCGGTGCTCGTGCGGGTGGTCGACTACACGGTGCCTAACCGCAAGGGCGAGCACAACCGGCTGATCACCAGCATCCTCGACCCGGCCGAGGCCACCGCCGAGGAGCTGTCCGGTTGCTACCATGATCGCTGGGAGGCCGAGACCGGCATCGATCAGCTGAAGACGCACCTGCGCGGGCCGGGCCGGATCCTGCGCTCGCGCACTCCCGAGCTCGCCTACCAGGAAATCTGGGCCTACCTGTTGACCCACTGGGCGTTATGCACACTTATCTGCACCGCCGCCACCGCGGCCGGGATCGACCCCGACCGGATCAAATTCCTGGGCACCGTCCGCATCGTGCGCCGCTCGGTCACCGACCGAGCGGCCTTTTACCCCTGAGCCACCCGCCGCCTCCTGGATCCGGCTGCCGACCGTGCCCCGCTGCCGGGTTGTGGCGGGCGGCAGGGGCGCTGCCATACGCGTCGGGCAGAGCGGGGCATGGTGCCCGCTGAGCGGACAAGCGTTTAATCGGGTAGCAAGCGCGGTCCTGGCGAGCACTCTCCTTTTCCGATCTCATCCTCGATCTGCACGGAGTGATCCCGAGAAGAGGGCGGCCGACTGATCGTGGAACGCCGGTGGTGGTTCCGCGATCAGGTGATGCTCTGGTTGTCGTACCCGGCAACCTGGGGTTTCGACGACGACGATGTGCCGTTCCACCAGCAGGTTTTGGCATTCACTACATAAACGAAGATCATTGAGTTCGTTGGATCGAGCTAGCGCAACGCGCCGACAATGTCTTGATCATCGCCGTGTTTTCGAGCGGGACACGGTCCCGGAGGCGGCTTGACAAGACATAGAAGCGTCACGCGATGGCCGTCCTCATTTCCCGACGCCATGCCATCTAGCTGGGGAAACTCGTACACCACGTCCGTGGACGCAACCTCGCCCGCCGCCGTGCGCATGCCTGGAGGGCGGCGTAGCGTATCCGTTGTGACACACCAAGACGCGCCGACCGACCCGCCGCATGACGCGGTGGCTCCGGTGACCGCGCTTGTCGACGCGTGTCGGCACTTCGCCACCCACGTGCGGCTGCTGGCCGACCAGCTCGGTGCGGCGGAGCTGAGCGACGACGACGTCGAGCTGGTCCACAATGCCGTCCATCGGGTTTTCACCGCGGCGGGGCTGGCGGCCGCGCTCGCCACCGGGCTGCAACGGCACACCGGTGAGCAGGACTGCCCGCACTACAACGTGCTCACCGACGCCGAGTGGGCTCCACTGGCCGAGGGCGGCCAGCACGAGCGCAAGGCCGTCTACGGGTGCGAGCTGCAGCCCGGCCACGCGGGCGCCCACGCGGCGCACGTCCAGCTGCTGCCCGGGCCGGACCGATTCATCTGGATCCGCTGGGACATCCGCGCCCGCGAACTCGTCACGCTGCCGCCGTGCCCGGCCGAACGCGCCGACCCCGATCCGGACCCGCGCTCCCCCTACGGAGACGAGCAGGCTCCGTGCCTGCTGTTCGACGGGCACGTCGGACCTCACCGCTATTAACCCAGATCGAGCCGATGCGCGAAGGGGCCACAGCTCCGGTTTCCAATCTCGGTCGGTAGCTGCGTCTAGAGGCTCGGGCCTGGGAAACTTGTAGATCAGGGCACGCTTGTGGAAACCGTCTGCCGGATCATCGCCTTGGAGGCCTGAACCGCCCCGGCTTTGATGGAGACCTCAACGGTTGATTGCGGTCACGACATCGAAGGCTCCGGCCAGCAGACAAGCGCGATTCCCTGCCCCCACGCCAGGAAAATCGCGATACCGAGCGCGAAGAAGGACAGCACCATGATCATCCGGAGTATGCTCGCCTGCGCCAGGGAAAGGTGATGCGCCGTCGTAGTCCGGCGGGCGTTTCACCGGTCGTTCAGAAACAGTCATGAGTCTCTTTCGTCCCGCTCACACAGTCCGTCCGTGTACGTAGCACCATCGCCAGGACGATCCCGCCTCCAGCGCCGCGAACACCGGGTGGTCTGTCTCCTGGTAGTGCGCCCGAGCGTGGCTGCCGGTCGAATCGTCGGAACAGGCCACCCACCCGCAGGTCAGGCACACCAGCAGGCGCGTCCAGATCCAGCCGAGGATCAGACATTCCTTGCATTCGGGTAGCCCGCGCTCCACAGCCGGGAGCAGGTCGAGGTGGTCGCAGCGCGGCGCCTGACCATTCAGACCGGCGCGCACGGTCACGTTCATGCCTTCTGTGTTCAGGGTCATCACGACCCCCTTTATGGCGACAGCGACGCCCACATGCGCCACCTGATCACTCATCAGTCAACCTGACCCGCGAGGCCGCGGAAACAGCCAATCCCAGCAAGCCCCATCACCAGCAGCGATAGCAGGCCCCACTGTTGTGGTTCGGCGCGCCAGCAGCAGGTCAGCGAGGGGGCGACCACGCCAGCCGGATGCCAGCGCCCAGCGCGATGAACGGCGCGACCACGATGGCGGCGGTCAGCGTCCCGTGGGCGAGGCCGGCCTGTGCGCGCGTGGCAGGATGGGGGAACGGCGAGTTGCCGTCATAGCCCGCCTCGGCGAGGTCGTGGCGTGATCGGCATGCCGGTCAAACCACGACGAGGAAGCGTCGGTCCAGGCCGGTGATGTGCAGCAGCCGGGCCACGCGCGGCGGAACGCCGGTCAGCGCCAGCGTGATGCCCCGTGCCCGGGCACGGTTTTGCGCGCCGATCAGCACAGCCAACCCGCCGTCGCCGCAGAAGGTGACCTGGGACAGGTTCAGGATGAGCAGGTTGGTGCTGTAGTCGAGAGTATTGAGCAGCCGCTGACGCAGCTGGGCGGTGCTGAAGATGTCGATGTCCCCCGACAGGTGTACGAGGGTCGGTGCTGAGGCGGTTGCCCCGCCGAGCGGGGCGGTGTCGATGACGGTCATGGAAGGTCTCCCGTTCGGAGAAGGGAAAGATGGATGAGTCTCCTGCCGACCGGAGATCGGACCGCCGCCAGAACGGGCGGTACCTGAACCGCTCGATCCAGCCGGCAGGGGTACGTGGGTGGCCTCACGCCGGTACTGGCGGTCGATCACCTGCGCCGGTCGCTTCCTGCGCGATGACCGATCCGCCCTCGTTCTCCCCGCGGGCCGGGCTGCCGGCGGTCCCTGCGCGGAGCGCGGGATCGGGTGGCAGGCTCGCCAGGGTGAGCATGTCGTCGACCGCCATGCCGGCGATGTTCTGAGCGGTGAGCTTGAGCGTGGCCTTGGCCGCGCCGGCGGCGGTGCCCGGCGGGATGACCAGCAAGACCACCGGCTCGCCGGCGGCGAAGATGAGAGTGATCACGCGCGGGTCGGTGTGGCGGAACCAGCCGATGCGGACCTGGCGCCCGCGTGCCGGGATGCGGCGCGGGATGTTCTGCCACGTATCGCGATGAACGCCGATGCGGAGCGTGGCTCGATCAAGCAGCCGGTCGACGGCGGCGATGAGGTCAGGCAGCTCGGCGGTCGCGTCGCGGGAGTAGGGCCACCAGGCCCCGTCCACCACCGCTCGCCGATTCGGCACCGGGTGGAGACTGAGCCGTAGCGCGGAATCGACCCGGGGGATCGCGGAGGAGGCGGCGCTGAGCGGCGCGGGTTGAGAAAGAAGTGTCGGCGCCATGCTTTGCCTGACCTGTCCGGGCCCTGCGAAGAGGGCCGGTGGTGGTTCGCCGGGGGTGACGCAGACCTGAATGCCAACGCTCGAACCGCCGCGCTCAAGCACGCCGCGCTGGCCGACTCCACCAAGACCAAGTACGCTTCCCGGCTGCGCGGCTACCTGGCCTGGCTGGCCGACCAGACAGACACCGGCGCCCTGCACGGCGACCCGCTCACCGACCCGATCGCGGCCACCGGCGCGGTACGCGACTTCCGCCGCCACCTCAAGAACGGCCGCCGCGCCCCCAACACCATCGACAGCTACCTGTCGGCCATCGACGACTTCTACGCCCGCCGCAGCCTCGGCAAGCCCCAAGCCCGCCGCGAACGTGACACCCGCCGCACCGCCCCCCGCGCCCTGGATGCCCGGCGCGCCCGGCGCTACCTCCGCCACGTCCAGCTCACAGCATCCCCGCGTGACAAGGCACTCGCCCTGCTGCCCTACTTCGCCGGCCTGCGCATCTCCGAAGTCGTCGGCCTCGATGTGGCTGACGTGCGCCTGTCGGCCCGCAAGGGCGAACTGCGCATCCGCGGCAAAGGGCGCGACGACGGCAAGATCCGTCTGCTGCCCGTCCACCCCGACCTGTGCCAGGCCCTGACCGACTGGCTGGCAACCCGCGCTGACTGGAAGGGGGCCGACACCCATGGCGCGGTGTTCCTCAACCACCGCGGCGGCCGCCTGAGCGACCGCGCCGCCCGCGACATCATCACCGGCCTGGGTGACGCCGTCGGCCTGGGTGACGACCCGACCGAGCCCTTCAGCCCGCACGTCCTACGCCACACCTTCGCCACCCAGCTCATCCGCAACGGCAAGGACCCCATCGTGGCAGCCGAACTCCTCGGCCACGGCTCGCTGGACACCACCCGCCGCTACGCCCTGCCCAGCGAAGCCGACAAGCAAGCAGCCCTGGACGCCCTCATCACCGACCACTAGACAACACCCCCGCGAGTCATGCTTGTCAGCGACACCCACCTGCACCCGGAGGTGCTGCCGTACGCGGTGCGCGACAGCCTCTCCTACCGCTGTGTCGGCTGCTCGGACAGGCGCGTTCGTCGGTGCCGGTGTACGCCAGCGGCGGCTTCACCACCTACTCCGACCTGGAGCTACAGGAGTGGGTCAGCAGGAAGTCGGGGACGGTGTGCGGGTCGCTCAGCAGCGCGGGCAGCAGGCTCAGCCAGCTCGCGCGAGCGCGGGCGAGCCGCAGCCAGGGGGCGTGCACAGCGGGATCGGCTTCAGCAGGACGCGCACCCTGGTCACCAGCTCGGCCATCGGCGAGCGGGCGAACCGGACGCGGGCCACGGCGACGGCGCCACACCTGACTGGAATCCTTGCGTGGGCGGATTCCGGGACGGCGTGGGTCACTTCTACCAAACCCTGCCGACTGGCCTGCGGGTGCGGCACACCTGGACACGCACGGGCGATGACACGGCCCGCTTCGAGCAGGCCTTCTGCACCGACGGGCAGACCTGGGATGCCAAGCCGGCTGACCATTTCGCCGATCCACTGAGCTCGGGGTTTCGGGTCAGGGTTCGGCGGTCTCGATCCAGCCTCGATAGGACCCGCCCCAGCGCCTGTGGGTTGGAGTCGCAGACTTCCGGCCTTTGGGGCGTCAGGCGGTGCCGACGCGAGAGAAGCGGCTGCCCGTGTTGCGCCTCACCTGCTGTAATCGGCGCTGGTGATAACGGTTGGTTGGATTGGATGTTTCCGTCATTCCGTCGACTGGGTTGGCTGGAGGCAACGCGAGAGGAAGCGGCCATGAGCACCACGCCCGGAGACAGGCCATATCCGATCCACGTGGACGGGCGGCTGGAGGGCCCCCTGTCCCGCTGGCTGTGGGTGGTGAAATGGCTGCTGATCGTCCCGCATGTGCTGGTCCTGATCGCTCTGTGGACGGTGTTCTGGCTGCTCAGCCTGGTCGCGCTGGTCGCGATCCTGATCACCGGGCACTATCCACGAGCGATCTTCGACTTCAACGTCGGCGTGCTCCGGTGGAGCTGGCGGGTGGGTTTCTACGCCTACAACGCGCTCGGCACCGACCGCTACCCGCCGTTCACGCTGGCGGCGGTCCCCGGCTACCCGGCCGCGCTGGACGTCGAATACCCGGAGCGGTTGCACCGCGGCCTCGTCCTGGTGAAGTGGCTGCTGGCCATCCCGCACCTGCTGATCCTCGGGATCCTGTTCGGCGGCGGGGGCTGGCTGAGCTGGAAGGTCGGCGGCGAGGCCTGGTCCTGGGGCGGCGGCGGCCTGGTCGGGCTGCTCGTCCTGATCGCGGGAGTACTGCTCGCGGTCACCGGCGCGTACCCCCCGCCGCTGTTCGACGCCATCATCGGCCTGAACCGCTGGGGGCTCAGGGTCGCCGCCTACGTCGCCCTGATGACCGACAGCTACCCGCCCTTCAGCATCGATCTCGGCGGCGCCGACCCCGGCACCCCCGTCATCAGCGGGGAACCGGTCGTGCCCTCTGACGCCGGCGCGACCTGATCAACACTCGTGCGGGATCAACCGATATGGAGGGGCCATGCCTCGGGTCATCGTTGTCGGAACCGACGGTTCTCCCGCTGCCGCGGCGGCTGTTGAATGGGCGGCCGACGACGCCGCCCGCGCGGCCACCGGGATGCGCGTCGTCCACGTCGCTGACCGCTCGCCGTACGCGTCCCTGGGGTCGGATGACAGCATCTTGGCCGACGGCGAGGCCGTCGCGCGCAAGCGGCAGCCCGGCATCGACGTCACCTGCGAGCTCCTGGAAGGTGCCGCGGCGGCGGTGCTGCGCGGGCTGGCCGCCGATGCCGCCGAAATCGTGATCGGCGGCCGGGGGCACGGCGGGTTTCTCGGAAGCGTGCTGGGCTCAGTCAGCGCGCACGTCGCGGGACACGCGCACGGCCCGGTGGTCGTCGTACGCTCCGGCCCCGACATCGTCTTCGGGGAGATCGCGGTCGGGCTCGACGACTACCGTGCCTGCGAGCCTGCCCTCGCCTACGCCTTCGAGCAGGCGAGGCTGCGCACCGCCGCGGTGCGCGCCGTCTACGCGTGGCTGCCGCCCGCGCAGGCTCGCGCCGATGAGCTGGACGAGATCCACGCCGCTCAGCGCCGCACCGCGGCCAGGCTCCTGCAGGGCTGGCGACAGGACTATCCCCAGGTATCGGTGATCGAAGATGTACGGCTGGCCCATCCCGTCGCCGCGCTCGTCGGTGCCGCAGAGAAGGCCGATCTGGTCGTGGTGGGCTCACAGGGACGTGGTGCGATCGGCACCGTGATGCTGGGATCGATCACTCTCGGTGTTCTCCAACATGCGCGCACCTCCGTCGCGGTGGTCCGGCCGTGAGACCCCTGTGCCGTCCCGAGCTGCCAGAGGAAACGTGATGAAGGCGATCGCTCAAGACAGCTACGGTTCCCCCGTCGTCCTGAAGCTCATGAACATCGACCGGCCGACGGCCGGGGATGACGACGTCCTCGTCCAGGTGCACGCGGCCGGCCTCGACCAGGGCGCCATCCACCTCATGACCGGCATGCCGTACCTCATGCGGTTGGGCTTCGGGTTCCGCGCGCCGAAGGGGCGGGTGCGCGGCCGCGAGCTCGCCGGGCGCGTCGACGCGGTCGGCAAGAACGTGACCCGTTTCAAGCCGGGTGACGAGGTGTTCGGCATCGGCGAAGGGTCCTTCGCCGAGTACGCGCGCGCCGAGGAGGGCAAGCTCGCTCCCAAGCCCTCGAGCATCACCATGGAGCAGGCGGCGGCTGTGGCCGTCTCCGCTCTGGCCGCCCTGCAGGCCGTGCGCGATGCCGGCCGCGTACGGCCCGGCCAGAGAGTGCTCATCATCGGCGCCGGAGGGGGCGTCGGAACATTCGCTGTGCAGGTGGCGAAGGCTTTCGGAGCCCACGTCACCGGGTTGTGCAGCACAGCGAAAGTGGACCTCGTCCTATCCATCGGGGCCGACGACGTCATCGACTACACGAGTGAGGACTTCGCGAACGGCAAGAGCCGCTACGACGTCATTCTGGACATTGCAGGCAACCGCTCTCTGTCGCATCTGCGACGCGCCCTCGCACCCCACGGGACGCTCGTCCTGTGTGGTGGCGAAGGCGGTGGACGGTGGCTTGGCGGCATGGGCCGCACCCTCCGTGCGATCATGCTGTCGCCGTTCGTGAGCCAGCGCCTTCGCGGGCTGCTGACGAACGAGCGCGGGCAGGATATTCAGCGACTGGGCGAGCTCATCGAGACCGGAGACATCACCCCGGTCATCGACAGGACCTTTCCCCTGAGCGAGACTCCGGCGGCCATGCGATATCTGACCGCCGGCCACGCGCGCGGCAAAGTGGTCATCGTCATTTAGCGACAGCGATGTGCCGCACCTAGCCATGGCTACCTTGTTCGGTCGTCGGCTGATCGGGAAATCTGGTCATGGACGGCGGGCCAGTCGAAGACGCCCTCCAACACGGCGAGCTTCAGGATCCTCACCAGCGCACGCGGCCTCCCCACGAAGGAAAGCGAGGCAAGCTGACGTAGAGCGATGAGCCCGCTCAGGTCAGTGGTGTCCCTGAGCGTCTGCCGGGCCATCTGAGCGGTGCTGGGAGGCAGCTGACCGGTCGCCGGCGTGTCGCGGACGACTCCACCTCGCGTGATCAGCGCCGTGGCCAAGGCCGCCGCGGCCAGGATCCCCGAGCCGGCGATCGCGATGATCTTCCCGGTACGGCGAGGGCGAGCAGACCGCCGGAGCGCCGCCTCACCCATTGCCGCCGCTCCGTGGGGTACCGAGCACGTTGCCCATGCACAGCTTCTGCGCCTTGGCGAAGTCGGGATCCTGCTGCACCTGGGCGTCCAGCCGCACGCCGCCGCCCGGCTCCGGGTCGGGGAAGGATCCCACGCCGTGCTCGCGCATGCACTTGGCCAGGTTGCGCATCCGCTCCTGGGTCTGGGTGTCCGCGCCCGCCGGCTGGTTGGCCATGGGATCGAACCGGCGGCAGGCCGTGGTGGTGTCCACCGAACACCTGCTGGAGAAGGTCTGGGACGAGCACACCGACCCCTTCACCGGCGCGGTGCGGCTCACCATGCTCAAACTGCGGCGCAAGCTGGGCGCCCCGGACGTCATCGAGACCATCACCCGCGTCGGCTACCGCATGCACTGACCGGCTGGCCGCCGCGCACCGGCCCTTCCACGCCGGCGCCCGGTCTCGGGTACGGCGCGGCCCAACTGACCGGCCCCGCTACCGGGGCCCGAGGCGGAACCCATGGCAGGCCGTGGCCTGCCATGGGTTCCGCCTCACCACATCACTCCGACACAGCGCATTATGAGGTCGGGCCGGCGGATGGCGTCGGCTTCACGCTCGTGCTCGAAGTCAGGATGTCCAGCGCCTTCTCCAGGGCGGGATCCTTGCCGGTGGACAGGTCCCTGGCTGTCAGCGGCCGGTAGTGGTCGGGGGCGACGCCGATGCCATTGACGATCTCCCGGTTCGGCCCCAGATGGTGCAGCGTGGGCAGCAGCAACGCGCTGTTGTCCGAGAGCGTGTAGGCGCTGGCGGGGCCTGACACGACACCGCCGGTGCGCGTGCCGACCAGGGGACCGACCTTCAGGTCCTTGACCGCGGAAGTGAAGTGGTCGCAGGCCGATCCGCAAACCCTGTCCGTCAGCGTGACAAGCGGCAGCCCGAGGAGCGGCACGCTGTCGTCGGTACGGCCGGCCGGGCCGTCGGCGCGCCACCACAGGTCTCCGGCCAGCGCCACGACGCCGTCGGGGGTCCCGACGAGCAGGGTGACGTCCTCGTGGCTGTGCCCGGGGGTGAACAGGAGGCGGATGGACGGCGTGAACTCGTAGCCTTCGGCGTCTCTGGTCGTCCAGGTGTCCCCCGCGTAGATCGCCTTGTGGTCGTGGATGCGCGCACGGGTGAAAAGCGCGGTGTTGAGAGTGTTGTCCGGGTGGTGGTGGCTGAGCACCACGTCGGTGATGTCCTCGGGCGCCAGGCCGAGCTCGGCCAGCGGGCCGGTGATCGACGTCGGCTCGTCCACCATGCCGGGGTCGAAGACGATCCGCAGGTCGCCGTCGGCTATGTAGGAGGCCGTCGCCGCCACGCCGGGGCCGGTCGAGCCGGTGTAACCGGTGGTCAGTACCTGGAAGGAGGCCTCGCGGCCGCTGGGTGCGTCACTCATGGCACCAGTCTGGACATGTCGGCCTGCGGCGGCTGCTGGCACGAATGTCGACGAGGGCGACCTGCTCACGGGGGCGGGCGCGGCGGCCGGGATCGACCTGTGTCTGCACCTGATCAGGCGCGAGCACGGCGCGACCGTGGCCAACGCGATCGCCAGAGAGATGGTGGTCCCGGCGCATCGCGAGGGCGGTCAGGCGCAGTACCTGGCCACGCCGTTGCCCAGTGGCACCGACGACGAGCCCGGCCGGTCTGGCTGAGATCCGTGAGTATTTCCAATGCCCGTCTCTCGGTGGGGAGCAGGTTGGCGCCCTTGACCTCGCTCGGCGGGCCCTCCCCCGCCGGGTTGACGGCGGTGACCCTGATCTCGTACCCGCCGATGGGCAGGTAGGTGAGGTTGAGCTCGGTCCTGGCCACACCCGTCCCCGCGGCGGGGTGGATGCGGGCTCGCTCACGAACAGCGATCAGGTCGCCGGCGCCCACACGCCTTAGCTATTCAGTGTTGCTAGATACCGGTAGTCAGTGTTACCGTCTACCAGTAGTCAGCAACACTGAATAGCTGGAGGGAGGTGTTTCCATGGGCAAGCAGGTGACGGAGATGCTCAAGGGAACGCTGGAGGGCATCGTCCTGGCGATCCTGTCCGGCCGACCCGCCTACGGCTACGAGATCACGGCGCGGCTGCGGGATCAGGGCTTCGCCGACATCGCCGAGGGCACCGTCTACGCGCTGCTGATCAGGATCGAGCAGCGCGGCTTCGTCGACGTACAGAAGGTTCCGTCGGAGAAGGGGCCGCCGCGCAAGGTGTACTCCCTGAACGCTCAAGGGCTGGACTACCTCGAGGAGTTCTGGAGGACCTGGAGCTTCCTCACCGAACGGCTCCAGCGACTTCCCGAAGGAGGCGACTAGACATGGCCACAGGACCGCGGCAGTACCTGGAGAAGCTCACCGGGCCGCTCGAGGACAAGAGGCGCTGGTGGCGGTACAAGGCGCGCATCAGAGAGCTCCCCGAGAACTATCGCACGGCGGTCGAGGCGCTGGAGCGATACCTGGTGCACTTCGGGCCGGGGGATGGCGCGGTTTCGATGTACGAGGACCTTGCCGATCTGTTCGAGCAGGGCACGGCGGACGGAACCCCGATCCGCGAGATCTTCGGGCAGGACCCCCTGGAGTTCGTTGAGGCGTTCGTACAGAACTACCCGCTGGGGCAGTGGATCAGCCGGGAGCGGAACCGATTCATCAGCGCCATCGACCGCGCCGCCGGCGAAGACACCGGAAAGGACGACAGGACCGTCTGATGACGACACAGCACGCCCGTATCAGCCGGAAGCGCGACCAGCCGACCAACGCCATCGATCGATCGCGTCACGGGCAACAAGCCGTAACGAGAGAACGGATATCCAGATGACACTCAATCAGGTCCAGTGGCCTGCGATCCGCGTGCAGGGCCTGAAAAAGTCCTACAAGGACCTGCAGGTGCTGCGCGGCGTGGACTTCGAGGTGGCGCGGGGCAGCATCTTCGCCCTGCTCGGCTCGAACGGGGCAGGCAAGACCACGGTCGTGAGAACCCTGTCCACGCTGCTCAAAGCCGACGCCGGTACGGCCAGCGTCAACGGCTTCGATGTGGCCACGCAACCGGCGGACGTGCGGGAGGCCATCAGCCTCACCGGGCAGTTCGCCGCCGTCGACGAGATCCTCAGCGGCCGGGAGAACCTGGTGCTGGTCGCCCGGTTGCGGCACCTCAAACACCCGGGCAAGATCGCCGACAGCCTGCTGAAGCGGTTCTCACTGACCGAGGCGGGCGAGCGGAAGGCGTCGACGTATTCAGGTGGCATGCGCCGCCGCCTGGACATCGCGATGAGCCTCGTCGGGAACCCGCCGGTCATCTTCCTCGACGAGCCGACCACCGGGCTCGACCCCCAGGCGCGCATCGAGGTGTGGCAGACCGTCAAGGAACTCGCCCAGCACGGCACCACGGTGCTGCTCACCACCCAGTATCTGGACGAGGCCGAACACCTCGCCGACCGGATCGCGATCCTGCACGAGGGCCGGATCATCGTCAACGGCACCCTGGCCGAACTCAAGCAGCTGCTGCCGCCCGCCAAGGTCGAATACATCGAAAAGCAGCCCACCCTCGAGGACGTCTTCCTCACCCTCGTCGGCTCCGACAAAGAAAACAGCACGGACGGCGACGCCGGCAAACACCGCGTGTCGGCACGGACGAGTAAGGACCAGCGATGACCAAGCATTTCTTCGGCGACACCACCGTCCTGCTGGGACGATCCCTGCGCCACATCACGCGCAGCGTGGACACCATCGTCACCACCGCGATCATGCCGATCGCCATGATGCTGCTGTTCGTCTACGTCTTCGGCGGCGCGATCAACACCGGGTCGGATTCGTATGTGAACTACCTGCTGCCCGGCATCCTGCTCATCACGGTCGCCTCAGGCGTCGCCTACACCGCATTCCGCCTCTTCACCGACATTAAGAGCGGCATCTTCGAGCGCTTCCAGTCCATGCCGACCGCGCGCTCATCCGTACTGTGGGCGCACGTGCTGACCTCACTGATCGCGAACCTGACCTCGCTCGTGGTCGTCCTGCTCGTCGCCCTGCTCATGGGCTTCCGCTCCAGCGCCGGAGTGGCGGCATGGCTCGCCGTCGCCGGCATCCTGACCCTGTTCACCCTGGCCTTGACCTGGCTGGCCGTCATCCCCGGTCTCACCGCCAAGACCCCCGACGGCGCGAGCGCCTTCTCCTTCCCGCTCATCTTCCTGCCCTTCCTCAGCTCGGCCTTCGTGCCCACCGCCACCATGCCCGGCCCGGTGCGCTTCTTCGCCGAGCACCAGCCCGTCACCTCCATCGTCAACGCCATCCGCGACCTGTTCACCCAGCAGCCCGTCGGCACCGACATCTGGATCGCCCTGGCCTGGTGCGCCGGCATCCTCGTCCTCGCCTACGCCTTCGCCATGAACACCTACCGCCGCAAGATCGCCTAGCGGGTACGGCAAGCGAACAAGGACAAGATCGCGCTCGACGGCATCAACCTGGATGCCCGACGTCAAAGACGGGTTTGAGCAGCTCGCTTCGTTCCGGGCGTTCGATGCAGCCCCCACCTCGGTGAAATGCGGCAACGTGCACGCCGGATCGTCTCCGGCGTCGGCCACACCCCGCGCTGCTCAACCGCCTCCCTTCGCTACGGCTGGCCGTACCGGCACAAGAGATCGCCCTGCGCCCGGAGAGCGCCGACATCTACAGGGTCAAGAGCCTGCCGGTCGCCTGGGACGTGTGACACCAATTTTCGATTCGAAGGAGCACACCACCATGTCCATCACCCTTTCCGACCAGGACAAGATCACCCTGCGGGTCGCCGCCTACGGCGCCGTCTCGCTGATGGCCGCCGCTGACGCCACCGGCAGGCCCCACCGGGCCGCCGTCGACGGCTCCATCGCCCTGGGCTCCGGGACCGGCCAGGTCGGGCACGTGCTCGCCACGTATCCAAAGGGCCTGAGCCTGAGCAGCAAGTCCGTAGCCGAACTCGCCGACCTCGTGCTTCCGGCCCTGACGGCGGCCATGAGCCTGCTCAAGCAGCAGGATCCGGCAGAGGCCGACAACTTCCGCAACACCGTCGTCGTCGCCGTCGAAGCAGCCGCCCGCACCCACCGGGGCCAGCCCACCCCCACCCTGGCGGACATGATCCGCAAGATCACCGAAGCCCTCGACGCCGCTTGATGCGACGTGCAGGAAGCCAGCCAGACCCCGTGCGTCGCTCATCGAGCCATGAGCGTCACGTCTGGGCGGGACACACAAGATCGAACACCTACGCAAGGAGATTCATGATGGGACAGAGCAACAGCGGCATCTCCGGAACGGGGTTGCGCAGGCTGCGTGACGTGCTGGCAGGGCATGTCGAGTCGGGGAAGATTCCCGGGCTGGTGGCCCTGGTCAGCCGGGGCGGTGAGACGCACGTCGAGGCGATGGGGACGATGCGCCATGAGGGGGGCGCGCCGATGCGCCGGGACACGATCTTCCGGATGGCGTCCACGACCAAGCCGGTCGCGATGGCGGCGGCGATGGTCCTGTTGGATGAGTGCAGGATCCGGCTGGACGACCCGGCGGAGCAGTGGCTGCCGGAACTGGCCAACCGGCAGGTGCTGAAGCGGCCCGACGGCCCGCTGGACGACACCGTGCCGGCGCAGCGGCCGATCACCGTGCGGGACCTGATGACCGCCACCTTCGGGCTCGGCATCGATCCGACGGTGGTGGGCTTTCCGATCATGGCCGCTATTTTCGAGCGGGGGCTCTACCCCGCGGAAGGGGTCCCGACCCTGGAGCCGGATGAGTGGATGCGCCGCCTTGGCACGCTTCCGCTGATTTACCAGCCCGGAGAACATTGGCAGTACAACATCAGCCACGATGTCCTCGGCGTGCTGGTCGCGAGGGTCACGGGCAAGCCGTTCGAGACGTTTCTGCGTGAACGCATCCTCGATCCGCTGGGGATGAAGGACACCGCCTTCCACGTGCCCGCCGGCAAGATCGACCGGCTGCCGCCCCTCTACGCCCCCGACCCGAAGACCGGAGAGCTCATCGTGTGGGACGAGGCGGCGACCGGAAGGGTCAGCAAGCCTCCGGCGTTCCAGTCCGGCGGCGGTGGGCTGGTCTCCACTGTCGATGACTACCACGCCTACTTCCGGATGCTGCTCAACCACGGCATGCACGACGGTGAACGGATCCTGTCGCGGCCCGCCGTCGAGCTGATGACCACCAACCGCATGACGCCCGAGG
This sequence comes from Nonomuraea sp. NPDC050536, assembly GCF_044457685.1. Lineage (NCBI taxonomy): Bacteria > Bacillati > Actinomycetota > Actinomycetes > Streptosporangiales > Streptosporangiaceae > Nonomuraea > Nonomuraea sp. NPDC050536. The sequence goes on from NZ_JBITHD010000024.1 coordinate 132,066, forward strand.
AGACAGCCCTCCGAACCGCCCTGGCAAAGAAATATGTCCATGTGTCGTTCGGCCAGGGGCAGCACGGCGGCTGGGGTTTCGGGATGGCGGTGCGCACCTACCGCGCCGACTACGCCTCCATCGGCCAGTTCGGCTGGGACGGCGGAGCCGGCACCACGACCTACGGCGACCCGGACAAGCAACTCATCGGAATCCTGCTCACCCAGGTCGGGACGACCAACCCGGACTCGACGCGGGCCATCCTCGACTTCTGGACCACGCTCTACCAGGCAATCGACGACTGACAGCGAACCGAACCTTCTCGGCCCTGTCCGCCTGAGACCCCTCGATGCCTTCGCCATCGACACCGCTGCTGGGCCAACGCCGGTCGCACCCTCCCCAAGCACTCGCCACCTCCGTGTGCTCCGCGACCTGCCGCCGATCCTGTTGATCTGGCCGGCGCACCCCGCACTGACAAGCCAAAACGCACCATGCCGCCACTACCCCAGATGGGATGCACATGTCCAACGCACAACGGCGAGGGTTCCTCGCCGCAGTCACACTCGCGACCGCGCTCGTGGTCGCCGGTTCTCCCGCCGCATCCGCGACGGCGACGCCGAAGATCAAAGTCTCCGACGGGGTGACGCAGCCCGTCTTCTCCTACGAGGACGCCATCCGTGAGCACGTCCGGGTGGAGTCGACGGTCGACAGTGATAGCGATGGCAAGAAGGACCTGATCCGGGTGGACATCATCCGGCCGAAGGAGTCCGATTCCGGGCTCAAGGTCCCGGTGATCATGCACGAGAGCCCGACCTTCGACGAACCGGGTGCCGGCTACGAGAATGAACACAAGAAGTACGACGCGAACGGGAACGCGACGAAGTTCCCGCTGTACTACGACAACTACTTCGTGCCCCGCGGGTACGCGTTCGTGTCCGTCGACATGATCGGCACCAGGCTGTCCGACGGCTGCCCGACCTCCTACGGCGCTCCCGACGTGCTGGGCGGCAAGGCGGTCATCGACTGGCTGAACGGCCGGGCGACCGCCTACGACGACAAGGGCGATCCGGTCAAAGCCACCTGGACCACCGGACGCACCGGGATGATCGGCCACTCGTATGAGGGAGCGCTCGGCGTCGGCGTCGCAGGCACCGGCGTGGAAGGGCTGGAGACGATCGTGCCGCTCGCGAGCTACACCAACGGCTACGAGGCAAGCCGCATGAACGGCACCATCTCCTGGTTCAAGGGCGTGCAGGAATTCATGGCCAAGCGGTTCGACACCGATCCGGACGAGAAATGCGCGGCTGTGCACCAGCGCCTGCAAGAGGGCGAGGACGACGCCACCGGCAACTACAACGCCTTCTGGGACGAACGCAACTACCGGACCGGGCCGATCTCGAAGGCGCGCAACATCCACGCCAGCGTCTTCGGCGTTTACGGCATGCAGGACCGGGCCGCGGTGGGCAGCCAATTCGCCCAGTGGTGGGCCATGCTGCCCCGAAACGTGCAACGCAAGGCATGGGTGACGCAATACGGCCACCTCGACCCGTTCTGGGCCCGCCGCGAGGTGTGGCTCACCACCCTCAACAAGTGGTTCGACCACGAACTCATGGGCGTCTCCAACGACATCATGCGCGAGCCGCGCGTCGACGTGCAGCTCGGCCCAAACCGGTGGATCAGCCAGGCGGACTGGCCGGCGAAGGCGCGGACGACGACCCTCAGGCCGCAGCAGGACGGCTCACTGGGCCGCAAGCCCTCGACCGGCACCGGCAGCTACCTCGACACCGCCCAGACCGAGATCGCGATGGCCGACAACCCCGCCACCACCAACCCGGACCGGCTGGCCTTCCTGACCCCGCCGCTGAAGGACGCGATGCGGCTGTCCGGAACGCCGTCGGTGAGCCTGCGCCTCAAGCTGGACAAGCCGACCGCCAACCTGGGCGTCCTGCTCGTCGACTACGGCACCGACACCCGCATCAACTACCGCGAACGCACCGCGACGTCCGCGGAAGGCCTCAAGTTCATCGGCGGCGAAGACTGCGTCGGCCAGAGCACGGCCGATGACGACGGCTGCTACCTCAAGGCCGGCGACAACACGGCGACCTCCGGCGTCCACGTGGTCACCCGCGGAATCATGGACGCGCAAAACCACAAGTCGCTCAGCCGCCAGACACCGCTGACGCCGGGCAAGTCCTACCAGATCACCTGGAAGATGCTGCCGCTGGATTACGAGTTCAAGGCCGGGCACCGGCTGGGCCTGGTGCTGACCGGGGCCAACGACGACTTCAACCTCGACGAGACCGGCCACGGCACCGGGGACGACGCCGAACCCGGCACCGGGGCCAAGGTCACCGTCGACCTGGCCGGCACATCGATTTCGCTGCCACTGGTCACCGGTAAGTAGCTCGATCGACCTCCACCCCGAGCACGGCACCGCTCGTGCTCGGGGCGGAGGTCTGTACGGCTTCCACCGACATCGAGGCCAATGGTTTGAGTTTATTGAAGATTGAACTACTCCGCGACGCTGTATTGCTCGAATATTGAGTCCTTCTCCCTATCCCCCATCGGCAGCAACCGCAGCGCGGCAAAGGCGCCCCAAAGCGGACACAAGCCGGGAGGAGTCGGGCAAGCTGCATGACCTGCGCGGATGACATTATCGGCAGGCACAGACTTGCTCGGCGCTGAAGTGGGGCAGGACGTCGTGGCGGATGGCCGCCCAGGCTTTGCCGTAACGCGTCGACCATGCCTGCGCGCTCATCCGCGCGCGCCGCGCGGATGAGCGCTTGTAGCAGCCCGGGCAGGGGGAGCAGCGGCGCGGCCTGGCAGCGGGAGGCCGGCAACTGGGCGGGCTACGCCGCTGATGTAGCGCGGCGGTGACTGGCCATGGCGGGTCTCAACAGTTTGACCCGGCGAAGGTCACCGGCGAAGGTCGACCTTGGAAAGAGTCACGGCCCCAAATATCTTCTGCCCATCCCGGTGCACCCTCAGCCCGTGCTGCCAGAAGCTGATCCATCCGTCGCTTGGGTCCTGTCCGTGTATCCGTTGGGCATGCACAACGTCTATGTGGCCCCCGTGGGCCGACACGTTCCCCGACTCATCTCTCCCGTTCTGGTGCACCCTCAGCCCGTCCTGCGGGAAGCTGATCCATCCGTCGTCCGCGTTTCTTCCCTGCACCCATGTGGTGTTCACGCCGTTGAGATCGGCCTTGTCGGCCGTCACGGTCCCCTGGCCCCCGGAGTTGCCGGTGATCTCCACACCTGTGCCGGTGAAGGTAACGCGCCCCTTGGTCGCGTTCGCTGTTCCCTGGACCCAGGGTGTGTCGATGCCGGTGGTGGCGGTGAGGGATTCCAGGATGGGATTGCGCACTTGAACGGTCGTGGTGAGAAAGTGTTCCTGCTTGGGCGTGGTGCCGGAGGTGGCGATGAGGATGTAGGTGGTGGCCCGCTTCGGGGCGACGGTCGGTGACCAGGTGCGCCCGGTGACGGGGACGGGCTGCGGCGCGCCCGGGTACAGGATCTTGTATTCGAAGTCGGCCGACCCCTCCCAACTCAGCGTGAGTTTGTCTCCGTCGTCCAGCATGGCCTTGTCCGGGCGGAAGTCGCGCGGCGCCGGAATTTCCTTTGGGGCGGTCTTCACCAGCGGTACCGCCGCGTCGTTGATCTGCCACCCGGTATTGGCTCTGATGGTCTCGGTCACCGTCAGCACGGCCAGCCCGGCGGTGGGGGCGACGGTGACGTTCTCCAGCGTCAGTACCATGTAGTCGCCGGGTTCGAAACGGGCTCTGCGACCGGTCTGGGGGGTGGCCTGGAAGACGTTGCCCTGCCGCCGGACCTTCACCGACTGGGTGACCGGCTGGGTGCCCGACTGGGTGTCGGTGTACTCGCCCTTGGCTGTGATCGTGCCGATGTTCTGGGTGAGGTCGCCGGCGCCCTTGCCGACGGGCACCTTCACCTCGATCGTGGACCAGTCCACCGCCTTTCTGGTGTTGGTGACGACCAGGTACACCGTCCCCATGGACGGGGACCGCCCGTCCGCTGACGCCTCCAAGGGCGCCGGGTCGGTCAGGACGGTGTAGGCCAGCATGGTCATGGTCACGACTCCTTCTCTTTGAGGACGGCGCAGGCCGACGACCTGCCCACTTCGAGAGGACCGGGCCGGGCAGGACAGGCGGCGACACGGATGACGCATCCCGAACTCGCCGCTTGTGACGCACCACAGAAGAGCACCCCCTAGATCCAAACGCCAGCATTGGAGCGTGACAAGAGCACTCGAGGAGGCCATAGCAGGGCGCTTCGGCAATGTCCTCGGCGTCTTGACAAGCATTCGGACCATGCGTCACTGGCCACGCTCCGCGAACGCCTGCCACCCTCCGCCGAGACCATAATTGGCGGGGTCCAGCAGCCCGACAGCAGCGCATGCAACCGTTCGTTCTCCGCCCGCTGTACCTCTCCGACCAGCCGCACCAGCACGGTGATGCCCGGCAGCAGGATGCACTCCTTGAGCATGTGCACCCACGCCCGGTCGAACAGCGCCCGCGGCCCCTCGCTCGAGGCCCACACCCTGGCCGCACGCACTGACGCACCTCGGGCTCGCACTGGCCGAAGGGAAGATCAGGTTCCTGGCGCCGATTTCTGTACTCAGCCTGCTCGAAGGCTGGTCGTCGAGGCGCGGGTACGGGGGTTGGGCCGGTCCCGGATTCCGTTTTCGGGACGATCATCACGGGTCGAGTGCCTGATCAAACCCTCCTCCGAGCTGTGACCACCCAGAACGTCAGCTCGCAAATCGAATGCGAAATAGGAACGGTCAAGGAATATGCGCGGCCAACGCTGTCCGGGCAGCGCCGTGCCGCAGGTCGCGCAGCCGTACCGGAAACAGCCCACTGGCCGTCACCAGGTACCGAGACCGGTAGGTCAGGTAGTCCGGCCGCAGAGGATTGCCGTCCTCGCGGGTGAACATCCAGCCAGCGGTGTCGAGCCCGCGCCAGTACTGGCGCCGTTGGTGACGGTGTCCAAGGCGATCGTGCGCGGACCGACCGAACCCACCCCCGGATCACGTTCGCCCGGCTCGGGTCCGGTGATCGGGGCTGAGGGGTTCCACCCAGCCGAGCCGTCTGGCCAGCAGCCAGGCGCTGTCGATGACGGTGGTGATGTGAGGAGAGGGGTTGGTGTCGTGCCACAGCAGTGACCAGGGGAAGTCCATGGCGGGTTCGACCAGGGGCCGCCAGGTGGTGCCTGGCCGGTTGGAGGTGCGGAAGGAGGAGGGGACGCAGTGCACGCAGCGGTGCTGCAGGACGAGATCGGCTGCGGCCCGGCTGCTCTGCACGGTGCCCTCATAGGTGGTGGGTGCGAATCCGGCGGTACGGCACAGCGTGATGACGAACTGGTTGAGCTCGGGAGTCTGTGATTCCTCACCGAGGAGCAGAAGTTCGTCGGAGAGAGCGGCGACGGGCACACCATCGAGCTCGGCGAAGCGATGATCGTCGGGTACCAGCACGCCGATCGGATCGAGCCTGATCAGCTTGGCGGTGACCGCGGCCGGAGCGTGGGAAGCGTGCCCGATGGCGATGTCCAGGCGGCCGCCGGCCAGTTGCCGGTACTGCTCGGGGGTGCCCGATTCGACCTGATGGATCGTGATGTCGGGATGGGTGTTCTGGAGTTCGCGAAGGATCTGCGGCATGGTGTCGTAGCCGGCGTCGATGATCCCGACCCGCAGCGTGGGCGCCGACGCGGCGGCGTTGCGTGCGGCCTGCCCGGCCCGACCCACGTGGTCGAGGATCTGTCGCGCCTCGATGAGGAAGGCAGCGCCCGCCGGGGTCAGGCCGGCATGGTGTGTGCTGCGATCCAGCAGCCGCACCCCCAGTTCCCGCTCCAGGCGCTGGATCTGCTGGCTGAGCGCCGACTGCACGATGTGCTCGCGAGCGGCGGCCCGGCCAAAGTGCAGCTCTTCGGCCAGCGTCACGAAGTACCGCAACTGACGTAACTCCACGTCCGCCACCCCTTCCTCCCGGGCGGCACCCATCTGGGCCGTCTCCCTCACTCTAGGTGAGACATCGGGGTGGCCTCGCGTGGAAGGGCTGGCGCCGGTCGCGGGAAGGGGGTCTCCTGCGAGCGGCCTTCGCGGTCACAGCGGGAACCTACCCCGCTGGCCGCTCACCGACCGGGGCACGGGCTGGTGGCCGCGGCCCGGCGCGACGGCGTTCGACGCGTTCGTCGTCGGGCCAGTGCACGTTGCTCGCCCACCCCAGCCGCTCAAACAGGGCGATGACGGCTGCCGACGGATCGATCTGACCACGGTCCACACCGTGACGGGCGCAGCTGGGTTCGCTGTGGTGGCCGTTGTGCCAGCTTTCGCCGAAGGACAGCAGGGCCAGCGGCCACAGGTTCGTCGAGCGGTCGTGGCGGCGGGTGGTGAAGGGCCGCGCGCCGATCACGTGGCACAGGGAGTTGACGCTCCAGGTGACGTGCTGCAGCAGCGCAACGCGGGTGAGCCCGGCCCACAGGAACGCGGTGAACCCGCCGTACAGGGTGCCGGTGATCGCCCACCCCGCCAGGAACGGCAGGGCCAGCGACACCGCGCAAAGCACGGGAAAGGCACGTGCGACGCGGACGATGGCCGGATCGGCCAGCAGATCGGGAGCGTACCGGTCGGCAGGGGTCGGATCATCGGCGAACAGCCAGCCCAGATGGGCGTGGGCAAGCCCCCGAAGCTGCCCACGCAGGCTCGTGCCGTACCGGTAGGGAGAATGCGGATCACCCGGACGGTCGGTGAAAGCGTGATGGCGGCGATGCACCGTCACCCAGTCGATCACGTTTCCCTGGAAGCCCAGCGACCCGGCCACCGCCAGCATCACCCGCAGCCAGGACCGGGCGGCGAAGGAGGCATGGGTGAGCAGCCGGTGGAATCCCACCGTCACTCCCAGACCGGTCATCACGTAGAGAACCGCGGCCAGTAGGAGATCGGTGAACGTGACCCCATCCCCCCAAGCCAGGAAGATCGCGACGCCGAGGGCGACGAAGGGCAGGACCACGATCGCGCCTGTCAGCGCCACCTGGCCCCGGCCGGCCAGGACGTGCTCTTCTGCCCCGGGGAAGGGCGAGGCGCCGTCGTAGTCCTGGCGGCGTTCCGCCGCCTGTATGGAAGTAGTCATAAGGTCTCTCTCGCCTCGTCTACACGGTGCGGCGGTGCACGTAACACCAGCGCCAGGTCGATCCCGGTTCCAGGTCAGCGACGACCGGGTGGTCGGTCTCCTCGTAGTGGGCTCGGGCGTGACCACCCCGTGAATCGTCGGCGCAGGCCACCCACCCGCAGGTCAGGCACACCAGCAGCCGCGTCCAGGTCCGGCCGAGGGCCAGGCACGCCTGGCATTCGGGTGGCCCGTACTCCACAGCCGCGAATCGGTCGACGTGGTCGCAGCGCGGCGCCTGACCGTTCAAGGCCGCGCGGTCAGGCGCCTTCATCCCTTGCGCGTCCAGGGTCATGACGACCCCCCACAATGACAGCGGCGCAAGCTGTGCCGCCTGTCAACTGCCAGTCAAGGTGACCGCCGAGGCCGCGGAAACAGGCAATCGAAGCTAGCCTCATCAGCTACGGCGATGGCAGCCGTACGCGGTCGCCGTCGAGAAGCACGGCGGGATGGCCTATTCACGAAGTTTCACCGGGGCAGAGTACTGATCGCCCATTCCCGGGGAAACAAGCAGTTCGCGAAAAGCCCATCTCAGGAATCGATAGCCCGCGAATTCCGGCTGGCCGCCTCCGGCGTGCTGCTCCGCTCGTTCGGCCGGTGGCTGAATCACCGGCAATCACTGCAACGGCGACTAAGGTGATAATCAGGCGGGACGTCCGCCGGGCCCCTTACCAAGGCCAGCAGTCGCCGACTCAGCACTTCGGACGATGTCGCGCGGTGATCACACCGCCCGCTCCGTGGAATGCGTGTGGGGTCCAGCAGGGAGCATCGTGGCCGGCGGCCTGGCTCCTCACCGTGTCATCACGTCGATCATCGCCGGTCCGGACGATCGGGTCACGCTCATCCAGCACATCCCGCTTGCCAGGAGGCTCGAGATGTTCGAGAAGTTCACCGACCAGGCGCGGCGCGCCGTCGTCCTGGCGCAGGAAGAGGCCAGGACGCTCAACCACGACTTCATCGGCACCGAGCACCTCCTCCTCGGGCTGCTCCACGTGGGTGAAGGCGTGGCCGCCAAGGCTCTGGAGAGCCTGGGCGTCAGCCTTGAGGGCGCGCGCCAGCAGGTCGAGGAGATCATCGGCCAGGGCCGCTCGACTCCGGCGGGGCACATTCCGTTCACCCCGCGGGCCAAGAAGGTTCTTGAGCTGTCGCTCCGCGAGGCTCTGCAGCTGAGTCACAACTACATCGGCACCGAGCACCTCCTCCTCGGGCTCATCCGCGAGGGTGAGGGGATGGCCGCCCAGGTGCTGGTCAAGCTTGAGGCCGATCCCGCGCGGGTCCGGGACGGGATCCTGAGATCCCTGTCCGGCCACGAGGGCGGGACACCCTCCGCGCCTCCGGCATCGCTCCAGGCGGCTCCTTCCACCATGCTCGACCAGTTCGGCCGCAACCTGACCCAGGCCGCCCGCGAGGGCAAGCTGGATCCGGTCATCGGCCGCGAGAAGGAGATCGAGCGGGTCATG
>NZ_JBITHD010000025.1:0-139435 GCF_044457685.1 Nonomuraea sp. NPDC050536
CATCCGCACAGCTTGGCGCACACGCGCCGTCCAGAGCATCCGCCGGACGGCGCGTCACATCACAACGAGGCAAACATTGCCTGATGCGGCACTAGAGGCCCGGCGCGTGCAACGGAACACCGACGAGTTGCTCGCCGAGCCGGCACCGATGTTCGCCCGGGTCGAGCCCCGCCTGCAGGCCGCCAAGTACATCCGTGCCGTCATGTCCGACCTGCCCAAACGCAACGGATGGACGATCGCCGAGCACGATGGGGACCGCTCGCCTGCCCCCACCCTGCGGCTGCTGAACCGGGCCCGCTGGGACACCGCCAACGCCATCAGCGTGGTGCGCCGCTTCGCCGTTGCCCGCGGTCGTCCTGGCGGGTTTCGGGATCGGCCCGGGCCTGCTCGATGTGTATCACCTCGGAGCTGATCGTGGCGTCCGACAGGCCGGCAGCCGCGGGCCATCTCCGGAGCCTCCGATGCCACCGAATTCCAGACGCCCTGACGAACTCGAAGCGCGACAACAAGCGCATGGTCTGCGATGGATTCCAACACTGCATGTCGTGATATGTCGGAATCCATCATTCAGATCTCGGTAGCTGGAATGAACTCCAGCTCAAAAGCAGTCTGTGAGGCATGACCGATCGCGACATCGACAGGATCGACCACTCCGTTCTCTACACCACCGACATGGACACCACCGCGCGGACGTACGAGCGGCTTGGCTTCACGCTCAGCCCACTGTCCATGCATATGGGCTCCGATCGCCCCGGCAGCGAGCGTAAGCCGATGGGGGCCGGCAACCGGTGTGCCCTGTTTGGCCGGACGTACCTGGAGCTGCTCGGTCTGTTCGGGGATGGCTCGGTCGACCCGTGGAACATCCGCCCGCTGATCGCCCAGTACGAGGGCCTGCACGGGTGTTCGTTCGGCTGCGGCGACGCCGAGACCGTCGAGAAGCGGCTGCGCGAGACAGGGTTGTCGTCGTCCGGGGTGCTGCCGTTGCAACGGGACGTGGAGACCCCTGACGGTGTGGCGACGGCGCGGTTCCAGGCGGTTCACCTCGACCGCGCGCTCACCCCGGAAGGCCTGATCCACATAGCGCGCCACCTGACGCCCGAACTGATCCACCAGCCCCGCTACCTGGAGCACGCCAATGGCGCCACCCACCTGCACAGTGTGCTGCTGGTGGTGGATGACGCCGAACTGGAGGCCACCGTCGCCCGCTACGCTCGCACCCTGGGCACCGGGCCGGTCGCCGAGGGGCTCCGCCACATCCTTCCCCTCACGGTGGGTCAGATGGAGATCGTCGCGGTCTCCGCTTTCGGGGAGGTCCTGCCCGGCGAGCCGGTGCCCGCGCTGCCGTACCTTGCAGGGCAGGCCGTCGCTGTCAAGAACGTCAGTACAGCCCGTGCCCTGGTGGAAGGCAACGGCTTCACCGTCCGCGAGCTGTCGGGCGGGTTCTTCGTCGGTGCCCGCGAGGCCTGCGGTGCGGCAATCGCCTTTCTGGAGGTCTGAAAGATGACCATCCTTGTTCATGCGCCCGCCGGCGCACTGCGCGGTGTTTCCACCGGAACGGTCACGGCGTTTCTCGGTATCCCGTACGGCAGCGCCGGGCGATTCGCCGCGCCGCGACAGGCTCCCGCCTGGGAGGGGGTGCGGGACGCCGATCGGCCGGGTCAGGCGGCCCCGCAGCATTCCTCCCGGTTGGAACGGGTCATGGGGCCGGGCAGCGGTCTCGTCCAGGATGAGGACTGCCTGTCCCTGAACGTCTGGACTCCGGGCGGCGCCGGGCTGCCGGTGCTGGTCTGGCTGCACGGTGGCGGTTTCTCCAGCGGTTCGGGCGCGGAAGCCTGGTACAACGGCGCCCTGCTGGCCGAGCGCGGCCGGATGGTGGTCGTCACGGTCAACTACCGGCTGGGCGCCCTGGGATATCTGTACCTGTCGCCGGAGTTCGGCCCGGCCAACCTCGGCCTGCTCGACCAGATCGCCGCGTTGGGCTGGGTACTGGAGAACATCGCCGCGTTCGGCGGCGACCCCGGTCGCGTCACGCTGGCCGGTCAGTCCGCCGGGGCGCTGTCCGCGCTCGCACTGTTGGGCCATCCGGCCGGTGCCGGCCTGTTCCAGCAGGTCATCATGCAGAGCACGCCGACCGGGGTCCGACCGTACGGCCAGCGGGAGGCGACCGAGATCGGCCGACGTCTACTGGAGATCCTCGGCCTGCACCCCGACGAAGCGGGGCAACTGCGGACCCTGCCGGTCTCCCGCCTGCTGGCCGCCCAAGGAGAGCTCGCACGGCGCATGGCTGCGCCGTTCACGGTGACCCCACCCTTCCAACTGGTCGCCGACAGCGGCGTGCCCGCCGACCTGCTCGCCGAGGCCTCTGGCGACATGCCCATGCTGATCGGCACCACACGCGAGGAGGCCTGGGCGTTCTTCCCCGGCGCCCCGGCGGATGTGACCGGGCGGCTCTTCGGCGACGGCAGTCTGCAACTGGCCCAGCAGGCCCGTTCGTCCTTCGCCTACCAGTTCGATTGGTCGTCGCCCGGCAGCGCGTTCGGCGCCTGCCACTGCATCGAACTGCCCTTCGTGTTCGGCGACCTGAGCGCCTGGCATGCAGCACCGATGCTGGCCGGCGCTGACCCCACCGACTTACGGCGGCTGATGGAGGAGGTGCAGCGGGCCTGGACGGACTTCGTCCACACTGCCTCGCCCGGCTGGCCATCGTTCCCGCACGTCAGGCACTTCGCCTAGGGTCCGATTACCCTGACGCGGGTGAGTTCCCTGGTCCTGGACGAGCTCGACCGCTCGATCGTCCACGCACTGCACATCGACGGGCGCGCGCCCTTCAGCCGCATCGCGTCGGTGTTGAGCGTGTCCGATCAGACGGTCGCACGGCGTTATCGCAGACTTCGGTCTGCCGGATCACTCAAGGTGGTCGGCCTGCCGAACGCTCGACGGCTGGGCTGGGTGGAGTGGTTCGTCCGGATCCAGGCGACACCCGACGCGGCGGTGCCCGTCGCCGACGCACTGGCTCGCAGGCCGGACACCTCCTGGGTCTGCCTCACCTCCGGCGGTACAGAGATCGTCTGTGTCACTCGGGCGCGCAGTGCCCACGAACGCGACGCGCTGCTGCTCGGACAACTGCCCAGGACACCGCGAGTTACCGGTGTCACGGCGCACTGCCTGCTACGCACGTTCGCAGGCGGTCCGTCCGGCTGGCACGGCAGAGCCGACTCGCTCACCCCCGATCAGGTCGGTGCCCTCGCCCCCGAACCACCCCACCACTCACTGGAACAGGTCTTCCTGCAGGAAGGCGACGAACAGCTGCTGGCCATCCTGGCCCGCGACGGCCGCACAACCTACCCCGATATCGCCAAAGCGACCGGCTGGTCGGAGATGACGGCCAAACGAAGACTGGCGCAGCTACGCCGGCGCGGCGCGCTCTTCTTCGACGTGGACATCGATCCGGTGCTGCTGGGATTCGAGACGCTAGCCATACTCTGGCTGACCGCTGATCCGGCCCAGATGCGCCCGACAGCCGAGGCCATCGCCGCGCATCCCGATGTGGCCTTCGCCGCCGCCACCACCGGCCCGACCAACCTACTGGTCTTCGTCGCCTGCCGCGATGTGGATGCACTGTACGACTTCCTTGAGCGCGGAATAGGAAGCCTGCCGGGAATCCGCCAGTTGGAGAGCGCACCCGTCATCCGCAACAGCAAGCGTGTCGGTGCGGCCCAGACACCCGGTCCATGAGCCAGAAACGCCGCGTCCCCCGCCATGCTCCGCCCGCGACGGGCAAACCAATGACTCCACAGGGTTGAGCCGGTGCCGGATAGACCAACCGCCGTGGCAAGGTCGGTGAGCCGGACCGGGCCGGGGAGCATCCGTGGCAGTACCTCCATGGCGGCTGTCAGCCCGGGGTTACATCGAGCGGGGGAAGCGCTCCAGCCCTCGACGAGCGCCGCCGGCGTTTGCGTTTGAGGAGATGGCGGCAGCATGTCATGGGCGGCGGCGATCCAGTCGTCCGCGCGGGGCGCCGGAGAGCTCGTCTGCCAGGCGGCGGGCTGGAGCGCTGTCCGAGTCGAGATAGAGCATGGTGGCAATGGCGTCGGCATCGCCATGCACGGCGTGCGGGGTGCGGGTGGGGATGACCGCGGTCCGGAACGGTCGGCGGGTGCCGTGGGCGTCGGACAGTTCGACGTGCCCCGCGGTCACGATGGGGACCTGCACCGCGGCGTGGGCGTGGGCGTCGGTGGTGCCCACAGAGCCGGCGAAGGCGAGCCAGCCGGGTCGCAGCATGGTGCTGCCCCGCCACGTTTCCGTGGGCGTGGTCATGGCAACGCTCCGGCGGAGGTGGATTGAGGCGGCTCGATCGCCTGCTCGATGGTCATGTGATCCAGAGCGTCCCGTACTACCCCGTCGGGGTTTACGGTGGTGGCCAGGGTGACGCCCACGTCGGCGAGTGGTGTCGCCTTCACCGGGCGGGCCGGGCAGGCCAGGCCGTCGACCTGGTCGAACGGAAGCCGCGAGGTCTAGGTCAGACCGGCACCGTCGTCGAAGTGCAGCAGAACCATCTCGACCAGTGCGGCGACGTCGGCGTCGACCATCGGCTCGCCGGTCATGCCCATCCGGTGGAGCAGGGTTCCGACGACGGCGTCGATGAAGAACAGGACCCGGTTCTCCGGCTCGCCGAGCGCTTCCTGGAGCGTGAGCCGGTACGGGTCCTGCAAGCGCGTGGACAGCACCTCGCGCAGGGCCGGATCGCTGACGGCGTCACTGAACACACCTGCGAACGCGTCGCCCACCCCCGGCTCGCTGATCTTCGCTGCGATCCAGTGGATGGCCGAAGACATGAGCTCGGCCCGGCTGGTGCCCTCCAGCGGCACCGGGCCGAACGCGTCCAGGAGGCAGTCCACGATCAGCGCGCCCTTGGACGGCCAGCGACGGTAGATCGTCGTCTTCGCGACGCCGGCCGCGGCGGCGATGCGGTCGACGGTGGCACGCGCGTAGCCGAGCTCCTGGACCGTGCTCAGCGTCGCGGCGAAGACCACGTCGTTGACGCCGGAGCGCGGGCGACCGGGTGGTCTGGCGGATGTGGCCGATGTCATACCTACACGATACCCATTTCCGCTACCTTGAGTATCGATACCTCCGGTAGTGAAACTGTCTGACGAGGAGAAGACATGAGCGAGGTCACCAATACGGAGTCGTGGCGGCAGGCCCCGGGAGGGGAGCCGGACTGGTTGGCGATGACGGCCGAGGAACTGGTCGCGTACCGCGACGCGGAGAACCGCAGGCGGGCGTCCCCTGAGGCCCGGGCGATCACCGGGTTTCCGGATCCCGGCGCCGCGATCCAGTGGCAGGAGGTGGCGCTGCCCGGCCGCGAGCTTCAGGTCCGGGTGTACCGGCCGTCGCATGGGCGCGACGACCTGCCACTCGTGCTCCACGTGCACGGAGGCGGGTTCGTGGGTACAGCGGTGCAGTGCGACTGGGTCAACAGCCACCTCGCCGCCCAGCTGCCCGCGGTCGTCGTCTCCGTCGAGCACCGCCTCCTCGACCCGGAGACTCCGCTGTCGGCGGCCGTGGACGACGCCTGGGACGTGCTCCGGCACGTGGGGCAGCACGCCGCGCAGTGGGGTGTCGACCCGGGGCGGACCGCGGTCTTCGGCGAGAGCTGCGGCGCGTTGATCAGCGCCCTGGCCGCGATCCGGGCCAAAGCGGCCGGCCTGCACCTCAAGGCGCAGGTGCTGGTCAACCCCGCTGTCGATGTGACCGAGACGATGTTCGACCACGCCTCGTTCACCGAGCACGCGCACACCCCCACCCTCACCGTGCCGGTGCTGCGGCTGTTCCACCGGTTCGCTGTTCCACCGGGAACCGATCCTCGTGCACTGTCGCCGCTGTATGCCGACGACCTGAACGGGCTGGCCCCAGCGCTCGTGGTGGTGCCGACCGCTGATCCGCTGGCCGATCACGGCCGCGCTTACGCCGAACGACTGCGAGCGGCCGGGACGCCCGCCAGGCTCACCGAATACCCCGGAGTGGGTCACGCGTTCCTCAGCATGCCGGGGGTGGTGCCGCAGGCGAAGGCCGCGGGGGCGGAGATCCTCGAGTTCCTCCGAGAGGCACTCTCCGGGTGACGGGTTTCGGCCTGCCGGTTTGTGTTGGACATCGTTGCCGCCACGGACGAGATGACTGCGGGTTGATCGACACAGCCGGTGGGCCGACCCGGGAATAGGATCGTCGGCTCCACCACGGACGCCCGACCCGGCCGCCTCCGAAGTCGTATCGTTCCCGGTCCACGCGGACGACCTCGCCGGCATGCGATCTTGTCGCGCATCCCATGAGCGGTCGAGTCGTCGCGGGGACACCGGGCGGCCGATCCCTTCAAACCGCTACAGAGCCGAAAACCCCGGTATCTCCTGGTCTTTGGACCCTACGAGTAACCGAAACCAAACCCGCCGACAGCGTGAGGAACCCTCCGATGCCCAACCAGCCGCACACCGCCACCACCGCCGACCACTCCCGACTGACCGCCTTCGGCGACCATCTGATCGCCCTTCACGACGATCTCCGCCGCGACATCGCCGCCCTGCGCAAGGAAGCATCACAGCTCCCCGCCGACGGCGACAACCTCGACCCGCTCGTCCTGCCCGAACGGCTCCACAGCCACTGTCTGTCCTTCTGCGAGGCACTGGACGCCCACCACACCACCGAGGACCAGTCGATCTTCCCCTTCCTGGCCCAGGAACATCCCGAACTGTCCGAGGTGCTGGACCGTCTAGCCTCCGACCACCGCACCATGGCGACCCTCCTGACCGACCTCCGCAAACTCGCCGCAACCCCCTCCGCCCCCGACTTCCACGCGGATCTGGAACGCCTGTCGGTCGAACTCCTCACCCACCTCGACCGCGAGGAGCACTACCTCGTCCCGGTCCTCAACTCCCTGACGCACTTTCCCGGACACTGACGTGCCACCGGCTCGCCACGCAGCTGCGGCAGCCCGTCAGCGAGCAAGCTCCGACCAGGCGGTGAGGTAGGCCGGTCGGCCCGGCCACCATTGGGAGCCGGTGCAGGGCAGGCCGCCCGTGCGGCTGCACGACTCCGCCATGGGGCCGCCTCGCTGATACTGGCCGCCGGAGTCGATCTGAAGGTCGTGCAAGGATCTTTTATCGGCTAATCCCTCTCCACGGGGTGGAAGTACCTACAGGTCTGCGTAGGTCGCCACTTGATCCTCACGAGGAGGCCGGATGTCCGCCTTCATTCCCCACCTCGACAGCCGGATGTCATCAACGGTCCGGAACCGCTCGTCGCCGTCCACGAGGCCCGGAGCGACGACCGGTTCGTCGTAGGAGCTCCGGCATCGGCGTACGAGCTGGTCCTGGCCGAGCCACAGCCGCCACTCCACCGGGAGCTTCGCGTACTTACCGGTAGGTCTGGTGTTGAGCGGGATCCGGACCTCGGGGTTCACCTTGTACAGTTCGCCCAGGGTGATCCGGCCCTGATAGAGGGTGGTGCGCACTTTGTCGTACATCCCTGCCGGACGCTTGACGGCGGCCGTCGCCAGGACGGCCTTTCGCGAAGCGCGGTCACGGACCCGGGGGTGGGCTCCCGAGGGGCATCCACCTGGCCACGGTCTCGGGTGGGCGTTAAAAGTCAAGAGCGCCCGAGCGATAGCGAGGTCCTTTCATCAGGGTGGGCTCCCGGGGAGCAACCACCTGGGCACGGTCTTGGGCGGGCGTTCAGAGTCAAGAGCGCCCGGGCGATGGCGAGGGTCTTTTCAGTGGGGTGGGCGGATGCCGCGGTGTTCCCAGTCGCCGCCGAGGGCGGTGGAGAGGACCTGCTCCGAGGCGGTCGGCTGGGCGCCGTACTCCTGGGGGATGGGGGTGGGGCCCTCGACCACGTGGTTGGTGAGGGTGCCCAGGCCCTCGACCTCCACCTGCACCACGTCGCCAGGCTCGACGGGGCGGGAGTTGGCCGGGGTTCCCGACAGCAGGACGTCGCCGGGGTTGAGGGTGATGGTGCGGGCGATGTCGGCGACCAGGTAGTGCATGTCCCAGGTCATCTCGTCCGTCGAGCCGTCCTGGGCCACGACGCCGTTGACGTAGGTTCTGATGCGCCTGCCGCGGAAGTCCCAGTCGTCCACCAGCCCGGGACCCAGCGGGCACAGCGTGTCGGAGCCCTTGACCCGCAGCATCGACCCGGCGTCCGTGTCGCGGAAGTCGTGCAGGCCGAAGTCGTTGCCGATGGTGTACCCGGCGATGTACGCGCCCGCCTCGGCGGGTGTGATGCCGCGTGCCGTACGGCCGATGACGATCGCCACCTCGCCCTCGTAGTTGAGGTAGGAGCACCCTGCCGGCCGAACCACCGCGCCCCCGTGGGCGTTCAGCGAAGACGTGGGCTTGTGGAAATACGTGGGCGCCGCGGGCAGGCGAGCCTGGAACTCCGAAACCCGGCTGCGGTGGTTCAGATGCACCGCGACGATCTTGGTGGGCTCGCAGGGCGGCAGGTGCACGGCCTCGTCCACGGCAACGGTCCGGCCGTCACCGCCGACGAGCACGTCACCTTCGCGCCGCATCGGAGTGACGGCGCCGTCGAGCAGGATCCTGCGGTACTCAGGCATGGGTCTCCTTCGGCGCGGGGAAGCCGCCCTCCGGGCGGTCGAACCACAGGTGGGCCTGCCCGGTTCCGACGGAGTTCTCGTAGGAGCCGAACAGCCGCCCGCGCGCCATGCACGACTCCTCGCCAAGCGCCCCCAGCATCATGAGGTAGTGCCCGAAGCCCGCCTCGGGGCGGTACTTCATGAACTCCGGCATGGTGGCCAGCACCCGCGCGTGGTCCCCGGCCTCCAGCCAGGCGATCCGCTCCAGGTCTGCCGCGCGGGCCTGCGGCGTGCGGATGTGCGCCGGGTCGGAGGACTCGTGCGCGCGCAGCTCCCGTAGCGGCCAGAACGTGTGCGACATCGCCCCCGAGGCGATCAGCAGCACCCGCCGGTCGCTGTCGCGGATCGCCTCCCCGAGCGCCCGCCCCAGCCGCAGGTGGTCCTCCGCGTCGCCCGTCTGGCACACCCCGATCGACAGCCACGGCCGCTCCGGCACGCCCAGGTAGGTCCACAGGTTGACCGTCGCGTAGTGGACCGGCAGGTAGGGGTCGTCGATCGCGGTGATCCACGTCCCGTGCCGCTCGGCCCGCGCCTCGATCATCCGCGCCAGCCCAGGATCCCCCGGGAAGTCGTACGGCATGCGGCACATCCCGCGCGGCAGCTCGTCGGAGGTGAACAGCCCGGCCCTGCGCGCCTGGGCGGCCACCACGAACTCGACGGTCGTGGCCCAGTGCGAGTCCAGCACGACCACCGTGTCGTAGGAGCCGGAGTCGAACACCTCGGCCCGCAGCCGGCGCAGCCCGGTGACCAGGCTGATCTCGCGGCCCTCGTTCAGCTCCCGCCGGGTCTGCTCCGGCAGCACGATCGTGGGCACGTGGGCCAGCAGGCCCGCCCCGATCACCTCGCCCATGGCGCGCTCACGGTGTTCTTGACGTCGCAGTAGAAGTCGAAGCTCCAGTCGCCGCCCTCGCGGCCGACCCCCGACCGGCGGGCGCCGCCGAAGGGGGCCCGCAGGTCGCGGACGAAGAAGCAGTTCACCCAGACCGTGCCCGCCACCAGGCAGGCGGAGACGCGCTCGGCCCGCGCGGGAGAACCGGTGACCAGGGTGGCGGCCAGGCCGTAGTCGGTGGAGTTGGCCATCGCGACCGCCTCCTCCTCGTCGGCGAACGTCTGCAGCGTCAGCACGGGACCGAAGACCTCCTCAGTGAGGATCTCGCTGCCGGGCTTGGTGCCGGTCAGCAGTGTCGGTTGGTAGTAGAGGCCGCCGAGGTCCCGGTTGGGGCCGCCGCCGAGCACCGGGGAGGCGCCTTCCGCGACGGCACGCCGTACGAAGGCGTCGATCTTGTCGAACTGGCGGGGGTGGATCTGCGGGCCGAGGTCGGTGTCCGGATCGCGCGGGTCGCCCTGGCGCAGCGCGGACGCCCTGGCCAGGAAGCGTTCCTGGAAGTCCGCGGCCACGGACTCCTCGACCAGCAGGCGGACGGCGGCCAGGCACACCTGCCCGGCGTTGTCGTACTGCTCCACGGCCAGGTCGGCGGCCAGGTCCAGGTCGCTGTCCGCGAACACCAGCAGCGGCGACTTGCCGCCCAGCTCGAGCGACAGCGGGGTGAGGTTGGGCGCGGCCGAGGCGGCGATCGTCCTGGCCGTGGCGACCGAGCCGGTGAAGCTGATCCTGCGCACCCCGGGGTGCCCGGTCAGCGACGGCCCGACCTCGGCGCCGTATCCCTGGACCACGTTGAAGACCCCGTCCGGCAGGCCCGCCTCGGCCGTGATGTCCGCCAGCAGCGAGGCGGTCAGCGGGCTCCACTCGGCGGGCTTGAGCACCACCGTGTTCCCCGCCGCCAGGGCCGGCGCGATCTTCCACGTGGCCAGCATCAACGGCGCGTTCCACGGCGTGATCAGTACGGCGACGCCGGCCGGATCCCAGCTGACGTGGTTGGCGTGCCCGCGGGTGTCGAAGTCGTCGCGCCCCAGCCCGAGCAGCCAGTCGGCGAAGAAGCGGAAGTTGTGCGCCACCCTCGGCATGACGCCGCGCAAGTGCGAGCGCAGCAGCGCGCCGTTGTCGGTGGTCTCCACCATGGCCAGCTCCCGCGTGCGGCGCTCGACCCCGTCGGCGATGGCGTGCAGCAGCCGAGCCCGCTCCTCGCGCGAGGTCCGCGCCCAGGCGGGGAACGCGTCCGCCGCCGCCCTGACCGCCAACGCGGCCTCGTCAATGCCGCCCCTGGCCACGTGGGCGAGCACGCTGCCGTCGATGGGGGAGTGGTCCTCGAAGCGTTCGGCGGAGGGCACGCGCTCGCCGCCTATCCAGTGGTCGACGTTCATGAGCCCTCCGCTTCGCTGGTGCCCGACTCCAGCAGCGCGCCGCCGTTCCACGTCACCCCTAGCTGCCGGTAGTAGCCGCCGACGACCTCCTCCACGGTCAGCGCCGCCAGCTCCTCGGTGGGCGCCTCGAACAGCTCGAGCGTGGCCTGTCCCGCCCAGGCCTGCCCGCCCTCGAACGACTCCGCCCCGCTGGAGATCAGCTCGTCCAGCGCCAGCCCCCCGCCAGGGGCGATCGACGGCAGCCAGCGGTGGTGGGCCATCGGGTGGGCGTTGACGAACCCGTTGTGCGGGCTCGGGCCGCTCAGCCGTACCACCGCCTGGGCCAGGCGCCGGTCGGCGGCGGCCAGCGTGGCGCCGAGCGCGCCGCCCGCGGCCAGGCGTGGGGCGGCCTGGCCGTAGGGGTGCGGGCGGGTCAGGTGGATCGAGCCGAGCTTCTTCGGATAGCCCTGGTGCAGCCCGCGCACCAGCGCGAAGTCCTTGTCCACCCAGATGTAGACGCACCTGGAGTACACGCGGTCCCGGTAGGAGCAGCGGATCACGACGAAGCACTCCTTGTACTGCGCGCGCACCGGGTCGAGGAGCTCCTCACCCGAGTCCGAGCAGGACTGCCAGTCGGCCCAGATGATCGCGACCGCGCCGGGATCGTCAGGGGCCAAACCGAGTGGCGGCGGCAGCAGCTCGGCCACTCTGGCGGGGTCGGTCCTGTACTCGACGGTGAGCAGGTCGCCCGAGTAGTGCCACGGTGGCGGGGGGATCAGCGATGCGCGGCCCGTCGCCGACTTGGGGGTGAAGAAACCGTGCACAACCTCTCCAGTTCATTTGGATCCTTACGATATGCGGAGGGGGTTGTTCGCGGCTATATGCCTGCGTAATGTTTGTGGCCAAATGAGAGGAGATGCCGGTGAGCGCGGACACCGTCGAGCGCCTGCGGCAGGCGGGCGTGGACGTCGTGAGGATCTGCTACCCCGACCTCATCGGCGTCGAACGCGGCAAGGACGTCCTGCTCGACTCCCTTCCCGAAGTGGCCGAGCACGGGCTGTCGTTCTGCCAGGCGGCCTACTACACCTCGCCCCAGGCGGACGTGGTCCCGGTGCCCGGCGGCCTCGACCGCGGGCTTCCCGATATCACGATAAAACCGGACTTAGCCACGGTGAAGGAGCTTCCGTGGGAGCCAGGCGTCGCGCACTGTCTGGGCGACGCCTACCTGCCCGGCGGGCGGCCGTTCCTGGAGGAGCCCAGGGCCGTGCTCAGGGCCGCCATCGCCCGGCTGGCCGAGCTGGGGCTGGCCGGGGTGGTCGGGCCCGAGCTGGAGTACTTCCTGTTGGAGCCCGACGGCTCCCGCTACGACGGCGGACCGGGCAACGCCTACATCGTCGGCAACAAGGGTGACAAGTCCGGGCACCTGCTGCGGACCATGCGGTCGCTGAAGTGGCTCGGTGTCACGATGGGCAACCACGAGTTCAGCCCCGGTCAGTTCGAGATCAACCTGCGCCACGGCGAGCCGCTGGACGCCGCTGACCGGGCGTTCCGGCTGAAGACGGCCGTCAAGGAGCTGGCCAGGGCCGACGGGCTGAACGCCACGTTCATGGCCAGGCCCTTCAACGATGAGGGCGGCTCGGGCTTCCACGTCCACCTGTCGTGCGAGGGGCCCGACGGGGTCAACGTGTTCGCCGACGCGGCCGCGCCGTACCAGCTGTCCGAGCAGGCCATGCACGCCATCGGCGGCGTGATCGCGCACGCGCCCGCGCTGGCGGCGCTGCTCAACCCGACGATCAACTCCTACAAGCGGTTCGGCCCCGACAGCCTGGCCCCCTGGCTGAACGACTGGGGGCTGGACAATCGCAGCGCCATGCTGCGGGTGCCGCCCGAGCGCGGCGCCGCGACCCGGCTGGAGGTACGGCTGGGCGACGCCTCCGCCAATCCCTACCTCGGCATCGCGGGCCTGCTCGCGGTCGTGTATCTGGGCATCAGGGACAAAGCTGAGCCGCCGGAGCCCCTCGACGGCTACGGCTACGACCCGGCCAGGGCGGCGGTGCTGCCGATGTCGCTGCCCGCCGCGCTGGACGCCCTGGAGGCCGACACCGAGCTGACCGGGGTGCTGGGCAAGGAGTTCACGGCGGCGTTCCTCGCCTACAAGCGGGATGAGGTGCAGCGCTTCTCCCGTTACGTCACCGATTGGGAGTTCCGTGAGTACGCCTACCATCTGTGACCTGGCCGACCCCGCGAACTTCCTGGACGGCGTCACGCCGTGGCGCACCTTCGACGTGCTGCGGGCCGAAGATCCGCTGCACTGGCAGGACGAGGGCGAGCATGGCAGCGGCTTCTGGTCGGTCACCCGGCACGCCGACATCGTGGCCGTGGCGAGCGACCCGGAGACGTTCACCTCCGAGGGGTTCACGAACCTGGAGGAGGTGGACGCGCGGCAGGCGGAGATCAGGCGCTCGATGCTGGAGACCGACGGGCGGCGGCACCTGGCGCTGCGTCGCCTGCTGCAGCGGGACTTCACTCCCAAGGCCGTGGCCGGCTACGAGGTCTTCCTCCGCGGCCTGGCCGCCCTCACCGTCGATAGGCTGAAAAATCAGGACAAATTCGACTTCGTGCGGGAGATCGCGGCGGACTTCCCGATCAACGTGCTGGCCCGGATGCTCGGCCTCTCCGACACCCAGCAGCTGATCGACTGGGGCAACCAGATCATCGAGAACACCAACCCGGACAAGCTCTCCGATTCCGAGCAGTACCGGGACCTGCCCTTCCGCAGCCCCGCCTCGCTCGAGGTCTTCGAGTACGGCAGGCGGCTCGCCAGGCAGCGGCGCGGCGGCGACGGCACGGACCTGGTCAGCAAGCTGGTCAACCAGACCCCGCTGGACGGCATCCCGCTGTCGGAGCGCGACTTCGACAACTACTTCCTGCTGCTGGTCGTGGCGGGCAACGAGACGACCAGGCACGCGATCTCGCACGCCATGCTGGCCCTCATCGACCACCCCGGCCAGGCAGACCTCCTGCGCCGGGACCCGTCCCTGATGCCGACGGCGGTGGAGGAGTTCCTGCGCTGGGCCTCGCCCGTCTACCACTTCCGCCGCACCGCCACCCGCGACGTCGTCATGCACGGCAGGACGATCAGGCGCGGCGACAAGGTGGTCATGTGGTTCGCCTCGGGCAACAGGGACGAGCGCGTCTTCCCCGACCCCTACCGGTTCGACGTGACGCGCCCGCGCAACGACCACCTGGCCTTCGGCAAGGGCGGCCCGCACTACTGCCTCGGTGCCGGCCTGGCCAAGCTGGAGCTGCGGGTCCTGTTCGAGGAACTGCTGCCGCGGGTGCAGGGGATCCAGCTGGCCGGCGAGGTGCGGCGGGTTCGGTCGAACTTCGTCAACGGCATCAAAGAGCTGCCGTGCCGAACACCAGGACGTTGACTCAGCGGTCGACGCTCTCCAGGTGCTCGAGCACGCGGCGCAGCGAGGCCGCCAGCTCGCGCCGCTGCTCGCCGTCGAGCTCCTTGACCACGAAGGCCTCCTGCCGGTTGAAGTCGGGGAACAGGTCCCGCATCAGCCGCTCCCCGGTCGCGGTGAGCGACAGCATGACCCGCCGCCGGTCCGTCGAGTGAGTGGATCGGCGCAGGTAGCGGTAGGACTCCAGGGTCTTCACCACGCCGGTCAGCGTGCCCTTGGAGATGCCCGCCTCGGCGGCCACGTGCCTGGTCTCGCTCTCGCCCCAGATCCACACCACCCACATCACGACGAACCCGGTCCAGGTCAGCCCGGTGTCGCGCAGCACCGTCCGCTCCAGATGGTTGCGGATCGCGGAGGAGGCCCGGTAGATGTGCGAGACCGCCCACATGGCCTCGAAGTCGATGTTCATCTCGCCGAGCCGCCGGCCGATGGCCTCCTCGGTCTGCCGCAGCGTGTGGTGTCCGGTCACTGATACATCGTATGGGACCGAACGGTTCACTCCGTATGTGCTACGGCTGATGCCCTAGAAGCGATCATGGCGCGAGCCCTTTGTTCGATCGTACGGTTCCGAACGACATACGGCAAGGACTGTACATAGGCTGGTCGTTTGGATACGAATTTGTTGTGCCGATACCACGTATGCAGCTCGTGCTGTCCGAGAACTGGACGATGACCCGCGATCTCCCCGCGCTGGTGCGCTGGGCGCGGGAGGCGGAGCACGCCGGGTTCGATTCCGTGATGATCAGCGAGCACGTCGTGCTGGGGCCCGACGCCGGAGCCGCCGGGCGGATGGCCAATCCGCGCGAGTACGCCCTGCCCGGCAACCAGGATCCGTTCACGCCGTGGCCGCACTCGCTCACGCTGCTGGCGGCCATCGCCTCGGTCACCTCCCGGCTGCGCCTGGCGGCGGCGGGGGTGCTGGCGCCGCTGCGGCATCCGCTGGTGCTCGCCCGCGAGCTCGGGACCCTGGACCTGCTCTCTGAAGGGCGGCTGATCGTGCTGCCCACGGTGAGCTGGAGCCGGGACGAGTACGCCGCCTTGGGGGTGTCCTTCGCCGATCGGGGGCGGCTGCTTGATGAGCATCTGGAGATCTGGTCCCTGCTGTGGGGGCCGTCGCCGGTGTCCTACGACGGCGCGTTCTATTCCTTCAAGGACGTCTACTTCGAGCCGAAGGCGTATCGGCCGACCGGGCCCGTGCTCTGGTTCGGCGGCGCGGGCATGAGCTCGCACCTGCTGCGGCGGCTGGTGCGGTGGGGGAGCGGCTTCAATCCCCTCGGGTATCCGGGTGCCGCCGACATGCGGGCGCTGGCTTCCGGGCTGACCGCGCACGGACGGACTCTGTCGGAAATAGAGCTCGTTGGAGGAACTCGCGCGAAATTTCCGGACAGTGACTCGTGTGCGCCTCTGGAGGCCGCGCTGGAGCACATCCCTCAGCGCATGGCCGAGGGATACACCACCTTCTGCATCAAGCCCTCCCAGTTCATCGACGACCCGGCGAAGGTCGGCGAGTTCTGCCGCGAGGTGATGCGCCGGGTCTCGTGCTAGAGCGCCTCCCTGACCAGGGCCGTGTCCGTGAACTGCTCGAAACGGCGGGCGACGCCGTCCTCCAGGTGCCACACGTGGGCGAAGCGGGCGCGCATGTACCTGCCCGTCGCCCTGTACGTGCCGACGACCACGATCACGTCGCCGCCGTCGACGTTCCACCCTGCGGGGCGATCGCTCATGGTGCCACCTTCCTCCATGAAGTCGTCTATGAAGTCATATATTTTCTATTGCAAAGGAGGAGTGCCGATGAGGCTCCACGGCAAGGTCGCGCTCATCACCGGCGCGGGCACGGGCATCGGTGCCGCCACGGCCCACCGCTTCGCCGCCGAGGGCGCCCAGGTCTTCCTGACCGGCCGCCGTCCCGGGCCTCTGGAAGAGGTGGCGCTCGAAATCGAGAAAGCGACCGCGGTCAATGCGGGCGCTTCATGGCCTGTCGTCGCGACGTTCGCCGCCGACATGGCCGTCACGGGGCAGGCACGCGCGGCCGTCGCCGCCTGCCTGGAGCGCTTCGGACGGCTGGACGTCCTGGTGGCCAACGCGGGAGGTCACGGCGGGGAGGCCGTCGCGGACACCGGTGACGAGTCCTGGCAGGAGGCCCTGCACGCCAACCTCAACACCTGCTTCGTGACCTGCCGCGAGGCGCTCCCGGCGCTGATCGACGCCCGGGGCGGCATCGTCATCGTCTCCTCGATCGCCGGCCTCGCCGCCGGCCCCGCCGTATCCGGATATGTCACCACCAAGCACGCCCTCATCGGCCTCACCCGCTCGATCGCCCGCGACTACGGCCCCTCAGGCGTCCGCGCGAACTGCCTGTGCCCCGGCTGGGTCATCACGCCCATGGCCGACGACCAGATGGACTTCCTCGTCGAACGCGACGGCATCACCCGGGAGGAGGCCTACGCCCTCGTCACCAAGGACGTCCCTCTCCGCCGCCCCGCCACCCCCGAGGAGATCGCCGCGATCTGCCTCTTCCTGGCCTCGGACGAAAGCGCCATCATGACCGGCTCGGTAGTGGTGGCAGACGGCGGCGCCACCGCCGTAGACCTCCCCACCCTCCCCTTCACCTAATGGGAGCTACCGGGGACTCGCACCCGGCTGTCGCACCATGTAGACGTCGATGGGGTCCTGAAGCTCCACGATGAACCCGTGGCGCTCGTACAGTCGCCGGGCCGCGCTGCCCTGCAGGACATTCAGGCGGACGAGCACGCCGTCGGCGTCGATCTGCTTCAACAGCGTTCGCAGGACAGCCGATCCGAGCCCCCGGCCCTGGAGGCCAGGAGCGAGATAGAAATGCTCCAGCCACCGCCCGTCCTCGGCCGGGCGCACAGTGACGCACCCCGCGAAGGCGCCATCGGCCACGATGACCGACGTGTACTGCGAGGAGAAGGAATCCCGCAGCCGCTGCCGGACCCGATGCTCGTCGAACCGTCCCAACCGCTCCAGGTCCGGACGCATCACCGTTGCCCGCAGCTCCGCGATCGCCCCGACATCCGCCGGCTCAGCAGAACGCAGCACCCATTCCACGGGCCGACCCGACTCGATCCCCGGCGCCACCCCGTCCGCCCTCGCACTCGTATCCATGGCCGGAGTATCTCAATCGCCCGCTGTGACCACGCACGCAGCAGGAGGCCGGTGGCCTCGTGCGGTGGTTGGGGGGTCAGGTGGGGAGGGGGTCGGTGGCCATGTGGATGACGTGGGGTTCGGTGTAGACGTCGATGCTGTGGCGGCCGCCCTCGCGGCCGAGGCCGCTGGATTTGACGCCACCGAAGGGCGTGCGGAGGTCGCGGAGTGTTCCACGGGGTGATGAGCCGACCATGTTCGGCGACGTCACCGACGAGATGGCCATCGCCCGCGAGGAGGTCTTCGGCACGGTCATCCCGGTGCTCGCCTACGACGACCCGGACGAGATCGCCGGGCGGGCCAACGGGCTGGAGTACGGCCTGGCCGCCTCGATCTGGACCGACGACCTGTCCACCGCGCACCGGCTGGCCGCCGGCATCCGCGCCGGAGCCGTCTTCATCAACATGATCCACGTCCCCGACGCGGCCACCAGCTGGGGACGCGAGATGGGACCGTACGCCATCGACGCCCACACCGAGGTCACGGGCGTCTGGACGCACCTGGGAGGCGCCTGATGGGTGAGCTCGTCCTCGCCGCCAAGATCACACACGTGCCGTCGATCTGGCTGTCCATCCAGCCGGGAAAGCACTTCGGCATCCGCAGGCCGGCCGAGCTGGCGCTCACCGAGATCGGCCGCAGGGCACGGGAGCGCGGAGCCGACACGTTCCTGATCGCCGACACCCACTGGATGAACAGCATCGGCTTCCACCTGAACGGCAGGCGCCGCCACCGCGGCTCCTTCGCCAGCCACGAGCTGCCGCACTTCATCCACGACCTGGAGTACGACTACCCGGGCGACCCCGACCTGGCCGAGCTGGTCAGGCAGGAGATCGTCGCCGGCGGGCAGAAGGCCCTGGTGTACGACTACCGCGACCTCGGCCTGGAATACGCGACGCTGGTGCCGATGTACTTCATGAACGCCGAGTCCGACATCCGGATCCTGCCGATCGGGTGCAACATCTACTCCTCCATCCAGGAGAAACCGCCGAGTTCCTCGACCTGCTGCCCGACTACAACCAGCGGTGCACGGGCGAGGGCGCGATGGCCGACACGGCGATGCTCTTCGGCCTGCTCGGCTGGCGCTTCCACACCGGGATGGGTGAGCAGCACTGCCCGTATCTCGGCTCGACGGGCACCGGCCAGGTGGTCGTGGACTTCACGATCCCGCTGTCAGATACGATCGAAAATCATATCTGAACGTCAACGGCGAGCTGTTCGCCACGAGCCATCTCCAACCGGGTCCGGATTCTTACCCGCACCGAAGTGCCGGGTTTCCTGCGGAGGTTTTGGTGAGCACCACGAAGAAGCGGGCCATAGGGGGCTCCAAGGCTGAGATCAGCTACGAGCTGCTGCGCTCCCGCATCCTCGACGGCACCTACGGGCCCGGCTACCGCCTGGTCATGGACCAGCTCGCGCGTGAGACGGGTGTGAGCACGATCCCGCTGCGCGAGGCCGTACGGCGCCTGCAGTCCGACGGGTTGGTCGAGGTGGTGCGCAACATCGGCGCCCGGGTCGCGGTGTTCGACTCAGTACAGGTCGAGCACACGCTGAACGTGCTGGCGCGGCTGGAGGGTTACGCCACGGCGATCTGCGCACCGCGCATGAACGCCGCGCAGATTCAGGAGACGCGTGAGATCAACGCGCGGATGAAGTCGGCACTGGAGGAGTTCGACCCGACGTCGTTCACGGCGCTCAACAGGGAGTTCCACTTCTCGCTGTACCGGCACTGCCCCGATGAGCACCTCAACGCGCTGCTGGAGTCGGAGTGGGCGCGGCTGGACCACATGCGGCGCTCCAGCTTCACGTACGTGCCAGGGCGGGCGCGCAAGTCGGTGGAGGAGCACGACCACCTGCTCGAACTCATCGAGTCCGGGGCGGACGCGGACGTGATCGAGGAGGCGGCCCGCGCCCACAAGATCGCCACCGCCTCGGCCCTCCACAACGCCCGCCCCTCCTGACGGCGCCAGGGCACCTTGGTGACGAGGACTTTGACAGTTGAACGGCGTTTCATGCTGCGGGGAGGCGGGCCTGTGCCATTCGCTGGTCCAGGTGCTGTTCGATGGACGCGACGGCGGCAGTGAGTCCGGGCGGGGCGGGTCGGGGACGAGCTGGCCCCCTTCTGGGCGGACGCCGAGATGGTCGACCCCGGAGGGCCCTAACAGGTCGTCCACATCGCCGCGAGCGTCGTCGGCGACGTCGGGTCGGCGGACACGGAGCCGTGCCCCCACAGGTGGTCGCCGGACGGGTCGGCGCCGTTGCGCGCCACCCACATGCCGCCCACCCAGACGGTCGGCCCGTCAGGCGCCCCCGCGCCGTTCGTGCTCGGCTGCGTCTCCTGCCCGGTGCGCAGCCACGCGCTCAGCAAGGGCGTCCCCTGCTTGGCGTACGTGGTCAGCTTGGCGCCCTCGTCGACCCAGATGTCGTCGTTGCGCCGCCAGTCGGACTCCCAGGCGTTGGCCTCACCCCAGTTGAAGTTGACCAGCCAGCCGTCGGCCGCCAGCCCGTCGACGAAGCCCTGCGCGTCCTGCTGAGCCAGCGACCCGCCGATCCACCGCCGCCTACGACCGGGAAGTTCCCGATCTCGATGGGAAGTTCACCTGCACGTCAAGCGCGTGATCCTCGCGGCGTCCCGAGGTCTGCAGCGCCAGCTTGGTGCCGCCCACGGTGGGCCTGCCCACCCGGAACGGCTCGTCCTGCCTGAACTCCGGCAGCAGTCGGTGCTCGCGCGCGATCTTGATGGCTTGCTCGACGGCCTCCTCGTCGCTGGGGAGGGACAGGCGGGCCTGCGGGTTCCACAGCCGGCTTTCGTCGGCGGCGAAGCATGGGAAGTGTCGCCATGGGATCCATCTCTCCGTGGGGCGACTGGAACTGGAAGGGGACCGCGCTGTCATGCGCGGCCGCTGAGTCACCCCTATGCCCGCCCGGCCGCGGTGGCAATGCCCCACACCGCTGCATGGAGGTACGGTTACCGGACGCCTCCATGGCTCGGAGGGAGAGCCGGGCGGTGTACCGACCGCTCAGCCGGCCAGGCGGGACGAGCGGGCGGTGGCCAGGACCGCGACCACGCCCGCGAGCAGCCAGGAGGCGGACAGCGCGATCAGCCACGACCAGCCGAAGCGGCCGTACACGGCGGTGCCGATCGTGCCGCCCGCACCGCTGCCCAGGTAGTACAGCAGCGTGTACAGGCCCGCGGCGCGCCCGCGCGCCCCCGGCGGCGCCTCGGCCGCCACCCACGCGTTCGCCACCGCGTGCGCGGCGAAGAACCCGGCGGTCAGCACGGCGAAGCCGGCCACCACAGCGGGCAGCGCCAGGGAAAGCGTCAGCGCGGTGCCCGCCGCCGTCGCCAGCAGCGCCACGACCAGCGCTCTGGCCCGGCCGAGGCGGGCCACCAGGCGGCCGGCCGCCGCCGATGACGCGGTGCCGGTGGCGTAGGCCAGGAACACCATCGACGCCGCGGCAGGCGTCAGTTCGAACGGGGTGGCGGTGAGCCGGAACCCGGCCGCGTTGTAGATCGCCACGAACGCGCCCATGCCGAGCACCCCCACGGTGTACGGCGCCGCCAGCCGCGCCCAGGCACGCGCGCCCGCCTCCCGCCGCTCGGGCTCCGGCGGGGCGTGCCGTACGGGAAGGGTGGCGGGCAGGGTGATGGCGGTGAAGCAGGCGAAGGCCAGCGCCACGGCCGCGACCAGCACCAGCGCGCCGCGCCAGCCCAGGGGACCAGCCGCGAAGCCGACGCCGAGGCGGCCCAGCATGCCGCCCACCGAGTTCCCGGCGATCATGGCGCCCACCGCGGAGGCCAGCCGTACCGGGCCGAGCTGGTCGGCGAGGTAGGCGGCCGCGACGCCGGGGAAGCCGGCGATCGCCACGCCCTGCAGGGCCCGCAGCACCAGCAGCGCAGGATACGAGGGCGCGAACGGCAGCAGCAGGCCGAGCAGCGCCGAAGCGAGCACCGAGCAGACGATCACCAGCCGCCGGTCCACCCGCTCCGACAGCGCCGCCACCGGCAGCACGGCCACCGCCAGCGCGGTCGTGGCCACGCCCACCGCCAGCGACGCGCGGCCGGGATCGAGGCCGTAGGACGCGGCCAGCTGGGGCAGGACCGGCTGGGGCGCGTACAGCAGGGCAAAGGTGGACACGCCGGCCGCGGCGACCGCCACGCTCACCCGCCGGGTGTCGACTTCGAGGGCAACCACTCTGCAAAAGCTAAGCTCGGCTAACAAATACGTCCAATGCGGGTATATGCGATAATTCATGCTGTGACGTATGAATACCAGGTCACGGCCAAGCTGGCGCCCGCACTGGCGCTGCTGGCCGCCGTCGGCGAGACCGGCCACGTCACCCGCGCGGCCGAGCTGCTCGGCATCCCGCAGCCGACCGCCAGCCGCCGCCTGGCGGCGCTCGCCGAGGTCGTCGGGGCGCCGCTGGTGCTGCCCGACGGCCGCGGCGTCCGGCTGACCAGGGCGGGCAAGGCGCTGGCCGATTCGGCCTCGCGCGCGATGTCCGTCGTCGCGGGCGGCGTTCGGGAGGTGCGCGAGGAGATCGACCCCGGCAGCGGCCGCGTCGTGCTGGGGTTCCTGCACCTGCTCGGGCGGGCGCTGGTGCCGTCGCTGATCCGCGGCTTCCGCGAGCGCAACCCCGGCGTGCGCTTCACGCTCGTGCAGGGCTCCCGGCAGGACATGCTGGAGCGCCTGCGCGACGGCGAGCTCGACCTGGTGCTCGTCGCGCCGCCCCCGGACGACGATCTGGCACTGGCCGCCGCCCCGCTGGCCGAGCAGGAGCTGCGCCTGTCCGTCCCGCGCGGCCACCGCCTGGCCACGCGCGACCGGGTACGGCTGGCCGACCTGGAGGGCGAGGACCTGGTCACGCTGGAACACGGCTACGGCCTGCGGCAGATCATCGACGACCTGTGCGCCGAGGCGGGATTCGAGCCCAGGATCGCCTTCGAGAGCCAGGAGTCGGAGACCGTGCGTGGGCTGGTCGCCGCCGGGTTCGGGGTGGCGCTGCTGCCCCACGTCGGCGCCGTGCGATCCCCCGG
Organism: Nonomuraea sp. NPDC050536; assembly: GCF_044457685.1. Classification (NCBI taxonomy): domain Bacteria; kingdom Bacillati; phylum Actinomycetota; class Actinomycetes; order Streptosporangiales; family Streptosporangiaceae; genus Nonomuraea; species Nonomuraea sp. NPDC050536. The sequence continues at coordinate 22,556 of NZ_JBITHD010000025.1, forward strand.
CGTGGTGGACGTGCCGCTGGAGCCCCCGGTCTACCGGCAGATCGGGCTGAGCTGGCCCGCCGCGGACCGGCTCACGCCCGTGGTCCGCTCGTTCCGCGATCATGTACTGCGAACTGTCGGCGGCGACCGGCAGACTCGGGTGTCATGACCGACCAAGGACTGGCGAGGGTGCTGGGCGACGTGGCCGCTGAGCGGGCGGCGCAGGACGCGCGCTGGGGCGTGCAGGAGTTCCCCGACGGCACGGGAGGCGACGGCACGGCGGCCGCCGCCGACGCCGCCAAGCGGCAGGTGGGCGAGGCGTACGCGGCCGGCGAGCTGACCTGGCGCGACGTGCTGCACGAAGAGGTGCTCGAGGCCTTCGCCGAGGCCGATCCCGGACGGCTGCGGGCCGAGTTGATCCAGGTGGCGGCGGTGGCCGTCAAGTGGGTCCAGGCGCTCGACCGCCGCCCGGTCAAGCAGCGCTTCCGGGTGATCGTGGACGTCCACGTGCTGCTCGTCCGCGACGGCCGGGTCCTGCTGGGCAGGCGCGCCGGCACCGGCTACGGCGACGGCATGTGGCACCTGCCCTCCGGGCACCTGGAGGAGGGCGAGTCCGTGGTCGATGCGGCCTGCAGGGAGGCCCGCGAGGAGGTGGGCGTCGTCATCGAGCCGGGCGACCTGGCCTTCGCCCACGTGATGCACCGGGCGCCCGAGCGGGTCGGCCTGTTCTTCGTGGCGCGGAAGTGGACCGGCGAGCCGTACAACGCGGAGCCCGGCAAGTGCGCGGAGCTGGGCTGGTGGCCGCTGGAGGAGCTGCCCGCCGACACCATCGACTACCCGGCCGCCGCACTCAGGCACGTCGCCATGAGCGAGCCGTTCGCACTGCACGAATGGTCTACAAAGACTTGACGGCACGATAGCTCACTGTTGAACTTGGGGTATGGCCGAGGTTTCCTTCGACACCGATCCCGGTCGATACCGGCACCTGCGCCTGGAGTTCGACGGCGAGGTCGCCACGATCGTGCTCGCGGTCGACGAGTCCGGCGGCATCGCGCCCGGCTACGACCTCAAGCTCAACTCCTATGACCTGGGCGTCGACATCGAGCTGCACGACGCGGTGCAGCGGCTGCGGTTCGAGCATCCGCAGGTGCGCGCGGTCGTCCTGACCGGCGGCCTGGACAGGGTGTTCTGCGCGGGCGCCAACATCCGCATGCTCGCCGGGTCCTCGCACGCCTGGAAGGTCAACTTCTGCAAGTTCACCAACGAGACGCGCTGCGCCATCGAGGACGCCACCCTGCACTCCGGCCAGACCTACCTCGCGGCCGTCAACGGCACCGCGGCCGGTGGCGGCTACGAGCTGGCGCTGGCCTGCGAACGCATCATCCTGGTCGACGACGGCTCCACCGCTGTGTCGCTGCCCGAGGTGCCGCTGCTCGGCGTGCTGCCGGGCACCGGCGGGCTCACCCGCGTCACCGACAAGCGCCGCGTCCGCCGCGACCTGGCCGACGCCTTCGCCACCAGCCCCGAGGGCGTGCGCGGACAGCGCGCCGTCGCGTGGGGCCTGGCAGACGAGGCCGTCCCGCGCAGCCGCTTCGCCGAGGCCGTACGGCAGGCCGCCACGCACGCCGCCGCCCGCTCCACCCGCCCCGCGGGCGAGGCGATCCGGCTCACGCCGATCACCGCCTACTCCACCGTCGAGGCCGCCAAGGGCGACGGGATCGTCACGATCACCGTGCACGGCCCGCGCGACGAGCCCCACCCGGCGCCTTCGGTGGACACCGACTCGTGGTTCCTGCGGATGACCCGCGAGCTGGACGACCTGATCCTCCGGCTGCGCACCGACGAGCCGTCCCTGGGCACGTGGGTGATCAGGACCCAGGGGGATCCCGCATTGGTCGCGCGGCACGATCCGGATGCGGAACGCCTGCCGTACAGCGAGATGCGGCACTTCTTCAAGCGCACGCTGAAGCGGCTCGACGTGACCAGCCGCAGCCTCATCGCGCTCGTCGAGCCCGGCAGCTGCTTCGCCGGGCCGCTGCTGGAGCTGGCGCTGGCCTGCGACCGGCAGTACATGCTCGACGACCCGGACGTCACGATCACGCTCACCGACGCCAACTTCGGCAGGTACCCGATGGGGAACGGCCTGTCCAGGCTGGCCTCCAGGAACCTGGACAAGCTCGAGCCGGAGGCCGGGCGGCCCATCGGCGCCCAGGAGGCGCTGGAGCTCGGGCTGGTCACCTTCGCCCCCGACGACCTCGACTGGGACGACGAGATCCGCATCGCCCTGGAGGAACGCGCCGCGCTCAGCCCGGACGCCCTGACGGGACTGGAGGCCAACCTGCGCTTCGCCGGGCCGGAGACCATGGAGACCAAGATCTTCGCCCGCCTGGCCGCCTGGCAGAACTGGATCTTCAACCGCCCCAACGCCTCCGGCCCCGACGGCGCCCTGCGCCGCTACGGCACCGGCCGGCGCCCGGACTACGACCGAACAAGGGTGTGACGGCATGTCGATCGACTACAGCGAGCGCATCCCGAACAACGTCGACCTCGCCGACGACCGGCGGCTGCGGCGGGCGCTGGAGTCGTGGCAGCCGCGCTTCCTGCAGTGGTGGGGCGAGATGGGGCCCGCGCTGCCCACCCAGGACGTCTACCTGCGCACCGCCGTGGCCGTCGGCCGCGAGGGATGGGCGCACTTCGACCACGTGGCGCTGCCCGACTACCGGTGGGGCATCTTCCTGGCCGAGCCCGACCCCGACCGGCGCATCGGCTTCGGGCAGAACAAGGGGCGGCCCGTCTGGCAGCAGGTGCCCGGCGAGTACCGGGCCGAGCTGCAACGGCTCATCGTCGTGCAGGGCGACACCGAGCCCGCCAGCGTCGAGCAGCAGCGCCGGCTCGGCCTGACCGCGCCCAGCCTGTACGACCTGCGCAACCTCTTCCAGGTCAACGTCGAGGAGGGGCGGCACCTGTGGGCCATGGTCTACCTGCTGCACGCCTACTTCGGGCGCAGCGGGCGGGACGAGGCGGAGGCGCTGCTGCTGCGCAACTCGGGCAGCGAGGACTCGCCGCGCATCCTGGGTGCCTTCAACGAGGAGACGCCCGACTGGCTGTCGTTCTTCATGTTCACCTACTTCACCGACAGGGACGGCAAGTACCAGCTCGGCACGCTGAAGGAGTCGGCCTTCGATCCGCTCAGCCGTACCTGCGAGTTCATGCTGAAGGAGGAGGCGCACCACATGTTCGTGGGCACCACCGGGGTGGACCGGGTGGTGGAGCGGGCGGCCCAGGTGATGCGCGAGCACGACACCGACGACATCCAGAAATATGGGGCCATCCCGCTGGACGTCATCCAGAAGTACATCAACTTCCACTACACCGTGAGCCTGGACCTCTTCGGCGGCGAAACCTCCACGAACGTGGCCAACTACTACACCGCCGGGCTCAAGGGCCGCTGGCAGGAGGCCCGCCGCGCCGACGACCACGTCCTGACCTCGTCGTCGGCCACCATCCAGCAGGTCAGGGACGGCCGGCTGGTGGAGGTCGAGATCCCCGCTCTGACGGCGCTCAACGCCGACCTCCGCACGGAGTACGTCGCCGACTGCCTCACCGGCGTGAACCGGTGGAACCGCATCCTCGGCGGCCTCGGCACGCTCTACCTGCCGCACGTCGCCTTCAACCGCCAGGTCGGCGCCTTCGCCGGCCACCACGTCACCCCGTCCGGCCGCATCGTCGACGGGGCCACCTGGGAGGCGCAGCGGGGCGACTGGCTCCCCACCCCCGCGGACAAGGCCTTCGTCCGGTCCCTGATGCGTCCGGTCCACCAACCCGGCAAGATCGCCGCCTGGCTCGCGCCGCCCCGCAACGGCATCAACGGCCGCCCCTTCGACTACGAGTACGTCCACTTCTAGAACCTCGAGCGTTTTGCCAGGGACGAAGGCGCGGGGGGAGATGGGCGCGTGGGCGCCCATCTCGGGGGGAGAGGCCTACAGGGGGCCGATGGTGAGGAAGACCTGCGCGATGATCGCGATGGCGGTGGCGCCGAAGGCGGCGACGGCGATCACGACGAGCAGGAGGCGGAGCAAGGTCGACACGACCTTGGTCACTTGGCGCAGGGCGAAGACGAGCGCCCAGAACGCCACTGCGGCGAAGAGGCCGAGGACGCCGCGCGCCGCGCTGACGCCCTCGGGACTGGCCAGCGCCATTGCCAGCCCGGAGTGAAGGACTAATGTGGTCATAGAGGTTCCCGGTGTTCGACGCGCCGATGGTGGCCTTGACGAGTGCGGGCACTCCTGGTGATCGTTGGTCCGATCCGGGAGTGCCTGCCCGTGTGAGGGGGTGCCTGCCCGCGTCTGGTGCGAAGGCTGCGGCGGTCCGCGTGAGAGTTTCATGGTGAACCTTCACTGAATCTTCAGTTCAACTACAGCTCTTATCTGAAGTAGAGGATTCCCTGGATCCCGCGCGGAAAACCCGCCATGCAAGGGCTTCCGGCGCTAGAGTGAGTCGGCCGGGCGCACACGACCTGTCGCACCTGGTCAAAATAGTGCTCGCATCTGAGCATCAGTAGAGGTCTACTTAGATACTGAAGTTCAGATGAAGGGTGTAGACGATGGAGCCGATGGACGACGGAGTCCGGGCTCTGGCGCGACGGCTACGAGAGCTGCGCACCGGGCGCTGGGCCGACGTCAAGATCACCCAACCCATGCTGGGCCAGGCACTCGGCGGCGCCAAGGGCCCGCTGAGCGTGGCGTTGATCTCCTCGTGGGAGTCCGACGTCCACCCCAAGATCCCGCCCAACGCCCGGCTCGAGGGCTACGCGACGCTGTTCTGCACCGACCGGTCGCTGCAGGGCGGCAGGCTGCGCATGCTGGCCGAGGACGAGCTCGCCCCCGACGAACTGCTGGCCCGCGACCGGCTCAGGGACGAGCTGCTGGCACTGCGCTCGGCCGCGCTCGGCCAGCCGGTGCGCGACGCTCCCGCCGAGGGGCTGTGGCACTTCCCCGACGGCAAGCCGATCCGGCTGATCTGCGCCCAGCTGCCGCCCAAGATGCTGCGCCGCATGCCGTACGTCGATCCCGACGACCCCGACTACGTCGAGCTGTACACCTACGCCGACCTGGACGCGCTGCTTGAGCTGTTCGGGCACATCCGCGCGGTCAATCCCGCCAGCGAGGTGCGCATCCGCAAGGCCGGCGCGCGGCCGCTGGCGGCCGACGACTACACCACCCACCTGGTGCTGCTCGGCGGCGTCGACTGGAACGCGGTGACCCGCAGCGTCCTGGAGCAGCTGTCGCTGCCGGTCGAGCAGGTCAGCGACTGGGACAGCGAGAAGGGACCGTACTTCCTGGCCGGCGGCGAGCGCCACTACCCGGCGCTGCGCGACGGCAAGCTGCACGAGGACGTCGCCCTCTTCTACCGCGGCGTCAGCCCCCTCAACCGCAAGCGCACCCTGACGATCTGCAACGGCATGTACGGCCGCGGCACCTACGGAGCCGTGCGCGCGCTCACCGACAGCCGCTTCCGCGACAGGAACACGGCCTACCTGCACAGCCGCTTCCCCGAGGAGGAGTCCTTCGGCCTCGTCACCCGCGTGCCGGTGTTCGAGGGCGCCGTGATCACCCCCGACTGGACCGACCCGGAATCCCGGCTGTTCGAATGGCCATGATCGAGTCCGCCCACCACCGCGGATCGCACCGCCACCTGCTCGCCGCCCACGACGCGCCGGAGAGCGACGATCCGATCGACGCGATCATCGTGCCGACGGTACGGCCGGCTGTCTACCTCAAGCACGCCGTCTCCCAGGCCAGGAAGCTCGGCTGCCCGCTGATCGCCCTGGCCAGCGGGCGGTACTACCAGCAGGGCTTCCACGACCTGCGCAGGGCCTGCGAACCCGACACCGAGGTGCACGCCCTGATCGTGGCCGACCCGGCGGACCTGGCGCTGCCGGCGCTGCGGACCTCGACCGTGCCGCCGCCCGAGCTGCGGCGCGGCACCGACACCGCGGCCAAGCGCAACCTCGGGCTGGTGCTGGCCAGGCGGCTCGGCTGGCGGCGCGTGATCTTCCTCGACGACGACATCTCCGTGCCCGCTCCCGGCGACCTGAGGAAGGCCGCAGGGCTGCTCGGGACCTACAGCGCCGTCGGGCTGTCGGTGGGCGGCTTCCCGGACAACTCGGTCGCCTGCCACGCCTTCCGCGCGGTCGGCGGGCACCAGGAGACGTTCGTGGGCGGCGGCGCCCTCGCCATCGACGCCGGACATGTCTCGTTTTTTCCGGACATCTATAACGAGGACTGGTTCTACCTGCTGGAAGACGACGGGCTCCGGCAGCTGGCGGTGACCGGGGCGGTCAAGCAGCATCCCTACGATCCGTTCCGCACAGTCGAGCGCGCCAAGAGCGAGGAGTTCGGCGACGTGCTGGCCGAGGGCGTCTTCTGGCTGCTCGACGAGGGCAGGAGCCCGCACGAGGCCGACCTGGAGCACTGGCGCAAGTTCCTGGGAAGGCGGGCCATGTTCCTGCGCGACATCCTCGCCGAGATCCCCGGCTGCCCGGCCGACCCGGGCGAGAAGGCGCGCATGGCCGCCGCGCTGCGGGCCGCGCTGCGCCGCCACGAGCTCATCACGCCGGAGCTGTGCGTCCGCTACCTGCGGGCCTGGCGTGCCGACCGCGAGACGTGGCGCGACTTCGTCGCCCGCCTGCGCCCAGCCTCCTCCGTCGAGGGTGCGATGGAGCGGCTCACGCTCAAGGGCAGGCCCAGGCTGGCCGCCCTGCATCTGGCCGGCCGTACGAATCTGACAAAGAAGCTGGAGCCGTTGGGCGGGTCCTGACAGACTTGCCGCCCAGAGGTTGTGACACCTCGATTTATCGCACGATCGTGAGTGTTATGCGTCATGTCCGCATTCGGACGGCTTTAGAGCAGGACCTGCCGGCCCTGGTGACCGCGCTCGACCAGGAGCCGTACTTCGCGCACCAGCTGGCCAGGCAGCGCGCCGGCCACGGCCTGCTGCTCGTGGCCTGGCAGGCGTTCACCCCGGTGGGCGACGTCTACCTGTGGCTCGACGCGGCCGAGGAGCCCGAGCTGCGCGACCGCCTGCCCGGAGTGCCCCTGCTCACCCACCTCGAGGTCGCCCCGGACCACCGTAACCAGCGCATCGGCACCGAGCTGGTCCGCGCCGCCGAGGCACACCTGCGCGAGCTCGGCCACGAGAAGGTCGCGCTGGGCGTCGACTTGGACAACCCCCGCGTGTGCCGCCTCTACCGGCGCCTGGGCTACGTCGAGTGGCCGTACCCGCCGATCCGCACGACGCGCGACGTCTTCCTGCCCGGTGGCGGCATCGAACGGCAGGCCGACGCCTGCCGCATCCTGGTCAAGGAGCTGCGGACGATGGGGCTAGGATCACCGAATATCGTTCGGCACACGTGACGGAGGCCGCCATGACGACCCGCCAGCACGCCATCGGCGACCTGCTGCGCCGCACCGCCGCCCGCCATCCGGGCAAGCTCGCGCTGGTGTACGGCGAGCGCCGCCGGACCTACGCCGAGCTGGACGACGAGGTCGAGCGGATGGCCAACGCGCTGGCCGGGCGCGGCGTGGCCAAGGGCGACAGGTTCGCCCTGTTCAGCCACAACAACGATGACTTCGTGCTGGCCTACTTCGCGCTGGCGCGGCTGGGCGCGATCTCCGTGCCGATCAACTTCATGCTCGGCCCCGACGAGGTGGCCTACATCCTGGAGCACTCCGGTGCCATAGGCATCCTGGCCGAGGACGCCCTCGTCCCGGTCGCAAGCCAGGCCGTTTCCGGAAATATCCGGATCAAGGGGGTGATCGGTGAGGCGGACGGCTGGGAGCCGGTCACCGCGTGGCGCAGCGACGCCGAACGCCCCCAGGTGGAGATCGCCGACGACGACCCCATCCAGATCATGTACACCAGCGGCACCGAGTCCCGCCCCAAGGGCGCCACCCTGTCCAGCCGCAGCCTGATCGCCCAGTACGTGACCTGCCTGGTCGACGGCGAGATGGGCCACGACGACGTGGAGGTCCACTCGCTGCCGCTCTACCACTGCGCGCAGCTGCACTGCTTCCTCACGCCCGGCGTCTACGTGGGTGCCACGAACATCGTCCTGGACAAGGCGGACCCGGCCGCGATCCTGGAGACGATCGAGCGCGAGCGGGCCACGAAGCTGTTCTGCCCGCCCACGGTCTGGATCGCCCTGCTGCGCCACCCGGACTTCGACAGGCGCGACCTGTCGTCGCTGCGCAAGGGCTACTACGGCGCCTCGATCATGCCGGTCGAGGTGCTCAAGGAGATCGCCGCCCGGCTGCCGCAGACGAGGCTGTTCAACTTCTACGGCCAGACCGAGATGGCCCCGGTGGCCACGATCCTGGGCCCGGACGAGCAGCTGACCAGGCTCGGCTCGGCGGGCCGCGCGGCGCTCAACGTCGAGACCCGCATCGTCGACGACGAGGACAGGCCGGTCGGTCCCGGCGTCGTGGGCGAGATCGTGCACCGCAGCCCACACGCGATGCTGGGCTACTGGAACGACCAGGAAAAGACGGCCGAGGCCTTCCGCGGCGGCTGGTTCCACAGCGGCGACCTGGGCGTCATGGACGCCGACGGCTACCTGTCGGTGGTCGACAGGAAGAAGGACATGATCAAGACCGGCGGCGAGAACGTGGCGAGCCGCGAGGTCGAGGAGGCCATCTACCAGCACCCGGCGGTCGCCGAGGCCGCCGTCTTCGGCGTGCCGGACTCCAGGTGGATCGAGGCGGTCACGGCCGTCGTGGTGCTGCGCGACGGCGCGGCCCTGACCGGCGACGAGCTGATCTCCTTCCTGCGCGGACGGCTGGCGCCGTTCAAGGTGCCCAAGTCCGTCCGCTTCGCGGGCGGGCTGCCCAAGAACGCCAGCGGCAAGGTGCTCAAGCGGGAACTGCGCGGCGCCTAGTCCGGCTTGCCGAGCAGGTCGGCGGCCAGCTCCCTGATCGCCACCCGGCGGATCTTGCCGGTGGCGGTCTTCGGCAGCTCCTCGACCACCAGCACCTCGCGGGGCCGCTTGAACGCGGCCAGTCCCTCGCGGCAGAACGCGACCAGCTCGGCGGCCTCCACGGTGTGCCCGGCGGCGGGGACGACGCAGGCGACCGGCTTCTCCAGCCCGTCGGCGTCGGTGTAGGCCACGACCGCGCACTCGGCGACCGCGGGATGCTCCAGGAGCCTGGCCTCGACCTCCATCGGCGACACCCAGATGCCGCCCGCCTTGATCATGTCGTTGGAGCGGCCCAGGCAGGTGTAGTAGCCGTCCTCCGAGCGCACGTAGGTGTCGCCGGTGCGCAGCCACTCGCCCTGGAACACCTGGCGTGTGGTGGCCGTGCGGCACCAGTAGCCGGTGGCGATCGACTCGCCGCGCACGTACAGGTGGCCGGGTTCGCCGTCCCTGACCGGTGCGCCCAGGTCGTCCAGGAGCTTGGCCTGGTATCCCGGCACGACGGTTCCCGTGCTGCCTGGCCGTACCTGACCTGGACGGTTGGAGATGAAGATGTGCAGCGCCTCGGTCGAGCCGAGGCCGTCGATGATGTCCACGCCGAAGCGGGTGGTGAAGCGGCGGTAGATCTCGGCGGGGAGCGCTTCGCCGGCCGACACGGCCAGCCGTACGCAGGAGAAGGCGTCGGCGGGGGCGGTGGTGGCCAGCAGCGCGGCGAAGAAGGCCGGGCCCGCGTAGAAGAGCGTCGGCGCGTCGGCGCGCACCCGGGCGAGCACGCCGCCGGGCGTGGGGCGGGCCGGGTCGAGGATCGCGGTGGCGCCGGCCGACAGCGGGAAGAACAGCGAGTTGCCCAGGCCGTAGGCGAAGAACAGGCGCGCGACCGAGAAGCAGCGGTCGTCCTGCCTGATGCCGAGCACCTGGCCGGCGTAGGTCTCGCAGACGTCCCTGATCGAGCCGTGCCGGTGCATGGCCGCCTTCGGCACGCCGGTCGTGCCCGAGGTGTACAGCCATAACGCCGGCGAGTCCGGCCAGGTGTCGTACGGCGCGGCCGTTCCCTCCGCCATCAGGTCCGCCCAGGAGGCGGCGGTGATCAGGGTCTCGGCCTCGGGGGCGTACGGCAGGGCGCCGCGGACGACCGCCTCGAACTCCTCCGTGGCGATCACCACCCTGGCCCTGGCGTCGCGGATGAGCGCGCCCAGCTCGGCGGCGTTGTACATGGTCGACACGGGCACCGCGACCGCGCCAAGCCGCATCGCGGCCAGGATCGCGACCAGCGTCTCCGGGCGGTCGGACATGACCATGAGCACGCGTTCCTCGGGCCGCACGCCGATCGAGCGCAGCCCCGCGGCGAACGCGGCGACCTGCTCGGCGAGTTCGGCGTAGGTGAGGGACCCGGCGGGGCCGGTGACCGCGAGATGGCCGCCGCGACCGGCGTCGAGCTGGCGATCCACGAGATAGACGCTGGCGTTGAACGACATCGCCGTCACCCCAATTCCTCGGGTAGACAAATCTTCTACACAGAATTGATGGGCCGTCAATGACTTGTAGCATTGATTGCGTGAGTGCGCGATCGCTGCTGCTGACGGTCCTGGGCGAGTACGTGCTGCCGCAGGACGGGCCCGCGTGGACCTCGACGCTGCTGCACGTGCTCGGCGGGCTGGGCGTGGAGGCGAAGTCGGCCCGCCAGGCCCTGTCGCGCACGGCGGCGGACGGTTGGCTGGCGGCCGAGCGGTCGGGGCGGCGGGTCCGCTGGGCGCTCACGCCTCGCGGGCGGGAGCTGCTGAGCGAGGGGGCGCAGCGCATCTACGCCTTCGGCCGCGACGGGCAGGCGTGGGACGGCCGCTGGGTGGTGCTGGTCACCAGCGTGCCCGAGTCCCGCCGGGAGCTGCGCCACCAGCTGCGCACCCGGCTCACCTGGGCCGGCTTCGGCAGCCCGGCCCCCGGGGTGTGGGTGAGCCCGCACGCCTCACGCGAGGCGGAGGCCAAGCAGGTCGTGGAGAGCCTCGGCCTGGAGGCGTACTCCTTCAACGGCCCCTACGCGGGCATCGGCTCGGAGCGCACGCTGGTCGAGCAGGCCTGGCACCTCGGGGAGCTGTCGGGGCACTACCAGGACTTCATCCAGAGCTTCGCCGGCATGCGCCCGCCGTCCGGCGAGGCGGTCATGCTGGCGCAGATCCGGCTGGTGCACGCCTGGCGGCACTTCCCCATGCTCGATCCGCGCCTGCCGCTGGAGCTCCTCCCGCCGGACTGGATCGGCGTCCGCGCCGCCAACGTCTTCCACGACCTGCACGAGTCCTGGCACATCCCCGCCCAGACCCAATGGACCACCCTCTACGACAGCGAGATCAGGCGCCGGTAGGAGGCGAGGCGGTCCTCGTGGGAGTAGGTGTTCATGGTGATGAGGAGCTCGTCGGCGCCCGTGGCGTCGAGGAGGGCGTCCAGCGCGAGCGACACCTGCGCGGCAGCGCCGCCTCCTCCGCCGTCTCGCCGACCGCGACGTTGACCGCCACGACGACGTACGGCCGGCCCGCCCACCCCGAAGGCCTGAACCCCGACCAGTAGCGGGTGATCGCCTCGAGCGCGCCGGCGACGGCAGTCACGTAGCAGTGCAACAACCGGGAGGGCTAGGGATTCCTGGTCACCCGGAACGGCGCCAGCTCGCCCAGCCCCCGGACGGTGAGCCGGTCCACCGCCCGCAGCGCGAAGGCACGGTCGTCCTCCAGCTCCTCGGCCAGCGCGGGATCCGCCAGTACCGAGCCCGGCAGCGCGAGCGCCGTCAGCCGGCTGGCCAGGTTCACCGTGGTGCCGAACACGTCGCCCATCCGGCCGATCACCGGCCCCATCGCCAGGCCCACCCGCAGCTCCGGCATGCCCCGCACCTTGGCGTGCAGCTCGATCAGCCGCAGCCCGATCTCCGCCGCGTCGTGCGCCTTGCCCGACACGAACAGCACCGAGTCGCCCAGCGTCTTGACCACCCGGCCGCCGCACCCGGTGACCACGTCGGCCGAGCGCCCCTCGAAGCTGTCGACCAGCCCGGCCAGCTCCGTCTCGCTGATCTGCCTGCTCAGCCGAGTGAACCCGACCAGATCGGCGAACCCGACCGCCAGCAGGACGGCGGACTTCTCCTGGTCCACCATGCGCCCCGCCGAGACGGCCAGCTGCCTGCGCCAGGCGTAGACCAGCAGGCGTTCCAGATCGGGCAGCACCCGCCGCGCCCGCCGCGCCCAGGCCCGCGGCCGCTCGGCCAGCGGCACGCCCGCCAGGTCCAGCGCCTCAGCGCCCAGCTGCGCCTGCGACTCGGCCAGCCGCGTCGTGGCCCGGCCCAACGAGCGGGCCATCAGCAGCACGTGCTCCTCGTCGTAGACGCCGTCGGTGACCATGCCGACCAGCGTCCTCAGCGCCTCGACGTCGGAGTCGGTGAACTCCACCGCGTCGTCGGGCACGTTGGCGAACCCCAGCGCCCGCCAGAACCTGCGCGCACGGTACACCGGCACCCCGGCCATGTCGGCGACCTGGTGGCTCGTGTACCGGCGATGCTCCCGCAGGAACACCTCCGCCAGCCCATCCGGCTCCACGGCCGCAACATAACACCCGGATCACCCGAAAGATGTACGGCTAGTCCACCAGCAGCGCCGCCACCGCGTCCCGCTCCTCCTGCGGGACGTAGCCCACGTAGTAGTCGTACATGGTCTGCCGGGACAGGCGGGCCGCCAGCGGGCCGTCGCCCGCGCGGACGGCGGCGAGCACCTCCTCGTGGTGGCGGATGCTCTGCCGCATCAGCGCCACCCGGTCGGGCGCCTGCGCGATCCTCTCGGCGACCAGGCCGAGCACGATCGAGCGGACCACGTCCGTGCAGATCTGGATGAGCTTGTTCCCGCTCGCCCGCGCCACCGCGTCGTGGAAGGCCACGTCGGCGGCGCTGAACTCGTCGTAGCCGACGTCGACCGTCTCGCGCATGCGGGCGATCGCCGCGTCCATCTCCGCCAGCTCCGCCTCGGTCCGCAACCTGGCCGCCAGCAGGTTGGCCGAGGAGTCCAGCACCATCCGGAACTGCACCAGCTCGCCCAGCGACAGCTCGTCCACCCGGGCCAGCGTGGTCATCGACTTGTGCAGCGCGGCGGGGGAGAAGGGCTGCACCTCGGCCCCGTGCGGGTCGCCGGGACGCGACCGCACCAGGCCCCTGGCCTGCAGCACCCGCAGCGCCTCACGCACGGTGGAGCGACTCACCGAGAACTGCGCCATCAGTTCGCGCTCGCTCGGCAGCCGCTCGCCCGGAGACAGCGCGCCGGACTCGATCGCCTCCTCGACCTGCTCGACGATGCGCTCGTACGCCCGCACGGTCCGGACCGGCTCGAAACGCGGACCACCCATGGTAAAAGCCCCCTTGACCTGAGCCGTCGCGGACTGGCAATGTGCGTAGCCTACTGGTCGGACCAGTGCACTAGCCAGGAGGCAGCAAGGTATGAGGCGCATTGGAACCTGGATCGCTGTGGGCGGTCTCCTGATGGGGGTGGCCGCCTGCGGCGGCGGCTCCACTGGCTCCACCGGCCAGAGCACCTCGAAGGCGCAGCAGCTGTCGGTCGGATTCGTGGCCGAGCCCGCCAACCTCGACTTCACCTCGACCGAGGGCGCCGCGATCCCGCAGGCGCTGCTGGTCAACGTCTACGAGGGCCTGGTCAAGCTGGACCAGGACGGCAAGATCCAGCCGCTGCTCGCCGAGAAGTGGGATGTCTCGGCCGACCGCAAGACCTACACCTTCAACCTGCGCAAGGGCGTCACGTTCAGCGACGGCAAGCCGTTCACCGCCGACGACGTGATCTTCTCCCTCAACCGGGTCAAGACCGACTGGAAGCTGAAGATCAAGGCCCAGCTCGACGTCATCGACAAGGTCGACAAGGACGACGACCAGACCGCGATCATCACGCTCAAGCACCCGAGCAACGGCTTCCTGTACTCGATGGCCACCAGGCTCGGCGCGATGTTCAGCCGCACCGGCGTCTCCGACCTGGCCAACAAGCCGATCGGCACCGGCCCGTACACGCTGGGCAGCTGGAAGCGCGGCGCCTCGATCCAGCTGACGGCCAACCCCTCCTACTGGGGCACCAAGCCGGCGCTGTCGCCGATCACGCTGAAGTACTTCAAGGACGCCACGGCGATGAACAACGCGCTGCTGACCGGCGGCATCGACGTCATCTCCAGCGTCCAGGCCCCCGAGTCGCTGCAGCAGTTCAGCGACCCCAACCGCTTCCAGACGGTCGAGGGCACCACCAACGGCGAGGTCGTGCTGTCGTTGAACAACGCCCGCCCGCCCTTCAGCGACAAGAAGGTACGGCAGGCCGTCCGCTACGCCATCGACCACAAGGCGCTCATCGACACGGCGTGGGCCGGGCGCGGCCAGCCGATCGGGTCCATGGTCCCGCCGACCGACCCCTGGTACGAGGACAGGACCGGCGACTACCCCTACGACCAGGCCAAGGCCAAGCAGCTGCTGGGCGGCAAGACCTACAACGTCAAGATGCGCATCCCCAACCTGCCCTACGCGGTGGCCAGCGCCCAGGTGGTCAAGTCGCAGCTCGCGCAGGTGGGCATCAACGCCGACATCGAGCCGCTGGAGTTCCCGGCCCGCTGGCTGGACGTGGTGTTCAAGCAGGGCGACTACGACATGTCCATCATCAACCACGTCGAGCCCCGCGACATGGGGATCTTTGCCGACAAGTCGTACTACTTCCACTACGACAACCCCGCGTTCGGCAAGCTCCTCGCCCAGGCCGACGAAGGCAGCGAGCAGCAGCAGGTCGACGACCTGAAGCAGGCGGCCAAGCTGCTGTCCGACGACGCCGCGGCCGACTGGCTGTTCCTCTTCCCCAACCTGATCGTCGCCAAGAAGGACGTGACCGGGCTGCCGAAGAACGCCATCGCCGAATCCTTCGACTTCACCGGGCTCGCCAAGCAGTGATCCTGTATCTCCTCAAGCGGCTGGCCGTGCTCCTGGCGAGCACGGCGGTCGCCGGTGTGGTGGTCTTCGCCTTCATGGCGCTGCTGCCGGGAGACCCCGCCGAGATCGCGCTGGGCGTCAACGCGACCCCGGAGGCGGTCGCGGCGCTGCGCAAGCAGTTCGGCACCGACCGGCCGGCCCTGAGCCAGTTCCTCGACTGGTTCGGCGGCCTGCTGCACGGCGACTTCGGCGTCTCCTACGTCACCCAGTCGCCGATCGGCCCGCAGATCAGCGAGCGCCTGGGCGTCACCATGGTGCTGGTGCTCGGCGGCATGGTGATCGCGCTGCTCATCGCGGTCCCCGCGGGCACGTTCGCGGCCGTCCACCACCGCAACCCGCTCGGCGCGGCGATCAGCGCGGCCAGCCAGGTCGGCATCGCGATCCCCGCCTTCCTGGCCGGCATCCTGCTGGTGTTCGTGTTCGCGGTGAAGGCGCAGGCGCTGCCGTCAGGCGGCTACGTCGCCTTCACCGAGGACCCGGCGCAGTGGCTGCTGAGCCTGCTGCTGCCGTGGCTGTCGCTCGGGCTCGTGCAGGGCGCGGTGCTCACCCGGTACGTCCGCTCCTCCGTGCTCGACGTGATGCGCGAGGACTACGTGCGCACGGCCCGCGCCAAGGGGCGCGGCAGGATGGGCGCGCTGTGGCGGCACGGGCTGCGCAACGCCTCCGTGCCCGTGGTGACCGTGCTCGGACTGCAACTGGCCACGCTGCTGATCGGCGCGGTCGTCGTCGAGCGGGTGTTCGTCATCCCCGGGCTCGGCGACCTGCTGCTCAACGGCGTCGCCTCCCGTGACCTGCTGCTCGTACAAGGGGTGGTGATGGTGCTCGTGGTCGCGGTGCTGCTGATCAACTTCGTGGTCGACGTGGCCTACCACGCGCTGGATCCGAGGTTGCGATGAGGGGCCGCGTCAACGCCGGCCTGATCGCCGGGGGAGCGCTGGTCGGCATCGTGGTGATCGCCGCGCTGCTGTCGTTCGTGTGGACGCCGCACGACCCGACGCTGGTCGACGCCGCGCGGAAGCTGCGCGAGCCGGGCGGCGGCTACCTGCTCGGCGCCGACAAGTTCGGCCGCGACACGCTCAGCCAGCTCATGGTGGGCGCCCGCACCACCCTGTACGTGGGCATCGTGGCGGTCGGCATCGCCGCACTGATCGGCACCCCGCTGGGCATGGTCGCCGGGATGAGGTCGCAGGGCTGGCTGTCCGAGCTGATCATGCGGGTCAACGACCTCGTGTTCGCCTTCCCCGCGCTGCTGCTGGCCGTGATGCTGGGCGCCGTCTACGGGGCCGGGACGCTGACCGCGATGATCGCGATCGGCGTGGCCACGGTGCCGGCGTTCGCGCGCATCGGGCGGGCGGCGACCATGCAGGTCATGGTCACCGACTACATCCTGGCCGCGCGCGCCGCGGGGCGTTCGCGGGCGGCGATAGCCGTACGGCACGTGCTGCCCAACATCAGCTCGATGCTGATCGTGCAGGCGTCGGTGTCGTTCGCGATCGCGATCCTGGCCGAGGCGGCGCTGTCCTTCCTCGGCTTCGGCACCCGGCCGCCGACCCCGTCATGGGGGCGGATGCTGCAGGAGTCGCAGGAACTGCTGTTCTCCACACCGCGGTTGGCGCTGTGGCCTGGCCTGGCGATCGCGCTGGCCGTGCTCGGGTTCAACCTGCTCGGCGACGGCCTGCGCGACTTCCTCGACCCCAAGCTCAGGAGGATCCGTGCTGAGCGTTGAGGGCCTGACCGTCAGGTCCGACGGCGTCCCATTGGTGTCCGACATTTCGCTAAATATCGGACCGGGCGAGCGGGTCGGCCTCATCGGCGAGTCGGGATCCGGCAAGTCGCTGACGGCGCTGTCACTCATGGGGCTGCTCCCTGAGGGTGTCACCGCTTCCGGCAAAGCCGAAATATCCGGCACCCCGCTGGTCGGCGTCCCGGAGAAGCAGGTCAAGTCGCTGCGCGGGCAGAAGATCTCGATGGTCTTCCAGGAGCCGATGACCGCGCTCAACCCGCTCATGCGCGTCGGCGCCCAGGTCGCCGAGGTCATGACTCTGCACGGCAGGCCGCGCGAGGACGCCAGGGCACGCGCCGTCGAGCTGTTCGAGCGGGTACGGCTGCCGCACCCCGCCCAGATCGCGCGCTCCTACCCGCACCAGCTGTCCGGCGGCCAGCGCCAGCGCGTCATGCTCGCCATCGCCCTGGCCAACGAGCCCGACCTGCTCATCTGCGACGAGCCCACCACCGCGCTCGACGTCACCGTGCAGAAGCAGATGCTCGACCTGATCGCCGAGGTCGCGCCCGCGCTGCTGTTCATCACGCACGACCTGGCCGTCGTCGCCTCCGTCTGCGAACGCGTCCTGGTCATGTACGGCGGGCGCATCGTCGAGTCGGGCCCCATGCGCGAGGTGTTCACCAGGCCCCGCCACCGCTACACCGAGGGCCTGCTGGCCGCCTCGAAGATGGCCCCGCGCGGCACCCGCCTGCCCACGATCAAGGGCAGCGTCCCCGCCGCGGGCCACTTCCCCGAAGGGTGCGTCTTCCGCACCCGCTGCCCGCACTCCTCCCCGGAGTGCGAGACCGAACCGGAGCTGACGGGAGACGGCCATGCCTACGCCTGCTGGCACCCCGGCGAATGAGCCGGTGATCGAGGCCACGGACCTCGTCAGGACCTACAGGAGGCCGCGGACCTCGCTCACCAGGCAGGGTGAGGCGGTGCAGGCGCTCAAGGGCGTCTCACTCAGCATCGCCAAGGGCGAGCGGTTCGGCATCGTCGGCGAGTCGGGCTCGGGCAAGTCCACCCTGCTGCGCCTGCTGTGCGGGCTCGACCGGCCGACCAGCGGGTCGATCAGGTTCGACGGGCAGGAGATCGCCGGGCTCCCCGAGCGGCGGCTGCGCTTCCTGCGGGAGAACCTGCAGATCGTCTTCCAGGACCCGATGAGCTCGCTCGACCCGCGGATGAAGGTGCGCGACCTGGTCGCCGAGCCGCTGGTCTCGCTCGGCCAGCCGGTCGGCGGCCGGGTCGCCGAGCTGCTGGAGGCGGTCGGCCTACCCGCCTCGGCCGCCGAGCGCTACCCGCACCAGTTCTCCGGCGGGCAGCGCCAGCGCATCGCCATCGCCCGCGCGCTGGCGCCCAAGCCGCAGGTGCTCGTCGCCGACGAGCCGGTCAGCGCCCTGGACGTGTCGGTGCGCGGGCAGATCCTGAACCTGCTCGCCGACCTGGTCGACGAGCTCGGGCTGACGCTGGTCTTCGTCTCCCACGACCTGTCCGTGGTCCGGCACGTGTGCGAGACCGTGGCGGTGATGAACCAGGGCGAGATCGTCGAGACAGGACCGGTGGACGAGGTGTGGGCCTCGCCCCGCCACCCGTACACGCAGACCTTGCTCCAGGCCGTACCGACTCTGGAGGGATTGTTGTGATCGAGGTCGATGCCGCGGGAGTCGTCGAGTTCACCCAGGCCCTGGTGCGCATCCCCAGCACCAACGACCCCGCGCGCGGGCGCAACGAGCAGCCCGCCGCGGACCTGGTTCTTGAAAAGATGCGTTCTTGGGGGTGGGAGCCACAGGTCTATGAAGCCGCACCCGGGCGCCCTAACGTGGTGGCCGTGGTCGAGGGCGGGCTGCCCGGGCCGACGCTGATGTTCGAGGGTCACACCGACGTGGTGACCGAGGGCGACCTGTCGGAGTGGACCGTCGACCCGTTCGGTGGGGAGATCAGCGACGGCAAGCTGTGGGGGCGCGGCAGCGCCGACATGAAGTCCGGGCTGGCGGCCACCCTGTACGCCACCCGGGCGTTGCAACTGGCTGGACCGTTCCCGGGCCGGATCAAGGTGTGTGCGTTGGCCGACGAGGAGGGCCTGATGATCGGCGCCCACCACTTCGTCGACTCGGGCCTGGCCGCCGATGTGGACGGCGCGATCGTGGCCGAGCCCGAGGCGGGCGAGATCTGCGCCGTCGCCAAGGGGGCGCTGCGGCTGCGGGTGGACTTCACCGGCAAGATGGCGCACGGCGCGATGCCGCAGCATGGGCGCAACCCGATCCAGGCGGTCGGCTCGCTGCTGGTGGCGCTGCGGTCCTATCAGGACGAGCTGCAGAAGCGCTTCCCCGCGCACGAGCACCTGGGCGAGGTGTACGTGACGCCGACCGTGGCGCGGGCGGGCACCGAGGAGCAGGTCAACGTCATCCCCGCGGTGGCCTCCGTCTTCATCGACGTCAGGACCATCCCCGGTGTGTCGCACGACGAGGTGGCCGCGCGGGTCCTGGACCTGGCCGGCTACGACGGGATCTCCGCCGAGGTGTCGGTGCTGGTGGATCGGCCGCCGGTGGACGTGCCCGTGTCCGATCCGCTGATCGTGGCGCTGGCCGGGGCGCACGAGGCGGTCACGGGCTCTCCGGCGGTCTACGGGGGTGTGCCCGGTTCGACCGACGGGACCGTGCTGACGCACTGGGGCGGCATCCCGTCCGTGGTCTACGGCCCTGGCGGGAAGTGGATCGCGCACCAGGCCGACGAGTTCGTGGAGGTCGACGAGATCGTCCGGTGCACCCGGGTGTTCGCCGAGGCCGCCCTGCGCTTCCTGACGAGGTCCGCATGAAGCCCGGGCCCACCAACTCGCTGGTCGACGTCGCCGGGCTGCGGGTGGGGCACGCACACCGGGACGGCGGCGGTTACCGCACCGGCACGACGGTGGTCGTCCCGCCGCCGGAGGGCATGGTGGCCGGGGTGGACGTGCGCGGGGCCGCGCCCGGCACCCGCGAGACCGAGCTGCTCGACCCGCGCAACCTGGTCGAGCGGGTGCACTCCGTCGTGCTCACCGGGGGCAGTGCCTACGGGCTCGACGCCGCGACCGGTGTGATGGGGCGGCTGGCCGACGCCGGGATCGGATTCTCCGTCGCCGGCGGGGTGGTCCCGATCGTGCCCGCCGCCGTCATCTACGACCTCGGCCGCGGCGGCTCGTTCCGCGCCGTGCCCGACGCTGCGCTGGGCGCCGCCGCCTACGACGCGGCCACGGACGCCGCCGATCCCGGCGACGGCATCTCCTTCGCGCCGCCGATGGCGAACGGATCCATCGGCGCGGGGACGGGGGCGGTGGCCGGCGGGCTGGCGGGCGGCATCGGCACAGCCAGCGCCGTACTGCCCGGCGGGGTGACCGTGGCGGCGCTCGCGGTCGTCAACCCGCACGGGTCGGTGCTCGACCCAGGCAGCGGGCGGCTGGCCGGGACCCGGTACGGGCTGCCGGGGGAGTTCGACCATCTCAGGGAGCCGTCGGCCGAGGATTACGCCGCCTGGGCGCCGCCGCAGGCCGGGTCGTTCAACACCACGATCGGGGTGGTGGCCACCGACGTGTCACTGTCGAAGGCGCAGTGCGGCAAACTCGCCGGGGTCGCGCACGACGGCCTGGCCAGGGCCATCAGGCCCGCCCACACGATGGTGGACGGCGACACGATCTTCGGCCTGGCCACGTGCGCGCTCGCCGCTCCCGGGCAGGAGGACTTCCAGGACGTGCTCGCCGCCGCCGCCGACGTGTTCGCCCGCGCCGTGGCGCACGCCGTGCTGGCCGCCACCGGCCGCGAGGACGCGCCCGCCTATCTCGATGTGTTTCCAAGCGCTCAGGGGGAGTTGTCGTGACTTTTCAGCAGGTGTGGCCGTCTGGGCTGCCTGTCGGGGACGGCTGGGTCGAGACCGCCGGATCCACCGACGTGGTCTTCCCCTACGACGGGTCCGTGGTCGCCAAGGCGCCGCTGGGCACCGCCGACCTGGCGGGAAGGGCGCTCGAGGAGGCCCTCGCCGTGGCCAAGGAGATGGCCGCGCTGCCCTCGCACGCCCGCCGCGAGGCGCTGCTCGGCGCGCACGACGCGCTGAAGGCCAGGCGTGAGGAGTTCGAGCGCCTGCTCGTGCTGGAGACCGGCAAGCCGCTGGTTGACTGCAAGGTCGAGGTGGCCAGGACGATCGTCACGCTGGCCACCGCCGCCGAGGAGGTGGCCAGGCTGCATGGGGAGACCGTGCCGCTCGACCTGCTGCCCGCGGGGGAGGGGCTGGTCGGGTTCTGGACGCGGCGGCCGATCGGGGTCGTGGTCGGCATCACCGGGTTCAACTACCCGCTGCTGCTGGCCGCCCACAAGATCGCGCCGGCGGTCGCCGCGGGCTGTCCGGTGATCGTCAAGCCCGCGCCGTCGACGCCGCTGGCCACGCTCTGGTTGGTGCACCTGCTGCGCGAGAGCGGCGCGCTGCCGCCCGCCGCCGTCCAGCTGGTCACCGGCGACGTCGAGGTCGGGCGTCTCCTGGTCGAGGACCGCCGTATCGGCGCGGTCTCCTTCACCGGCTCGGCCGCCGCCGGGCACGCCATCGCGCGCAACGCCGCGCCCACCAAGGTGCTGCTCGAGCTGGGGTCGAACGCCGCGCTCGTGGTCGCGGCCGACGCCGACCTGGAGGCCGCCGCCGACGCCGTCGTCAGGGGCGGGTACTACGCCTCCGGCCAGGCGTGCATCTCCGTGCAGCGGGTGCTGGTGGAGGAGCCGGTCAGGGACGCCTTCCTCGGGCTGCTCGCCGACCGGATGAAGGACGTCGCCGTCGGCGACCCCCGCCTGCCCGGCACCCGCGTCGCCCCGCTCATCGACGAGCGCTCCACGGGCCGCGTCCTGGAGTGGGTCGAAGCCGCCGTGGCCGCAGGGGCCACGCTCGTCACGGGCGGCACCAGGGCCGAGCGGACCATCGCGCCGACCGTGCTCGCCGACGTGCCGGACGGGGCGGCCGCGTGGGACGAGGAGATCTTCGGCCCTGTCGTCTGCGTCCGCACCGTCGCCGACCTGGACCAGGCGCTGGAGACCGTCAACCGTTCACGGTACGGCCTGCACGCCTCCGTCTTCACCCGCTCCCTGGCCACCGCGTTCGCGGCGATCGACACGATCGAGGCCGGCGGCGTCGTGGTCAACGAGGTGCCCGGCTTCCGCGCCGACAACATGCCCTACGGCGGCGTCAAGGACTCGGGCATCGGGCGCGAGGGCCCCCGCTTCGCCATCGAGGAGTTCACGGTCACCCGCATGGCGATCATCCGCCCCTGACGCTACCTACAGCGACACCAAGAGCGGCTCGTCAACTACCGCACGTGCAGCTGAACCCTGACGACCATGGCAAGACCCCGGGGAACATGCGAAACGCGTGAGCGCACCTGGTGTACTGGTCTGACCAGTCGTTAGAGTGCTTGTATGACTTACGAGGGACTGTTCCGGCTGGATGGACGGCGCGCCGTGGTGATCGGGGCCGGGAGCGGGATCGGGCGGGAGGCGGCGCTGGCGCTGGCCGCGCACGGGGCCGAGGTCGTGTGCGCCGATCGGGATCTGCCCGCGGCCGAGGCGACCGCCGCCGCCTGCGGGGGGACAGCCAGGGAGCTCGACGTGCTCGATGCCGGGGCCGTGTCCCGGGTGGCCGCCGAGACCAGCCCGGACGTGCTGGTGTTCACGGCCGCCACGAACGTGCGCAAGCGGCTGCTTGACTACTCCGCCGAGGAGTTCCAGCGGGTCGTCGACCTCAATCTGAAGGCGTCCTTCGATGTCATCCGGGCCTTCGGCGCGGGGATGGTGGAGCGCGGGCGCGGCTCGATCATCGGGTTCGCCTCGATCAGGGCCTCGGTGACCGAGCCAGGCCAGGGGGTCTACTCGGCCACCAAGGCGGGCCTGGTCCAGTTGCTGCGTACGGCTGCCGCCGAGTTCGGGCCGAGCGGGGTGCGGGTGAACGCCGTGGCGCCGGGCGTCGTGGAGACCCCGCTGACCAAGCAGATCAAGGACAACCCCGAATGGTATGACGCCTACGCGGCCAAGAGCGCGCTGGGCAGGTGGGCCCAAGCGGAGGAGATGGCCGGAGCCGTGGTCTACCTGGCCTCCGACGCGGCCAGCTTCGTCACCGGCTCGGTCCTGTACGTCGACGGCGGCTGGACGGCGGTGGACGGCCGCTTCAACCCGCCGAACTGACACCCATACCAGCCGGGGGCACCCGCGCTGGTATGGAATCTTCGTGGACACCAGGACGGCCCGGTTCCGACAATTGGCGCGGAAAGGGTGGTCCGGCCATGAAAAGAACCCTGCTCGCCGTGGCGTTACTGCTGGCCTCCGCGTGGGTCGTCCTGACCCAGGCGGAAGCGCAAGCCGCCAATCTGCTGGAGAACCCCGGCTTCGAGTCCGGAGCCATGGCACCCTGGTCCTGCTCCGGCGGATCCGTGGTCGCGACGCCCGTCCACTCGGGCGCCAGAGCGCTGGCCGGGGCCGCCTCGGGCTCCGACACCGCCCAGTGCACCCAGCAGGTGGCCGTCCGGCCCGGCACGCCGTACACGCTGACGGCCTGGGTCAGGGGCGGCTACGTCTACCTGGGCGTCAACGGCGGCCCGTCGACCTGGACCTCCTCCCAGGAGTACACGCAGCTGAGCGTCACCTTCACCACGGCGGCCGGCCAGACCAGCGCCGTGATCTACCTGCACGGCTGGTACGGCCAGGGCACCTACTACGCCGACGACGTCGGCCTGGACGGACCCGGCCAGCCGCCGACGAGCAGTCCCACCGTGACGCCGACGACAACCCCGACCCCGACGCCGACCTCCACCCCGACGGCGACCACCTGTCCGGTGAAGCCGCGCCCGGCGGGGAAGGTCCTGCAGGGCTACTGGGAGAACTGGGACGGCGCGGCCAACGGCGTGCACCCGCCGCTCGGCTGGATCCCGATCACCGACGCGCGCATCGCCGCCCACGGCTACAACGTGATCAACGCCGCGTTCCCCGTGATCCGCTCCGACGGGACGGCGCTGTGGGAGGACGGCATGGACGCCACCGTCAAGGTGGCCACTCCGGCGGAGATGTGCCAGGCCAAGGCGGCGGGCGCGACGATACTGATGTCCATCGGCGGCGCCGCCGCGGGCATCGACCTCAACTCCAGCGCCGTCGCCGACCGCTTCGTCGCGACGATCGTGCCGATTCTCAGGCAGTACAACTTCGACGGCATCGACATCGACATCGAGACCGGCCTGACGGGCAGCGGCAGCATCGGCACGCTGTCGACGTCCCAGGCCAACCTGATCCGCATCATCGACGGCGTGCTCGCCCAGATGCCCGCCGGGTTCGGCCTGACGATGGCGCCGGAGACGGCCTACGTCACCGGCGGCAGCGTCACCTACGGCTCGATCTGGGGCGCGTACCTGCCGATCATCAAGAAGTACGCCGACAACGGCCGGCTGTGGTGGCTGAACATGCAGTACTACAACGGCAGCATGTACGGCTGCGCCGGCGACTCCTACCAGGCGGGCACGGTCGAGGGCTTCGTCAAGCAGACCACCTGCCTGAACAACGGCCTGACGATCCAGGGCACCACGATCAGGGTCCCGTACGACAAGCAGGTGCCCGGCCTGCCCGCCCAGCCGGGAGCCGGCGGCGGCTACATGTCCCCCGCGCTGGTCAAGCAGAGCTGGAACAGCTTCGGCGGCGCGCTCAAGGGCCTGATGACCTGGTCCGTCAACTGGGACGGCTCGCGCGGCTGGACGTTCGGCGACAACTTCAGGACCCTGTGAGGCGCACCTGGACGGGGCGGCCGTGGACGGTCTCGAACTCGACGACCGTCCGCGAGCCGCTCACCCGTACCGCGCACGGCTGGGACCCGTCGGCACGCCAGCGCCCGTCCAGGGTGACGCGCAGCCGGTGCGGATGGCTGGGACCGGCCAGCCACGGCCGCGACCACGGGCTGTAGTGCCCGACATAGCGCCCGCCCTGGTACTGGTCGTGGTCGATCCCGCCGTAGAGCCGCAGGTCGGGATCGCACACCGCCAGGACCAGGGCGTCGCCCTCCGAGCGGTGGAGCACCAGGCACGGCGTGTCGACCTCGCGCACGAGCCCGTCCAGCGACACCCGCTCGAACACCGCGTAGCCGGTGATCCCGGTCGCGCGGTCGCTGACCACGTGCACGCGCTCGTCCGCCCGCAGCACCCGGTACGGCGCGCGGTCCGGATCCGCCATCGTCTCGGCGAACGCGGCCATCCGCTCGGCGGTGGTGTCGACCACCATGGCGTACTCGTAGCGCGCGTCCCTGGGCGCCGTGCCGTGCGGCAGCCACGCGGTGGCGAAGTCGCCGCTGGTCGGCTCCTCGGTGGCGTTGTTGCGCGAGGACTGGGCCGAGCGGGTCAGCGCCACGTCCTGGCCAGTCGCCACGTAGTAGCCGATGCCCTTGTCGTCGAGCAGCCAGCGCGGCCGCGACATCGCCGAGTACGGGAAGGCGGTCGTGACCTGCCCGTCCACGGTGGTGGGCGCGTTACGGGCGGCGAGCCGGGTCTGGAAGAGCGTGGTCTCGGTGTCGTCGGAGGAGACGTTCGTGATCGCGGTGCCGATCGCGACGATCCGGTCGTCGAACAGGAACACCGACTTGCGGGCCCGGTGCGACCCCTCGTACTTGGGGTGCTCGTGCAGGTCCATGGCGAACATGCCGTTGCGCCCGTCGATGCCGTGCGCGCCGCAGAAGCGGGCGTCGGTGAGGAGCATCTCCTCGATCGCCCCGGTCAGGTCGCCCTTGAGCCGTTCGAGCGGCTTGTGGATCGTGGTCGTGCCCGGGCGTCTGTTCCAGTCCCAGCCGGGCTGGGAGTAGCCGCTGTCGAGGTTGGTGCCGCGGTGGACGACCTGGATCTGGCCGTAGGTGTTGTAGCGGCCGTACCAGTTCGCGCCCACGTAGATCTCGGTGCTCCACAGGTAGCGGTTGTGGCCGCGGACGCTGACCTGCCACTCACCGCGCCGGTGCACGGCCAGTGCCGCGTAGTTCAGCGCCCACGTCCCGTTCGGCGCCGGCTCCGCCGTGACGCCGCGCGCGGCCAGCTGGTCCGCGATCGCCTTCTGCTCGGCGTTCGGTACGGCGGGCAGCAGGCGGAGGAAGGCGGCTCCGATCTCGTCGTCGATCCTGGCCAGCCACTGGAACGGCACGATGGACAGCGCGGTCAGGCCGCTCGGGTTCCGCCCGCTGATGGAGATCGGCCACTGCTGCCCGCCCGCGTAGACCCGCTGGGCCAGCAGCGCACGCTTCAGCCAGCCGTACGACTCCTCGGAGACCGCGAAGGCGCCGCCGCTCATCACGTAGACCAGCGGAGCCAGGCCGGTGAAGCCGTCGCGGACGTAGTCGGGGAAGAAGCCGACGTGGTGGAAGGCGGTGCCGTCGACCTTGATGCCGTCCTGGATGCCGTCGGTGGGCAACAGCGCCCGGTCGAGCCAGTCGCGCAGGGCGCGCAGGTAGGCGACCTGCTCGGCCTCGCCGTCGCGCAGCAGCACCGCGGCCAGCATGCCGCGGAAGGTGGTGTTGAAGATGTCCATCGTGCTGCCGTGGGCCATGCGGAAGTCCCAGCCGCGGAAGATCCTGCCGAGGCCGGTCAGCCACTCCAGGTCGGCGCGGACCTGCTCGAACAGGCCCGCCTCGCGGAGCGCGCCGGCCATGAGGTAGACGGAGTCGTAGTAGCCGCGCGCGTCGTAGCCCAGGTGGTGGATGGTGCCCTGGCAGCTGCCCCTGGTCCAGCCCTGCTCGCGCAGGTGGCCGACGATCTTCATGTAGAGGGCGGCGAGGGCGGGCCGGTCCTGCGGGGCGGCCTGGTGGGCCTGGGCGATCGTCTTCATCAGGTCGGTGCAGGCGCGCAGGGTCACGGGGTTGACGAAGGACTTGAGCTCGGCGGCGATCTCCACGGGGTAGATCTGCGCCTGGTAGGAGTGGACCGGGTGGCCGAGCAGCGCCTCGGTCTGCTTGGTGAGTGCGGGGACGTCCGCCTTGACCTGGCCCGCCAGATACTCGCCGAGGTAGCGGGCGTGCAATGCCCGCAGCGAGGCGAGTTCGTCGGCCGTCGGGGGCGACTTATCCGGATTCTTCGTCTTCAGGAGCTGGTCGAACCTGTAGAGCGCCTGCCAGTGCTGGTTGTCGTACTCGTCGCCCTCAGGGGCGATGTCCGGCAGCTGGTGGTCGCGGCACGGCGCGTCCGGCCGCAGCGGCACGTTCAGCATGAGCTGGTCGAGATGGAGCGTCCCCGCCCGGCGGGGCGCGATGATCCGCACGGTGTCCATGTCCTCGCGCGGGCGCCCGTGCATGTCGTAGGCGTAGCGCACCCACGCGGTGCGCCACCCGGTGAAGCCGAGCCGGAACTCGAACCACAGGTCGGTCCGCTCGCCCCGGCCGAACTCGAACCGCAGCACGTCGTCGACCGGCTCCTGGTTGTGCACCCACACGCAGAACGCGTCGACGAGACCCTGCCAGGCCTGGTCGTCGCCGTACCGATAGGGGTCGGCGGCCCACATCAGCGGTGCCTTGACGGTGATGACGGCACGGCTCGCGTGCTCCCACCGCAGCGACCGGGTCCCGCAGACGGCGACCTGGTCGCCGATCGACAGTCCCTCGCCGGAGAAGTGCGGCGGCACGGCGCTCTCCAGCAGGAACACCGGCGGCTCCATGGCCATGGCCCGCTGCTCCAGATCTCCTGCCGACGCCTTCGCGGGCGCCCACGGGACACCTGCCAGGAAAGCGCTTGCCGCACCACTCGCGAGCAACGACCTACGCGTGATCTCCACCATGGCGATATCCAACGCGAACGACGCGAACCTGTAAATATCCTTCATCGTACCGCCGGGCTTAGAGTGTGATCATGAAGCGCTTGACGCAGTACGCGCAGGGCGGCGGCTGCGCTTGCAAGATCCCCGCGGGGGAACTGGAGCAGGTGCTGGCGGGCCTCGGCCTGGAGCCGCCCGCGGATCCGGCGGGCGAGCTGCTGGTGGGCCTGGAGACGGGCGACGACGCCGCGGCCGTCCGCATCGACGGCGACCGCGCGGTCATCAGCACCGCCGACTTCTTCACCCCGGTCGTCGACGACCCCTACGACTGGGGCAGGATCGCCGCCGCCAACGCGCTGTCCGACGTCTACGCGATGGGCGGCACGCCGCTGGTGGCGCTCAACCTGCTGTGCTGGCCCGCCGAGGCCCTGCCGTACGAGCTGGCGCGCGAGGTGCTGCGGGGCGGCGCGGAGGTGGCGCGCGAGGCGCGGTGTCACGTGGCGGGCGGCCACAGCATCATCGACGTCGAGCCCAAGTACGGCATGGCCGTCACCGGCCTGGCGGACCCGGCGCGGCTGCTGCGCAACAGCTCGGGACGCCCGGGGCTGCCGCTGTCGCTGACCAAGCCACTCGGTCTCGGCGTGCTCAACAACCGGCACAAGGCGACCGGCGAGGTGTTCCCCGAGGCGGTCAGGACGATGGTCACGTTGAACGACGCGGCGAGCCGGGCGGCGCTTGCGGCGGGAGCCGAGTGCGCGACCGACGTGACCGGGTTCGGGCTGCTCGGCCACCTGTTCAAGCTGGCGCGGGCCTCCGGGGTCACCGCCGTGGTCGAGGCGCCGGCCGTGCCCCTGCTGGAGAGCGCGCGCGAGGCGGTCAAGGCCGGCTACGTGCCCGGCGGGTCACGCCGGAACCTGGCCTGGGTGGCCGGCCACACCGAGGCCACCGGCGTGGGCGAGGAGGAGATGTTGCTGCTGGCCGACGCGCAGACCTCAGGCGGACTGCTGGTGGCGGGTGAGATCCCCGGGGCGCCGGTGATCGGCGAGCTCATCGCCCCAGGACCCGTGCCCCTGGTCGTCCGAGGCTGATCACGATCCCTTACTCGATCACCAGGTCGACGGGGATGTTGCCGCGGGTGGCGTTGGAGTAGGGGCAGACCTGGTGGGTGGCCTCGACGAGCTTGCGGCCCGCCTCGCCCTGGAGGTGGTCGGGCAGTTCGACGCGGAGGACGACCGACAGGCCGAAGCGGCCGCCGTCCAGCGGGTTGAGGCCGACCTCCGCGGTGACCGAGGCCTCCGACACGTCGAGCTTCTGGCGCGCGGCGACGAGCTTCATCGCGCTGGCGAAGCACGCCGAGTATCCGACCGCGAAGAGCTGCTCGGGGTTGGTGCCGTTGCCGTCGCCGCCGAGCTCCTTGGGCATGGCCAGCGTGAGGTCGAGCGTGCCGTCGTTGGTCACGGAGTGACCGTCACGGCCGGTGGAGGTGGCGATGGCGGTGTAGATGGCACTCATGTTCTCAAGCCTTCCTAGACAGACCTGTCTGTTTGGTATGAGCCCACGATAGACAGATCTGTCTGGTAAAGTCAATCTCGTGAGCGATGCGCGCCGCCGGCTGCTGGAGACCGCCTCTCGGCTCTTCTACGTCGAGGGCATCCACACCGTGGGCATCGACCGGATCATCGCCGAGGCGGGCGTGGCGAAGGCGACCTTCTACCACCACTTCAAGGCCAAGGACGACCTGGTCGGGGCGTACCTGACCCGGCAGTACGAGATGCAGCGCGAGGCGCTGGAGGCCGCGCCGGGCGACGGCGTGGAGCGCATCAAGATGATCTTCGAGCGGCTGGGGGAGCTGAGCAGGGGTCCCGGGTTCCGTGGGTGCCCGTTCCTCAACGCGGCGGCGGAATTCGCGGATCCCGCGCATCCGGTGCGGGGGATCGTGGACGACTACCGCGACTGGTTCCGCGGGTACATGCGCACGCTCCTCGGCGTGCGGGCCGACGCGGCCGTCAAGGCGGACTTCCTGCTGGTGATGCGGGACGGGGTGGCGGTCAGCGCCGGGCTGGGGGACATGTCCGCCATCCGCAGCGGCATCGACACGGCCCTCGCCACGATCGACAAGCCCTGACCTCCCCAGTCCGTATGGCTAAGGGCGCCAGTCGGGGCGGAGGAGTTCGTATTCGACGTCTCCCTGGTCCGAGCCGTCGATCTTCTCCGGCCAGTCCTCGAAGAAGGTACGGACGTAGCGGAGGCCGCAAGCAGGCCTGGGGCAACGGCTACGCGACGGAGGGCTCGCGGGCCCTCGTCGACCGCGCGTTCCGCGACCTGGGAGCGGACCGCGTCTGGGGCCAGAATGCCGCTCAACGCTACAACGACGGGTGCGGCTGGCAGGCCGCCGGTGGGTGTGAGGTATAGCTAGTGGGGTGTTCGCGGCGTTCATCCCTATCTGGGCACTCACCCTGATCGGTTACGTGGCCGGCCGCTTCCGGCTGATCGGGGAAGACGCCGACCGCGTGCTCGGCGGGTTCGTGTTCCACATCGCGATGCCCGCCGCGCTGTTCACCACCCTGAGCAGGACCCGTTTATCCGTCAGCGGGCCCGGCATCGCCGTGTTCGCCGCCAGCACGGTGATCACGATGTTCGCCGGATACCTGCTCAGCCGCCGCCTCTTCGACCGCAAGCCCGGCGAGTCCCTGCTGGGCGGGATGAGCGCCGGATACGTCAACTCCGCCAACCTCGGCATCCCGGTCGCGTTGCACGTGCTCGGCAACGCCTCCTTCCTGACCGGTGTGCTGCTCTTCCAGGTGCTCGTCGTCACTCCGGTGATCCTGGCGTCTCTGGATTCCGGGCTGCGGCTGCGGCGCCTGGTGACGTTGCCGCTGCGCAACCCGGTCATCCTCGGGCTGGCCGCCGGGGCGGCCTGCTCGATCACGGGCTGGCGCCCGCCTCCCGTGGTGGCGGATCCGCTCGCCCTGCTGGGCGCCGCCGCCGTCCCCACGGCCCTGGTCGCGCTCGGCCTCTCGCTCAACGTCCGGGGTCCCGCCATGGCCGGCCGTACCGAGGTCTTCGCGCTGTCGGCGCTCAAGCTCGCGGGACAGCCGCTGGTGGCCTACGCGCTCGGCGCCCTCATCGCGCTGCCCGCGGCGGATCTGCGCTCGCTGGTGGTCTGCGCCGCCCTGCCCACGGCCCAGAACGTCTACATCTTCGCCCGCGAGTACGGCCAGGCCGAGGCGGTGACCCGCTGGACCGTCCTGGCCGGTACCGCCCTGTCCATGGCCACCCTCGCCGTCGCCGACTGGCTCCTCAGCACCTAGCCGACTGCCGGATCGCGGATTGCTGTTCGGCGACGCCTGGCTGCTGGTGTACGCGGCCGCGCTGGCCGTGCCCGTCTTCTCCTTCGTGCACTGGTACGAGGAGCCCACGCTGCGCCGCAAGTTCGGCGCCGACTACGAGGAGTACATGCGGACCGTCCCCGGATGGTGGCCGCGCTTCAGCCGGTGACCATTGGGGGTCCCATGTCGGGTCCGAGTTGACGGTTTGTGAGGAAGTATGGTCGGCTCGTGACTCATGTTTCTGATGGGATGATTCACACCGCTTCGGGGGAGAACGCTCCATGTTGCGGTTTTCGTGGCACGCCGTGGGCCGCGTGTCCATATCCGCTTTTCTGACAAGCACCGCCTTGGTGGGGGTGCCCGCTGCCGCGCCCGCCGCGCCCGCCGCGGAAACGGGGAAACCGGCGATAACGCCTGCGCCGGCCGTACAGCAGCCGGCGCCGGCGGCGATGAACGTGCCGCTCGAGGCGTCGCTGGCGGCCAGGCCATCGGGGAAGGAGCAGGTCGGGCCGCAGGAGCCCGAGGTGACGATTCCGGCCGGGCCGCAGCTGATCGACCAGATCACCGAGGAGGCCGACGCCAGGCGGAAGAAGCAGGACCGGCTGCTGCCGGACACCTCCCAGGCTGAGCCGCTGACGCTGGGCAAGCCGCTGGCCTCGGTGGTCAAGGCGTTCGAGGCGCTGGGCAAGGCCGCGGGGCCGCTGACCTACCGGCTGTGCGTGCAGAACGCCGACCAGCAGGTCTCATGCTCGATCACCCAGCCGGTCGGCGTGCCCGTGGTCGCCGACGTCACCGGCGACGGCGATGCCGATGTGGCCGCCGACCTGGTGCCCACCGCCAGCCCGGCCGACGGCGAGGTCGGGCTGGGCTTCGCGGTCAGGCGGCTGCCGGGCAGCGACGCCGCGCTGAGGGCGCAGGTCTGGGCCGAGTACGACGGCAAGGTGGCCGTCGGCTTCGACGGGCTCAACCGCGGCGCAGGACTGTCGGGCATGGACTGGGGCTCGTTCACGGTCGACATGGCAGGCAGGAAGGTCAAGGCGAGCGTCAAGCGGACCGATCCGGCCGCGTCGATCGCCGTGATCGCCGGGCTGGTCGGCCGGACCGTGATGAGCCTGCGCCAGTCGCCGGCCACCGAAAAACTGACGGTCTCCGCCGACCTCTCCGCGCCCAGGCTCGACGTGGTCAGTTCGGCCCCGTCCCGGCTGGACGCGCTCGCGGTCAGCGGTCGGCGGTTCACCCAGGCGGTGCTCGACCCGATGCCCACCAGGGCGCGCGTCGAGCTGGACCGGGGCAAGGACGGCTCCGCCGAGATCCGCTTCGCCGGCCACTCCTCGATCAAGCAGGCGCAGCTGCACGACTACGTCTACCGCGACGGCAAGCTCGCCCGGGTCGCCAGCGTGTCGCTCGAGCACGTGCCGCCGACGTTCACCGCCAAGTACGGCACGGCCGGCGGCAAACAGGTGCTGACCGTGGACTCCGGCCGGCCCCGCGCGGGCGCGGCCAAGCTCCTCTACTTCGACCGCGCCGCGGACAAGACCGTGCTGCGCGCCGAGCTGAGCGGCCTGCCTGCCAAGGTCCGCCTGGTCAACGACCTGGCGGCGCACCGGGTCACGCACACCACCAGCTCGGCCATGGGCCGCTTCGCGGTCATCATGCAGCGCAACGAGGGCGCCATCTCCAGCCCGCGCGGCGGCCACGTCACCATGATCAAGAAGGGTGACGCGGTCGGCGTCTCCGGCCTGCTGTCGGGACTGTCCGGCTTCGACGTGACGTACGGCGCGGCCCCGCACGCCCATCTGGAGGTCGACTCGAGCGGCAGGTCGTTCCTCGGCGCGGCCAGCATCGACGGCACCCACGTGGCCAGACTGGAGATCTCCAACACCCCGGCCAAGGTCGACGTCACCCTCGACCCGGCCGCCAGGAAGGCCGTCTACCAGGCCAGCGGCGTGATCACCAAGCTGCGGGCCGCCTACGCCAACCTCAAGAGCGGCCCCACCATCGACGGCACCGTGCTCGGCGTGCACGACGACGTCAAGGCCGCGTGGGAGCTGGGCGCCCGGTCGACCGTGACCGTGGACACCTCCTCCAAGCTGCGCCAGATCGGGATCTACGCCAACAAGGACTACGTGACCTCGGCGCAGGGCGAGGACCTCAGAGCCACCGTCGAGGGCGTCACCAAGCACCTCGAACTGGTCGCCGACACCACTGCCAAGACCCTGACCTGGCACTCCTCCGCGCCGGTCGACTCGGTCGACGCGCTGGCCAGGGCGAAGTACCAGGGCCGCTACCTGCGCGCGGCCGCGCACGTGACGGGCGTGCCCGCCCGCTTCGACGCCTCGTGGGGCGCCTCCGGCTACCGCTTCCGCGGCCTGTCGGGCCCACTCGGCTCGGCGTCGGTGGCCTTCACCAACCACGACGGCGCCAAGGCTCCGGCGGGACCGCACCTGGCCGCGCACTACGACCAGGCCTCCGGCGACCTGGACGCCAGCGTGCAGGTCAAGGGACTGAAGTCGGTCGAGTTCGCCCCTGCTGAGCAGGGCTTCACCGCCGACTTCGGCGCCGCCAGGCAGACGCTCGCGCTCGACGCCGACCTCACCCAGGGCGACCTGCGCTTCGGCGTGCTCGGTCGGCTCGGCCCCGTCCCCGGCAAGCTCGCCGTCGGCGCCGCTAACGGCGCCTTCACCTACTCGGGCCCGAACCTGGACCTGAAGGGCCGCGCCTGGCTCGGCAAGAGCGCCGCGCTGGCCGGGATGCAGCCCGCCCCAGCCGTCGCGGGCGGCCTCTCGCTGGTCGACGGCGGCTGCCCCGGCTGCGCCGACCAAGGTCCTTTCTGTACGGCGGGCCGCGGCTGCTTCGGCATCCAGGGCTACTTCGACGTGAGCGGGCTGCCCGACCAGGTGACGGTGGACGTGGCGAAGAAGACGTTCACCTTCGACGGGTTCCGCCCCAAGCGGCGCAGCCTGGCCGTGTACCTGGCCAGCTCCGTCGTGGCGCCGGTACCGATCAAGGCCAAGGCCACGCTCACCGGCCTGCCCACCAAGATCACCAAGCTGTCGCTGGGGCCGATCGACGTGGCGGGCAACGCCGTCAACGCCGGCTACCGGATCCAGCCGGCCGCCACCCTCGGGTCGCTTGACCTGCAGGCCGACGCGGGCGCGCTGCGCGGTCGCGTGTCGATCGACCCGGTTCCCGCGGCGGTGGCCGTCCAGGGAACCTACGGGCCGCAGACCAGGATCAGGGTGACGAACTCGGCGGCGGTCAAGCGGCTGGACGCGAAGCTGACCGTGGACGGGCAGGGCAGCGGCGAGATGCGTTTCAGCGACGTGCCCGCCACGTTCGGCGTGGACGCCGACGCCAGTGGCGGCGCGCTGCGCGTGCCCGCCGTCACCTACCACGCGCCGGGCGGCGTCAACACGCTCGACGGGTATCTGGGCGTCGAGGGCGGGCTGATCGACAGGTCGGGGCGGCTCGGCGACGTGTCGCTCGCGGTCAAGGACCTGGCGGCCGACACCACGGTCAGGCTCAACCCCGACCAGTCGATCGACCTGGTGTCCAAGCCGGTGCCGACGGGAAGAGTCGAGCTGCACGCCGGGCTGCGCGTGGACGGCGTGCCGCGGCAGCGGATCGCCGTCAGCAAGGACGTGCCCTACACGAGCGGGTTCCTGTCCTACCAGGTCGGCGGCGACTTCGGGCTCGGGCCGAGCACGATCAAGGACGTGTCGTTCG
Source organism: Nonomuraea sp. NPDC050536 (assembly GCF_044457685.1). Taxonomy (NCBI): domain Bacteria; kingdom Bacillati; phylum Actinomycetota; class Actinomycetes; order Streptosporangiales; family Streptosporangiaceae; genus Nonomuraea; species Nonomuraea sp. NPDC050536. The sequence continues at coordinate 57,081 of NZ_JBITHD010000025.1, forward strand.
CTGTGCGGAAGATGTCCTGGCTGAAGATCCGGCCGGGGAAGGTCCCGTTCGGCATGAAGGCGTCGCCCGCGCTCGGCTTCGTCGCGCCCGGGTTCGAGGGGGGCTACGACCGGATCGACATCGGCGCCAGCGGCGTGGACCTGCGGCCTGACGTCCGGCTCGACGTGAAGCTGTCGCGCAAGCTGGGCGAGGACCTCTTCCGCGACTCGATGCGGCTCGGCCCCGTCACCTCGCTGTCGCTGCGCCGCTACGACCAGCGGATGCGGCGCATCGGCAGCAAGCAGGCGATCAGCGCGGCCGGGATCCAGCTGGCCTGCCTGACCGTGGACGCCAAGCCCGGGTACGCGGCGGGCAGGGGCTCGAACTCGATCTCGCTGCGCGGGGCGGACGGGCCGCAGATGGTCTCCCTGCTCGACCCCGGCGGCCAGGTGCCCGGGTACGCGGTCGACCTGCTGACCCACTTCATGTCGCCCTTCCCTGGGGCCGACTGGCGGGTGGCGGGGGTGAACGCCGGGCACTGCGCCACTAGTGTGAAGCGATGATCGCGCTGGCGCTGTCGCTGCTGCTGTCGTGGCAGGTGGTCTACACCGAGCCGCCCCACCCGTGGCTCGAACTCGACCACGGCACCCGCTTCCAGGACATCGCGGCCACCGACGCCAGGCACGCCTGGGCGGTGGGCGAGAACCAGTGGGGCACCGACGGGCACTACTCGGTGCTGGTGCGCTGGGACGGCACGTCGTGGCGGCGCCAGGTCCTGCCGAAGAAGGGCGCCTGGCTCGACCTGGCGAAGGTCGACGCCTCCCGGCCCGGCAACGTGTGGGTCGTCGCGCAGGACTACGAGGGCGGTAACGACGGGCTGCTCCGCTACGACGGCCACCGGTGGCGCTTCCTGGGTCTGCGCGGCGCCACGGAGGCCGTCGCCGTGGGCGAGGACAAGGCGTGGGCGTTCACCCCGAAGCACGCCTACCTGTTCGAGGGGAACGGGCGGCAACGCTTCGACGTGCCGATCACGGTGGAGGCCGCCGACGCCCTGGCCGAGGACGACATCTGGGCGGTCGGCTACGAAGGGGACGGATCCACGCAGCCCGCCGCCGCCCACTTCGACGGCCGCGCCTGGACCCGGGTGCCCGTGCCGCCCGTGGCCGGCGAAGGCACCCACGAGCTGACCGCCGTGCTCGCGATGTCGCCCACCGAGGTCTGGGCCTCCGGCGCGAACGACCTGGACACCCCGCTGCTCTACCGGTGGGACGGCACCCGGTGGGCGGCCGTCGCGCTCAGGTCGGCGCCCATCACCTCCCTCATCCGGCATCACGGCCAGGTCTGGGCCGCCGACGGGAAGAACCTGCTGCGGCAGGACGGCGGGCGGTGGCTGCGCAACACGCCGCCGAGGCCCATCACCGCGCTCGCCGACGGCGGCGGGCGGGTGTGGGCCCTGAGCGGCAAGCGGATCCTGCGGCTCCGCTAGAAGGGCTCTGCTAGAAGACTCCGTCGGCAGCCTTCGCTAGAAGACGAGTACCGCGAACAGCGTCGCGGCCACCAGGCCGGCGATCACCGGGACGAACGCCTTCCTGGCCAGGTCGAGCACCGGCACCCGGGCGAACCCGGCCACCGCGATCAGCGACGACCACGCGATCAGGACGCCGCCGCCGGACCACACACAGCCCATCTGGCCGACCGCCGCCAGCGTCGCCGGGTCCATGCCGACCGCCGGTCCCAGCGCCCCCGACAGCGACCCGGTCAGCGGCAGCCCGGCGAATCCCGATCCGTCGAGCCCGGTGATCACGCCCACGGTCAGGATCGAGAACGCCATCAGGAACGAGTTGTGCGGGATGCCCTGCTGGGCCGCGCTCACCAGATCGAACAGGAAGTTCGGCGCCTTGGCGCCCTCCTCGAGCCCCATGATCCTGGCGGCGAAGTCGGCGTTGCCGATGAAGAAGAAGCCCGCGATCGGCAGCACGATGCCCATCGCCTTCACCGAGAACACCAGCCCGTCCACCACGTGCTCGGCGCACGTCTCCAGGCTCCGCCGCCCGTCGGTCACCAGCGTGGCGAACAGCAGCAGTACCGCGACCACCCCGCCCACCAGCGCCGCCGCCTGCCCGCCGATGGTGTCGGGCACCAGGTCGGTGAACTTGCCCAGCAGCATGTACGCCACCAGGGCGGCGAACGTCACCGGCACGATCACCGCGAACGCCTTCGACCGCGCCACGGCCCGCCGCGCCCCGCCCGCGTCCATCGGCTCGTCGTCGCCCTCGTCGGTGACGACGGCCGTGGCCACGCCCTGCCCGCCGTCGAAGGAACCGCCGTCCACCGAACCGCCGTCCACCGAACCGCCGTCCAGCGAGCCGCCGTCAGCCGTCCCGGCCGAGGCCGCCTGGGCGGCGGCCGTCCTGCCCTTCCTCGAGCCGGTCGTGCGCGGCGCCGCGGCCAGGCCGGTGCTCGCCGCACCCTCCCAGGCCAGTAAATGGTCGACGCTGGGCGCCTGGATGCTGCGGCGGGTCATCAGGTAGCCCAGCACCAGCGCGATCACCCCGACGATCAGCGACAGCACCATCGCCCGGTCGGCCACCACGGTCGTCCCCACCCCGGCCGCCTTGGCCGACAGTCCGGGCGCGACCTGCATCACGTAGTCGCTCGACAGTGCCATCCCCTGACCCGCGATCGCCACTGACAGCCCGGCCGCCAGCGGCGGCAGCCCGGCCCTGATCGCCACGGGCAGCAGGATCGCCCCGATGAGCGGCACGGCGGGGGTCGGCCAGAAGAACAGGCTGATGACGTACGTCACGCCGGCGATCACCCAGAACGCGGCGTGACCGTTGCGCATCACCGCGCGGAACGGCTCGATCATCCGCTGGTCCGCCCCGATCGCCTTCAGCGCCCCGAGCAGCGCCGTCACCAGCGCGATGATGAGGAAGATGTTGAACAGCTCGGCCGCCGCCGTCAGGCTCGCCCCGAAGATCGACTGCAACCCCTTGACCAGGTCGCCGGTGAACGCCCAGGCGGTGAAGAACGTGGCCGCCACCGCGGGGATGACGATGTTCTTTCGCATGATCATGACTGCGATGATCACTACTATGCCGGCCAGATAGATCCAGTGAGCGGCACCCAGGTTCATGGCACCTCCCTTTCTTGACGGGCGGAGATGCACAGAATCTGCTCGGTCCCCGTTCGGTGAACAATGAGAAAACTGCACATTAGGCGGCCGATCGTTTGTGCAGCCTGCCAGCGATCCGCGCGCCGCGTCCAGGCTTCCCGATTCGCTGTGCAGAGCGCCCATGTTTCGCCCGCCAGGTGCGGCACATTTCCCATATCCGGGTCCGTCTGATGGCGCCGAGACTGACCCCGTGCGACGACCTCAAGGCGAATACGAGCTCGCGGTGCGCCAGCCGTACGTGCCCTGTTGGGCGGCAGCCGTACAGGAGGAAGCGTGAACCTCATCGCAGGGCACTGGACACCCGCGCTGTCCGGCGAGACCTTCGCCAGGCGCAACCCCGCCGACCCGGACGACGTCATCGGCGAGTTCCCGCAGTCGGGACGCGCGGACGTGGCCGCGGCCGTCGACGCGGTCGCAGAGGGAGCCGGCGCCTGGGCGGCCGCCCCCGCCGACGAGCGGGCGCGCGTGCTGGTCAGGGCCGCGGAGCTGCTGGAGGTACGGCGGGCCGAGCTGACCGCCGAACTGGTCAGGGAAGAGGGCAAGACGCCCGCCGAGGCAGCCGTGGAGACCTCGCGAACCCCGCTCAACCTGCGCTTCTACGCCGCCGAAGCGCACCGGATCGGCGGCGAGACCTACCAGGCCGACAGCACGCTCGTCTACACCTGGCGCGAGCCCGTCGGCGTGGTGGGCGCGATCACGCCGTGGAACTTCCCGCTCAACATCCCCTCACGCAAGCTCGGGCCGGCGCTGGCCGCCGGCAACGGGGTGGTGTTCAAACCGTCGCCGGTGACGCCACTGACGGCGCAGCGCCTGGTCGAGGCGCTGCTGGCCGCCGGAGTGCCACCGGGGGCGCTCGCGCTGGTGCACGGCGGAGCTGAGCCGGGCGCCGCGCTCGCCGAGGACCCGCGGGTGGGCGCGGTGACGTTCACCGGCTCGACCGCCGCGGGACGCGACATCCATCGCAAGGTGGGGCCGGAGCGGCGGGCGCAGCTGGAGATGGGCGGCAAGAACCCGGTCGTGGTGCTGCCCGACGCCGACCTCGGCAGGGCCGCCCGGCTGATCGTGAAGGGCGCCTTCGGGCTCTCCGGCCAGGCGTGCACCGGCACGAGCCGGGTGATCGCGCCGCCGGAGGCGCACGACGCGCTGCTCGAGCGCGTGGTCAAGCTCGCGCAGGAGCACGAGATGGGGCCGCTCGCGGCCGACTTCCAGCTCCGCAAGACCCTCGAGTACGTCCGCGTCGGCCAGGAGGAGGGCGCGCGGCTGGTCTCCGGCGGGCAGCGCCGCGACGGCAGGGGATTCTTCGTCACGCCCGCGATCTTCGCCGAGGTCACGCCGGGGATGCGGCTGGCGCGGGAGGAGATCTTCGGCCCGGTGCTGGCCTTCCAGCGGGCCGCGGACTTCGACGAGGCGATCGCGCTGGCCAACGGCACCGACTACGGGCTGGCCGCCGGGATCGTCACCCACGACGTCCGGCGGGCGCTGGAGTTCGCCAGGCGCAGCCGCAGCGGCCTGGTCAAGGTCAACCAGCCGACCACCGGAATGGCGATGAACGCGCCCTTCGGCGGGATCGAGCAGCCGTTCAAGGAACAGGCGGGCCCCGCACTCATGCATTTCTACACGCACCAGAAGACCGTCTACCTCTCGGAATAGGAGCAGGACATGCTGTTGTCGAGGGACGAGTTCCGCCAGGCACTGCAGGACGCCATCAAGGGCCGCGAGGCCAAGAACGCCTCCTTCAGCCAAGCCTGGGCCGACGGCAAGCTCAAGCGCGAGCACTTCGCCCGCTGGGCCGAGAACCACTACCACTACGTGGGGCCGTTCGCCGACTACCTCGCCTACGTCTACGCCAACACGCCCGACGAGTTCACCGGCGCGAAGGACTTCACGCTGCAGAACATGTACGAGGAGGAACTCGCCGACATCAGGCACACCGATCTGCTCATCAAGTTCGCCGAGGCGTGCGGCACCACGCGGGAACGCGTCGAGGACCCCGGCAACATGAATCCCATCACCCGCGGACTCCAGTCATGGTGCTACGCGGTTTCCATGCGCGAGCATTTCGTGGTCGCCACCGCCGCGCTCGTGGTCGGCCTCGAATCGCAGGTGCCCAGCATTTACCGCAGGCAGATCGTGCCGCTGCGCGAGGTGTACGGATTCACCGAGGACGAGATCGAGTTCTTCGACCTGCACATCACCTCGGACGAGGTGCACGGCGAGCGCGGATATCAGATCGTGCTCGACCACGCCGACACCCCCGAATTGCAGCAGCGCTGCCTGAAGATGTGCCGGTGGGGCGCCGAAATGCGCTTCTCCTACACCCAGGGCCTCTACGACTACTACGTCAAGTCGTCATGAGCTGGGTCGAGGCCGCCTCCCTGCGCGAGCTGACCAGGCGCAGGCGCAAGCTCGTCGAGGTGGGCGGGCAGCAGGTCGCGTTGTTCCTGGTCGAGGGGACCGTCTACGCGCTGCGCGACGTCTGCGTGCACAAGCAGCGCTCGCTCAGCAACGGGACGATCCTGCACGGCCGGGTCATCTGCCCCGGGCACCAGTGGTCCTTCGACCCGGCCACCGGGCAGGCGGACGGTCAGACCGAGTGCCAGCCGACCTACGCGGTCCTGGTCGAGGGTGACGTGATCTACGTGGATCCGCGCCCGCGCACCGCGCGGGCTGTCGCGGTCCCCACGCCCTCGGTCGCCGTCTCTGGGGAGGGGAGCGTGTGATCCGGTACGTGATCATCGTGGGGGCCGGGCAGAGCGCCGCCGTGACCGCCAGGACGCTGCGCCGCCGCGGCTACGACGGCAGCCTGCTGATCATCGGCGACGAGACGGCGCCGCCGTACCAGCGGCCACCCCTGTCGAAGGAGTACCTGGCGGGGGAGGCGAGCGTCGGCGAGCTCGCGCTGCTCGGCGAGCAGTGGTGTGCGGACAACGACGTGGAGCTGCGGCTCGGCACGCGCGCCGCCGCCGTCAAGGGCCGCGAGGTCGAGCTGGACGGCGGGGCCGTGCTGACCGCGGACGCGCTCGTGATCGCCACCGGGGCGCGGCCCCGCACGCTGACCGGCGTGGCGGGGGAGCGGGTCCGGTACCTGCGCACCGTGGCCGACGCCGACCGGCTGCGGGCGGACCTGGTGCCCGGGGCACGGGTGGTCGTGGTGGGGGCCGGGTTCATCGGCTCGGAGGTGGCCTCGACCGCCCTGGGCAGGGGGACCTCGGTGACGGTGCTCGAAGGCCTGGACACCCCCTTGCAGAGGATCCTGGGTAAGCGCATCGGGCAGGTCTGCGGCGCCCTGCAGCGGGACTCGGGCGTCGACCTGCGGACCGGGATGTCCGTCACCGGGTACGCCGAGACCCCGGACGGGGCCCAGGTCACCACGGGCGACGGGCAGGTCTTCGCGTGCGACGTCGTGGTCGTGGGCGTCGGCGTGACGCCCAACACCGAGCTGCTCGCCGGGTTCGACGTCGGCGACGGCGTGCTGGTCGACGAGCACGGGCTGACCAGCGTCGAGGGGGTGTACGCGGCCGGCGACGTGGCCCGCCACCATCACCCGCTCTACGGCCGGCGGGTCCGGGTGGAGCACTTCGACCACGCCAGCGCGCATGGGACGGCGGTGGCCAAGAACCTGCTCGGACAGGCCACGCCGTACAGCGCGCCGCACTGGTTCTGGTCGGACCAGTTCGACCGCAACCTGCAGTACGCCGGGCACTGCGAGACGTGGGACCGGCTCGTGATCCGCGGCGATCCCGAGACGTACGACTTCGTCGCCTTCTATCTGCGTGAAGGGCGCATCGAGGCGGCCTTCGGGATGGAGCGGGGCGGCGACATCGCGGTCGCCCGGCAGCTCATCGCGGCGGCGGCCGCACCGGACCCGCGGGCGCTGGCCGACGAGGACGTCGACCTGATCGACCTGTTGTGAGGAGGAATCTCATGGACTACCAGCGGGTGGCCCGGTCGGGACAGGTGCCCGACGGCGTCGTGCGGCGCTTCTTCGTGGGGGAGGTCGAGCTCGCGGTGGCGCGGTGGGGCGGGCGCGTGTACGCCATGTCCAACTACTGCACCCACCTCGAGTGCCTCCTGTCGTCCGGGCACGCCACAGAGGACGGGTTGCGGTGCTCGTGCCACGGCAGCGTCTTCGACTACGACACCGGCGACCCCATCCAGCCGCCGGCCACCCGCCCGATCCGTACCTACCCGGCCAAGGAAGAGAACGGCGAGATCCTCGTCCTCCTCCCGCCCGACGCCACCAACGACCGCCCCCGCGCCCGCCCGACGCATCGCTAGGGTTTTTCAATCCACCTCGCCGACCCGGCGTGCGGTTGCCGTCGTACGGCGGGACGAGGGACCGTGGACGCGGATTCCGGGCGCCGTGACGGCGAGTAAGCGGCACCGACTCGCCGGAAGCGCCGGATGCGGGCCCTGAGCACACGACGGCGGGCGGCCGGTGGCGGCCGCCCGCCGTACCTCCGAAAAGACCTTCGGAAAGATCTAGTGGATGGGTGGGGTGAACTCCTCGGTGAGGGCGCCGGTGACGGCGGCGAGGGTGTCGATGTGGTGGGCGAGCCACACCATGAACTGGGTGTCCGCCGAGCGGATGTCCATGCGCAGCGCCCGGGAGGCGCGGTCGAGCTTGTACAGCATCGTGTTGCGGTGCAGCTTGAGCGTGCGGGCCGCGGCGTTGAGGTTGCCCGCCGACCTGATGTAGGCGATCACCACCTGTTCCAGGTCCCCCGTCTGGCTGTGCACCCGCCGCAGCGACTCCAGGATCTCCCGCGCGAACGCCTGACCCTCCGCGCTGGCCGCCACCGACTTGAGCGCCGCGTAGATCCGCAGGTCGTCGTACCCGCACACGGCCGCCGCGCCCGTGTGCCTGGCCAGGCCCATCGCCACCCGCGCCTCGTAGTAGCTGGCCGCCACGCCGGCCGCCCCGTCTCCTGGCCGTCCAGAGGTGACCCGCAGGTCGTCACCGAGCCGCGGCCCGAGCGTCCGATGCAGCTGCTGCGCGAAGTGCGTGATCGCCTGCTGCTCCGACAGCGGGTCGCCCTCGGGGATCTGCCGGATCACGACCACGAACGTGGCCACCGCCGCCGCCAGCGTCCACCGGTTGGCCGACGGCTCGACGCCCTGCGCGACGCGCGTGATGGTGGCCGCCCTGCGCTGGTCGCTGCGCCCCGTCGGCACCAGCGCGGGCGCCGTCACGACATGTACGGCATAGCGTCCGGTCACATCGAAACCATGGTGCCGCGCCCTGGCCTCCAGCTCGTGGGCATCGGCGAAGCGCCCGTGTACCAGCGACTCCACGAAGTCGCCCCTGGCCCGCTCCTCGGCCGCCCGCACCGACCGCTGCCGCAGCATCTCCGAGCCCGTCAGCGTCGCGCCGTGCTCGGCCACCACCCGGTGCTGCGCCAGGTCGTGCTCGTCGGGCGGCGACCCGGACTCGACCAGCACGAGCCTGCCGTACAGATCCCCGCCGACGACGATCGGCGCGATCAGCACCCGAGGCCCGTCGGGGTGCAGGTCGAGCTCGGCGACGCCGTCCTGGCCGAGCTCGGGCAGCCGCTCGGCCAGCTCCTCGGCGATCGCGTCAGGGTCGAGGGCGGGACCGTCGAAGCCGGCGTAGGCCTGAGTCTCGCCGTCGCCGTCCAGGACCAGCACGGGCCCATGTGACAGCCCGGAGATGGCCCGTGCCATGGCCGGGATGCCGGAGCCGCGGGCCAGCACCTCGGCCAGCGCCCTGTGCACCCGGGTGCTGTACTCCAGCACGTGCGAGGCCTGCGCCAGCGCCTTCTGCCCGACCAGCCGCCCGACCGCCCGGTACCCGGCGGTCGGGCCGAGCAGCAGCAATGGCAGTCCCGCGGCGTCGGCGGCGGAACCGGCCGCCGAGAGATCGGGATCTGGCCCGTCATCGGCCGGATGGGCGAACAGCGCGGTGGCCTCCCGCCTGGCCAGCCCGGTGATCAGCTCGGGGGACAGGACGGCCGCGGGGAGGTGGACGACCACGCCGTCGAGCCCGTCCTGCGGCCCGACCTCCGACAGCGGCAGGCACCAGGAGGCGGTGCCGCCGAGCCCGGCCTGGCCGCCGATGAGCCGCCCGCGTAACAGCGGTTCCGCGAGCAGGGTGCTGAGAGGGATGCGTCCGTTGCAGTCGATGCCGTCATGGTGCTGTTGTGCCATGTGCCCAATTCCTGTCCCGCTGGTTCGGCATTCTGTCCATTGCCCGAGTTCGGGGTCCCTCGGAGACTGACGGTGCCGTCCTGCAGCGGGAAGGAGCCCACCCCAGTCTGCTTTCCCTGGATTTTCTCCGCAATAGGCCATTTGTCCGGGTCGTTGCGCGACCCAGCCTGGAGTGACACATGCATCTGGTCCACCGTTTGACCCTCGAAGACGCGCTGGTGATGCTGGAGGCGGCCGAGCACGAGGCCGCCAGGATCGGCGTGCTGCAGACGATCTGCATCGCCGACGACGGCGCGCATCCCATCGCCCTGCACCGGATGACCGGCGCACGCCTGACCGGCGTGGAGATCGCGATCGCCAAGGCGTTCACCGCCGCCGGGCACCAGCGCGACACCCACCGCTTCAACGAGCCGCCCGACGGTCCCGCGCTGCCGGGCAACGAGGCGTTCGGGATCAGCCACATGCATCCCGGCAAGTTCGCCGTCTTCGTGGGCGGGTTCCCGATCGTGCACGAGGGCCAGGTGGTGGGCGCCGTGGGGGTGAGCGGCGGCACCGGCGATCAGGACAAGGCGGTCGGCGCCGCCGCCCTCCGGGCGTTCCAGGAGAAGATCGCGGGCTAGCCGGGCAGGCGAACCAGGAAGCGGGTGTGCCCCGGGCGGCTGTCCACCTCCACCGTGCCCTGGTGGGCCGAGACCACGGCCCGCACGATCGCCAATCCCAGCCCGGTCCCGCCCGACGCGCGGGACCGGCCGCGGTCGGACCGGGAGAAGCGCTCGAAGACGTCGACGCCCGGCGCGATCCCCGGTCCGGTGTCCGTGACCGTCACCTCGGCTCGCCCGTCCGCCTTCGCCACGGCCAGCGTCACCGTCGTCCCCGGTGGCGTATGGACGCGGGCGTTGGCCAGCAGGTTCACCACCACCTGCCGCAACCGGCCCGGATCGCCGCACACCACCACGGGAGACTCGGGCAGGTCCAGCCGCCACACGTGCGACGGCCCGGCGGCCTGGGCGTCGCCCGCCGCCTCGACGGCCAGCCGGCTCAGGTCCACCTCCTCGCGCGCCAGCGGCCTGCCGGCGTCGAGCCTGGCCAGCAGCAGCAGGTCCTCCACCAGCTCCGTCATCCGCCCCGACTCGGCGGAGATGCGTCCCAGGGCATGCCGTACCTCGGGGGACAGGTCGGCGCGGCGCAGCGCGAGCTGCGCGTGCCCGCCGATGGCGGCCAGCGGGGAGCGCAGCTCGTGGCTGGCGTCGGCGGCGAACGAGCGCAGGCGCTGCTCGCCCCGGTGCCGCCGGGCCAGCGCGTCCTCGACGTGGCCGAGCATCCGGTTGAACGCCGTGGCGACCTGGCCGATCTCGGACCGCGGGTCGGCGTCGGGAGCCCGTTCGGCCAGCGTGACCTCACCGCTGGCCAGCGGCAGCTCGCTGACCCTGCGGGCGGTGGCCGCCACGCGGTCCAGGGGGCGCAGCGCCAGCCGTACCCAGAAGAAGCCGGCCACGGCCGTGACCAGCAGCGCCCCGCCGAACAGGGCCAGCTCGACCAGCTGCAGGCGGCGCAGCGTCTGCTCCACCTCCTCCAGCGGCAGCCCGGTGATCAGCACGTCGCCGTCGTTGCCCGGCAGCGCCCTGACCCGGTACTCGTCGAGCGAGGACAGCTCGATCGAGCGGGCGTTGCCGTCGGCGGGCAGGGAGGCGAGCAGCACCTGGTCCGTGGCGTCGAGCGTGGAGCCGAGACCGGCATAGCCCGTGACCACGCCGGCGTTCGTGACCCGGCCGTTCAGCAGCCTGGCGCCGAACGTGCCGGGGATCTGGCCGCGCGTGTCGCCGAGCTGCTGGTGCTCCAGGCTGGTGGCGAAGCGGACGCCCGCACTGACCAGCTGGGCGTCGACCCGCTCCACCAGCACGTGCTGCGTGAACAATGAGGAGGCCACGCCCACCGCCAGGCAGGCCGCGGCCAGCAGCGCGAGCACCCCGGCGAGCAGCCGCCAGCGCAGCGTGTGCCTCATGGCGGTGGTGGCTTGAGCACGTAGCCGACGCCGCGCACGGTGTGGATCAGCGGCGGGTGCCCGGCGTCGATCTTCTTGCGCAGGTAGCTGATGTACAGCTCGACCACGTGCGCCTGGCCGCCGAAGTCGTAGGACCACACCTCGTCCAGGATCCTGGACTTGCTGAGCACCCGGCGCGGGTTCAGCATGAGCAGCCTGAGCAGTGCGAACTCGGTGGGCGTCAGGTCGACCAGGGTGCCCGCCCTGGTGACCTCCCTGGCGTCCTCGTCCATCACCAGGTCCGCCACCACCAGCCGGTCGCCGTCACCCGGACGGGCCATGCCGGCCCTGCGCAGCAGCCCGCGCAGCCTGGCCACCACCTCCTCCAGGCTGAACGGCTTGGTGACGTAGTCGTCGCCGCCCGCGGTGATCCCGGCCACGCGGTCCTCGACGGCGTCGCGCGCGGTCAGGAACAGCACGCACAGCTCGGGAGCACGCTCGCGCAGCCTGCGCATGACCTGCAGTCCGTCCATGTCGGGCAGCATGACGTCCAGGACCACCGCGTCCGGCCCGAACTCGGCCGCCGCTCGCAGCGCGTCCGTGCCGCACCCGGCCGTGGCCACCTGCCAGCCCTCCTGGCGCAGCACGCCGTCGAGCACCTCGACCAGGCCGGGCTCGTCGTCCACGACGAGGATCCTGATCGGGGCGCCATCGGGTCGCAGCAGTTCCACCATCGCCGCTCAGAGTAGGGCCGACTTCTGAGAATCGCCTAAACATGCCCTGTTCAGAGGGAAAGCAGAGAAACGCCTGGCACGGTGGCGCCTGTGAGGAACACCCTGCTCGCCGTGATCGGCCTGGGCGCCGTCGCCGTGCTGGCCCTGTGGTGGCACGACACGGCCGCCGTGGCCGGGCCGTCCGGCTGGCTGACCAACGCCGGACGGATCACCGGCCTGCTCGCCGGGTACGGCCTGGCCGTCCTGCTGGCGTTGATGGCCCGCGTCCCGGCGCTGGAGCGCGGAGTGGGCACCGACACGCTGACCCGCTGGCACGCGATGGGCGGCCGGTACGTGGTCGGCCTGGCCCTGACCCACGCGCTGGCCACCATCTGGGGGTACGCGCTGGCCGACGGGGCCGGCGTGGTCGGCGAGTCGGTCACGATGGCGCTGACGTTTCCCGAGGTGCTCAAGGCGACCGTGGCGGTGCTGCTGCTGGCCGGCACCGGGATCGTGTCGGCCAGGGCGGCGCGGCGGCGCCTGCGCTACGAGACGTGGTACCTGCTGCACTTCTACACCTACCTGGCCGCCTGGCTGGCCTTCGGGCACCAGCTGGCCACCGGCGCCGAGTTCGCCGGCGACCGAGCGGCCCAGACCGCCTGGTACGCGCTCTACCTCGGGGTGGCCGCGCTGCTGCTGTGGTACCGCTTCCTGGCCCCGGTGGCGCTGTCGTGGCGGCACCGGCTGCGGGTGGCCGAGGTCGTCAGGGAGGCGCCCGGCGTGGTGTCCATCCGGATCACCGGCCGCGACCTCGGGCGCCTGCGGGCCGAGCCGGGCCAGTTCTTCCGCTGGCGGTTCCTGACGCGGCGGACGTGGTGGTCGGCCAACCCGTACTCGCTGTCGGCGCCGCCCGGCGACGGGTCGCTGCGCATCACGGTCAAGGCCCTGGGCGACCACAGCGCGGCGCTGACCCGGCTGCGGCCGGGCACCCTGGTGTTCGCCGAGGGCCCGTACGGCGCGCTCACCGCCCGCCGCGGCAAGCGGGACCGGTCCCTGCTGATCGCCGGCGGGGTCGGCATCACCCCGCTGCGCACCCTGTTCGAGACGCTGCCCGGCGAGGTCACGCTGCTCTACCGGGCGCGCGAGCCGGTGCTGCGCGCGGAACTGGAGGCCATCGCGGCGGCCCGCGGCGCCCGCCTGTTCGTGTCGGCCGGGCCGCGCCCCGCCGACCTGCTCGATCCCGCCACCCTGTCACGGCTCGTGCCCGGCCTGCCCGAGCACGACGCCTACGTCTGCGGGCCGCCCTCGATGGCGGGTGCCGCGATCGACGCACTGAAGGCGGCCGGGGTGCCGCCCCGCCGCATCCACCACGAGTCGTTCGAGTTCTAGGGGGTTGCGATGCTCCGGATCGCGCTGGCCATCGTCGTCACCGCCGTGGGCCTGGTCCTGCTGCTGTCGTTCAAACCGCACGCGGTCACCACCGCGGCCCTGCCGCCCGCCGCCGCTCACTCCACGCCGTCCGCTCGCACCACTCCCGGCGCCGGCACGGCCACCGCCCAGGACTACACCGGAGACGTCGCCGACACCCGGTGGGGTCCGGTCCAGGTGCGGATCAGCGTCGCGGGCGGGAAGATCTCCGACATCCGGGTCCTCCAGTCGCCGGACGAGAACCCGCGCGACGTCGAGATCAGCGACCGCGCCCTCCCGATCCTCCAGAGCGAGGCGCTCTCCGCCCAGAGCGCCCACATCGACAGCGTCTCCGGCGCCACCTACACCAGCGACGGCTACACGCGATCCCTCCAGAGCGCGATCGACCAGGCCGGCCTGTGATGCGCCACGCCGAGCGGGTGATGGGCACGGTCGTGTCCTTCGAGGTACGGCACGCCGGCCCGGAGGCCTGGGAGGCGGTGGCCGAGGCGGTCGAGTGGCTCCACCTCGTGGACGAGGTCTTCTCCACCTACCGCCCGGACAGCGTCATCAGCCGCCTGGCCGCAGGGGACCAGATCCGCTGCCCCGCCGAGGTGAGCGAGGTGCTGGACCTGTGCGCCCAGGTCGAACGCGACACCCTTGGCTATTTCACGCTCACCCCGCACGGCCGGCTCGACCCCACCGGCCTGGTCAAAGGCTGGGCCATCGAGCGCGCCGCCTCCCTGCTGCGCGCGGCGGGCCTGCCGGAACACTGCGTGAACGGCGGAGGCGACCTGCAAGTCGGCGCAGGGCGCTGGCGCGTCGGCATCACCCACCCGCTGCGCCCCCGCACGCTCGCCGCGGTCGTCACCGGCGGCGACCTGGCAGTGGCCACCTCCGGCACGGCGGAACGCGGCCCCCACATCGTCAACCCGCACACGGGCGGGCCCGCCATGGACCTGGCCTCCATCACCCTGGTGGGCCCCCGCCTCGCGACCGTCGACGCCTACGCCACGGCGGCCTTCGCGATGGGCCACAACGCCAGGGCTTGGGTGGATGAGCTCGACGGCATGGAAGCCTTCGCGATCACCCCCACCGGCGACACCTGGACGACCAGCGGCTGGGCGACCGGCCCCGCCCGCATCAGCGCCTGACGCCCGCGTTCACATGGTCAGCGGGGGCCGATGAAGTCGGCGGGCGGGGTGTCGGTGGGGACGCCCCGGACGGGGTCGCCGAGGAGGAAGGCGCGGACGGCGCCGGTGCCGGGGGCGTAGGCGAGGACCGAGCCCGGCAGGGCGTGGCGGTATTCGAGGGCCGCCGACCAGCTCTCCTTGTCGCAGCGCCGCTTGACGATCAGGACCGGGGTCGTCACCTCCGCCAGCAGGTCCCGCACCTGGCCGGGCGGGCGGCTGGTGAGGCTCGCGTAGCCGCCGGGCCCCGAGGGGGTGGGCTCCGGGCAGCCGGGTCCCGCCACCTCGTGGCGCAGGCGCTCGTCCAGGCGGGCGTCGACCTCCGCGTCCCCGGCGAAGGCGTGCGCGGCCACCGGGTCGAGGCGCATCAGCGTGTAGACCGCCAGCTCCCTGGGCCTGGCCAGCTCCGCCGTGCCCGGCTGGAGAGCCGACAGCGCCGTGGCGGGCCCGCCGTCCAGCGCGGCAGGGGAGTCCAGGACGACGCGCGCCACCTGGTCCGGGTGGGCGGCCAGGTAGGCGGTGGCCAGGCGTGCCCCGTCTCCGTGGGCGATCAGCAGCATCCGCTTGGCGCCGATGGCCTGCCGTACCGACTCCAGATCCGAGACGTCCCTGGTCAGGCCATAGCGGCGCGGGTCGGCCAGGCGCTCGGAACGGCCCGAGCCGAGCCGGTCGTAGCCGTAGACCTGGAACCCCTCGCGCGTCAGCGGCAGGCCGAGCGTGGCCGCGGCCGTCACGCCGTCCACCACGACAACCGGGTCGGGGCGCGTCACCCGCTTGGGCGCGATCCGCACGTAGGCCAGCCGCGAGCCGGTGTCCAGGCGCCACTCGCGCTGCCCCGACACCGCGGGCGGCGGGGTGAACGCGCCGGGGTTCAGCGTCGCCTCGCTGACGTGCCACACGGCGAACGCCTCCACCCCGAGCACGGCCAGCGCCCGCAGCCATCGCCCCCACCCGGACCGCGGCCGTGGCACGCACAGCAGCAGGCCGAGGAAGAACACCGCACCGAACGCGGCCAGCCCGGTGATCGTGAAGACCCTCGGGTCCCTGCTCACCGTCGACATGCCGGCCAGCGCCGCCAGGCCAAGCACGGGCGACAGGGCCAGCACGCACACGCCGGCCGCGATGCGACCAGACATCCGTAACGCGCGCCCCGCAAGGGGACGAACAGCCTGCACCCGGCTGAAACTACCGCTTCTACCGCCCCGCAGACCCCGATTTCCCCACTCCCACGATGACCGGGAGTGGGGAAGCGGGGCAGGGGATCAGTTGTTGTTGATGAACTGCTGGGCCAGCTGCTGGCCGAGGGTGACGGCCTGGCCGTGGTTCTCGATGGTCGACACCTTCGTCCCGGAGCCGGTGAAGACGATGTAGGTGACGCCCGAGTCCGTGCCGCCGTTGCTCGGGTCGGGGTTGATGCCGAGGTCGGCGGCCGTCTTGTAGGACGCCTCGCCGATGATCCCGCTCGGCCCCGTATCACCCATCACGGCGTACTCCACCTGGCCGTTGTAGATCACCGCTATCACGGTCCCGCAGCCGATGCCCTTGGTGGTGTAGTTCCAGATGCTGCTGGTGCTCGGCACCACCACGTACGGCAGCTGCGCCGCGTTGAGCGGCGTGTCGGTGGTGGTGTGGCAGAACGTGTCGGGCTGGAAGCAGCAGTCCGTCTGCTCGTTGCACTGCGTGGTGCGGATGCCGTCGCAGTCGATGTCCATGTCGGCCTTCCAGAAGACCGCGCCGGTCTTGTTGCACACGGGCACCGTGGCCGTGCTGACGTCGGAGTCGGTCTTGTACTTGCCGTTGGAGATCTGGCTGCACGAGGTGACCTTGGCCAGCAGCTGGTCGGCCGTCGGGCCCCCGGTGCCGCCGCCGGTCGTGCCGGTCACCGAGGAGCTGTGGCCGGACTCGTTGCCCGCCGCGTCGAACGCCGTGACCGTGTAGGTGTGCGTCGAGTTCGCGGCCAGGCCGCTGATCGTGGCGCCCGCGGTCGGCGACGTCGCCACGACCGTGCTGCCCTCGTACACCTTGTAGCCCGCCACGCCCACGTTGTCGGTGGAGTCGGTCCAGGCCAGCGAGATGCTGGAGGCGCTGGTGCCGGTCACCCTGACGCCGGTCGGGATGGTGGGCGCCTGCCCGTCGGGGCCGCCGGAGCCGCTGACCGAGAGCCTGTCCACGTTGGGGCCGCCGTTGGCGCTGGTGGCGGTGGCGCGGATGGTGTTGACGCCGGCGTTCAGGTTGACGGTGACGTTGCCGTCGGCCCAGGTGTCCCAGCTGCCGGTGCCGGGGTAGGTGGGGCTGGCGGCCACGGTGCCGTTGACCGAGATGTCCATCGGCCTGGTGACGGTGGTGCCGTTGGCGTACCGGAGGGTCAGCGTGTGGGTGCCGGCGTCGGCCACGTTGACCTGCCACTCGATGTAGCCGCCGACGGTGTTGACGTAGTCGACGAACCCGGTCCCGGTGTAGCCGGTGTGGTTGGTGGCCACCATCGCCTGGTTCAGCGTCGCCGCCTCGGCCTGGTACTCGGTGGCGGGCGCGTCGGCCGTGGTGGCCTCGAGGTAGTCGAGGTTGGGGTTGCCGCCGGCGTTGGTGGCGGTGACGCGGATCTTGTTGTCACCGGCGTTCAGCGTGGCGGTGAGCGTGGAGGTGGCCCAGGTGTCCCAGTTCGCGGTGGTCCCGAACGACCGGTTGGCCGACACCACGCTGCCGTTGACGGAGACGTCGGCGGTGCGGGCACTGGTGGTGCCGTTGGCGTAGCGGATGGCGATCTGCGCGGTGCCCGCGGCTGCGGCGTGGACCGTCCATTCGGTGTACACGGCGGTGGCGTTGGTGCTGTTGACGAAGCCGGTGCCGGAGAAACCGGTGTGGTTGGACTCGACCACGCCCTGGACGATCGTGGCGTTCTCCGCCTCGTAGCGGATCGTGGCCGCCTGCGCGGGTAACGCGAAGAAGGCGCTGGTCACGAGGGAGACGACGGAGAGCAGGATCAGGACCAGGGGGGTGCGGCGTAAGCGCGCTCTGGCTGGAGGAAGCACGGCGGACCCTTCTGCCGGACTTTGTTAGGAAGCATTCCTAACAACTGGAGATGGGACCACTCCCGACATTTGCCGTCAAGTCTGTTAAGGGGCCCAATTATTGACATGTAGTGAGTTGGGAAAGGTCGGAGCGCTGTTCCAGCAGCTGGAGGGGGATAGCGCTTACCCCAGATCGTTGCTATGAAATATCGGGACCCACGACCTCTTGGAGTGTTCTGTGCCCCTGTTCGACCTGCCGCTTGAGCAGCTCCGCGCCTACCGTCCCGACCGCGACGAGCCCGCCGACTTCGACGACTTCTGGAGCAGGACCCTGACCGAGGCCCGCGCGATCGACGCCGCCCCGGCCTACACTCCCTTCGACCTGCCGCTGACCGCCGTGGACGTGTACGACGCCGCCTTCTCCGGGTGGGGTGGCGACCGGATCAACGGCTGGTTCATCGCGCCCCGCGGCGCGCAGGGGCCGCTGCCGACCGTGGTGCAGTACATCGGTTACAGCGGCGGCCGCGGCTTCCCGCACGACCACCTGGTGTGGCCGGCGGCCGGGTACGCCTACCTGATAGTCGAGACCCGCGGCCAGGGCGGCGGCAGCTTCGACAGCCCGGGCGCCACGGGGGACCCGCACGGCGGCTCGTCGGCCCAGACGGCCGGCATGATGACGCGCGGCATCCTCGACGAGAACGAGTACTACTACCGCCGTGTCTTCACCGACGCCGTCCGCGCGATCGACGCGGTGATGACCCACCCGCTGGTGGATCCCGAGCGGATCGTGGTCCACGGCGGCAGCCAGGGCGGCGGCATCGCCCAGGCCGTCGCCGGGCTCCATCCGGCGGTCAAGGCGGCGCTGGTCGACGTGCCGTTCCTGACCCACTTCCGCCGGGCAGTCGAGATCACCGACAGGGAGCCCTACCAGGAGCTCGTCCGCTACCTGTCGGCCAACAGGGCGGCCGAGGAGCGCGTCTTCCGCACGCTGTCCTACTTCGACGGCGTCAACTTCGCCGCCCGCGGCACGGCCGCCGCGCTCTACTCGGTGGGGCTCATGGACGCCGTCTGCCCGCCGTCCACGGTCTTCGCCGCCTACAACCACTGGCAGGGTCCCAAGGAGATCGCGGTCTACCCGTGGAACGAACACGAGGGCGGCAGCGGCTTCCACCGCGAGCAGGCGCTGCGCTACCTGTACAAGCTCTTCGCCTAGCAGCGGAAGGGTCCGGTACGGCACGCCGTACCGGACCCCTCGAAGTCGGTCAGGTCTGTTCGGTCACCAAGAAGGACACGCCTCCCTGGTCGTCGGCGCCCGCGTCGAGCGACTTGTCCTCCAGTACGGTTGCGGCGACAGGATCCAGGTAGACCCGGGCGCCCTCGGCCTCGACCACCTCGTCGGCCGGTTCCGGCCTGGGGGCGATCGACAGGGTCAGCGAGCTGGCGCCCTCGCCCTGTGCGGATATGCGTACCCCGCTCTGCGAGGGCTCGGGCGAGCCCGCTGTTAGATCGCGGATCGCCTGGGCGGCGTTGGCGGTCAGGGTGAGCACTAGGGCTCCTCCTCCCGTTTCGGCGTTCAGGAGTCGTCAGCCCTTCCCTGCTTTCCCGGACCCAATCCTCGACCCCGCGATTTTTTACGCGGGGTTGCACAGGCGGCAGCGGTCGGAGCAGAAGGTTTCTGTGGGCTCGTCGGAGACTTGGCGTCCGATCACGAGCGCGACCACTTCCCGGGCTCCGGCGGCGAGCAGAGCGGAGGCGGCTCTGCGGACATGGACCCCGGTGACGAACGTGTCGTCCACCAGCAGGACCGAGTGGTCGCGCACGAGCCCCCAGGCGGTGAGGTCGGGGCGCAGCGCAGGACGGTAGCGCGGGGCGAGCGCGGGAACCCTGCTGACCACGCCCACCAGCGGGTGCACCAGGGGTGCCGGACCGTCCCGGGTGCTCGGCACGGTGGTGACCAGCGTGAAGGGCCCGCCGAGGCAGTCCGCGTGCCGTTCGAGGAAACGTGACAGGAGCGCCGCGAGCGCCGCGGCACACTCGCCGCGCACGGCGGGCGAGGGATCGTCCTTGTAGCGGCGCAGATCGTCGGCCAACCGGTCGCCGGTGCGGAAGAGCGCGATCGGGACCACCCGGCACAGCTCCGTCAGCACATCTTCCAGGGTGGGCATGCCGTTCCCTGCCCCGTCAAGGGCGTGCACGGCACTGTCACGTGCATAGCGTGGAGGCCATGCTAGGCTATGACTGAATATCCAAGCTAGTCATAGAGGTATAGGCATGGCCGTGGCATTCTCCGCGGAGGATCGTGCCCGCATCAGGGGCGAGCTGGTGGTGACTGGCGAGAAGCTGTTCGCCACGCAGGGGCTGAAGAAGACCTCGCTCGACGAGCTGGTCGCCCCCTCCGGCATCGCGAAGGGCAGTTTCTATGCCTTCTTCGAGTCCAAGGAGGCGCTGTACGCCGAGGTGATGGTGGCGCGCGCCCCCATGCTCGGCGAGCGCCTGACCGCCGCGCTCGACCGTCCGCCGGGGCCTGACGCCCTGGCCGGGATCATGCGGGGGATGGTCGAGCTGCTCGGCGCCGACCCGTTCTACAGAAGGCTCATGGAACGGCCGGACGAGCTGGAAGCGGTGACCAGGCGCGTCGGCCCCGAGGAGATCGCCCGGGTCACCCCGCACCTGGTCACGCCGCTGATGGACTACCTGGCCGCGGGGCAGCGGGCGGGCGTGTTCACCGCCGACGTGCCACCGCAGACCCTGATCGGCGTCCTGCGGACGGCGGGTCTGCTGGTGATCAACCGCGACAGGTTCGGCGAGGACTACGAGCAGGTGCTCGAGACCACGATCACGGCTCTGGCGAAAGGGCTGCTGTCATGAAATTTCTGGACAAGTATGCGTCTGCGGCGGGTATGACCGACGAGGCGTGGAAGCGTCACGCCAATCCCTGGAGCGTCTGGACCAGGTTCGCCGCCATCCCGGCGATGATCCTGGCCATCTGGAGCAGGACCTGGATCGGCTGGTGGGCCCTGGCCGCGGTGGCGCTGGTGATCGTCTGGCTGGTGGTCAACCCGCACGCCTTCCGCGCGATCGAGCACCCCGGCAGCTGGACCGCCCGCGGCATCTACGGCGAGAAGCTCTGGCTGAAGGACAGATCGCTGGTCAAGGGCGATCACCGCAAGGTCCAGCGCCTGCTCGTCACGGTCGGCTCGGCCGGGTTCGTGCTGCTCGCCTACGGCCTGATCGCCCTGCAGGTCTGGCCGACCGTCTTCGGCGCCACGCTGGTCATCCTCGGCCAGCTGTGGCGCATCGACCGGCTGGGCCAGCTGTACCTAGCGAGCCAGCAGCTCGACCGGGGCGCCCAGGGTCAGTGACACCTCACGGGCCGTGCCCGCCACCAGCGGGCCCAGCTCCTCGGCGTCGGCCACCGACAGCTCGTGGGTCAGCGTCGAGATGCTCACCCCGGCCACGACGTGCCCGTTGTGGTCGAACACGGCGGCGCCCACGCACCTGATGCCCGCCTCGTTCTCCTCGTCGTCGATGGCGAAGCCGCGCTCCCTGACCATCGCCAGGTGGCGCCGGAGCGCGGCCTGCGAGGTGATCGTGCCGGGCGTGCGCCTGGTCAGCCCGGTGCGCGAGGTGATGCCCGCCACCTCCTCCTCGGACATCGCGGCCAGCATCGCCTTGCCGATCGCGCTGGAGTGCAGCCACAGCGACATGCCCACCCGCGAGGGCATCTGGTACGGCTTGCGGCCCTCCAGCTTGGCCGCGTACACCGCCTCGTCGCCGTTGAGCACCGCGAAGTGCACCGTGTAGCCCGTCTGGTCGTGCAGGCGTTGCAGCACCGGCGAGGCCTGCCGTACCGGATCGAAGCGGGCCAGCATGCGGCCCGCCAGCGTCAGGATCTTCGGACCCGGCAGGTAGCCGCCGCCGCCGTCGGGCCTGGCGAAGCCGTGCTCGGCCAGCGACTGCAGGATGCGGTGCGTGGTCGACTTGGGCAGGCCGGTCACCTGGGAGATCTTGGTGACGCTCTCGTGCTCCGCGAGTGCCTCGAGCACCCACAGGGCCTTGTCGATGGCGCTGCTGGTCACTGGCTCATCATAGTTAGCGCGCCAGCCACCCGCCGTCCACGACCAGGACGTGCCCGGTCACGTAGTCGGAGGCGGGCGAGGCCAGGAACACCGCGGCGCCCGCCAGGTCCTCCGGCGCGCCCCAGCGGCCGGCCGGGATCCTGCCGGTGATCTCCTTCTCGCGCACCGGGTCCTCCTGCAGCGCCCTGGTCACGTCCGTGCTGATGTAGCCGGGCGCGATGGCGTTGACCTGGGCGCCGTGCGGCGCCCACTCGTTGGACAGCGCCTTGGTCAGCCCGGCGACCGCGTGCTTGGCGGCGGCGTAGGAGGTCACGTTGACGCCGCCCTGGAACGACAGCAGCGACGCGATCGAGATCACCTTGGTCGCGCCCCGCTCGAGCAGGCTCTGGCTGAGCAGGTAGACGGCGTCCAGATTGACCGCCAGCACCCGCCGCCAGTCCGCCAGGCTGGTCGAGCCGCGCGCGATCGTGCCCGCGTTGTTGATGAGGATGTCGGCCTTCAGGCCCGCCACCGCTCCGGCGATCTCGCCGGTCCGCGACAGGTCGAGCACCAGCCTGCTCGCCGCGCGGCCGTGCGCCTTGACCTCGCGCTCGGTCTCGTCGAGGTCGTCGTGGTGGCCGTGCAGGATCAGGTCGGCCCCTGCCCTCGCGAGGCCGACCGCGATCGCCCTGCCGATGCCCGCGCGCGCCCCCGTCACCAGCGCGGTCCGGCCCTCCAGCGAGAACATCACCGCATCTCGCCGATCGGGACCTGGTCCATGTCGTCGAAGGCCTGGTTCTCGCCGGCCATCGCCCACACGAAGGCGTAGCTGCGGGTGCCGAACCCGCAGTGCACCGACCAGCTCGGCGAGATCACCGCCTGCTCGTTGGCGACCACCAGGTTGCGCGTCTCGTCCGGGCGGCCCATCAGGTGGATCACCCGCTCCTCGGCCGGCAGGTCGAAGTAGAGGTACACCTCGGTGCGGCGGTCATGGGTGTGGCACGGCATCGTGTTCCACATGCTGCCGGGCTCGAGCACGGTCACCCCCATGACGAGCTGGCAGCTGCGGATGCCGTCCAGGTGGACGTACTTGTAGATCGTCCGGTCGTTCGAGCCCTCCCGCGCGCCCAGCCTGACGGGCTCGACGTCCTTCAGCCGGGCGTGCGTGGTGGGATGACGCTCGTGGGCGGGCGCGGAGACCAGGTAGAACGTGCCGCCCTCGAACGTGACGTCCTCGGCGCCCATCCCCACGTACAGGCAGTCCTTCCTGTCCATCTCGTACGGCGTGCCGTCCACCGTGACGACCCCCGGATCGCCGATGTTGACGACCCCCAGCTCCCGCCTTTCCAGGAAGTGCCGGCTCCGTAAGGGATCGAAGGCGGCGAGCCGGGACCTGGTGACCGGCTTGACCCCGGCCACGATCATGCGGTCCTGGTGGGTGTAGACGCCGTCCACCTCGGGCCCGAACAGGCCCTCCACCAGATACCTCTGCCGGAGCTCCGCAGTGTCGAAGTACCGGATCTGGTCGGGCGCCGTGGCATGCCGTACTTCCATCTCTTCCCTCCGGTCGTTCCGCGTCCTACGATCCTAAACACGGAACGCCGTTCTATCCAATGGAACACCGGGAGGCCCGCGGTGTATCACCAGAACTTCAATCCCACCGGATCGTTAGGCCTGTCGGCCCTGCTAGCGGCGCTGCCGCTGCTGACCGTGCTGCTGCTGCTCGGCGTCTTCAAGTGGAAGGCGCACTGGGCGGGCCTGTCGGGCCTGGTGGTCGGCATGCTGATCGCGATCCTGCCCTTCGCCTACGCCATGCCGATCGGGCAGGCACTGGACTCGGCCCTGTTCGGCGCGGCCAGGGCGGTGCTGCTGATCCTGTGGATCACCTTCAACGCCATCTGGATCTACAAGATGACCGAGCGGAGCGGCCACTTCGCCGTGCTGCGCCGGGCCTTCGCCGGCATCAGCGACGACAAGCGGATCGCCGCCATCGTCATCGCCTTCTCCTTCGGCGCGCTGCTCGAGGCGCTGGCCGGAGGCGGCTCGCCGATCGCCATCTGCGCGGTCATGCTGATCGCCGTCGGCTTCGAGCCGATCAGGGCGGCCGTGCTGGCGCTCATCGCCAACACCGCGCCCGTCGCCTTCGGTGGCATGGGCAACCCGATCACGATCCTGGGCAGCGTGACCGGCCTGCCGCCCGAGCCGTTCGGCGCGATGGCCGGGCGCCAAGTTGCCTTCATCGCGCTGCTGGTGCCGTTCGTGCTGGTGTTCGTCGCCGACGGGCGGCGGGGGCTGCGGCAGGCCTGGCCGGCCGCGCTGGTCGCGGGCGTCAGCTTCGGCGCTACGCAGATCCTGTTCTCGCAGTTCAACTACAAGCTCACCGACATCGCCGCCGCGCTGGTCTCGGCCGTCGTGCTGGTCGCCTTCGGCAAGGTGTGGAAGCCGGTCGAGACGGTCGGCGCGGTCCCCACGATCGCCGGCGGCTCGGTCGACGACCCGGTCTTCGTGCGGACCCACGGCAGGCCCGGCGGCGACTCCACGCGCGACAAGGTCGTGGCCTTCCTGCCCTACGGGTACGTGATCGTGCTGTTCTCGCTGGCCCAGATCCCCGCGATCAAGGCCGTGCTGGACAAGGCGCTGGTCAAGCCGGTCTGGCCGGGCCTGCACCTGGTCAACCCGGCGGGCAAGCCGGTCGTGGTCACCTACGACCTGCCGTGGGCCTCGCACCCGGGCACGCTGCTGTTCGTGGCGGGCCTGCTGACCGCGCTGACGCTCTGGACGAACCCGATCAAGGCCTACGCCGCCACGATCCGGCAGTTCGGCTGGGCGATCGTGACGATCCTCGCGGTGTTCGCGCTGGCCTTCGTCATGCAGTACTCCGGCCAGATCCAGACCCTGGGCCTGCTCCTGGCCGGCGCGGGGGCCTTCTTCGCGTTCCTGTCGCCGATCGTCGGCTGGTTCGGCGTGGCGATCACGGGCACGGACGCGGGCGCCAACGCGCTGATGGCCAAACTGCAGACGACGGCGGCCGGGCAGCTCAACCTCCCGCCGGAGCTGTTCGGCGCGGCCAACAGCGCGGGCGGCGTCATGGGCAAGATGATCTCCCCGCAGAACCTGGCCATCGGCACGGCCGCCGTCGGCCTGGTGGGGGAGGAGGGCACGCTGTTCCGCCGGGTGATCGGCTGGAGCGCCGTGCTGCTGCTCGTGCTGTGCGTGCTGGTGTTCCTGCAGTCGACCCCGGTTCTGGGCTGGCTCGTGCCCTAGCCCCGGATCATGATGGGGAGATGACGCCTCATCCGTTAGCGCTGCTTTCCGCCGACGAGATCAGTACGGCGCGCGCCGTCCTCGAGGCGGCCGGACACCTCGGGCCAGACGTACGTTTCGCCTATCTCGGGCCCGAGGAGCCCGCCAAGGCCGAGTTGCTCGCCGGTGAGCCGGTGGACCGCCGTGTCAGGGTGGTGCTGCTCGACAGCAAGGACGGCTCCTCCAGCCAGGCCGTCGTCTCGGTCACCCGGGGCCTCGTCGAGCACGCCGAGCGGCTCGACCCGGCCGTGTCGGGTCAGCCGCCCATCATGGTCTCGGAGTTCGCGGCCGTGCAGGAGATCGTGGACGCCGACGAGGCCTGGGCCAAGGCGCTGGCCCGGCGCGGCCTGACCACCGCCACCGTGCGCGCCTTGCCGTTGTCGGCGGGCAACTACGGCTTCCCCGACGAGACCGGGCGGCGGATCATCCGCAGCTTCGCCTTCCACCAGGAGCACGAGGGCGACCACCCGTGGGCCCACCCGGTCGACGGGCTGGTGGCCTACGTCGACCTGACCGGGCGCAGCGTGCTCACCGTGATCGACGAGGAGGTCGTGCCGGTGCCCCAGGAGCCCGGCAACTTCCACGAGCACCCGCGGCGGCGCACCACGCAACGCCCCATCGCGATCACCCAGCCCGACGGTCCCAGCTTCACCGTCGAGGACGGCGTCGTGCGCTGGGAGAACTGGACGCTGCGCGTCGGCTTCAACGTGCGCGAGGGCCTGACCCTGCACCAGATCTCCTTCCGCGACCCCGACCAGGACCGCGACCGATCGGTGATCCACCGGGCCTCGATCGCCGAGATGGTCGTGCCCTACGCCGACCCGTCACCCGACCGGTTCTGGCAGAACTACTTCGACCAGGGCGAGTACCTGTTCGGCGCGTTCGCCAACTCGCTGCACCACGGCTGCGACTGCCTGGGCGAGATCCACTACACCGACGTCGTGGTCGCCGACGAGCACGGCGAGCCGCGCACGATCGAGAACGCGATCTGCCTGCACGAGGAGGACTTCGGCGTGCTGTGGAAGCACTCCGACCTCTACACCGGGGTCAGCGAGACCCGCAGGCAGCGCCGTCTGGTCGTGTCGTACTTCACCACGGCGGGCAACTACGACTACGGCTTCTACTGGTACTTCTTCCTCGACGGCACGATCGCCTGCGAGGTCAAGGCCACCGGGGTGCTGTCCACTTCCGGCTACCGGGAGGCGGGCAGGCCGTACGCCGCCGAGGTGGCTCCGGGGCTGGGCGCGCCGTACCACCAGCACCTGTTCTCCGCGCGCCTGGACATGGCGGTCGACGGGCAGCGCAACGCGGTGGACGAACTGGACGCCGTCCGCGTGCCCCGGGGCGAGGGCAACCCGTACGGCAACGCGTTCACCAGGAAGGCGACCCGGCTGAGCAGCGAGCTGGAGGCCAGGCGCGACGCAGACAGGAGCGTGGCGCGGGTGTGGCGGGTGGTCAATCCCGAGGTGACCAACCGCCTCGGGCAGCCGGTCGGATACGCGCTCGTGCCGGAGGGGCTGCCGGCACTGCTGGCCGACCCGTCCTCCTCGATCGCCTCCAGGGCCGCCTTCGCCGCCCACCACCTGTGGGTCACCCGGCACGCCGACGACGAGCGCTTCCCGGCCGGCGACCTGCCCAACCAGCATCCCGGCGGGGCCGGGCTGCCCGCGTGGACGGCGGGCGACCGCGGCGTCGACGGCGAGGACATCGTGCTGTGGCACACCTTCGGCCTGACCCACTTCCCGCGGCCGGAGGACTGGCCGGTCATGCCGGTCGAGCACACCGGGTTCACGCTGCGGCCGGTCGGCTTCTTCGACCGCAACCCCACGCTGGACGTCCCGGGGAGCGCGCATTGACTCCGGAAGAGTTCCGCGAGTACGGCAAGCAGGCCGTCGACTGGATCGCGGACTACCTCGCCAACATCGAGAAGTATCCGGTCCTGTCGCAGGTGAGCCCGGGTGACGTCACCCGGGCCCTGCCCGACACCCCGCCCGAGCAGGGCGAGCCGTTCGCGGACGTGCTGGCCGACCTCGAGCGGGTCATCCTGCCGGGCGTCACCCACTGGCAGCATCCAGCCTTCTTCGCCTACTTCCCGTCCAACGCCAGCGGCCCCGGCATCCTCGGCGACCTGCTGTCCAGCGGCCTGGGCGTGCAGGGCATGCTCTGGGCGACCAGCCCCGCCTGCACCGAGCTCGAGACCGTGGTCGTCGGCTGGCTGGCCAGGCTGCTCGGCTTACCCGGCGGCTTCCAGGGTGTCATCCAGGACTCCGCCTCCAGCGCCGGCCTGATCGCATTGCTGGCCGCGCTGCAGCGGGCGGGCCGCGACGGGGCCCGCGTCTACCTCACCTCCGAGACCCACTCCTCGCTGGCCAAGGCGGCCAGGATCGCCGGGCTCGGCGCCGAGGCGGTCCGCATGGTGGCCGTCGACCGGGACACGCTGGCCATGAACCCGGCCGACCTGGAACGGCTGATGGCCGAGGACGTGGCGGCGGGGCTGACACCCGCGCTGGTGTGTGCCACGGTCGGCACCACCTCGACCACCGCGGTCGACCCGGTCCCCGCCATCGGGCGGCTGTGCCGCCGCCACGGCGCCTGGCTGCACGTGGACGCCGCCTACGCCGGCGTGGCGGCCGTCTGCCCGGAGTTCGCCTGGATCAACGACGGCGTGGCCGAGTACGCCGACTCCTACTGCACCAACCCGCACAAGTGGCTGCTGACCAACTTCGACTGCGACGTGCTCTGGCTGGCCGACACCGCCCCGATGATCGAGGCCCTGTCGATCCAGCCCGAGTACCTGCGCAACAGGGCCAGCGGCTCGGGCGCCGTGATCGACTACCGCGACTGGCAGGTGCCGCTCGGCCGCCGCTTCCGCGCGCTGAAGCTGTGGACCGTCATCCGCTGGTACGGCAGGCAGGGCCTGCAGGCGCACATCCGCAACCACGTCGACCTGGCACAGCGCTTCGCCGCCTGGGTGGCGCAGGACCCGGCCTTCGAGGTCCACGACGCGCACCCGTTCGGCCTGGTCTGCTTCCGCCCCCGGCAGGGCGACCCGCTGGAGCTGATGGAACGGCTCAACGCGAGCGGCGCCCTCTACCTCACCCACACCAAGATCGGCGACCGGGTGTGGCTGCGCATGGCCATCGGCGGCACCTACACCGAGCTCAGGCACGTGCGCGCGGCCTGGGAGAGGATCCGTGCCGGCTGAGGTCGTGATCAGGCGGGCCCGCCGACGTAATAGTGATTTACGGCTGATTATGCATGTGTGTCCTGATATGGGTGGTTGAGGGGGGTCCTGGAGTGCGCAAAGAGTCTGCTGCGGCGCGCACGGAAACAACCTGAACGGGTACTCGGTTACGGGATGATTGTGATCGGTTTGACGGCCCGAGGAGGAAACGTGAGCGGCGACATCACCCAGAGCCAGGAATGGGCGGCTCTGGCCAAGCACCACGAGGAGCTGGCGGGCAGGACGCTGCGGGAGCTGTTCGCGGAGGACCCGGGCCGGGCGACCCGGATGGCCGCCACCGGCGGCGACCTCTACCTCGACTACTCCAAGCACCGGGCCACCGCCGAGACGCTCGACCTGCTGGTACGGCTGGCCGAGCGGGCCGGGCTGCGTGATCGCATCGAGGCGATGTTCACCGGCGAGCACATCAACGTCAGCGAGAACCGGGCGGTGCTCCACGTCGCGCTGCGCATGCCGGCCGAGGCCAAGCTCGTGGTCGACGGGCAGGACGTCGTCGCGGATGTGCACGCCGTACTGGACAAGATGAGCGACTTCGCGCAGCGCGTGCGCACACAGCAGTGGCGCGGAGCGACCGGCGAGCCGATCAGGACGGTCGTCAACATCGGCATCGGCGGCTCCGACCTGGGGCCCGCGATGGCCTACGAGGCGCTGCGCGACTACGCCGACGCGGGGATCACGGCGCGCTTCGTCTCCAACATCGACCCGGCCGACATCACCGGCAACCTCGCCGACCTCGACCCGGCCACCACGCTCGTCGTGGTCAGCTCCAAGACGTTCACCACCCTGGAGACGCTGACCAACGCCCGGGTGGCGCGCGAATGGCTGGTCGGCGCGCTGGGCGAGGACGCGGTCTCCAAGCACTTCGTGGCCGTGTCGACCAACGCCGAGAAGGTCGCCGAGTTCGGCATCGACACCGCCAACATGTTCGGCTTCTGGGACTGGGTGGGCGGCCGCTACTCCTACGACGGCGCCATCGGGCTCTCCCTGATGATCGCGATCGGGCCGGAGCGGTTCCGCGAGATGCTCGCCGGGTTCCACGCGATCGACGAGCACTTCCGCACCACGCCGTTCGCCTCGAACCTGCCGGTGCTGATGGGCCTGCTCGGCATCTGGTACAACGACTTCTTCGGCGCGCAGACCAGGGCCGTGCTGCCCTACAGTCAGCGGCTGCACCGCTTCCCCGCCTACCTGCAGCAGCTGACGATGGAGTCCAACGGCAAGTCCGTGCGGGCCGACGGCGCGCCCGTGACCACCGACACCGGCGAGATCTTCTGGGGCGAGCCGGGCACCAACGGGCAGCACGCCTTCTACCAGCTGCTGCACCAGGGCACGCGGCTCGTGCCCGCCGACTTCATCGGCTTCGCCGAGCCCTTCGAGGACCGTGAGGGCATGCAGGACCTGCTCACGGCGAACCTGCTGGCCCAGACCTCCGCGCTGGCCTTCGGCAAGACCGCCGAGGAGATCGCCGCCGAGGGGACCTCCGCCGCCGTCGTGCCGCACAAGGTCATGCCGGGCAACCGGCCCAGTTCGACGATCCTGGCGCCCAAGCTGACGCCCTATACGCTGGGAGAACTGGTCGCGCTCTACGAGCACACGGTGTTCGTGGAGGGGACGATCTGGGGGATCGACTCCTTCGACCAGTGGGGGGTCGAGCTGGGCAAGAAGATGGCGCTGGACCTGGCTCCCGTGCTGACGTCCGAGGAGCCGCCCGAGTCCTTCCCGGACGCGTCCACCGAGCAGCTGGTCCGGAAATATCGTGAACTGCGGGGAAGGCGGGTCTGATCATGGGAGACGCGGGGGCGCTGGTCCTGTTCGGGATCACGGGCGACCTGGCCCACAAGATGCTGCTGCCTGCGCTCTACCGGCTGACCGCCGACGGGGTGCTCGACCTGCCGATCATCGGCGTCGCCAAGACCGACCTGGACAAGGATGCTCTCATCGAGCAGGCCCGTACGGCGTGCGGGAACGTCTCCGACCCCGGGTTCGACAAGCTGGCCTCGAACCTGCGGCTCGTGGCGGGCGACTACCAGGATCCGGGGACCTTCGAGCGGCTACGCGATGAGGTCTCCGGGCTCGGGCCGCTGGTGCACTATCTGGCGGTGCCGCCGTCCCTGTTCGCGGTCGTGGCCTCGGGGCTGGCCTCGGCCGGGCTCAACCAGGACGCCAGGCTCGTGGTCGAGAAGCCCTTCGGCCACCACCTGGCCTCGGCCAGGGAGCTCAACGCCGAGCTGCTGAAGTACTTCGACGAGGACCACCTGCGCCGCGTCGACCACTTCCTCGGCAAGGAGCCCGTGGAGGACCTGCTCGTCTTCCGCTTCTCCAACACGATGATCGAACCCATCTGGAACCGGCACTTCGTGCGCAGCGTCCAGATCACCATGGCCGAGGACTTCGACGTCGCCGACCGGGGCGCCTTCTACGACGCCAACGGCACCGTGCGGGACGTCGTGCAGAACCACCTGCTGCAGGTCCTGGCGTTCCTGGCGATGGACGCGCCGCCCTCCAAGGACGCCCGCGCCCAGATCGACGAGAAGTGGCGGGTGCTGCGGGCCGTCAAGCAGATCGACCCCGACGACGTCGTGCGCGGGCAGTACGAGGGCTACCTGGACACCCATGGCGTCAAGCCCGGCTCGACCACGGAGACCTACGTGGCGCTGCGGGCCTACGTCGACAACTGGCGGTGGGCGGGGGTGCCCTTCTGTATCCGCTCGGGCAAGAATCTGCCGACGACGGACCTGGAGATCGTGGCCGAGCTGCGCAAGCCGCCGGTCACCTACTTCAAGGGGGCGGAGAAGGCGTCGCCCGCGCACAACCTGATCCGCTTCCGCCTGCAGCCAGACGCCGGGGTGACCTTCGACCTCCTGGCCAAGGAACCGGGCAAGGACCGGACGCGGCCTGTGCCGGTCAGCGTCGACTTCACCAAGGTCCTCGGCCCGCTGGAGGCGGCCTACCAGCGCATCCTCGCCGACGCGGTCAGCGGCGACCCGCGCAGGTTCGTCCGCTACGACCTGGTGGAGGAGTCCTGGCGCATCGTCGCCCCCATCCTCGATCTCCCGGACCGCCCCCTGCCCTACGCGCCCGGCACCTGGGGTCCCCAGGCGGCGGAAAAGATCGCGCCCGGCGGCTGGCACGAGATCTCCACCACCTTCGAGTAGCCCGCCTCCGCAGCTGTCAGAGGTTGAGGGTGGTGGCCAGGTGCGGGGCGTCGGTGAAGAGGTGCGTGCGCAGGCCGATCGACTGGGCGGCGTCGATGTTGTCCTGGCGGTCGTCCACGAACAGGATCCGGTCGGCGGGGACGGCGAGGGCGTCGCGGCACCAGAGGTAGGCGTCGCGGGAGGGTTTGGCGTGTCCGATGCGGCAGGAGAAGGCGCGGGGGTCGAAGTGGCCCATCCAGGGGTGGTGGGCCTCGTAGTGGGCCGCCAGGTCCTCGGGGATGTTGGACAGGAGGGCGAGGCGGCGGCCGGAGGCGGCGAGCTTGTCGATGAGCGCGACCATGGCGTCGTCCACGTCGTCCCAGCTCGCGATGTCGGCGGCGATGAGGGCGTCCACGCGGGCGGGGGAGAAGCGCGTGCCGAGCGCATCGCCCACCTGGTCCCAGTACTCGTGCCCGGTGACCTGGCCGCGGTCGTACGGCGGGCGGAGCGACCAGTAGGCGTCCCAGAAACCGCCCCCGGAGCCATCCGTGACGCCGGCCGTACGGCACAGATGGTCCTTGCTCTCGGGCGACTGGTTGCGGGCGATGACGCCGAACAGGTCGAAGAGGATCGAGTCCGTCATGTGGTCATACCTTTCGTACGGTGACCCCGGCCGCCCGCAGCGCGTCGACCTCGGAGTCGGGGGCGGCCTGGTCCGTGACGATCGCGTGCAGCGCCGAGATCGGGGCGACGAACGCGAGAGCCGTACGGGAGAACTTGGCGCCGTCGGCGACCGCGATGACGCGGCGGGCGGAGGCGATCGCCGCGCGCTTGATCGCGCTGTCGGCCAGGTCGTGGGAGGTCATGCCGTCGGCGGCGGTCAGCCCGCAGCAGCCGAGCACGGCCGTGTCGAAGCGCAGCGCGCCGAGCGAGGCCTGGGTCAGCGGCCCCGTCAGGGCCAGCTCGCCCGGCCGGGGCTGGCCGCCGGGGACCAGGAGCGTGAGCCGGGGGCCGCCGGTCAGCGCGTTGACGGCGTGCAGCGACAGCGGCATCACGGTCAACCGGCGGTCGTGGAGGGCGCGGGCGACCTCGAGGCACGTGGTGCCGCTGTCGATGACGACCGACTCGCCGTCGGCGATCAGCTCGGCGACCTCCGCGGCGATCCTGCGCTTGGCCTCGGTGTTCTCGCCCGCCCGCCAGGCGAACGGCGGCTCCTGGCCGCGCAGCAGCACGCTCCTGGCGCCGCCCCGATACCGCTCCAGGACGCCCTGCTCGGCCAGGATCTCCAGGTCACGCCGGATCGTCATCTCCGAGGCGCCGGTCAGCTCGGCGAGCTCTCCCACGCCCAGCTGCCCTGCCTCGCGAACGGCGTCCCTGATCAGCCGCATCCGCTCGGTGCTCACCATGCCACGTATTGAACAATATTTCTGTTCGAAAAGCCACTGAGAGCACAGCAGTCATGTTCGGAGGAGACATGGAAAAGGGCGCGCGCCTGCGGAGGCGGGTCGCAGGCAGCAGTCCGGGTCGCGAAGGGGCTAGACGTCGCAGGAGGCGGTGCAGGCGGAGTTGAGCAGCGTGTCGGAGTCGGCGTTGGCGTCGACCGGCGCCCAGAGCGTGACGCAGATGAGCGCGGCCAGGGCGACGACCAGCAGCGGGCGTCGCCGGGGGATGGGCCGCAGCAGGGAGCTGACCCGGTCGGAGACGTCGCACGAGTGGTAGGCGAGCCCCTCCCGCGCCGGCGAGGCCAGGCCGGCCAGGGCGGCGCGGGCCAGGGCACGGGCCGCCAGCGCCCGGTCGGCCGTGATCGTGGCCGCCTCCTCGTCCGCCCACCGCTCGGTGGCGAAGCGGACCGCCCGCGGCAGCGAGCCCAGCAGCGGGTTCACCGACGCCGCGAAGCCCGCGAGCGCCCGGTAGCGGTGATGACGGTGCGCCAGATGCGCGTGCTCGTGCGCCAGCAGCACCCCGCACTCCGCCGGCGACAGCGCCGCCAGCATCCCGCTCGACACCACCACCAGGCCCCGCCCGTACGGCAACGCGAACGCCTCGGGCGAGTCGGAGGGCACCACGACCAGCGGCCCCTCCGCGGACCCGGCGAGCTCGCGCCCCAGCCGAGCCACGGCCGCGTACGAGAGCCGGTGCCGCCGTATCGCCGTGGCCAGCCGTACCCCGCAGACCACCAGCCCCAGCGCGGCGAGCGCCGCCACCGGCGGCGCGACAGGATCCAGCCGCGCCCAGGCCAGGAACGACCACCCGCCGAGCGAGGCCACCAGCGGGATCTCCGCCGCGAGCGTCCAGGCGAGCAGCGCCAGCGCGTACAGCGTGCTCACCGCCGCCGCCAGCCCGGCCGCCAGCAGCGCCCGCGTCGCCGTGGCGGGCGGCAGCCACCTGGCCAGGCGGGAGGCGGAAAGCCCGAGCAGCAGCGAGGTGATCAGCGGCAGGTAGACGTCGACGCGCACGTCACGGCCCGCCCGCCTCGCGCAGCAGCCGCTGCAGCAGCGACTCCTCCTCCGCCGACAGCTCGCCCACGAAGTGCGACAGCACCCGCTCGCTGGAGGTGCCGCCGTCGAGCAGGCGCCGCATCTGCGCGGCCAGCCGCGAATCCTCGTCGCGCTGGAAGGAGTAGGCGTAGGCGCGTCCGGCCCGCTCGCGCGTGACGGCGCCCTTGTCGTGCAGCCGCGACAGCACCGTCATGACCGTCGTGTACGCCAGCGGTCCGGCCAGCCTGGCCGCGACCTCGCGCGGCGTCATCGCCGACCCGGCGGCCGCCAGCACCGCCAGCACCTCGGCCTCCAGGTCTCCCCGGTCACGACGGCCGGGTGAGCGTGTCATCACCGGACCATCCTGCACCCACACCACGACTACTACCAATTATGTAGTAGTAAAGAAGATGTGAAGCGCTTGCTGCTGTGGCTGCTGAACCTGGCCAACCGCCGGCGTGCCAGGAAGGCGCCGCCACCGGACGCCGGAACGGTGCGGTTCATCCTGTTCCACGCCAACGGCATGGGCGGCACCATCCGCTCCGTCTACAACCTGGCCGGCTACCTGGCCAGGACCCGGCAGGTCGAGATCGTGAGCGTCGTCCGGACCCGGGCGGAGCCGTTCTTCCCCGTACCGCCGGGCGTGCGGCTGTCGTACCTGGAGGACCGCCTCGACCCGCCGGGCGGGCTCTACCGGCTGCTGTCGCGCCGCGGGAGCGTCCTGGTGCCGGAGTCGGAGCACGTCCACGGGCTCAGCTCCCTGTGGACCGACCTGGTCCTGCTGCGCTACCTGCGCTCGCTGCGCGGCGGGGTGCTCATCACGACCAGGCCCTCGCTCAACCTCATGGCCGCCACGTTCGCCCCGCCCGGCGTCGTCACCATCGGACAGGAGCACCGCCACTTCGCCGCCTACCCGGCGCCTCTCCGCAAGGTGATCAAGCGCAGGTACGGCAGGCTGTCCGCCGTGGTCGTGCTCACCCACGACGACGAGGAGCGCTTCGCCCGGGCCGTCCCCGGCGCCACGGTCGTGCGCATCCCCAACGCGCTCACCCCGCTGGACGGCGGCCTGGCTTCGCCC
This sequence comes from Nonomuraea sp. NPDC050536, assembly GCF_044457685.1. Taxonomy (NCBI): domain Bacteria; kingdom Bacillati; phylum Actinomycetota; class Actinomycetes; order Streptosporangiales; family Streptosporangiaceae; genus Nonomuraea; species Nonomuraea sp. NPDC050536. The sequence goes on from NZ_JBITHD010000025.1 coordinate 91,996, forward strand.
GACAGCAAGGTGGCCGTCGCGCTCGGCAGGCTGGACAAGATCAAGGGGTACGACCTGCTGCTGCAGGCGTGGCGGCTGGTCAGGCAGCGGCACCCGGACTGGACACTGCGGGTCTTCGGCTCGGGGCCGCAGCTGGGCAGGCTGCGCAAGCAGGTCGCGGAGCTGGGCCTGGAAGACGGCGCGTTCCTCATGGGCCGCACCGACCGGGTGGGGGAGGAGCTGGCAGCGGCGGGGATGTTCGTGCTGAGCTCCCGCTCCGAGGGGCTGCCGATGGTGATCATCGAGGCGATGAGCAAGGGCCTGCCGGTGGTCTCGTTCGCCTGTCCCATCGGGCCGCAGGAGATGATCACGGACGGGATGGACGGCGTGCTCGTCCCGCCGCGCGACGTCGAGGCCCTGGCCGCGGCCGTGTGCGCGCTGATCGAGAACCGGGACCTGCGCGTCAAGCTCGGCGCGGCGGCCCGGCGCACCGCGACCCGCTACGACCTGCGATCCGTCGGAGGACGGTGGGACGGGCTGCTGGCGCGGATAGCATCGGGCGCATGACGCACGTCCTGGTCGTTGAGGATGATCCGGAGATAGGTCCCGAGCTGGCGCAGGCGCTGACCGGCAGCGGCTACCGCGCGGCGCTGGCCACGACCGGCGCCGCCGCCGTGGACCAGGCGGAGCTCGACCCTCCCGACCTGATCCTGCTCGACCTGGGCCTGCCCGACGTGGACGGCGTCGCGCTGTGCCGCAGGCTCCGCGTGGTGCTGCCGCACACCGTGATCGTGGTGCTGACCGCGCGTACCCAGGAGTTCGAGGTCGTGGTCGCGCTGGACGCCGGCGCCGACGACTACCTGATGAAGCCGTTCCGGCTGACCGAGCTGCTGGCCAGGCTCCGCGCCCACCTGCGCCGCCAGGCCCCGCCCGGCGAGGAGCGGACGGTGTCGGTGGGCAAGCTGACGCTCGACCTGCCCGGCAGGCGGGCGTTCGTGTCCGGGAGCGAGCTGTCGCTGCGGCCCAAGGAGTTCGACCTGCTGGCGGTGCTGGCCGGGCGGGCCGGCGAGGTGATCACCCGCGAGGAGCTGATGGACGAGGTGTGGGACGCCAACTGGTTCGGCCCCACCAAGACCCTCGACGTGCACGTGTTCGCGCTGCGCCGCAAGCTGGCCGAGCACGGCGAGGACCCGCAGCGCATCACGACGCTGCGTGGCCGCGGCTACCGGTACGAGCTTGACTGACCGGCAGCAGCAGGCTGAAGACCGGCGGTGACGACGCCCGTAGCACCAGCCTGCCGCCCTCGGCCTCGGCCAGCGACCTGGCCAGCGCCAGCCCGATGCCGTGTCCCTCGCGCGCGTCCGGCCTGCGCACGAACGGGTCCACCCCCTCCGGGATTCCGGGACCGCGGTCGGACACCTCGATCGCCACGGCGTCGCCCAGGTCCGCGGCGTCCACGGTGATCTCGCCCGCGCCGTGCTCGGTCGCGTTGTCCAGCAGCACCTGCACCACCTGCCGCACGGCCGCCACCGAGGCCGCCACGTGCGGCAGCCCGATCGGCACGTTGACGGTGACCGCCTCGCCGTGCCGGTCGTCGCGGATGTCGTTGAGCAGCGCCACCACGTCCAGCGGGGCGGCGTCGCCGTGGCCGCCGTCGCGCGTGAGCCGTACCAGGTCCTCCACCGTCGTGCGCAGCTGCTCACCGCGCGTCAGCGCGGTCTCGATCGCGGCGCGCAGGTCGGCGTCCGGGCGGGCGAGGGCCGACTCCAGGCCGAGCAGCGTGGCGGTGAGCCGGGTGCGCAACTGGTGTGACACGTCGACCGAGAAGGCCCGCTCGCGCGCCAGCACGTCGCCCAGCCGCCGGGCCGTCGCGGCCAGCGCCTGCCCGGCCACGTCCGCCTCGAGCACCCCCGAGTGCGGCGCCCGGATGGAGAAGTCGCCCGAGCCCAACGCCTCGGCGGCCCGCGTCAGCCGCTCCAGCGGCCGCGCCAGCCGCGCCGCCTGGCTCAGCGCGAAGGCCGCCGCCAGCCCGACCACGACGACCGCCAGCCCGCCCATCAGCATCCACGACTTGTGCACGCGCCGCTCGATCGTGTCGTACGGCGTGGCCACCCGCACCACGCCCTTGACCCGCTCGTCGGTCGGCACCGGCGCGGAGACCGCCAGGTAACCGTCCTCGACGGCCTCGTGCGGCCGCCCGTCGACGGAGTTCCGCACCACCTTGGACGCGGCGGGCCCGTGCCCGTACAGCAGCTTGCCCTCGGAGCTGTAGACGCCGACCGTCAGCCCGTGCGGCACGCCCGAGGGCAGTGCCATCGAGGCGTTGCCCAGCGGCTCGTCCGGCACGTTCGCGGCGATCCAGGCGGCGTCGCGGCCCAGCGAGACCGCGGTCTCGTCGCGGTAGAGCGTGCCGAGCGACAGGGCGAGCGGCACGGCGAACAGCACGACGGCCAGCGACGCCACCCCGACCATCGCCACCAGGACCCGGCGCCGCAGCGGGGTTCCTCCGGGCTCACGCGTCATGCGCCCAGCCTGCCAGAACGAAGTAAGCCACCCGCTAACCTCTCACTGATCTAACGCTCCGTAGTCTTTCGATTACTATGCGTCTTCTGCTCCTGTCCCAGTTCGCGATCAAGCTGGGCTTCAACCTGCTCATGCCCTACCTCGCCGGCCATCTCAGCCACGGCCTCGGCATGGCCGCCTGGGTGCTCGGCGTCGTGCTCGGGGTCCGCAACGCCAGCCAGCGAGGCCTGTCGCTGGTGGGAGGGTACCTGTCCGACCGGCTTGGTTGCCGCGCGGCCGTCATCGCCGGATGCTCGCTGCGCACCATCGGGTTCGCCCTCCTCGGCGTGGCCACGGGGGTGCCGGCGCTGGTGCTGGCCGCGGCGGCGACCGGGTTCGCCGGCGCGCTGTTCGACCCCGGGGTGCGCACGCTGGTGTCGCAGGCGGCGGGGCAGGGGCGCGTGGAGGCCTTCGCCCGCTTCAACATCGCCGGTCAGGCGGGGCTGCTGCTCGGGCCGCTGGCCGGGCTGGCGCTGTCGTGGCTGCCGTTCCCCGGCATCGCGATGGTCGCGGCGGCCGTGTTCGCGGTGCTGACCGTGGTGCAGGCGATCTGGCTGCCCCGCGCCGAGAAGCGGCGCAAGGCCAGGCCCGTGCGGTGGGGGCCGATACTGCGCAACAAGGCGTTCCTGTGCTTCTCGCTGGCCATGGTCGGCTCGGCGGTGCTGGCCTTCCAGGTTTACCTGGCGCTGCCCCTGGTGATGGAGCGCACCCTCGGTCCCGAGCAGAACATCGGGATGGGCGAGATGTTCGCCCTGTCCGCCGTGCTGGTGATCACCTGCCAGAAGCGGGTCAGCACCTGGGCCTCGAAGCGCTGGACGCCGCCCAGGGCGATGGCGGCCGGCGTGGCCGTGCTGGGGCTGGCGTTCGTGCCGATGGTGGCCTTCTCCACCCCTTCGGCGCCCGACCTGGGCTTCGAGGAGCTGGCCGAGCACCTGGCCACGCTGCCCATGCTGGCCACCGCCGCCCTGCTCGCGCTCGGCACGATGCTCATCCTGCCCTTCGAGATGGACGTGATCGTACGGCTGGCGCGCGGCCGCCTCGTGGCCACCCACTACGGCGTCTACGCCACCGTCTCCGGGCTCGGCATCACCGTGGGCAGCCTGGTCACCGGCGTGATCTGGGACAGCGCGGGCGCCTGGGGAGTAGCCTGGCTGCCGTGGGCCACGCTCGTCCTGCTCGGCGTCGGGAGCGCGCTGGCGATGGTGCTGCTCGACCGGCTGCAGGTGCTGGCCCAGCCGTACCAGAAAGGTAAACACCGCGCTAACACAGCGCTCAGCCGACGCTGACCGGCCCCGCCCTAGCCTTCCTGCATGCTGCTGTTCGCCGATGAGCTCTACCGCTTTCATCGGTCGGGCGATGAGGAGGTCAAGGCTCTGCGCGGCGTCTCGATCGAGGTCCAACCCGGCGAGATCGTCGCGGTCACCGGGCCGTCGGGAGCCGGCAAGTCCACGCTGATCTCGTGCCTGGCCGGGCTGGACGAGCCCGACGGCGGCGCGGTGTGGGTGGCGGGCACGCGCATCAGCCACCGTCCCGAGCGGGAGCGCGCCGCGCTGCGCGCCCGGCACATCGGCGTGGTCTTCCAGTCGGGCAACCTCGTGGAGCACCTGTCGGTGCGCGGCAACATCGATCTCGCCCAGCGTTTCGACCCCGCCCGGCACACCGGCGGCCCTGACTGGGGCGGGCGCGCCCGGGCCAGGGCGGGGCGGCGCTGGCGCGACGAACTGCTCGAACGGGTCGGGCTGGCCGACCGCGCGCTGGCCGGCCCGGCGATGCTGTCCGGCGGCGAGGCGGCCCGCGCGGGGCTGGCGGTGGCGCTGGCCAACAAGCCCTCGGTGCTGCTGGCCGACGAGCCGACGGGCGAGCTCGACCGCGGCAGGGAGACCGACGTGCTGCGGCTGGTGCGCGAGCTGGCAGGCGACAGCACGGCCGTGGTGATCGCCTCGCACAGCGCCGCGGTCCGCCGCTTCGCCGACCGAGTCGTGTCGCTCCTCGACGGGCGTGTCCGGTGAGCGAGCTGGTCCGCTGCGTGGACGTGGGCCGCGTCTACGGCCGCGGCCGCCGCTCCGTCGTCGCCCTGCACGGCGTCAGCTGCGCCGTCGCCGCCGGCGACGCGATCGCCGTCACCGGCCCCTCGGGCTCAGGAAAGACCACGCTGCTGCACCTGCTGGCCGGGCTCGACGAGCCCACCGACGGCGAGGTACGGCGGGCAGGCGTGCGCGCGGGCATGGTGTTCCAGGGCGACAGCCTGGTCCCCTCGCTCGACGCGCTGGAGAACGCGGCGCTGCCCCTGCTGATCGCGGGCCGCACCGAGCAGGAGGCCACGCGGGAGGCGATGCGCGCGCTGGAGTCGGTGGGCGTGGCCGAGCTGGCCCGGCGCCTGCCCGAGGAACTGTCCGGCGGCCAGGCCCAGCGGGTCGCGCTGGCCAGGGTGCTGGCCGGGCGCCCGGACCTGGTGCTGGCCGACGAGCCCACCGGCCGGGTGGACTCCGGCCGGGCCCGCCAGATCGCCGACCTGCTCGCCGCGCTGGCGCGCACCGGAGTCGCCGTGGTCGTGGCCACGCACGACGAGGCGATCGCCGCCCGGCTGCCCGGCCGCTGGGAGATGCGCGACGGCACGCTGCGCGACGCCACCCCGCAGGACCCGCCATGCTGATCTGGCTGCGCGGCCTGGTCCGGCGGCGGCCGCTGCGGTTGCTGGCCACCGCCGCCGGTGTCGCGCTGACGGCCGCGCTGCTCGCCTCGCTCGGCGCCTTCCTGTCCGCCGCCCAGTCGACCATGACCGTCCGCTCCATCCAGCGGGTGCCGGTCGACTGGCAGATCGAGGTCACCAGGGACGGCGACCCCGGCGCCGTCACCCAGGCCGCCCAGCAGGACTCCGGCATCATCACCGCTAGGCCCGTCGGCTACGCCACGGTCGCCGGCTTCGAGTCCGACGCCGCCGAGACCGGCGACGGGGAGGTGGTCGGGCTGCCCCCCGACTACACCACCGCCTTCCCCGGCGAGCTGCGCCCCCTGGCCGGGGCCGCCAGCGGCGTGCTGCTTGCCCAGCCGGCCGCCGCCGCCCTGCGCGCCAAGCCGGGCGAGTCCATCACGCTGCGCCGCGCCGACCACCCCGACGTCACCATGAAGATCGACGGCGTGGTCGAGCTGCCCGAGGCCGCCACGTTCCTCCAGACCGTCGGCGCGCCCGACCGCCAGCCGCCCGCCGACGTGCTGCTGATGCCCGGGCAGCGCTTCACCCAGCTGTTCGGCACCGACGTGCGCTGGCAGTTCCACGTACGGCTGGCCCACGACCTCGACCCCGATCCCGCCACCGCCTACGACCAGGTCACCGACCGGGCACGCGCCTTCGAGGCGCGGACCGCGGGCGGCGCGCTCGTCGGCGACAACCTGGGCGGCGCGCTCGACTCGGCCCGCGAGGACGCCGAGTACGCCACGGCCCTGTTCCTCTTCCTCGGCCTGCCAGGAGCCGCGCTGGCCGTGCTGCTGACCGCCTCGATCGCGGCCGCGGGCCGTCAGCGGCGGCGGGCCGAGCAGGCGCTGCTGCGCGCCCGCGGGGCCGGGCTCGGCGCCCTGGTCCGCCTGGCGCTGGCGGAGGCGCTGGCCGTCGGCGCCCTGGGCGCGGCGGCCGGGCTCGGGCTGGCGGCGCCGCTCGACCGTTACGTCGTCGGCGCCGGGCTTCCCGCGGCGTGGGCGGTGGCGGCCGGCGCCGTGGCGGCGGGGACCGGGGTGGTGGCCATGGTGCTGCCCGCCGTACGGGATGCCAGGAGCGTCACCGTCGTGGCCGCGCGCAGGAGCGTCGGTGGGCAGCCGGCGCCCCGCTGGCTGCGCTACGGGCTCGACCTGTGGCTGCTGGCCGGATCGGCGGCCGTGTTCCTGGTCACGGGACGCTCCGGATACCGGCTCGTCACGGCGGCCCAGGGGGTGCCGCACGTGTCGGTCGGCTACTGGGCCTTCGCCGGGCCGGCGCTGCTGTGGGCGGGCGCGGGGCTGCTCATCTGGCGGCTCACCAGGCACCTGGCGGGCTCGCGATCCCTGCTGCGCGGGCTCGCCAGGCCGGTCGCGCGCGGTCTGGCCGGAACCGTCGCCGCCACGATCGCGCGGCGGCGGTCCGCCGTGGGCAGGACCGTCGCGATCGCCGCGCTGGCCGTGGTGTTCGCCGTCTCCACGGCCACCTTCGCCGCCACCTACCGGCAGCAGGCACTGGCCGACGCCAAGCTCACCAACGGCGCCGACGTCACCGTCAGCCACGCGCCCGGCGCCGACGAGCGCTCCATCCGCTCCATCCAGGGCGTGCGCACGGTCGAGCCGCTGCAACACCGCGTCGCCTACGTCGGCGCCGACCTGAAGGACCTGTACGGCGTGCGGCCCAGCACGCTGCTGGACACCACCCGGCTCGACGACGACTACTTCGACGGGGACGACGCCCGTGAGGTGATCGGCCGCCTGGCCGCCAGCCCCGACGCGATCCTGGCCAGCAAGGCCACCGTGGCGGACTACCAGCTGCACATGGGGGAGGAGCTGCGGCTTCGGATCGGCGACGGGCCGCCGATCACCTTCCGCTTCGCCGGGGTCGTGGAGGAGTTCCCCACCGCGACACGCGAGGGGTTCCTGGTGGCCAACGCCTCCTACATCGCCTCCAAGACCGGGTCAGGCACCGTCGACACCTACCTGGTCACCACCGACGGCACCGCGCCGCACGAGGTGGCCGCCCGGCTGCGCAGCGCCCTGGGACCGCAGGCGCACCTCAGCGACCTGGACACCACCAGGCGGGTGCTCGGCTCCAGCCTCACCGCGGTCGATCTGACCGGGCTCACCGGGATCGAGCTGTCGTGCGCGCTGCTGCTGGCCGTGGCCGCCACCGGGCTGCTGCTCGCGCTCGGGTTCGCCGAGCGGCGGCGGACCCTGGCGCTGGCCGCCGTGCTCGGGGCCCGGGGACGGCAGCTGGGCGGGTTCGTGTGGACCGAGGTGGCGCTGGTCGGGCTGGGCACGGCCGCGTTCGGCGCGCTGACGGGGTGGGCGCTGTCACGCATGCTGGTCACGGTGCTCGGCGGGGTGTTCGACCCGCCGCCCAGCCACCTGGCGATCCCATGGGCTTACCTGGGCATCCTGGCGGCGATCGCGGTGCTCGCGCTGGCGGCCGCCGGACTGCTCGCCGTACGGGTCGCCCGGAGACCGCCGCTGGGCGTACTGCGTGACCTGTGATCATTGACGGGTGCCCGGCTCGCGGCCGACGATCTCTGGCATGCCCATCATCCCCGTATCCGGCCGTGACCAGACGTGGGCGGCTTTGACGGATAAATCCGCATATGTGTTTGGGGTCTTCGAGGAGGCCCGGGTCGTGCAGTGGTACTGGGGGCCGCGACTGCCCGTCGACGCCCTGCCGGAGGTCACCGAGCACGCGCCCGGCTGGATCAAGACCGGATTCCTCGACCCTGACGACATCACCGAGCTGCTGCCCGTCGACGGCGGGCGGCGCTGGGGCGTGCCCGCGCTGCAGGCCGTCTACGAGGGCGGGGTCCGCTCGGTCGAGCTGAGCTTCGACGAGGCCGTGCATGGCGAGAACTCGCTCGAGCTCGTCCTGCGCGACCACGCCTACGGGCTGCGCGTCGGGCTGCACCTGCGCCTACACGACGACACCGACGTGCTCGAACGCTGGGTGAGCGTGACCAACGAGTCCGCGTCGATCATCCGCCTGCAGCGGCTGGACTCCGGCAGCTGGGTGATCCCCGAGCAGGCGGGGGCCCGGTTCGTGGGAGCCGCCGGCGGCTGGGCCTACGAGACGCAGTTGCAGCACGGCGAGCTGCCGGTGGGGGAGACCACCTTCGGCAGCCGCACCGGCACCACCTCGCACAAGGCCAACCCGTGGATCATGATCGGCGACGCCGACGAGGAGCGCGGCCAGGTCTGGACGGTCGCCCTGGCCTGGAGCGGGTCGTGGCGGATGACCACCCAGCGCCGCCCGGAAGGCGACGTCGCCGTCAGCGCCGGGTTCGGCCACGAGGGGCTCACCTGGCCGCTGGCCCCGGGCGAGACACTGCGCACGCCGGCCGCGCTCGGCCTCTACTCCGACGGCGGGTACGGCCAGGCCAGCGCGGCCTGGCACGCCTACGCCAGGGCGCACGTGCTGCCCACCCCCGGCGAGGTGCGGCCGGTGCTGTACAACTCCTGGGAGGCCACCTGGTTCGACGTCACCGAGGAGGGCCAGCTCGACCTCGCCCGGCGGGCCGCCGACCTGGGCGTGGAGCTGTTCGTGGTGGACGACGGCTGGTTCGGGGCGCGCACCGACGACACCCGCGGCCTGGGCGACTGGCACCCCAACCCCGACCGCTTCCCCGACGGGCTCGGCCCGCTCTTCGACGGGGTGCGCGAGCTGGGCATGCAGGCCGGGCTGTGGGTCGAGCCCGAGATGGTCAACCCCGACAGCGACCTGTACCGCAAGAACCCCGACTGGGTCCTGCACTACCCGGCACGGAGACGCGACACCATGCGTAACCAGCTCGTGCTCAACTTCGCCCGCGACGACGTGCGCGCCTGGGCGGTCGACTGGCTCGACCGGCTCGTGCGCGAGTACGGCCTGGCCTACCTCAAATGGGACATGAACCGCAGCTTCAGCCAGGCCGGCCCCGGCGACCTGCTGTGGATCGAGCACACCCGCGGCGTCTACGCGGTCATGGACGAGCTTCGCAGGCGGCACCCACGGCTGCGGATCGAGTCGTGCTCGGGCGGCGGCGGGCGCGTCGACTTCGGCATCCTGCGCCGCACCGACCAGGTGTGGACCTCCGACAACACCGACGCCCGCGACCGGCAGCCCATCCAGCAGGGCTTCTCCTACCTGTATCCGGCCGGCGCCATGTCGTGCTGGGTGACCGACAGCCCCAACGCGGCGACCCGGCGGTCGGTGCCGCTGCGCTACCGCTTCCACGTGGCGATGGCCGGCACGCTGGGCGTCGGCGGCGACCTGCGGTCCTGGTCCGCTTCCTCGCTCGACGAAGCGCGCTCGCTGATCGCCGCCTACAAGGAGGTCCGCGAGACCGTCCAGCACGGGCGGCTCCACCGGCTCTTCGGGCAGCCCGGCGTCACCGCCTCGGCCGTGCAGTACGTCCTGGACTCTCAGGTCGTCGTGCTCGCCTACCACCCCTACGGCCTCACCAAGCAGCCGCCCCGGCGGGTACGTCTGACCGGGCTGGACCCCTCCGCCGTCTACGCCTACGGGGAATCGCGGGCCCACGGCGCCACGCTGATGAACCACGGCCTCCTTCTGCCCACCTGGTTCCACTCGGGCGAGGACTACCGCAGCGAGATGGTGGTGTTGCGGCGGGTCTGACGCGAGAGTGGGGAGATGGACATCATGCAGCTCGTGGAGAAGTCGAAGGACGCGGCGACCGTCGGCCGGGTCTTCGGGGAACCGATCCACCAGGGGGACGTCACCGTCATCCCCGTCGCCAAGGTCATCCAGGGCAGCGGCGGGGGCATGGGCAAGGGGGAGGCGGAAGCGGAGGGCGGCGGCGCCGGGTTCGGCCTCGGCGCGGCGCCCGCCGGGGTGTTCGTGATCAAGGACGGGGACGTTCGGTGGCAGCCCGTCGTGGACGTCAACCGCATCGTGCTCGGCGGCCAGATCGTCGCCGTCGTTCTCCTGCTGACGATCCGCACCATCCTCAAACGCCACCTCAAGCGCCGCTGACGCGCGGCGCAGGCGTGGGGCGGGGCTGGGCGGGCAGGATGCTGGCTTGCTGATAGACCTGCTCGGGGGCTCTCTGCCCGGCCACGACGTGCTGCTTCCCGGCTCCGACCGTCCGGTACGGCTGTCGCGGCTCGACGAGGCCACGTCCCTGGTGCGCTTCCCGACCGGCTGGAGGCGCACCAGGCCGGGCCACTACCTGGCAGGCGAGGAACTCCTCGTCCTGGCGGGCTCACTGGAGATCTCCGGCATCACCTACACCCCCGGCGACCACGCCTGGCTCCCCTCCGGCACCCTCCAACACTCCAGCACCACCCCTCCCAACCTCCCCGACCCCCACCCCCCAGCCCCTCCCAGCCTCTCCGAGTCCATCCCATCGCCTGCTGGCATCGGGTGGGGGTGGTCGTGGGAGTAGGGGGTTATGGGGTGGTGAGGAGGGAGTCGATGGTGGGGTCGCCGGTGGGTGGGGTGTGGGTGGTGGGGGCGCCTGCTTCGCGGAGGGCTCGGATGGTCTCGACGTAGTCGCCGTCGTCGGCGCGGTTGTTGCGGAGGGCCCAGAGGACGCAGTCGAGGGGCGTGGGGCCGTGGTCGTCGAAGGCGCGGTCGTCGAGGTCGGCCCCGCGGGCGATCAGGAGGCGGACCGTCTCCGCTCGGCCGTGCATGGCGGCCTGGTCGAGCGGCGTGAAGTCGCTCCAGCCGCGGGTGTCGACCGGCCAGCCGGCGTCCAGCAGAGACCGCAGGACGTCCGTCCGGCCGAGGACGGCGAACTGGCCGAGGATCCACCCGAAGTCCGTCTTGTCGGGAAGGCCCAGAGCGGGAGGTGGCGCCGTGGGCAGGCGGACCGACTCGCCCCTGGCCACGGCCAGCACGGCCGCGTCGATGGGATCCAGGTCGGCGCGGGCGCCCCGGGCGGTGAGCAGGTCGTAGGCCGCCAGATGGCCGCAGCGGGCGGCCAGCGCGAGCGGCAGGCGGCCCACGTCCCAGCGGTCCCAGGGGAGGTTCACGTCGGCGCCGGCGTCCAGCAGCATCGTCAGGATGGTCGTGCCACGGCCCCGGGCGATCGCGTGGTGCAGCGCCCGCGTGGCATCGACGTCGACCCCGTGATCGAGGAACCAGCGCAGCCCGGCCGCGTCCTCGAAGTCCAGCTTGTGCGCCACCATGCGCTCGAACCCGGGCCGGTGGAGGGTGTCGAGGAAAGCGGTGTCGCCCTGCTCGCACGCGTGGTAGAACGCGTCGTCGTCGGGCGGCGCGCCGTACTCGACCAGCAGCTGCACCAGCGCCAGATCGCCCCGCTCGAGCGCGTCGAGCAGCGCGGTCCGCACCCCTTCGCCGTCCTGCTCGACCGTGTGGCTGCCCGGATCTGCCCCGGCCTCCAGCAGCAGCCGCGCACACTCCTGTACGGCAGGCACGGCCCCCGTGGATCGCCGCAGCAACACCAGCAGCGGCGCCAGCCCACCCACGGCCGAGGTGGCCACCGCCGGATCAGCCCGCAGTGCCGAGCCCAGCGCACCCGCGTCGGCCGCGACAAGCATCCGCTCGATCTCGCCCATGCCCCACACCGTAACCACCGCCACCGACAGATCCCGTCACCACACGCCCGAGAGAGCGAGGCGCGGTGGCGTCGAGGCTGTGGAGTGCGCAGGCTTGCCGGGGTGTAGGGCGTGGAGTGGACGGGGCGCGCCGTGCTTGGGTGGGTGGCGCGCCCGTGTTCGGGTGGGTGGGGCGCGCCGTGCGCGGGGGGAGGGTGGCGGCGTATTCGGGGTGTGGGGCGTGCCGTACCTGGAGGGGGTTAGGAGACGGCGACGCCGAGGAGGTGGCCGAGGGCGAAGGTGACCGAGGCCGCCGCGACGCCGAGCAGGAGCTGCCGGAGGCCGCCGAGCCACCAGGGGCGGGCCGTCATGCGGGCGACCACCGCGCCCGAGACGAACAGGGCGAGCACGCTGAGGATCAACGCCACGAGCAGCCCCGACGCCCCGAACAGGAACGGCGCCAGCGGCACCAGCGCCCCGGCCGCGAACGCGCAGAACGACGAGGCCGCCGCCACGTAGGGCGAGGGCAGGTCGTCGGGGTCGACACCGAGCTCCTCCCGCACGTGCACGCGCAAAGCCTGCTCGGGATTGGCCGAAAGCCCGGCCGCCACCCGGTCGGCGAGCTCAGCGTCCAGGCCGCGGGCACGGTAGAGCGCCGCCAGCTCCGCCTGCTCACCCTCGGGGTTGCGCGCCAGCTCACGCCGCTCGACCGCGATCTCGGCCCGCATCAGCTCCGTCTGCGACTTGACCGAGGTGTACTCACCCGCCGCCATCGAGCACGCCCCTGCCACCAGCCCCGCGAACCCGGCAAGCACCGCACCTCGTCCCGCTCCCGCGGCGCCCACGACACCCGCGATCAACGCGAAGTTGGACACCAGGCCGTCCATCGCGCCGAACACCGCCGGGCGAAGCCAGCCCCCGGTGACGTCCCGGTGGCTATGGTGCTTCTCGGCGGTGTACGGCGGGGCCAGCTCGACGGTCATGAAAACCTCCACAATTCAGCCACTCGTCACGGAATTAAGGCACATGGCCCGGTGATCCGCAACGAAGGGGAGGCTTCCCTGACCTGCGGTGAAGCGCTTATATGACGGCTTGTGGCGAATCTGTTGGCGAAAACTCCGCCGGCTTCTTGATCATCGCCTGGCAGTCTGCGATCGCGTCCTCGAGCAGCCCGCGCAGCAGCCTGTCGGGATCCGGGATGCACGCCTGGACGATGCCCACCACCGACAGCTGCACCGCGTTGGGCGCCGCGTACCTGCGGAAACCCTTCTCGGTGATCCGCGCCGCCCTGCTGAACTTGTGCGCCTGCTCGGCCGCGTGCGGCACCTGGGCCATCGCGCGGGTGCTGAGCTCGCTCATCCGCCCGGAGGGCGCGCCGTCCAGCCTGGCCAGCATCTCCTCGGCGGCCAGCACCGAGACGGCCAGGGCGAGCTGACGCTCGGCCGCGGCCACGGGCAGCGCCGCGGTCGCGCAGCGCAGCGCGATCTGCGCGTCGACCCGCAGGTCGTCGCTGGTCAGCCCGATGATCGACGGGACTAGGTGGACGAGCTTGTTACGGCTTTCGTCCCCTGTGTTGTCATTGACCAGGCGGGCGAGGGCGGCCAGCAACGGGTGCGTGCACCCCGGATGGTCGCTCCACCGCTCTCCGGCCAGATAGGACGCCAACTCCATGAAGCACGCGCCGCGCTTGGGATTGCGGTGCCTGCCGCGGGAGAGGATCGGCATGTGATCGAGGTGATTGTCCACGGGTGCTCCACTGCTCCGCGCCGTCTCGCCTGTTCTGTCCAGTTTGCGCCGACGACGGGCGGAGCGCCAGTGATGGGATGTATTGACAGGCGCGTGTGACCAGTGATCCTATCTTTTGTGAGTTAGGAAACCTTCCTAACGACCACCCCCCGGAGGATCCATGCGTCTTCTAGCCGTTGGATTACTGCTCGGCCTGGTGGGGGCGTTACCCGCGCAGGCCGCCGCCGCTCCGACCCGATACGAGGCGGAGAACGCGACGATTTCCCAAGGCGTCGTGGAGTCCAATCACACCGGATTCTCCGGCACCGGCTTCGTCAACGGTGACAACGTTGCTGGAAGCTACACCGAGTTCACCGTGAACGCGGCCGCCGCGGGCACCGCGACGATCTCCATCCGCTACGCCAACGGGACGACCGCCAACCGCCCCTCCGATGTCTCGGTCAACGGCACCGTGGTCGCCGCGGCCAAGACGTTCAACCCCACGACCAACTGGGACACCTGGGACACCGCGACCGTGACCGCGCAGGTCAACGCGGGCGCCAACAAGGTCCGCCTGGCCGCCGCGGGCGCGGGCGGCAACCCCAACCTCGACTACCTCGAGGTGGACGTGGCCGGCCCGAGCACCGAGTACCAGGCGGAGAACGCCACGCTCAGCCAGGCCACCGTGGCCACCAACCACACCGGGTACACCGGCACGGGCTTCGTCGACTACGTCAACACGGCCGGCTCCTACGTCGAGTTCACCGTCAACGCGCCCACGGCCGGCAACTACAACCTGACCGTCAGGTACGCCAACGGCACCACCACCGACCGCCCGGTGGACGTCGTGGTCAACGGCACCGTCACCTCGCCCGGCCTGTCGTTCCCCGGCACCGGCAACTGGGACACGTGGAAGGACAAGGCCGTTCCGGCCGCCCTGGTCGCGGGCGCCAACAAGGTCAGGCTGACCGCCACGACCGCCAACGGCGGCCCGAACCTGGACAAGCTGACCGCGCCCACGCCCTCCGACACGGAGAACCCGACCCCGCCGGCGAATCTGCACGTGGTCGGCGACGTCAAGCCGTACCAGGTGGACCTGGCCTGGGACCCGTCGACGGACAACGTGGGCGTGGCCTTCTACCAGGTCTACAACGGCGGCAACGTGCTCAAGACCGTCTCCGGCTCGATCACCTCGGCCACGCTGACGGGCCTGACGCCCAACACCCGCTACGACCTGAACGTGCACGCGGTCGACGCGGCCGGCAACTCCTCCGACGTCAGCAACGTCGTGGTCATCACCACCCCGCCCAGCGACGACGCGACGCCGCCGACCGTGCCCGGCAATCTGCACGCGGTCAGCACCGGCTCGACCAGCGTCACCCTGGCCTGGGACGCGGCCACCGACAACGTCGGCGTCACCGGCTACAACCTCTACCGGGACGGCGCGAAGTTCGCCACCGTGCCCGACCTGACCGCGACCGCCGACGGGCTGACGGCCGACACCACGTACTCCTTCGAGGTGGAGGCGTTCGACGCCAACAACAACGTCTCGCCGCGCAGCCCCGCCCTCCAGGTGAAGACGGGCTCCACCGCGATCGGCGGCGACCCCATCTACGACAAGGACATCAACACCAAGATGGACCTGCCGTGGGGCATCACGTTCCTGCCCGACGGCAGCGCGCTGGTCGCCGAGCGGGACCGGTTCGAGGTCGTCCGCGTCACCCCCGACGGCACCAGGACCGTGGTCGGCAAGATCACCGAGGCGGTGACCACGGGCGGAGAAGGCGGCCTGCTCGGCCTGGCCGCGTCCCCGAACTTCGCCACCGACCACTACGTCTACGCCTTCCACACGGCCGCGAGCGACAACCGGGTGGTGCGCTTCAAGTACGAGAACGGCGCCATCGGCGCCCGCGAGCCGATCGTCACCGGCATCGCCAAGAGCCACTACCACGACGGCGGCCGGATCAAGTTCGGCCCGGACGGCATGCTCTACATCACCACCGGCAACGCCGAGAACGACACGCTGTCGCAGAACCTCAACTCGCTCAACGGCAAGATCCTGCGCGTCACCCCGACCGGCGCCGGAGCACCGGGCAACCCGTTCCCGAGCGCGCCGCGCGTCTACAGCCTGGGCCACCGCAACCCGCAGGGCATCGCCTGGGACTCCCAGGGCAGGCTGTGGGAGTCGGAGTTCGGCAACTCCACCTGGGACGAGCTCAACCTCATCCAGCCGGGCAAGAACTATGGCTGGCCGAACTGCGAGGGCAAGTGCAGCGACTCCCGCTACGTCAACCCGGTCCAGCAGTGGGACGTGGCCTCCGCCTCGCCGAGCGGCCTGGAGATCGTCAACGACTGGATCTACATGGCGGCGGTGCGCGGCCAGCGCCTGTGGGTCATGAAGATCAACGGCAGCACCACGGACACGCCGCGGGCCTTCTTCAACGGCCGCTGGGGCCGCCTGCGCACAGTGGTCAAGACCCCCGACGGCGGCCTGTGGCTGACCTCCACCAACAACGACAAGAACGGCGGCACGCCGTCGGTGCTGGACAACGTGATCGTGCGGCTGAAGTTCTCCGGCGGGCCCTTCGCGCTCACGAGTACGGCTTTCGCCGGCAACGGCACGATCCCGGTCAAGTACACCTGCCAGCAGGACGGGGCGTCGGGCAATGACATCTCACCCCCGCTGGCCTGGACCGGAGCTCCGGCGGCGGCCAAGAGCTACGCGATCACGCTGATCGACACGGCCAACTCCAACAAGCACTGGGTGATCTGGGACATCCCGGCCACCAAGTCCGGCCTGCCGGAGGGATTGGGCCTCGGCTACGACGTGCCGAACCAGTCGCCGGCCAAGCAGAAGGCCATGAGCAGCGGCAACAAGTCGCTGCAGTACTTCGGCCCCTGCCCGGGCGGCACCTCGCACAAGTACGAGTTCACGCTCTACGCGCTCGACACGGCGACCCTGCCGGGCGTGACCTCGAGCTCCACGGTCGCGGCCGTGGAGACCGCGATCCAGGCGCACGACCTGGCGAGCGTGAAGCTGGCGGGCAACTCCGACGCCCACACCTGAGTGCCACCTCCTGGCGGGCCGGACATCCCCCTGCGGCCCGCCAGGAGGATCACCACGCGAGGTGGAGGACCTCGGGAGCCCGGTGGATGAGCGTCGGCGCCATCGTGACCTCGTCCGAGGCGAGCCGCAGCCCGGGCATCCGCTCCACGAGCAGCTCCAGCGTGATCCGGACCTGCTCCCTGGCCACCTGGGATCCGGGACAGCCGTGCACCCCGTGCCCGAAGCTCAGGTGACGATCCGACGCCCGGGTGATGTCGAACGTGGAACCCGTGTCCCGCCCGGCCGAGCCGTAGGCCACGAACACCATGTCGCCCGCCTCCAGAGCGGTGCCCGCCAGCGTGACCGGCGTGGTCACCGTACGCCTGAAGCCCTGGACAGGGGCGTCGAAGCGGACCGCCTCCTCGACCGCGGCCGGGATCAGCTCGGGCCGCGCGCACAGCAGCTCCCACTGGGCGCGGTCGCGCAGCAGGTGCAGCAGGCACGTGCCCAGCAGCGCGGTCGTGGTCAGGTGCCCGGCGAGCAGCAGGTTCTGCAGGTTCGACACGATCTCCTTGCGCTGGTCCAGCGTGAGCTCGGTGGCCTCGGGCGCCAGCCCGCGCACCATCTCGGTGACCAGGTCGTCGCGCGGGGAGGCCAGCCGGTCGCGGACCTCGGCGTCCAGCAGCAGTTGCAGCGCCACGACCTGCTTGGCGGCCGACACCTGCTCCTGCTCGCTCAGCCGCGAGAACACCAGCTCCTCGGCCCGCTGCCCGCCGAGGATCGCGCCCGGAAGGTCGGCGGGGTCGAACCCGAACAGGCGCCCGATCACGCTCGCGGGCAGCGGCCGGGCGTACTCCGCCATCCACTCCACGCCACGCCCGGCGAACCCGTCGAGCAGCTCGGCCGCCCGCTGCCGCACGTAGGGCAGCACCGCCTGTACGCGCGAGGGCGAAAGCCCCCTGGTGAGCGGCCGCCGCAGCCGGCGGTGGGCCTCGCCGTCGGCGGTCAGCACCGCCTGCACGCCGCCCAGCCCCTTGACCATCTCCGACAGCGCCGCGGGACCCGGCAGGTAGTCGGGCCGCAGCGCCCCCGCCGAGGAGAACCGGTCGGGCCGCGACAGCACCTCCCGCACGTCGTCGTGGCGGCTGACCAGCCAGGCGTCCAGCTCGGGCACGAACGTCAGCCCCGGTCTCCCGCGGGCTTCGGCGTATAAGGGATACGGGTCCCGATAGAGATCCACGGGACCATGCTAGATCTGAAATTTTCTTTTAGTTCACTCCAAGGTCTTGAAAGTAATATCCACGGGCGATTGAGTTCGGGGCGTGCAGACCCTCCGAATCGTGGCCGGGGCTTGGCTCGCCCTCGGCCTGTTAGCCGCGCCCGCCCAGGCAGATCCCACACCTCCCGCCGAGGACGCGCCCAAGGCGTCCTCCTATCCGCCCCCGTCCGTCCTGCTGGCGGCGCCCGCGGGCCAGCAGCTGGAGACGGCCAAGAAGACCCGGCCCCTCGCGCCCGGCGTCACCCTCACCTCCTTCGACCGCTACGACGCGGCCGGCTGGCTGCGCGCCGACGCGGTCAGCGCCGACCTCGGCAGCGCCAAGGCCGGATACCTGTCGTCGGGCGAGGTGACCAAGGACGAGCCGCTGTCCGGCCCGGCCAGGCGGGTCCACGCGGTCGCCGCGGTCAACGGTGACTTCTTCGACATCAACCGCTCCGGCGCGCCGCTCGGCACGGGCGTCCAGGACGGCAAGCTGATCCAGTCAAACTCCCAGGGCTGGACGAACGCGGCCGCCTTCACCGGAGAGGGCATCGGCCGCGTCGTCACCATGAACTTCGACGGCACCGCGACGCCCGCCGGTGGCTCGCCGCTGACCTTGACGCAGTTCAACCAGGTCATCCAGCGCGACGGCATCGGCCTGTTCACGCCGCTGTGGGGCTCCTACCAGCGCTCGCGCACGGTCGAGGGCGCCTCCGCCGTCACCGAGGTCGAGCTCGCCGACGGCGTCGTCAAGGAGGTACGGCAGGCCGCGGGGACCGGCCCGATCCCGGCCGGCACGTCGATCCTGCTCGGCCGCGACGCCGGGGCCACGGCGCTGGCCGCACTCAAGCCCGGCGACAAGGTCGACGTCACCTACCAGCCCAAGGCCTCCGACGGCAAGGACGTGCGGACGGCCGTCAGCGGCAGCTACGTGCTGGTCAAGGACGGCCAGATCCAGAACTCCGGCGACCCGGCCGCCCACCCGCGCACCGCGGTCGGCTTCTCCGCCGACGGCCGCAAGATGATCCTGCTGACCGTGGACGGCCGCCAGGTCGACAGCCGCGGCGTCACGCTCAACGAGCTGGCCGCGATGATGGTCGAACTGGGCGCCGCCAACGCGCTCAACCTCGACGGCGGCGGCTCCTCCACGATGCTGGCGCGCGAGCCCGGCTCGGCCGACGTGCAGGTGGAGAACAGCCCGTCCGACGGCAGCGAGCGGCCCGTGCCCAACGGCCTGGCGCTGTACGCGCCCGAGGGCAGCGGCAAGCTCAAGGGCTTCTGGGTGGAGACCACCTCCGACCCGGCCAAGGCCCCGGGCGTCGGGCCCGTCACGGGCGGGCGTCCCGACCGCGTCTTCCCCGGGCTCACCCGGCGGCTGAGCGCCGCCGGCTACGACGAGACGTACGGCCCGGCCTCGGGGGCGCCCATCTGGCGCGCCAACCCGGCCGTGCACGGCGTGGTGCGGGACGGCAGGTTCCATGCCCTGGTGCCGGGCGAGACGACCGTCACCGCCTTCCGCGACTCGGCCAAGGGCACCATCGGCCTGACCGTCCTCCAGCCGCTGGAGCGGCTCGGCATGACCTCCGACCGGCTCGGGCTGGCCGCGCAGGACGCCACGGGCACGTTCGGCGTCGTCGGGTACGACCGCAACGGCAACACCGCGCCGATCGAGCCCACCGACCTCACCCTGGACTACGACCACGCGCTCTTCGACGTGACCCCCGCCGAGCAGGGCTTCTTCACGGTCAAGGCCAAGGCGGCCAGCGGGTCGGGCCTGATCACCGCCAAGGTCGGAAAGATCACGACGGCGCTGCCGGTGACCGTCGGCTTCGAGGACAAGCCGGTCGCCGACTTCGAGGACGCCGCCTCGTGGACGTTCGCCGCGGCGCGCGCCACCGGATCTCTGTCGGCCACCGCCGGGCAGAGCGGCGGCGGGCTGAAGCTGTCCTACGACTTCACCCAGTCGACCGCCACCCGCGCGGCCTACGCCAGCCCGCCGCAGCAGATCACGATCCCCGGGCAGCCGCAGGCGTTCGGCCTGTGGATCAACTCCACCGGCAAGGGGGAGTGGCCCAGCCTGGAGTTCTACGACTCCCAGGGCCAGTCGCAGATCCTGCGCGGGCCGTACCTGACCTGGACCGGCTGGAAGTACGTCGAGTTCGCCGTCCCGCCCGGCGTGAACTACCCGCTGAAGCTGCGCCGCTTCTACGTGGCCGAGACCAGGGCCGACGCCAAGTACACCAACGAGATCGCCATCGACGGGCTGGTGGCCAAGGTGCCGCCGTCCATCACCGTGCCGCCCGCCGCCAAGGTCGTGGACCCGGTGGTCAAGCCGTCGGTCTCGGCGATGCCGTGGCGCTTCGCGGTGATGTCGGACGCCCAGTTCGTGGCGCGGGAACCGGACAGCGACATCGTGCGCAACGCCCGCCGTACGCTCAAGGAGATCAAGGCGGCCAAGCCCGACTTCCTGCTGATCAACGGCGACTTCGTGGACGAGGCCTCGCCGGACGACTTCGCGCTGGCCAAGCGGATCCTCGATGAGGAGCTCGGGAACGACCTGAAATATGTCTACATCCCGGGCAACCATGAGGTGATGGGCGGGAAGATCGACAACTTCAAGGCGGTCTTCGGCGCGACCAACGGCGTCTTCGACCACAACGGCACCCGTTTCATCACGCTCGACACCTCCCGGCTCAACCTGCGCGGCGGCGGCTTCGACCAGGTCGCCATGCTCCGCTCCGAGCTGGACAAGGCGGCCACGGACTCCTCGATCGGCTCGGTCGTGGTGCTCTTCCACGTGCCGCCCAGGGACCCGACGCCCGGCAAGGGCAGCCAGCTCGGCGACCGCAAGGAGGCCGCGCTGGTGGAGGACTGGCTGGCCGACTTCCAGCGCACGACCGGCAAGGGCGCGGCCTACATCGGCGGCCACGTCGGCACGTTCCATGGCGACCACGTGGACGCCGTGCCCTACTTCATCAACGGCAACTCCGGCAAGAACCCGGCCACGGCTCCGGAGGACGGCGGCTTCACGGGCTGGTCGCTGTGGGGCGTCGACCCGGTCACGCCGCAGGAGGCCGAGCACGTGCGCCGCAACTGGTTCGTCGACGCCCCCGACTGGCTGGCCACCCAGGTGCGCCCGCACGTCGACGATCTGGCCGTCGCCGCGCCCGCCTCGGTCAAGGTCGGCGCCACGGCCAAGATCACTGCGGACGTGAAGCAGGGGACCCGCGTGGTCCCGGCCGCCTACCCGGTCTCGGTGCAGTGGACGGGTTCGCCCGGCCTGCGCGTCGGCGCGCATCCCCGCCCCGGTGACCTGGCCACCTTCGACCCGGCTACGGGCACGTTCACGGCCCTGCGCCCCGGCACGGTCGAGCTCACCACCAGCGTCAGCGGCGTGGACCACAAGACCACGATCACCCTGACGCCCTAGCGGTCGTCCCCGGCTCGCCGTACAGGCTCCTGTACGGCGAGCCACTACAGCGACGAGGTGACCTCGCGGACGAGATCTCCGTCGATGTCGGCTTCGTCGGCATGCAGCTTGACCATCAGGGGGCCGGAGTGAAGCGGAGGTGGAGGGTGGTGGGGGCGGCGTGCAGCTCGTACTGGGGGAGGGTGGCGGGACCGCATGAAGCGGTGCCGATGCCGTGGTGGGCCAGGTCGAGATTGAGATGCACGTGGTCGCCCGGCACCAGGTCGGGCCGGTGCCTGGCGGCGTGCAGCTGGGCGGTGGTCCAGCGGCGAGCCGTCAGGCCGAACAGGCCGGAGACGCGCAGGCCGCCGGCCGGGCCGGTGAGGGTGGCCCAGCGGACGTCGGAGCGGTGGCCGTTCTCCTGCGGATAGACGTAGGGCGTTTGGAGGTCGTCGACGGTGCTGGTCCAGCGGCCCACCCTGGCGGCCGCCCCCGTGTCGGGGTAGGCCTCGCCCGGGCCGCGGCCGAACCAGGTCACGTCGGTGATCGTCGAGGGCAGCGCCAGGGTCAGGCCGAGGCGCGGGATCGGGTCGTTCCACTCGCCTTCGGGGGTGATGTCGGCGGTGAGGTCGAGGCCGCCGTTCGCGGCGGACCAGCGGTAGACGACCCGCATGCCGAGGTCGGTGGCGGCGGCCGCGACCCGGGTGCGTACCACCAGCTCGTCGCCCGCCTGCTCGACGGCATCGGTCCTGTGCGTGAGGCGGTGCAGGCCGAGCAGGTGCCAGCGCCACTCCAGCCCTCCGGACCGGTCGTTGTCGGTGGCCGCCCGCCACAGCTCCAGGCGCGGCCCGTCGACGTCGAGCCCGAACAGCCGCGTCAGCCGGCCGCTGCGCCCGTCGAACACCCCGCCGCCGAGGACGATCTCCCCCTCGCGCGCTTCCGCCCGCGAACCTCCGGAAGCCGGCTCGGTGACCGGGGACACGGTGGCCTGGGAGAGGCGGACCTGGCCCCAGGCGACCTCGTGCCCGGCCGGAGCCCAGGGCTCGTCGGCCGCCAGCACCGCCCGGATCGTCAGCCACGTCTCACCGTCGGCGAAGCCGTCGCCGGACGGTAGCTTCACCGTGCCCCCGGACGCGGGCACCTCCAGGGGAAAGGGCGACACGGGCTCCCCCTTGACCTCGATCACGCCCTCGAAGCGCAGGTGGGACAGGTCGCGGAAGTCGTCCACGCCGGCGACCTCGACGGCGCCGTCGCCGAAGGAGAAGCGCACCGGGGAGAAGACCTGCTTGAGGTCCAGCAGCCCGGGCGAGGGCGTCCGGTCGGGGAACACCAGCCCGTCCACGACGAAGTTCCCGTCGTGCAGCGGCTCGCCGTAGTCGCCGCCGTAGGCGTACTCCAGCGTGGGATGCCGCAGCCCGTGGTCGATCCACTCCCAGATGAACCCGCCGGCCAGCCGCGGATACCGGTCGAAGAGCTCCTGGTACTCCACCAGCCCGCCGGGCCCGTTGCCCATGGCGTGCGCGTACTCGCACTGCAGGAACGGCATCGCCCGCCGCCGCGCGTCCAGCTCGGGGTCGTCGAGGGGCTCCTCCGCGCGCTGCCCGATGGCCTCGACCTCGGCGTGCGAGGCGTACATCCGCGAGTACACGTCGGTGTGCGCGCACGACTCGTCGCCCTCGTAGTGCAGCGGCCGCGAGGGGTCCCGCTGCCGCGCCCAGTCGGCCATGACGGCCAGGTTCCGCCCGACGCCCGCCTCGTTGCCCAGCGACCACATGAACACCGACGGGTGGTTCTTGTCCCGCTCGACCATCCGCCGCATCCGGTCCAGCAGCGCGGGAGCGTAGCGCGGGTCGTCGGTCGGGTTGCCGCGCCAGGAGATCTGCCCGAAGCCGTGCGTCTCCAGGTCGCACTCGTCGATCACCCACAGCCCCAGCTCGTCGCACAGGTCGAGGAAGTCCGGGTGCGGCGGGTAGTGGCTGGTCCTGACCGCGTTGACGTTGTGCTGCTTCATCAGCAGCACGTCCTGGCGCATGGTCTCGTACGGCACAGCCCTGCCGTGCTCCGGGTGGAACTCGTGCCGGTTCACGCCCCGCAGCTTCAGCGGACGCCCGTTGGCCAGCAGCACCCCGTCCTCGATGGAGATCGTCCGGAACCCGATCCGGACGGATACCACCTCGTCAGGAAATGTCACGACCGCCGAGTACAGCCGCGGTGAGTCCGCCGACCAGGGCGACACCGGCACCGTGACCGGTTCGCCCGGCGCGAGATCCACGATCCCGAGCTCCTCGCACGACAGCAGCCCGGCGCCCTCGAAGCTCAGCAT
This sequence comes from Nonomuraea sp. NPDC050536, assembly GCF_044457685.1. Lineage (NCBI taxonomy): Bacteria > Bacillati > Actinomycetota > Actinomycetes > Streptosporangiales > Streptosporangiaceae > Nonomuraea > Nonomuraea sp. NPDC050536. The sequence goes on from NZ_JBITHD010000025.1 coordinate 115,508, forward strand.
GCCGAGCCCGTCCGCATAGGAGGCGTGCACGAAGACGTCCGCAGACGACCGTGTCAGCGTCACGTCGCGGAAGATGCCCGGCATCCACCACATGTCCTGGTCTTCCAGGTAGCTGGCCGCCGACCACTGGTGCACCCGTACGGCCAGCACGTTCGGCCCCGGCCGCAGCCACGGCCCGGCGTCGAACTCCGCCGGCACCCTGCTCCCCGTGGTGGACCCGAGCTCGTGCCCGTTCAGCCAGACCGTGGCGAAGCAGTCGACGCCCTCGAACCGCAGCCGACCCCCGCTCCAGTCCGAAGGCAGCTCGAAGAGGCGCCGGTAGTCCCCGGTCGGGTTCTCGTCGGGCACGAAGGGCGGATCGACGGGGAACGGGAAGACGACGTTGGTGTAGGCGGGCGCGCCGTATCCGTGCAGCACCCAGTGCGACGGGACGGGCAGCTCGTCCCAGCCGGAATCGTCGAAGGCGGGATCGGCGAAGGAATCGGACACGCCGGCCGTAAGCGACAGACGGAACCGCCAGACGCCGTTCAGGTCGAGCGCGGGGGCGTCGGAGTGGAGGGCCGCCCGGGGTTCGAGCCGCCCGGTGCCGGGGGTGAAAGCGTGGAGATCCATCGTTCGAGAGCCTACGGGTTACGGTTCGGCCCGTCACCGGCCAATCTTGCGACCGTATCCCGCCGCTCCTCCCGCATCTCCCACGCCGACCTGGCCACGAACCGCAGCAGCGCGGTCCGGTCGGTGCCGCGCCCGCGCAGCGCGCGCCACGTCCACGCGGCCAGCCGGGCCGTGGTCAGCGCCTCGGCGGGCCGGACGATCCGCGAGTAGACGTCCAGGAAGCGGGTCATCAGCGCGGGATCGTCCCGCAGCGCCCGGTGCATCTCGACGTCGAGCGGGCCGACCGGGTCGGCACGGCCCATCCGGTCGGTCCAGTAGAACGTCTCCAAGCACTCCCTGTCGCGCCGCCGCTCCCAGTCCCGCAGCGGCGTCCCGGCGGCGACCGCCTCGCCGAGCAGCCGGCCGAACCGCAGCGCGTCGCGGATACCCTGCGCGGTGACCGGGTCCTTGAAGTGGCCCGCGTCACCGGCCAGCGCCCAGCCGGGGCCGGTGGAGGGGCGGAAGTACGACTCCAGCCCGGACGCGCAGAACACCCTGGACGCCCGGGCGCACCCGGCCAGGCGTTTGGCCAGGCCGGGCAACCCCTCGGCGATCGTCCGCTCGTACTCCCGCTCCGGATCGGCCGTGAAGTCGGCGGAGCGGGCGTCCGGCGGCATGAGCAGCACCAGCGTGAGCCCGCCGTCGCAGGGGAAGGCCGTGCCCAGCTCGGCCCCCTGCCGCCACTGCGCCGCGATCGGCCGCAGCTCCTCGCGCGGGTCGTCGTAGTAGGCGTAGTAGCAGGCCCGCCCGTCCCTCCTGCTCAGGTACGGCTCGGCCGCCCCCACCAGCTGCGCGACCGTGGACCTGCGCCCGTCGGCTCCGATGACGACCGGGGCGCGCAACCGGTAGACCCGCCCGCCGCGTTCGGCGACCTCGACGCCCGTGACGCGGTCGCCCTCCCGCAGCAGCCCGGTCACCCGGTGCCCCTCGCGGATCTCGGCGCCCGCCTGCCTGGCCGTCTCCACCAGCGCCAGGTCCAGGCCTGCCCGCCGTACGCACATCGCGTAGTCGATGCCGTCGACGGCGCTGTAGCCGCCGAGCGCGCGGATGCCGGGGATCTCGACCGAGGCCGTCGGCAGGCGGGGCGCGCCCAGCGCCTCGACACGGGACAAAGCGCTCAGCCGGGCGAGCTCGGCCAGCCCGCCCGGCCAGAGCAAGTGCGTGGAGATCGTCGAGGAGGGGAAGCGCGCGGAGTCGACCGCCGTCACCCGCAGTCCTGCCCTGGCCAGGGCGATGGCGGCGGCCGACCCCGCGCAGCGAGCCCCGACGATCACGACGTCGGCCTCTGTCATGGCCATCGGGTGTCGCGGACGTCCCACTTGTTGGGCAGGCCGAGCCGGTAGCGCACCTTGTCCTCGGCCTTGTCCAGGTCGAACAGCGGCGAGCGGTAGAGCTGGTGCACCGGGCAGCGTGGCGCGCTCGAGCCCGCCGCGTCGAGTAACGCGTTGACCGCCAGGCGGGCGCCCTGGTTGGCGCCTTCCATCGTGGTCACGTTGATCGGTGTGCGGACCCAGTCGCCGGCCAGGAACAGGTTCTGGATCCCCGTCCTGGAGTCCGGCCGCAGCGCCCACGAGCCGGGATGCTGGATGAACAGCGGCTCGTCGTTGGTCCCGCTCTGGATCGCCGGGTCGAGGAACCAGGAGTGCAGCATGTCGTCGGTCAGCCGGGTGCCGGTGTCGTTGAGGTGGGCCTTGATCTCCGCCCACGCCTCGGCGGCGATCTCCTGCGGGGTGCAGTCGACGGCCTTCTTACTGTTGAAGGTGCCCGGGGTGAACCAGTCGGAGATGATCGTGGACAGGCAGTCCTTCACAGTGCCGTCGCCGTAGGTGGCGAAGTCCCGCTTCCAGAACTGGGCCTGGCTGATCGAGGTGACCGCCCAGGCCGAGTCGACGTAGTTGACGTGGCCGGGCGTGAGCGGGAACTCCTGCTTGAGGTAGAACATGAGCCCGTTCATCCAGTCCTGCCGGAGCCTGGCGATGTTGCCGAGCCGCGCGTCGGCGGCCACCAGCGCCGGGCTCATCAGCTTGGCGGCCCGCTCGGACGGCATCGACACGACGAACCAGTCGGCGTCGATCGTCCTGCCCGCCGACGTGGCCGAGGCGATCTTGCCGTTGCCCAGGGTCAGCCCGTCGACCGCCCAGCCCACGTTGAACTTCACGCCCTTGGAGCCCAGATGGGACACCCACGGGTCGATCCACATCTCGCTGGTCGCCCCGTCGAGCACCCGGTCGACCGAGCCGCCCGGCTCGTTGCCCAGGCCCAGCGCGCTCCACAGGGTGGCCTCGCCCACCAGGCCGATCGAGTGGGTGCTCGCGTCCTTGGACTTGGTGGCCGCCAGGTTGCGGATCGTGCCGTCGGCCACGAACTTGTTGTACTCGTCGGAGAACCGGTCGGCCCTGATGAAGTCCGCCCAGGTGAGCCGGTCCCACTGGCCCAGGCGGCGCTCGTCGCAGCTGGTGGCGTAGACGCCGAGCTTCTGGGCGAAGAACTCCGCCTCGCTGAAGGACAGCTTGAACACCGTCTGCAGCCCCGAGATGATCGTCGAGACGAGGCTGGCCAGGTCGTAGATGCGCGGGCTGGGCGGCAGCGGGAACGGGAACGGCGCCGTCAGGTCCGGCCGCCCCTGCCGCGCCATCAGGTACGAGGTGGCGCGCGTGAGGTTGTCCCAGCAGCCGTTGGCGTTACCCGGGTACGGCGTGCGCCGCATCGTGTCGGTGAGATCGAAGTAGAAGCCGGGGAAGAAGCGGAACCCGTGCTCGCCGGGTAAGTTCCCCGGCGCGGTGATGCTGCGCGCCTTCCCGCCCAGCGCCTTGCGCTCGTAGACGGTGACGTCGAAGCCCCGCTCGGCCAGCTCGTGGGCGGCCGAGAGCCCGGCCACACCGCCGCCCAGTACGGCCACCCTCTTCCCCGGTGCGGAGCTCGCGGCGCCCAGCACGCCGACCGTCGCGGCCGCCGCTGTGATCTTCAGGAAGTCCCTGCGCGTGCCCTCACTCATCGTGCCTCCAAGGCGTGAGGTGGCTTTTGCAGAGATTCGTAACACGTTATTGGCGCTCCGCCAATAGACGTTGGCGGTGTGATAATCCATCCATGGGACGCATGGACCCCGACGACCGCCGCCAGCAGATCCTCGACCGCGCGCAGACGCTCTTCCGCGAGCGCCCGTACGAGTCGGTGTCCAACACCGAGATCGCGGCCGCGGCGGGCGTCAGCAGGGGGCTGCTCAACCACTACTTCGGCACCAAACGCGAGCTCTACCTGGCCGCGGTGGCGGACCTGCTGAGCGTCCCGCCGGTGCCCGTGCCGGAGTACGTCAAGGGCGCCAGCGTCCGCGACCGGGTGTGCGAGAGCGTCAACGGCTGGCTGGAGCTGCTCGAACGCAACCAGGAGACGTGGCTGACCGCCCTGTCGACGCAGGGCGACCCGGAGCTGGAGGCGATCGTGGACGCGGCACGCGAGCGGGTGGTGGACCACATCATCGAGGTGGTCGGCCTCGGCCCGGTCTCGCGCACCCATCCGGAGGTGCGGGGGATGCTGCGCGGCTTCTCCGGCATGGCCGAGGCCACGTCCGCCGAGTGGCTCAGGCGCGGCAGGCTCACCCGGCACCAGGCCCACGTCTTCCTGGAGGAGACGCTGGTCAAGCTGCTCGAGGAGATCATCCCGCAGGTCCTGGACTAGGGTGTGCGGACCATGGGGCGAACGCTGATCACCGGGGTGACCGTCTGGGGCGGGGCCGAGTGCGAGCCCGAGCCAGGATGGGTGCTGCTCGACGGTGAGCGGATCGCCGCCACCGGGCATGACGAGACCCCGGCCGCCGACGAGGTGGTCGACCTGCCGGGGCGGCACGTGCTGCCGGGGTTCGTCGACACGCACACCCACCTGACCGTGGCCGCCTGGCAGCCGAGCGGGGGAGACGCCGCCGCATGGACCGGCCTGCGTGACGCGCTGCACGCTGTGCGGACGGCCGCCGAGGCCGCGCCGCACGCCCCGTGGCTGCTGTTCTGGAACGCCTCCCTGCACGCCTGGCCCGAGGGCCGCCTGCCGACGTCGGCGGAACTGGACGAGGCCGCACCCGGCAGGAAGGTGCTCGTCAGCGGCGTCGACCTGCACAGGGGCGCCGTCTCCAGCCCCGCCCTGCACCTGGCCGAGGGCGAGCCCGGCGACCTCACGAAGACGGGCGAGGTGTGGGAGGCCGCCTACGGCCGGGTGCTCAGGCGGGCGCTGGCCGACCTGGGGGAGGCCGCCGATCCGGAGGAGGCGCTGCTGGCCGAGGCGCGCAGGCATCTCGCGGTGGGCATCACGCACGCCCACGATCCCTACGTCCCGCCGTCCGCGCACGACCGCATGCGCCGCCTGGCCGCCGCCACCCCGCTGCGCCTGTCCTGGGCGACCGGCCCCGAGACCGGCATCTTCGACGCCCCCTCTCGTGAAGCCCCCGAGGGCCCGTACGGCGAGGCCGTCAAGGAGGTCAAGATCTTCCTCGACGGCGCCGACCGGTGCGCGCTCCGGGTGCCCATGGCCGCCCTCCCCGGCATGGTCGGCGGCACCGTGGCCGAGGCGCTACGCCGCCGGGCGTTCGGCCCGATCCGCGAGGGCATGCGCAGGAAGATGGCCTTCGCCGGGGGCGGCATCGAGCTGCCCTACCTGCGCCTCACCGACGAAGCCCTGGTCGGGCTGCTGGCCGCCTACGCCGACGACGGCATCGCGGTGCGGATCCACGCGCTCGGCAACCTGGCCGCCGAGCAGGCCGCCCGGGCGGTTGCGAAGACCGGCGCCAGAGCCACCCTCGACCACCTCACCGGTCTCGACCGCAGGACCGCCGACCTGATCGCCGCCTCCGGCGCGCACGCCGCCGTCCAGCCGGGCTTCGTGACCAGGTTCGGCGGGCAGTTCGCCACCACCGGGCTCGACCGGCACCTGGCCGTCGCGGGAGCCCGCCTGCTGACCGACGCGGGGGTCCCGCCGGTGATCAGCTCCGACCACCCGTGCGGGCCCCTCGACCCGCTGGCCAACCTGCGCGTCGCGGCCCGCCGTACGTTCCAGCCTGAGCAGGCGATCGGGTACGGCCAGGCCGTCGCGGCGGCCACCACCCGCGCGGCCGCGTCGATCGGCGCGCCGGGTTCCGGCGGCATCGCGCCCGGCGAGGTGGCCGACCTGGCGATCTGCGACGGGCACCCCTTCGACGACGGCACCCGCTGCGAGCAGACCTGGGTGGCGGGCAGGCGCGCGGACCCGTACGCGAGCAACCGGATATAAAGCGGGGACTTATCGGTGTTCGGTATGTTTCGCGTCTATGACCCGCTTAAGTCCCCGCCTCGGACCGCTCACCGCGAGGGAACGCTGGCGCCGCATCCGGCTGCAGGCGTACTCGTGGCTGCTGACCGGTGCCTACCGGCTGGGCGCGCTGCATCCGGTGATCTGGCGGTTCGTGGCCAGGACCTACCATCCGGCCCTGGACCGGGTGGCGGCCAGGCACGCGCTGGTGGCCTGCAAGTTCGCGGCCGTCGACGTGCCCGCCTACCGTGACTTCCTCCGGGAGAACGCAACGGTGGGCGCGCGGCGGCTGGCCGACTTCCCCGAGACGACCAAGCAGAACTACGCCGCCGTCTACGACGAGGCGAGCCGCTGCCAGGAGGGCCGCCTGCACCGCCCGGGCGTGATCGTGGACGAGTCGTCGGGGTCGAGCGGCAAGCCGTACAACTGGGTGCGGGGGCCGCGCGAGCTGAAGGGCATCTACCGCAACGCGGCCGGGTACATCGAGCTGGTCTTCCCCGGCAAACGGCTGTTCGTGATCAACGCCTACTCGATGGGCGCCTGGGCGACCGGCACCACCACGGGCGCGGCGATGGCCAGGATCGCCATGGTCAAGAACACCGGCCCGGACCTGGACAAGATCGTCGACACGCTGGAGCACTTCGGGCCCGGCTACGACTACGTCGTCTGCGCCTACCCGCCGTTCCTCAAGCACCTGCGCGACCGGCTCGACCAGGGCGGATTCCCCTGGGCCGAGTACCGCATCAGCGGCCAGGTCGGCGGCGAGGGCATGACCGAGGCGCTGCGCGACTACCTGGAGGAGCGCTTCGAGGAGGTCAGGTCGGGCTACGGTGCCAGCGATCTGACCATCGGGATGGGCGCCGAGAGCGGGTTCACCGTGTGGCTGCGCAAGCGCCTGGCCACCGACCAGGCGCTGCGCGACAAGCTGCTCGGGCCGGGGGAGCAGCGACTGCCGATGATCTTCCACTACAACCCGCTCGAGACGTTCCTGGAGATCAACTCCGACGGCGAGCTGCTGTGCACGATCAACACCAAGAGCGCGCTGCAGCCCAAGCTCCGCTACAACGTCGGCGACGAGGCGCAGCTGCACACGCTCCCCGAGGTGAAGCGGCTGCTCGGCGCCGACTACGCGAAGGCGTGGACCGACGAGCGGATGAACCTTCCGCTGCTGTTCATGTTCGGCCGCAAGGACTCGACGATCTCCTACATGGGGGCCAACCTCTACCCGCAGGACGTCGAGTACGGCCTCTACGAGGGCAACCCCTACGCCCGCGACATCGCCCGCTTCTGCCTGTCGCTGGAGGAGCTGCCCGGCCTGGAGTACCGGCCGGTCATCAACCTCGAGCTGCGCGAGGGCGCCGAGCCCGACCGCGAGGCGCTGGCCGAGATCTGCCGCAAGGGCGTGGTCGCTCACCTGGCGCGGGTCTCGCGCGACTTCGCCGAGTCGCTGAAGGAGGACCCGACGACCGCCGACCTGCGCGTCAAGGTCTTCGACCCGGCACAGGGCCCGTTCGCCGGGCTCACCAAGATGAAGAACACCTACCTGGTCTGAGATGCCCGGGACTGTCTTCCCTCCCATGTCACAGGCAGCGGGGCTGTCTCGTCTCGGGTCGCTGGCCCTGCTGGACGACGACCGCTACCTCCGCGCCGCCGTCGGCGTCATCACCACCGTCGACAACCCCACCATGCTCCAGTGGATCCGCCGCGAAGCACTCGCCAAGAGCTGAGCTGACTCGTCCGCTGCGGGGCGAAGGAAGGGAGCTGGGGCGCGGGGTCGGTTTGGTCGATAGTGTTCGCATTTGAGGGTCTCCATTGCGGTGGTGGCCTGCCGGCGAAGGCGTCTAACTGGTGAAGGACTGATGAGGACCACGGACTTCAGCAAGGCGCCGCCGCAGGGGCGGGCGACGGCCATGTTCGTCGGGGCCACCCGCTACCGGGGCGTGCTGTCGATCGTCACGCTGACGATGACCTGGTTCCGCATGGTCAGGGACATGAAGCGGATGAAGGGCTACTGCTGGCACAAGGTGTACTGGGAGTTCCCCTTCACGCTGGGCACGCTGGCCTTCTTCGAGGACCGCGACTCGCTGCTGCGCTTCGCGCGATCCCGGCATCACCGCAAGCTCATGCAATGGGTGACGGATGGCGATAAAAACGCCACCGGGGGATATATCAGGCTCTATGGTGCGGAGGCCGAGGGCTACTCCAACGGGATCTGGCGGGCCGAGGGTGGCCCGATGGCGCACATCGAGACGTTCACCCCGCTGACCACCGAGGAAGGCGAGGGGCCGCGGGTGAAGCGCGGATGAGGCTCACCACCGTCGACGGCCGCGCCGACCTGCGCGCCTTCCTCCGGCTCACCGACGAGCTCTACGACGAGCGCTTCATCCCGCCGCTGCACGCCACGATCCGCGGCTGGCAACGCCAGGGGGTACGGCTGTGCCTGCTCAAGGACGGGGCCCGGGTGGTCGGCAGGACCACGCTGCACACCTCGGACGCCTTCGACGCCAAGCTCGGCAGGCGGCTGCAGCTGTTCGGCCTGACCGAGTTCGCCGAGGGCGCGGGCGAGGCCCTGTTCGACGCGATCTGCGCCGAGGCCGCGGGCAAGGACGCCGTCTTCGGCCCCGTCTCGCTGCTGCCCAACCAGGCGGGCGGCGTCATCACCTCCGGCTTCGGCGAGCGCGGCTTCATCGACAGCGCCTGGAATCACCCCTACTACCCGCAGGAGTACGACAAGTACGGCTTCCGCCGCCGCTTCGAGTCCGACACGTGGATCTGCCCGGTCCCCGCCGAGCCCGTCTTCCGCTTCGACGATTCGCGCATCGCCGCGGAGGACCTCGAGATCCACCGCGGGGACAGGCGCCGGATCGGGCGGCAGCTGCCGATCCTGCGGGAGATGCTCAACGCCAGCTTCGCCGGGCTGGGCTACTACACCGAGATCTCCGCCGAGCAGCTCTCCCAGCAGACCGACGGCCTGGCCTACCTGCTCGACGAGGCCCTGCTGCTCTACCTCACCAAGGCCGGGCGCCCGATCGCCTTCGTCCTGTGCCTGCCCGACATTTCCGAGTTCGTGGCGAAAATTCGTGGAAACCTGCACATCGCCAACCAGCTCCGCCTGCTGGCCTCCCGCTCCCGTCACCGCCGCGAGGCCGTGCTCATCATCAAGGGCACGATCCCGGCCGAGCAGGGCAGGGGCTACATGAATCTGCTGTCCAGGGAGTTACACCAGGGCCTCCTGCAAGGCGGCTACCAAGCACTGCGCAGCACCTACGTCGAGCACTCCAACCCGGGGTCCGCCGCCCAGTACCGGGCGATGGGCGGGCGGGCGCTGCACGGTTACACGTTCTACGAGAAGGATCTCGGGTGAAGGAGCTGCGGGACCTGGAGCCCGACTTCTGGCGCGCCCCGAGCGCGCACAACACCCAGCCGTGGGTGCTGAACTACGGTCAGGACGAGGTCGAGGTCTCCTGGGATCCGGCGCGTGCCCTGCCGATCAGCGACCCGACCGGGCGGGATCTGCGGCTCGGGCTTGGCGCGTTCGTGGAGACCTGCCTGATCGTGTGCCGGGATGCCGGGCTGTCGGTGGGCTTCAGGCACGACTCGGAGCCCGCGCGCGTCGGGTTCCTGCATCGGGTCGCCGGGCCGTACGAGACGGACTTCACGACGGCGGACGTGCGAGCGCGTGGCGCCAACCGCGGGGGTTACGAGCCTGGGCGGCTCCCCGTCGAGGTCATGGACCGCCTGGCCGAGCACGCGAACCTGGTCAGAGTGCCGTGCCGCGACCTGGCCGACCTGCTGTTCGCGGCCGACCTGCACCAGTTCGGCGACCCGGACGTCACACGGGAACTGCGCGAATGGCTGCGCCTCACCCCACGCCATCCGCGCTACCTGCTGGACGGGCTCACCGACAAGGCCCTTTCACTGGGCACCGGTGAGGCGCTGGGGCTGCGGGCCTCGCTGGCCCTGTACCCGGCGCTTCGGCGGCTGGGACTGCCCAGGGTGCTGGCCGGTGCCGGGCGCGGGCTGCTCGACTACGACGGCGACGTGCTGGTGCTCGTCGGAGACCCCGGCGAGCAGGTGGAGCAGGGCAGGGCGCTGATGCGGACCTGGCTCACCCTGTCGGGACTCGGATACACCACGCATCCGCTCAGCCAGGTCATCGACTGCGCCGAGACCAGGCGGGTGCTCGCCGACCGCCTGGACGTCGAGGACCCGGACAGCCTCCTGCACTTCGCCAGGGTCGGAAAACCGAAGGCGCCCGCCGTACGTTCCGCGAGAGTGCGGACGTAACGGCGGGCGCCCCCTTCAGACGGACAGCACCGTGCCGGCGCCGACCGTCAGGCCGCCCTCGCGAATCGCGAAGCCCAGCCCCGGCTCGACCGCGACGGCCCTGCCCAGCTCGACCGACACGTCGACGGTGTCACCCGGCCTGGCCCCATGGTCGTGAGCAGGGCCGTCCAGCGCGATCCTGCCCGGCACGTCGGTCGTGCGCAGGTAGAACTGCGGCCGGTAGCCGTCACCGATCGGCTTCCTGCGGCCACCCTCCTTGGGCGTGAGCAGGTAGAGCCGCGCCGTGAACGACGTGCGGGCCGCCTGGCTGCCCGGCCGCGCCAGCACCATGCCGCGCCGCACCTGCTCGCGGCGGACGCCGCGCAGCAGCACGGCCGCGTTGTCGCCGGCCTCGCCGGCCTCCATGGTCTTGCCGAACGTCTCGACCCCGGTCACGACCGCGGTGTACGGCTCGCCGTACCCGACGACCTCGACCGTGTCGCCGACGCGGACCGTGCCGCGCTCGATGGCGCCGGTGACGACCGTGCCGCGGCCGGTGACCGTGAGCACGTTCTCCACCGGCATCAGGAACGGCGCGTCCACGTACCGGATCGGCACCGGGATGTGGTCGTCGACGGCCTGCAGCAGCGCGTCGATCGAGGCCACCCACCGCGGGTCGCCCTCGAGCGCCCGCAGCCCGGACACCCGGACCATCGGCACGTCGTCGAAGCCGTGCTCCGACAGCATCTCCTGCAGCTCCAGCTCGACCAGGTCCGTCAGCTCCGGGTCGGCGCCGTCGGCCTTGTTGACGGCCACGACCAGGTGCTCGACCCCGACCCGCTTGGCGAGCAGCACGTGCTCGCGGGTCTGCGGCATGATCCCGTCCTGCGCGGACACGACCAGGATGGCGCCGTCGAGCTGCGCCGCCCCCGTGATCATGTTCTTCACGTAGTCGGCGTGGCCCGGCATGTCGACGTGGGCGTAGTGCCTGGTGGCGGTCTCGTACTCGACGTGCGAGATGTTGATCGTGATGCCCCTGGAGTGCTCCTCCGGGGTCCGGTCGATCCGCTCGAACGGCGTGTACGTGGCCTGGCCGCGCTCCGCCAGCACCTTGGTGATCGCGGCGGTCAGCGTGGTCTTGCCGTGGTCGACGTGGCCCATCGTGCCGATGTTGAGATGCGGCTTGTTACGGATGTAGGCCTGCTTGGCCATTGTTCCTTCCTTCGAAGAGTCCTTTTTCGTGACCCGTCCGGGTCGACTACCTCCACCCGCCGGGTCACTGTCAGGACTTACAGGCGGAGGTCAGAGCTCCAGGCCGCCGAAGGCACGCGCCTGCGCGCCCGCGACTGCGGGCGTTGCGTGGCATGCGTGCAGGAACATGAGCGTCATAGTGATGCAGTTGAGCACCGGGGAGCAACCGATTATTCCCGGCGCTTGGTGTCCCCGCACGAAGGGTGGGGGCTTGTTCGTCGCATCGGCCGAAGAACGCCCCGCGCGGCTGGCCTACGGTTCGGACATGCCACCCCTAGCCCTCGACGACCTGTACCGCCTCGCCGTACCGGGGGATCCCCAGCTGCGGCCGGACGGCGGCGCCGTCGCCTACACGCTCACCACCGCCGACCGGGACTCCGACGAGAACGTCACCGAGATCTGGCTCGCGGCCCCGGGCACCGAGCCCCGCCGCCTGGCCAAGGGCGGCGCTCCGCGCTGGTCGCCCGACGGCGGCACGCTCGCGTTCCTGCGTCCCGTCGACGGCAAGCCGCAGATCCACCTGCTGCCCATGGACGGCGGCGAGCCGACGCAGCTCACCGAGGCCGAGCTGGGTGCGGGCGTCCCCGTCTGGTCGCCGGACGGCACGAGGATCGCCTACGGCGGGCCGCACGGCACCGTGGACCCGAACGCTCCCGTGGTCGTGGACACCCTGGAGTACAAGGCCGACGGCGCCGGTCTGCTGCGCGAGATCACCACGCACGTCTTCGTGGTCCCCGCCGATGGCGGCGAGACGGTCCAGCTGACCGAGGGCGACTTCCACGCCGGTCAGCCCACCTGGTCGCCCGACGGCCGCCAGCTGGCCTTCACCGCCTCGCTGGAGTCCGACCGCGACCTGGTCGTCAGCGGCGAGGTGTACGCGGTCGAGGCGGCGGGCGGCGAGCCCAAGCGGCTGACCGGCCCCGAAGTGATCTGCATGGGCGCCTGGTGGCTCGGCGACCGCCTGGTGATCGCGGGAATGCACGGCGCCCCGGAGGGCCACACGCGGCTGTACACGCTGGACGGGGACACCCTGACCGAGCTGGAGACCGGGCTCGACCGCAACGTCATGATGGGCGCCCCCGGCTACCCGGGCGCCATGCCGCAGCTGCTCGGCCAGGATCTGATCTTCGCCGCCCGCGACGGCGGCTGCTCGCACCTGTACCGGCTGCCCGGCGCCGTCTCAGGCCAGGCGGAGAAGATCGTCGGCGGCGATCGGGTGGTCGCCGGCGCCAGCGTGGCGTCGGGCCGTATCGCCTACGTCGCCTCCACGCCGGAGAGCGCGGGCGAGGTGTACCTGGACGGGGTGGTGCTCACCTCCTACGCGCTGCCGGACGTGGAGCTGTTCGTGGCGCGCCGCCGTACCTTCACCGCGCCGGACGGCACCCCGGTCGAGGGGTTCGTGCTGCGCGACGAGAACCTGACCGAGCCCGGCCCGCTGCTGCTGGACGTGCACGGCGGCCCGCACAACGCCTGGGCGCCCGTCTTCGACGGCGTGCACCTCTACCACCAGGTGCTCGCCGCCCAGGGCTGGACCGTGCTGACGATCAACCCGCGTGCCAGCGACGGCTACGGCGAGGCCTTCTACACCGCCACCAAGGGCGCCTGGGGCATCTCCGACCAGGACGACTTCCTGGCGCCCCTCGACCAGCTGGTGGCCGAGGGGGTCGCCGACCCCGACCGGCTGGCCGTCACCGGCTACAGCTACGGCGGCTACATGACCTGCTGGCTGACTTCGCACACCGGGCGTTTCAAGGCGGCCATCCCCGGCGGCATCGTCAGCGACCTGCACAGCATCGCCGGCACCTCCGACGTGGGCTACTTCCTGAAGAAGCACGAGTGCCCCGGCGACCTGGCGGCGCAGTCGCCGATGACCTTCGTGGATCAGGTCACCACCCCGACCCTGATCCTGCACGGAGAGAACGACGACCGGTGCCCGGTCGGGCAGGCCGAGCAGTGGTTCGAGGCGCTGCGCGAACGGCAGGTGCCGGTCAGGCTGGTGCGTTACCCGGGCGGCTCCCACCTGTTCATCCTGAACGGCCGTCCCTCACACCGTCACCACTACAACGAGAGGATCCTCGCGTGGCTGGAGCAATGGGTCAGCGGCTCGCCGAGCTGATCGCGCAGTACGAGGTGCCGGGGGCCGCGCTGGCCTACCTGCACCAGGGCGAGCTGCACGAGTTCGCCGCCGGAACGCTCAACGCCGACACCGGCGTCGAGACCACCACCGACTCGCTGTTCCAGATCGGGTCGGTCAGCAAGGTGTGGACCGCGACCATGCTCGTGCAGCTGGCCGAGCGGGGCACGCTGACGCTGGACACGCCGGTGATCGAGCTGCTGCCCGAGTTCAAGGTCGCCGACCCGGAGGTCACCAAGACCGTCACGGTCCGCCACCTGCTCTCGCACACCAGCGGCATCGACGGCGACCTGTTCCTCGACACCGGCCGCGGCGACGACTGCGTGGAGAAGTATGTGGCCGCCTGCGCCGACCTCAAGCAGAACCACCCCATCGGCGCCACCCAGTCCTACTGCAACTCCGGCTTCATCGTGGCCGGCCGCATCCTGGAGAAGGTGTACGGCAAGAGCTGGGACGACGTGCTCCGCGAGCAGATCGTCGAGCCGCTCGGCCTGACCCACACGGTGACGCTGCCGGAGGACGTGCTGCGCTACCGGGCCGCGATGGGCCACGTGGAGGGCGGCAAGACCGCGCCCGTCTGGGGACTCATGCGCTCGGCAGGACCGGCCGGCCTCATCTGCGCCCGGCCCGCCGACGTCGTCGCCTTCGGCCGCGCCCACCTGGAGGGCGGCCTGCTGAAGGACCCGCAGGCCATGTGGGAGCCCCAGGTTGCCCTCCCCAACCCCTACACGCTGGGCAGCCACTGGGGCATCGGCTGGATCCTGGACGAGTGGAGCGGCCACCGGATCGTCTCCCACGGCGGCAACACCATCGGCCAGCACGCCATGCTCTGGATCGTCCCCGACACCGGCACGGTCGTGGCGGTGTCGGCCAACGGCGGCCGCAGCGGCGCGTTCACCCACGCGGTGGCCACCGAGCTGTTCGCCGAGCTCGACGGGATCGAGGTGCCGCCGGTGCTCGGCCCGCCCGAGACCCCGGTCGAGGTCGACCTGGAGCGCCACGCCGGCGTGTACGAGCGGGTCGGCGCGAGGGTGACGATGTCCGTGCGCGACGGCGCGCTGTGGTGCCGCATGGAGTCCACGGGCGCGCTGGCGGGGATGAGCCCCCCGCTCGAGCTGAAGACCATCCCGGTCGACGAGAACACCTTCGTCGGCCGCGAGGACGGCGACCCGCAGTGGCTGTCGGCCGTTTTCTACGAACTCGCGGACGGCACGCCTTACGTGCACATGGGCGCGCGCGCAACCCCGAAGGTGAGCTGAGATGGACCTGCAGAAGCGTCTCGACGAAGCGGTGCGGGCGCACAACGTGCCCGGCGCGGCCATCGCGGTGTGGTCACGCGGCGAGCTGCACGAGGCCGCCACCGGCGTGCTCAACAGGAACACCGGCGTGGAGGCCACACCCGACAGCGTCTTCCAGGTCGGCTCGACCACCAAGGTCTGGACGGCCGCGCTGGTCATGCAGCTGGTCGACGAGGGCTTGGTCGAGCTGGACAAGCTCGTCACCGACTACCTGCCCGGCTTCCCCGTGCGCGGGGCGATCACGGTGCGGCACCTGCTGACGCACACCGGCGGCTTCGACGGCGACCTGTTCGAGGACACCGGGCGCGGCGACGACTGCCTGGACAAGTTCGTCGCCTACCTGAAGGACGCCGGGATCGTGCACGAGCCCGGTGCCCTGTTCTCCTACTGCAACGCCGGCTACGCGGTGCTCGGCGCGCTGGTGGCCAGGCTGCGCGGCACCACCTGGGAGCAGGCCATGCGCGAGCGGCTGATGGAGCCGCTCGGCGTCACCCAGGCCGCGCTGTTCGGTGAGGAGGCCGTGCTCTTCCGCGCCGCGGCCGGGCATATCGGGCCGGACAACGTCGTCTACCCGAAGTGGCAGATGCCTCGCTCCAACGCGCCGGCCGGGTCCACGATGTGCCTGGCCCCGCGCGAGCTGGTCAGGTTCGGGCGGATGCTGGCCGCCGGCGGCGTCGCCGAGGACGGCACCAGGGTCCTGTCGCAGGAGAGCGTGGCCGCCATGCTCACCCCGCAGGTCGACGTGCCCGGCGTGAACGGGCTGCTGGCCGCGCAGTGGGGGCTCGGCGTCGAGCTGCTCGAATGGGGCGCCTACGGCCATGACGGCGGCACCCCGGGGCAGAGCACGTTCTGGGTCATCGTGCCCGGCGCCGACTTCGTGGTGGCGATGAACGCCAACGGCGGCGGCGCCCTCGGCTTGCTCGTCGACGTGATGCATCCCGTCATCAGGGAGGTCACCGGCGCCGCCGTGCCCGAGCTGCCGAAGCCGCCCGCGCAGCCGCGGGCCGTGGACGCCGCGCCGTACGAAGGGCGCTACCAAGGGCCGCAGCTGGCCTACGAGGTGGCCGCCGCCGACGGCGGGCTGGACATCACGCTCATCCCCGGCGAGTTCATGGCGAGCATGGGCGCCGAGCACAAGACGACCAGGTTCGTGCATCTCAGCGGCGATTCCTTCGTCGCCGCCGAAGCCGAGGATGGCCTGTACGAGACGGCCACGTTCATCCTGCGCGACGGCCGCGCCGCCTACCTGCACAACGGCAGGGCGGTGCCGCGTGCGTGAGGTGTTCGACGAGGCGGGCGTGCGCGGCTTCGTGCACGCCGTCGACCTCGACGGCGGGGCTGAGACCGGGCTCGACCCGGACTCGCCCGTCGTCCTGGCCTCGGTGTTCAAGATCCCGATCGTGCTGGAGTACGCCAGGCAGGCCGCCATGGGCGAGCTGGAGCGCACCGAACGGCTGACCGTGACCGCCGCCGACAAGGACGGCGGGATCGGCACCTCCGGCTGCGCGGACGACGTCTCGCTCACACTGCGCGACCTGGCCCATTTCATGATGACGATGTCCGACAACGCCGCCACCGACGTGCTGCTGCGCAGGGTCGGCCTGGAGCGGGTCAACGGCACCCTGTCCGAGCTGGGACTCTGGCAGACCCGCCTGATCGGCGGGTGCGCCGAGCTGTTCAAGTCGGTGGCCGAGGAACTGGTCGGCCCCGAGGCGGCGGAGAAGGGCGGGATCGAGCTGGAGGAGGCGCTCGCGGCGGCGCTGGCGACGGCCACGCCCGAGCGGATCCGCGCCCTGGCCGTCCGGGACCCCGCCCGGACGACCGCGGGCACCCCGCGCGAGCTGACCACGCTGCTCGGCCTCATCTGGCGTGACGAGGCGGGACCGGCCGAGGCCTGCGCCGAGGTACGGAAGATCATGGGCAACCAGATCTGGCCGCACCGGATGTCCTCCGGGTTCCCCGACGAGGTCAAGGTCTCCGGCAAGACCGGCACGCTCTGGGGCGTCCGCAACGAGGTAGGTGTCGTGGAATATCCGGATAAGTCGAGGTATGCCGTGGCTGTGTTCCTCCACGGCGACGACCTGGGCTTCCGCATCCCGGCCGCCGACGCCGCCATCGGCAAGGCGGCCCGGCTCGCTGTCGACCACCTGCGCGGCTGATGTCCCTCTACGTCGACTATCGTGAGCGCATGCACGACCGTCCACGAGCCAGCCTGGGACGGATCCTGCTCGACCTCGGCAACACGGTCCTCGACGTGGCGGCCTCCCCCGGTGTCCTCGACGTCGAGGTCACCGGGGTGCACATCTTCGACCCCCTCGACGAGCTGCTCGTCCCGCCCGGCGGGATCCTGCTCGCCGTGGGGGTCCACGGCGCTCCCGAGATCTGCTCGCTGATCGACCTGGCGCCCGAGGCGGCCGGGATCGTCGTCAAGCTCCCGGTGGACGTCGACGAGCAGGTCCGCGCCAAGGTCCTGGAGACCGGCGTGGCCGTGCTCGGGCTCACCCGCGCCGCCTCCTGGTCCCAGGTGGCCGCGCTGCTCAGGTCGCTGCTGGCCGAGGGCGACCTGGCCGAACCAGGGGAGGGGCCGCAGGGCGACCTGTTCGCGCTGGCCAACGCGGTCTGCGCGCTGCTCGACGCGCCCGTCACCATCGAGGACCGCTCCTCCCGCGTGCTGGCCTTCTCCGGCAGGCAGGAGGAGGCCGACCCCGGTCGCGTGGAGACGGTGCTCGGCCGCCAGGTGCCCGAGCGGTACCAGCGGATGCTGGACGAGAAGGGCTTCTTCAAGCAGCTCTACCAGAGCCGCGACC
The DNA here is from genome assembly GCF_044457685.1 of Nonomuraea sp. NPDC050536. Taxonomy (NCBI): domain Bacteria; kingdom Bacillati; phylum Actinomycetota; class Actinomycetes; order Streptosporangiales; family Streptosporangiaceae; genus Nonomuraea; species Nonomuraea sp. NPDC050536. Next base: position 133,186 of record NZ_JBITHD010000025.1, read on the forward strand.
CCATCTACATCGAGATGACCGACGGCAGCCTCGACCGCGTCGCGGTGGCCGTGCGTACCGGCGACGAGATCCTCGGCTCCATCTGGGCCGCCGTCCGCGAGCCCCTCAGCGAGCAGCGGCAGCGCGCACTGACCGACGCCGCCAAGATCGTCGCCCTGCAACTGCTGCGCGAGCGCGCCGGCGCCGACACCCAGCGGCGGCTGCGCGCCGACCTGCTGTCGACCGTACTGGCCGGCGACGCCGACGCGCACGAGGCGGCGGGCAGGCTGGGCATCGCCACCGAGCGCCTGTGCGTGCTGGCCGCCCAGCTCACCGACGCCTCGGCCGCCGACCCGGCCCGCGGCGAGAGCGACAGGCAGCGCTTCTGCGACGCGCTGGCCCTGCACGTGGGCGCCATCCATCCCAAGGCCGCCGCCGCGCTCGTCGGCTCGGTGGCCTACGCCGTGCTGCCGCTGCACGCGGGCGGCGATGAGGAGAGGCGTGCCGTACGCGTCGCCGAGAGTTTCCTGGCGCGCGTCGGGCCGCGGCACGCCGCCAACATCGGCGTGGGCCGCATGGCGGCCAACCTGTCGCAGGTGGCGCGCTCGCGCGCCGACGCGGACAGGGCGCTGCGCGTGCTGCGCGCCCGCGGGAGCCGCGGGCAGGTCGCCGGCTACACCACCGTCCACTTCGAGTCGCTGCTGCTGCAGGTCGCCGACGTGGCCGCGGCCGAGGAGCAGTCGCCCACCGGCCCCTACGAGCGCCTGCTCGCCCACGACGCCGAGCACGGCAGCGAGCTGGTCGCCACGCTGCGGGCCTACCTGGACGCCTTCGGCGACGTCAACGTGGCCGCCGCCAAGGTTCACGTGCACGCCAACACCTTCCGGTACCGGCTCAAGCGGCTGCTGGAGATCAGCGGGCTCGACCTGTCGGACCCCGACGCCCGCCTCACCGTGATGCTCCAGATGCGGATCTTCGGCCGCTAGGACGAGGCGGCCCGCGCATTTCGTGAAGCGGCACGAAGAACCGGCCCCGGCTACGGGCGAAGGTGGGGCATCTCCCCCCACTGCGCGTCTGGAGTCCCCGAATGAGAAAAACAGCAGCGCTCGCCGCACTGGCCCTGTTCGCCACGGCCTGCGGCGGCGGCGGCGCGGCGAGCGGACCGGGCAAGCCGGTCGCGGGCGGTACGTTCACCTACGCCATCACCGCCGATCCCGGGGTGCTCGATCCCGCCATGGGAGTCCTCTCCGTCACCAACACGGTGCTGTCCTTCGCCTACGACACGCTGGTCAGCAGCTCCCCGGACGGCAAGATCATCCCAGCGCTGGCCGAGAAGTGGGACGTCAAGCCCGACCAGGTGACCTTCACCATGCGCAAGGACGTCAAGTGCTCCGATGGCTCGCCGCTCACGGCGGCGGACGTGGCCGAGAACGTCAACCACATCACCGACCCCGCCACCAAGTCCCCCATCAACGGCGTGCTCGTGCCGGCCGACATGAAGGCCAAGGCCGACGACGCCGCGGGGACCGTCACGCTGTCGACGTCCAAGCCGTTCAGCTTCATCCTGGAGAGCGCCCGGCTGCTGTTCATCGTGTGCGGCAAGGCGGTCAAGGACCCTTCGCTGCTCGCGCACGCCACCTCCGGCAGCGGCCCATGGGTGCTGAGCGAGGCGGTGCCCGGCGACCACTACACCTTCAAGGTCCGCCGTGACTACACCTGGGGCCCCGGCGGCGCCACCGCCAAGGACCTGCCCGACACGACGGTCGTGAAGATCGTCCCCAACGAGCAGACGGCCGCCAACCTGATGATCGCCGGCTCCATCAATGGCATGGACGTCAACGGTCCCGACCGGGCGCGGCTGGAGGCCACTCCCGGTATAGGCAAGAAGGTCGTCGCGAACGGCAACGGCCAGTTCTTCTACCACCAGGGCGAGGACCGGCCCACCCACGACCCGGCCGTGCGCAAGGCGCTCACCCAGGCCATCAACCTGACCGAGCTGGGCAACATCTCCACCAGCGGCACGGGCAAGCCCGCCAGCGGACTGGTGCTCTACCCGCGCCCCTGCCAAGGGGACAGCGTCACGGGCCACGTGCCCGGCTACGACGTCGCCGCGGCGACCGCCGCACTCGACGCCGCGGGCTGGAAGGTCGGCCCCGACGGCATCCGCGTCAAGGACGGCAAGCGGCTGTCGATGCGCTACGTGTACGTGACGACCCGCGGCCCCGGCATCCAGGCCGCGGCCGAGTACATCGCCAACGCCTGGAAGAAGATCGGCGTGGAGACCAAGTTGAACGGCGTCATCGACACCAAGCTCGCTGAGGAGCTCAACGCCACCCAGGACTGGGACGTCATCTGGCTGCCCATCGGCGTCACCCTGCCCACCCAGCTCATCGGCTTCCTGTCCGGCCCGTCCGCCCCCAAGGGGGGCAACTTCGCCCACCTGGCCAACGCCCGCTACGAGGAGCTCGTGTCCAAGGCCATCGGGATGCCGGGCGAGGCCGGGTGCAAGCTCTGGCTGGAGTCGGAGTCGGCCTTGTTCGACAACGTCGACCTGGTCCCGGTGGCGGAGAACACGGTTCTCACCGCCAGCAAGGGCGCCACGTTCGACACGTTGGCCGGGCTGCTCTTCCCGGCCTCGATCCGGCTCACCCAGGGAGGCTGAGTGAGGCACCTGATCAGGTTCGTCGTGTCGATGGCCGCGCTGCTCGTGGCCTCGTTCGCGATGATCCACCTGATTCCCGGCGACCCCGTGCGGGCCTCACTGGGGCCCGCCGCCCCGGTGGAGCTGGTCCAGGCCCGCACGGCCGCCCTCGGCCTGGACAGGCCGCTGATCGAGCAGTTCTTCACCTACGTCGGCCACGTCTTCACCGGCAATCTCGGCACGTCGTTCATCAGCAGCGAGCCTGTGGGTGAAGTGATCATGGCCCGGTTGCCGAACACGCTGATGCTGGCCGTCCTGGCCACCGTCGTGGCGCTGCTCGTGGCCCTGCCGCTGGGCATGTGGGCCGCCATCCGCACCGAGAACGGCCGCAATCGCGGCACCGAGATCACCTTCAACTCGGTCACCGGTACCGCCGTGGCCTTGCCCGAGTTCCTGTACTCGATCGCGTTGGTCACCGTGTTCGCCATCGGGCTGCACCTGTTCCCGCCTGCCGGGAAGGCGGGACTGGACTCCTTCGTGCTGCCCGTGGCATCCCTGGCCATCGGGCCGATCGCGATGATCGCCCGCATCGCCAGGGTGGAGACGCTGAAGGAGTTGGGTTCCGACTACATCCGCCTGGCCCGCGCCAAGCGGCTGCCCGCGGGCAGGCTCTACCTCAGGCACGTGCTGCCCAACACCCTCACCGCCACGCTCACGCTGGGCGGGCTGCTGCTCACGGCCCTGATCGCGGGCAGCGTGCTGGTGGAGTACGTCTTCGCCTGGCCCGGACTCGGTCTGAAGATCACCGAGGCGATCACGCAGAAGGACTACCCCGTGGCCCAGGCCGTGATCCTGGTCTACGGCGGCATCGTGCTGGTCGTGAACTTCGCCGTCGACCTGCTCCTTGGCGTGCTCGACCCGACCTCCAAGATCAAGGAGTCCTGATGTCCAGCGCTCAGACGGCGGCGGACCTGACGAGTACGGCACAGCCGCACGTCCAGCCGCGCCGGGCACGCCTGCGGCTCCCGCGCACCCCCTCGGGCGTCGCGGGCGCCGTGCTCGTGGCGCTGATGATCGTGCTGGCGATCATCGGGCCGCCCATCTGGAGCGAGGCGGCCGAGCGGATCGACGCCGCGGCCATCCTGCAGGGCGCCTCGTCCGCCCACCCGCTCGGCACCGACAACCTGGGCCGCGACCTGCTGGCCCGGGTCATGGTCGCCGGGCGCTTCTCGCTCACGCTCGCGCTGATCGCCTCCCTCATCGGCGCGAGCGTGGGGATCGTGCTCGGCGCGCTGCCGTCGGTGCTGCCCCGCCGCGGCGCAAGGTTCGTGACCGGGACGGTCAACGCGCTGGTCGCCTTCCCTGGGCTGCTGCTGGCCATGTTCACCGCCGTGGTGACGGGGCTGGGCGCCAAGGGGGCCGTGCTCGGCATCGGGGTGGCCACCGCGCCCGCGTTCGCCCGGCTCACCCAGACGCTGGCCGCCTCCGTCGCGGGGGCCGACTACGTCGCGGCCGCCCGCATGCTGGGCGTGCCGCGCTGGCGGACGCTGACCAGGCACGTGCTGCCGAACATCGCCGAGCCACTGATCCTCAACCTCACCCAGTCCCTGGGGTTCGCGCTGCTCGGGCTGGCCGGCATGTCGTTCCTCGGGCTGGGCGTGCAGCCGCCGGACTTCGACTGGGGGCGGCTGCTGTTCGACGGGTTCGCCCGGATCTACGTGACGCCGGAGGTGGCGCTCGGGCCCGCGCTGGCCGTGGCGCTGGCCGGGATCGGGTTCAACCTGCTCGGCGACGCGCTGGCCAAGGCGGCGGGGCGGCCCGCCGTACGGGCGGAGAAGCCGGAGGCCGTGGGGGAGGAGGCCGCCGGCGAGCCCGATCCCGGCGCGGTGCTGGAGGTGCGGGAGCTGACCGTGTCCTTCCCCGGCGGGGCGACGCCGGTGCGCGGGCTGTCGCTGAGCGTCGCGCCCAGCGAGATCGTCGGGATCGTCGGCGAGTCGGGCAGCGGCAAGAGCCTCACCGCGGCCGCCATCGGCGGGCTCGTGCCGCATCCCGGATCGGTCACCCACGCCAGGCTCCGCCTCGACGGCAAGGACGTCGCCGAGATGTCGGGCAAGGAGCTCGGGACCACGCTGGCCATGGTGTTCCAGGACCCGATGGCCTCGCTCAACCCGGCGCTCAAGGTGGGCGGGCAGCTGGCCGAGGTGGCCACCGTCCACCTGGGGGCCGGTCGTGCCGAGGCGCACGCGCGAGCCGTCGACCGGCTCGGGCACGTGCACCTGCCCGAGCCTGACAAACAGGCCAGGAAGCACCCGCACGAGCTGTCGGGCGGCATGCGGCAGCGAGCGGTGATCGCGATGGGCCTGATGGGGGAGCCCAAGCTGATCATCGCCGACGAGCCGACCACCGCGCTCGACGTGACCGTGCAGCGGCAGATCCTGCGCCTGCTGCGCGAGGTCGTCGAAGAGACCGGCGCGGCCGCGCTGTTCATCTCGCACGACATCGCGGTCGTCGGCGAGCTGTGCGACCGGGTCGTGGTCATGTACGCGGGCCGCGTCGTCGAGGAACTGCCCGTGGCCCGGCTGGCCACCGGCGCCGCGCACCCCTACACGCGGGCGCTCATCGACTCGCTGCCCGACATGGACACTGACAGGAGCAGGCCGTTGGCCAGCATCCCGGGCAGGCAGCCGGCTCCCTCGCAGGTCGGCACCGGGTGCGCGTTCGCGGACCGGTGCGAGCTGGCAGCCGCCCGCTGCTCGGCCGAACGCCCGCCCCTCATCGTCCACGGCCCGGCGCACCAGGTCGCCTGCTGGGAGGTCTGAATGCTCATTTCCCACCTGACCGTCCGCTACGGCGCCTTCACCGCGGTCGACGACGTCACACTGGAGATCCCGCCGGGCGGCATCGTCGGCCTGGTCGGCGAGTCGGGCTCGGGCAAGTCGTCGGTGGCCCGCGCGGTCAGCGGCCTGATCCCGCACCAGGGCGCCATCACCGGCGCCGACCGCATCCAGATGGTCTTCCAGGACCCGTACGCCTCCCTCGACCCCCGGATGTCGGTGGGCGACTCCGTGGCCGAGGGCGTCAAGTTCGCCGGCGGGCGGCGTGCCGGGGTGCGGGAGGAGGTCGCCAGGCTCCTGGGGCTGGTGTCCCTGCCGGCCGACGTCGCCGGGCGGTATCCGCGGGAGCTGTCGGGCGGGCAGCGGCAGCGGGTGGCCATCGCCCGGGCCCTGGGCGCCCGCCCCGACCTGCTGGTGGCAGACGAGATCACCAGCGCGCTGGACGTGTCGGTGCAGGGCTCGGTGCTCAACCTGATCCGCCGCCTGCGCGCGGACCTGGGCCTGTCCATGCTGTTCATCTCGCACAACCTGGCCGTCGTGCGCTACGTCTCGGACGTGGTGGCGGTCATGCACGAGGGCAGGGTGGTCGAGCTCGGCCCCACCGAGCAGGTCGTGGGCACGCCCACGCATGACTACACGCGCACCCTGCTCGAGGCGGTGCCGCGGCTGCCGCGTCCCTAGCCGATCCGGACCTGGTGGTGGGCCCCGAGCCTGGGGGGCCCCCCCTCCGCGCGGTGCCCCCCGACAACCCGAAGGCCACCACCCACCCCACCCCCGGGGGGGCCACCCGCCCGCC
>NZ_JBITHD010000026.1:0-125284 GCF_044457685.1 Nonomuraea sp. NPDC050536
GACGACTGCTGCCACACCGTTCATGATCAGGACAGGCACCATCAGATCATGAACCGGAGCCACCCATCCGAGTTAACCAGCAGAGTCCTACAGGTACGTAGAGCCGACGGTCTTCGTCGGGATGGACAACTCCATGCGCATCGCCCGCGAGGAGATCTTCGGCCCGGTCATCGGCGTGATCCCGTTCGACGACGAGGAGGAGGCGATCCGCATCGCCAACGACAGCGACTACGGCCTCGCGGGCAGTGTCTGGACCGCCGACGTCGACCACGGCGTCGAGGTCGCGAGCCGCATCCGCACCGGAACGCTGGGCGTGAACTACTACAACAGCGAGCTCAACGCCCCGTTCGGCGGTTTCAAGGCCAGCGGCCTCGGCCGCGAGGGCTTGGAGGCGTACGTGGAACACAAGTCGATCGCCCGCCTCGGCTGACACGCGGGAAAGCGCCCGGCTGCACGTTCCGTCCGGGCGCCATCAGCCGCCGAAGCAGGTTGACGCAGGTTTACGACTGGGAGACCTGCTTCTCCACCCAGTCGAAGACGCCGTTGAGCGTCTGCTTGTGCCGCTCGGCGCCGAAGATGTTGAGAAACCCCGGGATCGGGTTGACCTCGAGGATCATGTAGCCGTCCGCTGTCGGCAGGACGTCGAGGCCCGCCAGCGTGATCCCCATGACCCTGCTCGCCCGCAGCGCCAGCTCCATGAGCTCGGGCGGCGCGTCGAAGGACTCGAAGCTCGCCCCCTCCAGGGTCTTGCATCGCCACGACCCGGCGGCGGGCAACTTCAGCATGTTGATGGGCGCGACCTCACCGGCGACGGTGATGCGGTATTCGCCGTACTGGGTCGGGTAGAACGGCTGGCACACGAGCCTGCCGTACCTGGCGAGCAGGTCGTTGGCCACGTCCGTCTGCGTGCGGAAATCGGTGATGCGCTCGACGTCGACGCCGCGGTAGCCGAAGGATGGTTTGACGATGATGTCGCCCCATTCCTCCCATGCTCTTTCGATATCGGCGGCGGTGTCGGCCGAGCGGACAGGCGGGGTCGGCAGGCCGGCCTCGGCCAGTTTCTGCGCGGTGAGGAATTTGCTGTATCCGCGTACCCACACGTCAGCGGGGTCGAACATACGCAGGCCAGGGACATTACTCAGTACGGTCAACCGCTCCACGCGGTCCTGCCAGTCCTCGCCATAAAGCTTGGCCCTGGAGATGATGGCGTCGAAGGATTCGGCCGGCTGATCACCCACCGTGACGTTCAGGCCACCCGTTGTTCCCGGGGTGAAGGCGAGCTCTTCCAGCGTGAACAGGGACATCTCGTGCCCTCGCTCCTTGCCGGTCTCCACCAGGGCTGGAGCGTCTGGATCCATCTCCCCGTAGTCCCAGCCGAGCACGCCGATCTTCACGATGACCCTTCCCCGAGCAGTCCGTGACAGGTGTGTGATCGACGAGCGTGGACCCCCGGCCGTTACATGTCAAACCGGGTTATTTAGGCAGTCACTGACTGCACATAACGGAAATGTCAAGAGATGTCTTCTTGGCCGGGTTTAGGACTAGGTTTCGGTCGTCGAGAATGATCTAGACCGGAAGATGCGTGCAAAATGCCCATCTGGGAGACTTTGGCGACCCCTGACCCGCAAACCGCAGCCCGTTACCGCGCGGCTGGCTGGTGGCGGGAGTCCACGTTTCTCGATGATCTCGCCGGTGCCGCGGAGCGGCGTCCGAACCATCCGGCGATCATCAGTTATGAGGGTGGGGAACCGGCCAAGACCCTGACCTACGCCGAGCTGGCGGACACCGTTGCGCGCTTCGCGGGAGCACTGCGCGAACTCGGTGTCGGGCCCGGTGACGTGGTCGTGCTCTATCTGCCGAACCTGTGGATGCTCACCCCGCTCTACCTCGCCTGCAACCGGATCGGTGCGGTGAGCTCGCCGGTCATCCCGGTGCTCGGCGGGCGCGAACTCGCCCACGTCCTGCGGGCCAGCTCCGCCAAGGTCGCCGTGACCATCGACTCCTTCGACGGCGTCGACTTCGCGGGCCGCCTGGTGGAGGCCGCACCGGAGACCCTTGAGCACCGAGTCGTGGTGGGCGACGCCGCGGCCACCGGCGCCATCGACTTCGAAGAGTTCTTCGTCCGCACCGACCGCGACCCCGGCGACCCCGGCGACGTGGTGCCGCTCGGCCCCGACGACCCGGCGCTGCTGCTGTACACCTCGGGCACCACGGGCACGATGAAGGCCGTCGTGCACAGCCAGAACACCGTCTACGCGGCGGTCAGGGCGGTGTCCGAGCCGTACGGGCTGACCGAGGACGACGTCATCTCGATCCCCAACTACCTGACCCACATGGCGGGGATGAGCTACGCGGTCTACATGCCGCTGCACCTGGGCGGCACCTGCGTGATGCAGGACACCAACACCGACATGGAGCTGCTGCTCGACCTGATCGCCGCCCACCGGATCAGCTGGGCCTACTGCGCGCCTGGCTACCTGGTGAAACTCCTGGCCGGCCAGCGCAAGAACCCGCGGGACGCCGCCAGCCTCAACCGGATCGTGTCGGGCTCGGCGCCGATCCAGCCGCAGCTGATCAGCGACGTCCGCGAGGTGTTCGACATCCCGCTGCACGCCCTGTGGGGCATGACCGAGAACGGCGGCGTCACCGTCACCAGGCCGGACGACCCCGAGGGCTGGGCCGCGCACAGCGACGGGCGTTCCATGCCGTGGATGGAGATCAAGGTCGTCCCCGACGCCGAGGCCGAGGAAGGGGCGGGCAAGCTCCTGGTCCGCGGCGCCTCCCAGTGCCTGGGCTACCTGGGCCAGCGCGAGCTGTACGAGAACTGCCTGGACGCCGAGGGCTGGTTCGACACGGGCGACCTGGCCAGGGAGGACGGCCGCGGCGGCATCCGGATCACCGGGCGCAGGGTCGACCTCATCACCAGGGCCAGCGGCCAGAAGGTCTCCACGCTGGAGGTCGAGGCGGTCCTGCTGCGCCACCTGGCGGTCTCCGAGGTCGTCCTGGTCGGCTATCCGGACCCCGCCGTGCCCGGTGCCGACCTGGTCTGCGCCGTGGTGGTGTCCGACGGCCCGCCGCCCAGCCTGGAGGACCTACGCGAGCACCTGGCCGCCGAGAAGATGGCCAAGGTGCTGTGGCCCGACCGCCTCCAGTTCGTCTGGCAACTGCCCAAGAACTCACTGGGCAAGGTCCTGCGGCAGCCGCTGCGCGAGCGGCTCGAGATCGCTGCCTCGCCCCGATAATGACCCAGGACCTCGCGGAGGGACGGCGCTCACGCACCCTCGCCCTGTGGACCATATCGATCGCCCAGCTCATGTTCCTGCTGGACGCGACCGTCGTGAACGTGGCCCTGCCCAGCATCAAGGGGTCCCTCGGGTTCTCAGGCTCAGGCCTGGAGTGGGTGGTCACCGGCTACTCGCTCGCCTTCGGCGGACTCCTGCTGCTGGGCGGGCGCGCCGGTGACATCCTGGGCCGCAGGCGGATGTTCGTCGCCGGTCTCGCCCTGTTCACCGTCGCGTCCCTGCTCGGCGGGCTGGCGACCACGCCTTGGTGGCTGCTGGTCTGCCGTGCCGTACAGGGAGTGGGGGCCGCGGCGGCCTCGCCCGCGGCGCTGTCGCTGATCGCGACCACGTTCCCTGAAGGGCCCGAGCGGGATCGCGCGGTCGGGATCTACTCGGCGGTGGCCACGGCCGGTGGCGGGGTGGGGCTGCTCGCGGGCGGCGTGATCACCACGTACCTGTCGTGGCGCTGGGTGATGTTCGTGAACGTCCCCTTCGGGGTGTTCATCGTCATCGCCGCGATGCGGGTGCTGACCGAGACCGAGCGCGTGCGCGGCCGGTTCGACCTGGCGGGCGCCCTCACCGGCACCGCCGGGGTCACCCTGCTGGTGTACGGCCTGATCAACGCGGCCACCGACCAGACAGGCACCACCCACTGGGCCGACACCGACGTGCTGGTCACGCTGGGGGCGGCGGTGCTGCTGATCGCCGCCTTCGTGGCAAGCGAGCGGCGCAACCCGCACGCGCTGGTCCCCTTAAGGATCTTCATCGACCGGGTCAGGGCCGGCACCTACATCGTGCAGATCCTCAGCAGCACCGCCATGTTCGGCATCTTCTTCTTCCTCACGCTCTTCCTGCAGCAGGTCTGGGGCTACACCCCGCTGCAGACCGCGGTGGTCTACGTGCCGCTGACCGGCCTGCTGGTGTACGGCGCGCGGCTCAGCTCACGGCTGGTCGCCAAGACGGGGGTGCGCAACCTGGTGATCGGCGGCCTGCTGAGCGCGGCGGCCGGCATGGCCTGGCTGTCGCAGATCGGTGACTCCAGCGGCTACCTCACCGGGATGCTCGTCCCCACGGTCCTCACCTACGCGGGGCTCGGGCTCACGGGGGTGCCGCTCACCCTGTCGGCCATGTCGCGGGTGCCGGCCGAGGACTCGGGCACCGCCTCGGGGGTCTTCAGTGCGGCCAGGCAGGTCGGCGGCGCCACCGGCCTGGCGGTCCTGGGAACCGTGGCCTGGGCGGCGGCGTCCGCGATCACAGGTCCCAAACCGGCCAGCCGCTCGCTCGCCGACCACGCGCTAGCCGTGGGCGCGGGGCGCGGGTTCGCCGTCGCGGCGGGAATCGTGCTGCTCGCGCTGCTCGTCGCGGCGCTGACCTTACCGCGTGGGAGATCATGAACGAGTTCGTCGTCATCGGGGGTGGCATCGCCGGAGCGTCCGCCGGCTACTTCCTCGCCCAGCACGGCCGGGTCACCGTGCTCGAAGGCGAGCCGATCCCCGGGATCCACGCGACGGGACGCTCCGCCGCCTGGTTCTCCGAGTACTACGGAGGCCCCGAGGTACGCGCGCTGACCGCGGCCAGCCGGGACTTCTACGAGACCCCGCCCCCGGGATTCGGGGACGCCCCCCTGCTGAGCCCGCGTGGCGCGCTCGTGCTGGTGCCACCCGGGGCGGACGAGGAGTTCGACCAGGCGGTGGCCGAGGGCGCCGTCGAGGTGAGCACGGCCGAGTCGCAGGCGATGTGCCCAGTGCTGCGGCCGGGATACCACGACCGGGCGCTGCTCAGGCCGCGGGCCTGCGACCTGGACGTGGCGGCGGCCCACCAGGGATTCCTGGCCGGGATCCGGCGGCGCGGCGGCCGGGTCGTGACCGGTGCGCAGGTGCGGGCGATCGAGCGGGTTCCCGGTGGCTGGCGTGTCGAGACGGCCGCCGACGACTTCACCACTCCCTACGTGGTGAACGCCGCCGGGGCGTGGGCCGACGAGGTCGCGGACCTGGCCGGGATCGCCCCGATCGGTCTCCGGTCGCTGCGCCGTACGGCAGCGCTGGTTCCCGCGCCGGCCGGCCACGACGCGGCGGCGGTGGCGTCGTGGCCGATGGTCACCGACGTGGCCGGGACCTTCTACGCCAAGCCGGAGTCGGGCGGGCTGCTGCTCTCACCCGCAGACGCCACGCCGATGCCCCCGGGCGACCCCCGCCCCGACGACCTGGACGTCGCGCTCGCCATCGCCAGATTCGAGGAAGCAACCACCATCAAGGTGACACGTATCACCCATCGCTGGGCCGGGCTGCGCAGCTCGGTCGCCCATGACGTGCCCATAATCGGCGAGGCGCCCGACGACCCGGGTTTCTTCTGGCTCGCCGCTCTCAGCGGATACGGCATCCAGGTCGCCCCGGCGGCCGGACAGCTGCTGTCCGCGCTGGTCACCGGCGCGCCGCCGCGGGAACTCGCGGCCTGCGCTCCGGCGCTCGTCCCCGCATCACCCGTCAGGACCTCCTGATCCAGCGGGCACCGGTAAAGCCGGTGCCGAAGTCGCCCCACTAACCCCATGGGGCCAAGAGATCGGACAAGCATGTCGGAAATCATGTGGACCCTTCCAAATCTGGACAAAATCACCCGCACCCGGGTGCTCAACGGCCTGGCGGGCAACCAGGTCGACCACGGCCGCTACCGCCCCGTGACGAGGCTCTTCGAGGAGCAGGTTGATCGCACTCCCGACCGTCCGGCCCTGTCCTATCGAGCGACCACACTCAGCTACCGCGAGCTGGACGACCTGGCCAACGGTCTGGCCGCGGAGCTCGCCGAGGCCGGTGTCCGGCGCGGCGACGTCATCCCGCTGCTGCTGGTCAACAGCCTGGAACTGCCGCTGTCCATGCTGGCGCTGCTCAAGCTCGGCGCCGCCTTCGTGCCCTGCGACCCGGCCTGGCCCGCCGAGCGGACGCGGGCCGCGCTGGCCGTGATCTCCCCCCGGCTGGTCCTCGGCGACGGCCACCATCCCGTCGCGGCGGACCGCGTGATGCCCTCGCCCCACCGCGTGGCGATCGAGCCCGGACCGGACGAGGTGGCCTACGGGGTCTTCACCTCCGGCACGACCGGGACCCCCAAGTGCGCGCTCAACATCCACCGCGGTCTGACCAACCGGTTCAGGTTCATGTCGCGCTACTTCCACGCCGACGGGGAAGAGGTGGTGCTGCAGAACAGCAGGCACACCTTCGACTCGGCCATCTGGCAGCTGCTGTGGCCGCTGACCACCGGCGGACACGCCGTCGTCCCCGAACAGGGCGAGTTCCTGGACCTGGAGCGCACAGTCGCCACCATCGCCGAGCACCGGGTGACCATCACCGACTTCGTGCCCGCCACGCTCGCCATGATGGTGGCCCTGCTGGACAGCGAGCCCGAGGCCGTAGCCAAGGTCACCTCGCTGCGGCACCTGGTCGTGGGCGGTGAGGAAGTCGGCCCGCATGCCGTACACCGGCTCAGGACCCTCATCCCCGGTCTGCGGGTCTCCAACGGGTACGGCCCGTCGGAGGCCTCGATCGGCATGGTCTTCCACCCCATCGACTTCGCCGACGGCGACCATATCCCGCTCGGGCGGCCCATCGACAACTGCTACGCGATCGTGGTCGACAAGGAACTGGGCCTGCTGCCACCCGGCGAGATCGGTGAGATCGTCATCGGCGGTGCCTGCCTGGGCATCGGCTACCTGGGGGATCGCGAGCGGACCGACACGGTGTTCGTCGACAACCCGTTCGCCGAGATCCCCGGCGACAAGCTGTATCTGACGGGCGACCTGGGCTGGTACGACGAGGCGGACCTGCTGCGCTTCTCCGGCAGGGCCGACAGGCAGGTCAAGGTCGACGGGGTGCGCATCGAGCTGGGCGAGGTCGAGGCGGCCGCGGCCGGCTATCCGGGAGTCAGGCAGGCCAAGGCCGTCGCCGTACGGCAGGGCACCCGCACCCGGCTCGTCCTGGCCGCCGCGGCCAGCGCCGAGGTGACCCCGGCGGCGCTTCGCGAGCACCTGGCCACCCAGCTGCCGCGGACCAGCATGCCGCACCACTGTGTTGTACTGCCGGACCTGCCGCTCAACGACAACGGCAAGGTCGACCTCCGCGCGATCCAGACGCTGGTGGAAGAGCAGCTCGACAGCGGCACGCTGCCGACGGCGGGCGGGGCCGTCGACGAACGGATCGCCGAAGTCCTGCGGAGCGTGCTCGGCCTGGCCGACTTCGGCGTCCATGACGACTTCCTGGCCAGCGGAGGCGATTCGCTGACCGCGCTGACCGCGGTGCTCGGGCTGCGCGGGGTCGTGGACGTGCGGGTGGGTGTGCAGGACCTCTACGAGCTCAGAACCCCGGCCGCGCTCGCCAGACGGGTGCGCGACATGGCGGAGCAGGCCGGGTCCGCGGAGCTCGACGAGCTCGACGAGGCCGAGCTGATGGACCGCGACTCCCGGCTGCCCGCGGACATCGAGATCAACGCCGCCACCCCCGGGCCCCTGCGCGCCGTCCTGGTCACCGGCGCCACCGGATTCGTCGGCGCCCGGGTCGTCCACCAGCTGCTGTCGGCCACCGACCTGCGGGTGATCTGCCTGACCAGGGCCGCGGACCACGAGCATGCTCGGCACCGGGTGATAGACGCGCTCGGTGGCCAGCGGTTATGGGATCCCGGGATCGACGAGCGGCTGGACGCGATGGCCGGTGACCTGTCCAAGCCCTGGTTCGGCCTGGACATCCAGGAGTGGGAGGCACTGGCGGCCAGGTGCGACGCGGTGATGCACATCGGCGCCCTGGTGAACTTCCTGTTCGACTACCGCGCCCACCGCCCTGCCAACGTGCTGGGGACGCATGAGGTGCTACGCTTCGCCGCCCACGGCACGGCCAAGCCGCTGCACCACGTCTCCACCCTGGGTGTACTCGACCGGCACGCGGCGGCCGTCGGCCTGCCCCTCCCCGAGGACTTCGACCCGAGCGAGGCCATCCCCCCGCGCAGCGGCTACAGCCGCTCCAAGTGGGTGGCCGAACGCATGCTCTGGGAGGCCAGGGACCAGGGCGCGGCCATCACCGTCTACCGGCTCGGCGAGGTGATGCCGGCCGCCGACAACGGCGTGCCCAACCCGCGTGCCCTCACCCACCTGCTGCTCACGGCCTTCCAACGGCTGGGCACCCGCCCGGACGTGCCGATGCTCACTGACTACTCGCCGGTGGACGAGGTGGCCGCCCGGCTGGTGGCAGGCCTGACCGGACCGACCGGCACCTTCCACGTGTTCCGCCAGGAAAGCGTGGACCTCGCCGGCCTGCTGCCGGTGCGGGAGGTGCCCGCCGCCGAGTTCATGGCGGCCCTGGAAGGCGACCCCGAGCTCCACACGTTGCGCGCGATGCTGACGGGCACCGACCTGGCGGACCTGCTGGTCGACAACCCTGCCCTGTTCGTCCGCGATTCCGCTCTCGACGAGGGACCGCTCGACGCCGCGATCGATGCCTACCTCACTTCACTGAAGACTTCGCTGAAGGGAAATTGACATGCAATACCGGAAGATGGGCCGCCTTGGCTGGCAGGTCAGTGAGATCGGCTATGGAATGTGGGGCATCGGCGGTGGTCCCGGCGGGTTCACCGGATGGGACTACGACGTCGCGCCCCGATGCCTGGACCTGGCGGTCGAGCTGGGCTGCACCTTCTTCGACACGGCCTGGGTGTACGGCAGAGGCGTCAGCGAGCAACTGCTCGGCCGCCTGCTCAAGGACCACCCGGGCGCCGGGCTGAAGATCGCCACCAAGGTCCCGCCCAAGAACAGGGAGTGGCCGCCCCGCCCGACCGACACCCTCGACGACGTCTTCCCCGCCGACCACGTCAGGGAGTACGTCCAGCTCAGCCTGGAGAACCTCGGCGTCGACCGTATCGACCTGCTGCAGTTCCACGTTTGGGAGGACAGGTGGACCGCTGACGAGCGGTGGCAGCAGGTGGTCGCGGAGCTGAAGGACGAGGGCCTGATCGAGGCGTTCGGCCTGAGCGTCAACCGCTGGGAGCCGGCCAACTGCCTGAGCGCCATCGACACCGGGCTCGTGGACGTCATCCAGGTCATCTACAACATCTTCGACCAGGCGCCCGAGGACGAGCTGTTCGAACGGGCCCTGCGCGACGACATCGCCATCATCGCCAGGGTGCCCTTCGACGAGGGCGGCCTCACCGGCAAGCTCACCGCCGACACCGTCTTCCCCGAGGGGGACTGGCGGGCCACCTACTTCGGGCCGGAGAACCTCGGCCCGACCGTGGACAGGGCGGAGCGGCTGGCCAAGGTGGTCCCCGACGGCATGACCATGCCCGAGCTGGCGCTGCGGTTCATCCTGCACCACCCGGCGGTCAGCACCGTCATCCCCGGCATGCGGAGGCCGGAGCACGTGCGGGCCAACGTGGCGGTCTCGGACGGGACGCCGCTCGACCCCCAGCTGCTCCAGGAACTGCGGGCGCACCGCTGGGACCGTGAGCCGACCTGGTGGTCGATGTGACCGTGATCGCGATGTGGGCGCATCCGCGGGCGGTCTCCACCGCCTTCCTGCGGATGATGATCGAACGCGGTGACGTCACCGTGGTCCACGAGCCACTGGTCACGCTCACCGACTGGAACGAGGTGCAGATCCCGGGGCTCGACGGCGACGCCGTCACGCTGCACAGCCCGTCAGGGGTCCTCGCGCACCTCGCCAAGCTGGGGGCGGACCGCCCGGTGTTCTTCAAGGACACCCTCGAATACCGCCACCAGTACCTGTTCGACCACCCCGAGGAGATCGCCGGGTTCCGGCACACCTTCATCGTCCGCGACCCGGCCAAGGCCATCGCCTCGCACTACCTGATCAAGCCCGAGGTCGCCTGCCACGAGATCGGCTACGAGCACCAGTCCGACCTGTTCGAGCTGGCCTGGCAGGCGACCGGAGACCGTCCCGTCGTCATCCGGGCCGAGAGCCTGCTGGCCCGGCCTGCCGAGACGGTCGCCGCCTACTGCGAGGCCGTCGGCCTGCCGTACCTGCCGGACGCGCTGGAGTGGGTGCCCGAGGACCGCACCGAATGGCACAGGACCCGGCGCTGGCACCTGGACGCGATCAGCAGCTCGGGATTCAGCGCACCGGCCAAGGAGTACACGGCCACCGTCGACAACGACGAGCGGCTGCGCTCCTACTACGACCACCACCGCCCCTACTACGACCGCCTGGTCGAGCACGCTCTTGTCTGAAGGGACCGCCATGACGGACACGGCACAGCACACCGAGCCCGAGCTCTCGCCCGGAGAGCTCTTCGCCCGCGCCTACCTCAAGGAGCGGGACAGCGCGGAGGTGCAGTTCGACTTCACCATCACCGACGCCTTCAAGCCCACCCAGGACCGGCCTCGGGTGACGGTGCGCAACCTGTTCAAGAAGCGCCTGATCGACACGGACACCGTGAGGATCTGGTGCGAGTCGCGTTCCACCCCCGACGAGGCGGCTCAGGTCCACGAGTCCGGGCTGCGCCGCGAGGCCGCCTTCAAGTTCGGTATGGCCGAGTTCGGCGTCGCTCCGATCAGGGGCTGGGTGCAGATTCCCGACGAGCTGGCCGACGACGAGGAGGGCCTGGCCCGCTTCCTCGACTACCGCCTGCTGGTACGGCTCGCGACCGCCGAGAACCAGGCGCTGACCATCGGCGAGAAGGGCGTGCTCAGCCACCCCGAGGTGGCCAAGCTGCCCTACCGGCACACCTACGTCGACGGCGTGCTCGCGGCCTGCGACGAGATCGAGCAGACGGGCGCCACGGCGCACGCCATGGTGGTCAACCCCCGCGACTACTACACCCACATGGTCGGCGCGGGCAGCCTGCTGGAAGATCTGGCCCGCAACGGCACCGTGA
Source organism: Nonomuraea sp. NPDC050536 (assembly GCF_044457685.1). Taxonomy (NCBI): domain Bacteria; kingdom Bacillati; phylum Actinomycetota; class Actinomycetes; order Streptosporangiales; family Streptosporangiaceae; genus Nonomuraea; species Nonomuraea sp. NPDC050536. The sequence continues at coordinate 11,148 of NZ_JBITHD010000026.1, forward strand.
TCAGCCGGACCCGCATGGTCGAGCCGGGTTGCGCCCTGGTCGGCGACTTCGCGGTCGCCGCCCAGCTCCTGGACGCGGGGCGCTCGGTCATCAAGGTGGCAGAGCCCCCGGCGGGCACCTTCGCCGCCCCTGGCGTGGCGGTCTGCGCGGAGATCTACGAAGGCGTCGCGGTCCACCTGCCGACCCACTTCTTCCACGTCGTACCCGCGTAGCCCACCTGACCGTCTCTCGCTCGTGTTTGGAGGCCGGGGTGGGCCGGTGGAGGACGCCGCCCGCCCCGGTCGCCCGCGTTCAGCCGCCGCCAGGCTCCACTCGGATGGCGTCTGGGGCCCAGGCGTACTCGACGACGGGCAACTCAAAGCCCGCGGGAAAGCGTTCCATGAACTCCCGGGTGAGCCGGCCGCCGTTTCGCTCGTAGAACGCGACGGCCGGCGCGTTGTCGCGCAGCACCTCCAGGTAGACGGCCTTGCCTGGGTGATGCGTGGCCGCCCAGGTGAAGGCGTGCCGCATGAGCTGACGGCCGATGCCCGACCGTTTGCGGGCGGGGAGCACGTGCAGGGTTGTCCGGCAGGATCCGGCCGTCAGGCTGCAGGAGCGGTAGGCGACCCCGTGCAGGATCGCGTCCTCCACCACGACCACGAGGTACGAGCCGGTCCCGGCCGCGGACTCGGGGGTGAGCCTGGTGGCCCACATGGTCTTGCGCTCCGCCAGGAGCGATCCGTTGAGGTAGGTGACGGGCAAACCTGGCGACCTCCAACTCCCGGCCAGCCTGTAAGTGCCGAAAATTCGTCCGCACACGGTGAGCTGGGGTTATTCCAGTGTTGATCATTATGGTGGATGAATCGCAGTCGATCGCGGATGCGAGGCAAGGCCTGCTTGACGTGCATGGACGTAATTTTCGGCAGGCGCAGTGCCCTCGGCCGGTTCGACCGCCTCGAGGTATTGAGGCTCGACCAGAGCTCCCGCACGGAGGCCTCAATGGGCTGGATGATCGACATCGTTCCCTGGTGGCCGCTCGCGGGCCGTGAACGTTCACGGAAACGTATCCCGGACCCGATCCCGCGGTCAGTGTCGATGACGGGGCAGGGCGGTGATCAGGCAGAAGTCCGCCACACCGGCCGCGGCACGATCGACACCCGCCGAACGCCACCACCGGTGCCGCCGAAGTCGGCAGCGATCAGTTCGGCGACCGCCCGCGCGATCGCCGGGCGGTCGATCGCGAGCGTCGACAGCGGCGGATCCATGATCTCGCCGAGCGACAGCCCGTCGATGCCGATGATCCGGATGTCGCCGGGGACCGCCAACCCGATCCGGTGCGCCCCGACGATCGCACCGATCCCGATCAGGTCGTTGAACGCGATCACCGTGTCGGCCTCGGGCGCCGCCTCCCGGAGCCGGATCAGCGCCCGCGCGCCATCCTCGATCGTCAACCCGCTGTTCTCGACGTGCTCCAGGTCGACGATCTCGTTCAGCAGGCCACGACGCGGCGAGCTCCGGGCCGTCCCGGGCGCAACACTGTCGATCATGGCGAACCGCCTCGAGCCGCGCACCCGCGCTTCGCCGATCAACTTCCGCAAGCCCTCGGCGAAGTCGAGGTCGATCGCGTGCATGTACCTGGTCGACGGGTCGGCATCGATCCGCACGATCGGCAGCCCGGGCGCCGCGGCCTGCAGCAGCTCGTCCGGCACCGGCAGGTAGCCGACGATCGCGTCGACGTGCATCGCGAGCCCACGCACGACCTCGTCCACGTCCTGCCCGATCGTCGTCGCGATCGTGGACTGCCAGCCTCGCTCGGTCGCGACATCCATGATGTCGGCCGCCAGGTCCGTGTAGTACGGATTGCGCAGCGACTCGACCACGATGCCGATCGAGCGGTGCTTCTGCCGCGCGAGGTTGCTCGCGAACCGGCTCGGCCGGTAGCCGAGCTGTTCGGCCGCGTTGAGCACCCGCTTCCGCGTCTCCGGCGCGATGTCGGCCATCTCGTTCATGGCGCGCGTCACCGTCTGCCGCGACACCCCGGCCGCAGCGGCGACATCGTTGATCGTGACGTTTCTGCTGGGCACACGAGCAGCGTACCGGCCGAACCGCGGTCGTCAGGATCGACGCAGCACCGTCACGAACTCGAACCGGGCATCGTCCTCGAACCACGGGCGGAAGTTCGTGCCCCACGCGTTGTTGTGCAGCGTGAACGCGAACCCGGTGGCGGTGTCGCCCGGGTCGTTGTCGAACTCGTACATGCGTGGGCGCCCGAGGCTCACCACCGGGGCATCCATCGGTTCGATCGTGATCTCGTCCGACGCGTCGGCGTACCGGGCGAGCTCGATGGCGTGCCAGGTGCGCCCGCCGTTCCAGACGACATCGGCGGGGTCGACCGGCACGCCCGCCTTCTGCAGCCGCCACCGGCTCGGCGTGCGGGCGGCGGGATCGAACCGGAGCCACGACGACTCCGGGGCATAGAACGCGTCCTTGTCGCCGATCCAGAGCGTCGTGCGCACGGTCACCGCGCGCGGCTCGTCTAGCGGGGTGATCGCGTGCTCCAGGGTGATCTGGCGCGGGGCGCCCGCGTGCTCGGATGCCTCGTCGGCCAGCCGCAGTCGGCTGCGGACGTGCAGCGCCCCCGAGCCCTGCCACGTGACCGTGTCGACGACGCTCGGCAGGAACCGGCGCGTCGTCGGCACCGGCCGGAGCAAGTCCAATCCGGGCTTGCCCATATCGGGGAACGCCCAGATGCCGTTGCGATACGGGTCACGCACGTAGTCGTCCAGCCAGCGCTGCACGTCGGCAGCGCCGTACGTCCAGTACTCGTAGGCACCCAACGTGCGTGATGCCCCCTCCGCGGCACCCGTGTCGGCGAGCACCTCCCGCCCGTCGAGCACGAGGCTGACGAGCGACCCGTCGCCTCCGAGCTGGGCTCGCACCCGGCCGGCGCCGACCGTGCCATCCGCTGCCACGGCGCCGGCAGGGGCGGCGGGCACCGACTGGTCGAGCTCGGACGCGGCCACCGCGCGCAGCGGCTCGGGCAGCGCCCGCACCGAGTCGAGCGCGTTGGCGCGCTTCTCGTCGAACGCGGCGATCGCGCCAGAGTACCGGTAGGGCTCATCGAGAACGGGACTCATCCACCGTGTGTAGCCGAGTGTCAGCGGGATCGTCTCGTCGAGCACGATCACATCGCGCTCGCGCTGCTGGCGGAACACCTGCTTGTCGTACGACACGTAGTCGGGCATGTAGTGCTTGTGGTCGTACCCGCAGGTGTGCTCGGCGACGAGCATCAGCTGCTCGGCGAGGGCGCGCTCGGGCGCGCTGCCGAGCTTCAGTCTGCCGTCGGCGAGCCATCCCTCGCGGAGCCGGCCGAGGCGCTTCAGCGCGCCCGTCGTGATCGGGTCGGCCGCCATACCGTAGATCCACGAGTCGCCGATCTCCTGCGTGATGACCGGCAGGTTGGCGCGTGCCGCCCAGGCGGCCTGGCCGAATCCGTTCAGGTCGGATGCCACGACCTCGGCCTCGGGGTACCGCTCGCGCAGGCGCGCGAGCAGCGTCAGCACCTCATCTTCGCGCGGCGGCCCGTGGTTGTCGTTGGTGAACGAGAAGAACAGCCCTTCGGTGGAGCCGGGTACCGGCCGCACCGTCGCGAGCTCGGGGTCTGAGCCGTACTCGGGGTCGTACGAGAGCACGACCTCGCTGCCGTCGGGTGCCCGCCAGACCGCGTGCTCCGGCACATCCGGCACCGGCGAGGCCCCGTTCACGCCGATGTGCAGGTAGTTCACGCCGGCGGCCACGAGCGCCGGCACCAAGCCGATCGTGTGGCCCGGGACATCCGTCATCTTCGCGGACGTCGTGACGCGGCCGTACTCGGCGTCGAGCCGGGCGGAATAGGTCATACAGTGGTCGAGCAGGCTGCGCGACATCAGCTCGGTCTGGGTCGTGACCGGATAGGCGTGCCACGACACGAGCCCGTCACGGATGGCTCGGTCGAGTTCGGCGCGCTGCGCCGCAGTGCCGTCACGCAGCGCGTGCGTGATCAGCCAAGCCCCGGTCGTCCAGACGAACTCCGGGCGGCCGAAGCGGTCGGCAAGGTCGTTCGCAAGACGGATGGCGCCGGGAATGAACTCGTCGCGATACCGCCGGAGCACGTTCACTTCAAGGTCGGTGAACCCGACGTCGAGGTGAGTCTTGAAGACCACGTGGATCTTGGAGAAGGTGGCCCGTGCGGCCTGGGATTCGTCGGTCTGCGCCTGCGTTCGCCATCGATCCACCAGCATGAGGTCTCCTTTATCGCCGCGGTCACGGTCGGCACCGATGCCGAAAGTCCACCTGGACGGCACTGTTGCCGCCTGGTCATTGTGCACGAGCCGTGAACGTTCACGGCACCCCACTTTGGGTGAAGTCTCCGGAAAAGTCCCGACGCTTGTGGGTGCCCGAAACTCGGCCGGCGGGCTGATCTGGGGTTTGGCGTTTCCGCGCTGGTGGGCATGATCGCTGTTCATGGCGTTGCAGCTGGTTTATCTGATCTTGGTTCGGCTCGCGGGGTTGGGTGGTGCTGCTGGGTCGCTCGCAGAGGTTGAAGGATGCGGAGATTCTGGTCCTTCGTCATCAACTCGCGGTGTTGCGTCGGCAGGTGGCAAGGCCTCTGCCGTCGTGGGCCGATCGGGCGGTGATCAGCGCGTTGGCGCGTCTGCTATCTCCAGCCGGTCGTCGGCAGTTGTTCGTGACGCCGGGCACGCTGCTGCGCTGGCACGCGGATCTGGTGCGGCGGCGCTGGACCTTCAAGCGCGGCAGCCAGGGCCGATCTCCCATCCGCGCCTCCGTCCGGGCCTTGGTACTTCGTTTGGCTCGGGAGAATCCGCTGTGGGGTTACCGGCGGATCGCTGGGGAGCTCGCCTCTCTGGGCTGCCGGGTGGGGGCCTCCACGGTGTGGCTGATCTTGAAGAAGGAAGGCATCGACCCGGCGCCGCGACGCGCGGGACCAACCTGGAGTGAGTTCCTGCGTGCTCAGGCCGAAGGGATCTTGGCATGTGACTTCTTCCACTGCGACACTGTGCTGTTCCAACGCCTGTATTGCCTGGTCGTCATGGAGATCGGCAGCCGCCGGGTGCACGTCCTCGGTGTCACCGGGCATCCGACCGGGCCGTGGCTTGCGCAGCAGGCCAGGAACCTGATGATCGAACTGAGAGACAGGGCGGAGGGGTTCAGGTTCCTCATCCGCGATCGGGATACCAAGTTCACCGCGATGTTCGACGAAGTCTTCACGGCCGCAGGCATCCGCATTCTCAAGAGTCCACCTCGGGCTCCGCCAACGCGTTCGCCGAACGTTGGATCGGCGGCCTGCGCCGAGAACTCCTCGATCGGATCCTTATCGTCAACGCCCGCCATTTACGACGCGTGCTGGCTGCCTACGAGACCTACTTCAATGAGCATCGCCCACATCGCTCCCTGGGGCAGGCCGCCCCGCTGCGAGCCCTTCCCGACCCGGTCGAGGATGACATCAGGGTCATCCGACGTGACCGCCTCGGCGGGCTGATCCACGAATACGCGCAGGTCGCATAGGGCGGCCGAGTTCTTGGCACCCACACGGTCGAGGAGCCCGGCCTCACCGTGCCGTCGCCATCGGTTGACCCACTTCGAACCACAGGCACGCGAGATGCCCATCTCTGCGGCGACGTGAGCGATCGGCCGAGTTCGGCACCGGTTGATGAGCCGACGACGGCCTTCGACACTCAGCGGAGCATTCGCATGAGTCACCTGACGACCTCGACACTCCGGTCCCGCGGTGCGATCAGGCGCAGCGAGGGCAGCAACATGAGCAAAGCGAATCCGGTCAGGGCAGCGGCCACCCACACCGGCCCCAGATCACCGGAATCCGACAGAGCCACCGCCCCGACTGCCGGACCCGCCGCGGCCCCGATGTTGAGCGCGGCGGTTGCATAGGAACCCCCCATTGTGGGCGCTTCGGACGCCGTGTAGAGGACCCGTGCGATCAGAGTGCTTCCCACTGCGAACGCCAAGGCCCCCTGGACGAAGACCAAGATCAGTAGCGGTACGGGGTGCGCCGCGAGCAGTGCGAGAGCCAGCCACCCCAGTAGCAGGACGGGAGCGGCCACCCCGAGAGTCACCCAGGGGTGCCGGTCGGAGAGATGCCCGGCGGCAGTCACTCCGACGAAAGATCCAATGCCGAACAGCACAAGGGCAAGCGGCACCCACACCTCATCCAATCCAGCGGTCTCGGTCACAACGGGTGCGAGGAAGGTGAATGCGGCGAAGGTGCCGCCGTTGACCAGCGCTCCGAGGAGCATCGCCATGAGCAAACGGGGCGCTCGGAGCTGGGCCAGTTCGAGGGCCAGTGATTTGCCACCGTCGGACCCTGGCTCCGTGGGGAGGCGGATCCCGGTGAGGATGCCGACTGCTGCGGGAACGCACAGCAGCGCGATGGCCCAGAACGTGGCCCGCCACCCCATTGCGGTGCCGAGCAGTGTGCCCGCGGGGACTGCGCCTGCCGATAATGTCATCCGTGCAGGTCATATGGCTTGTCCCGCGACTCCTGAGGTGCGTCCGCTCTGGCTCTCGAAAGGGGCCGAATCGCGGCAAAATGATCGCTCGTGCTTCTCCGCCTTGCCTACCTCACGGTCACGAACGCCTTTGCCGCGCTGCGGCTGCTGCCGATGGGGGATCGAGACAAGGACGCCAAGATCCTTGCCCTGCGCCACCAGATCACCGTTCTTGAACGGCAGCTCGGCACGGACACCAAAGTGAAGTTCGCTCCCGAGGATCGCGCCTTCCTCGCCGCGCTCCTGACATCGCTGCCCCGCGAGGTCCTGTGCCGGCTGCGGCTCCTGGTGCGTCTGGACACCATCCTGCGCTGGCACCGTGATCAGTTGAAGCGGCGTCACGCTCGCACTTGTCAGAGGAGACGGCCTGGTCGCCCGCCCACCGTCCGGTCCATCCGCGTGCTCATTCTGCGTCTGGTCCGGGAGAACCCCTCGTGGGGTTACCGGCGCGTGCACGGCGAGCTGGCCACCCTCGGCATCAAGGTCGCGCCCTCCACCGTGTGGGAGATCCTCCAGCAGGAAGGCGTAGATCCGTCCCCTGAACGTCGTCGGTGACGTGGGCGGACTTCCTGCGCTCGCAAGCCGGCGCGCTGCTGGCCTGCGATGTCATCGAGGCCGTCACCCTGAACGGGCAGCGCCAGTACATCCTGGCGGTCATCGAGCATGCCGCCAGGCGCGTACGCGTGCTGGGCACCACGGCCCACCCGACCGCCACCTGGGTCATTCAGGCGATCAAGAATCTCGTGATGGACGTGGAAGATGGGGGCTGCCGGGCGCGCTTCCTGATCCGAGACCGAGACGGGAAGTTCCCGGCCCTGATGGGTGAGATCCTCGCCGGGGCCGGTATCCAGACCGTGTTCACTGGTATCCGGATGCCGTGGATGAACTCCATGATGGAGCGGTGGGTGCAGTTCTGCCGCCGCAAACTTCTCGACCGCTGTCTGCTGTGGAAGGAACACCATCTGCGCCACGCCCTGCGCGAGTACGAACGGGTTCTACAACCAGCACCGAGCGCGCTACGCCCTGGCTCAAGCGGCGCCGCTACGCTCCGTTCCGAATCCGATCACGGATACAGAGCGAATCACCGACCTGAACATACGCCGAAGGGATCGACTCGGCGGAGTTCTCCACGAGTACTCACATGCAGCTTGAAATGCGTGGATGGACTTTTCGGCAGGCGCAGTCCTGAAGGAGTACCGACATGTGGCTTGACCTGGCCGGATGATTAATCGGCACCCGCAGGTTGCCCAGCCCGTTGTTCGGATCGCGGGGGTCGAGGAAGGCCGAGCCGCGAATGACACGGATCTCGCCCGGCAGCACCACTCGTCGGCTTGCGGCCCTCGCGGCTGGGAAACTGGGGCGGGACCCGGTCTTGTTCGTGCTGCTCACGCGCTGGGGCACAGGACGAACAGTGGGAAGGCGCGGCGGCTGGGGTGGTTGCCGATCTCCTTCAGCGCTGCGCGGATGTCGCGCAGGTGGCCGGTGGTCATCTGCAGTGGGGGCTCGTCGGGCTGGTAGACGGTGCGGATCGGATAGTCCACGCCCGGTTGCCGGGTCATCTCGATGTGGCAGCCGAGTACGTGGGTGACCTTCCGGTGGTCGCAGAAGTCGATCAAGCGATCGATCGTCCGGATGAATGCCTGCCAGTCCGTGATGTAGAGGCGGCCGGGGTAGACCGTGTCGCCGGTGAGGAGGAACCCGGTCCATGGGTCGTAGAACGTGACAGCCGCTTCGTGGTGGCCTGGGGTGGCCAGACACTCCAGCGCCCGGCTTCCGAGGTCGATCTGCGCCAGGGCATCGGGGTGGTCGGCGAATCCGAAGTAGGGCCAGGCGGTGGCGAGCTCCGCGCCGATCACGGTGGTGTCGGGACGATCGGTGAACTGGCCGTCGCCGGCGATGTGGTCACCATGCGGATGGGTATGCAGCACCAGCAGTTGGTACCCGTGCCGGGGGTGACGGGCGAGCCAGGACTCGATGAGCTCGTCGACCACCTGGCGAAGAGGGAAGAACTCGGCGGATGCGGTGGCTCCGGTGTCGATCAGCACCGCCCGGGCGTTGCCGAAGAGCAGGAACAGGAACGGCGCCTCGTAGTCGATCGCCATGTTCTGCCGGAGGATGAACGTGTGCTCGTCGTAGGCGTGGACCTGGATGTCCGGGTCGGTGTTGTGCTTGGCCGATGGCGAGCCGTGGATCCACCGGACGTCCAGCGCACGAGGTCGGGGGGTCGCTCCGGTGAAGTCGATCAGGCAGGTGCGGGCACCCATGACGTCTCCTTGAGTGCGTCGTCTTGGCGGGCCGGGTACGGCGCACATCTCGTCCGGGGCAGGCACTACGAACCTCCGTGGGGACGGTAACACTGTCCCTGCCGATAGTGCCATCCATGCAGGTCATTCCGCTTGTCTGACTGATCTCTTCGTGCGCCGGCGCTGCTCTCGGAAGGGACAGAGTCGCGGCAAGATGATCGCTTGTGATTCTCCGCCTGGCTTATCCGGCCGTCACGAACGCCTTCGCTGTGCTGCGGTTGTTACCGCTGGGGGATCGAGATTCTTGCCTTGCGTCACCAGATCACCGTTCTTGAACGGCAGCGCGGTGCGTTCATTTCTGCGGCTGGTCTGAGAGAACCTCTGGTGGGGTTTGCCGGTGCGTGCACGGCGGGCTCGCCACCCTCGGCATCAAGGTCGCGCCTTCCACCGTCTGGGAGATCCTCGAGCAGGAAGGCATGGATCCGTCCCCTGAGCGGGCATCTGTGACGTGGGCAGACTTCCTGCGCTCCCAAGGCGACGCGCTACTGGCCTGCGACTTCATCGGGACCGTCACCCTCAACGGGCGGCGCCGGTACATCCTGGCCGTCATCGAGCGCGCCACCAGGCGGGTCCGGGTACTGGGCACCACCGCCCATCCGGCCGCCACCTGGGTCATCCAAGCGATCAAGAATCTCGTGATGGACCTGGAGGACGCCGGCTGCCGAGCGCGACATCTGATTCGCCACCGGTTCCAGTCCGCATGGAGGAGATCCTTGTCGGCACCGGCATCCAGACCGTGCTCACCGGTGTCCGGATGCCGCGGATGAACGCGGTCATGGAGCGGTGGGTGCAGTCGTGCCGCCGTGAGCTCTTGGAAAGGTGCCTGCTCTGGAACGAAGGCCACCTGCGGCATCGCCGACCTGAATATACGCCGACGCGATCGACTCGGCGGAGTCCTCCACGAGTACTCACATGCCGCTTGAACTGCATGGATGCAATTTTCGGCAGGCACAATGGCAGGCTCTGCCTCTCGAGCCGGGCTCAGGTGGTCGCGCTCGCCTACGAGTCAGGACTCGTCACACCTCGCGCGAAAGGCCGGTGATACGGCTACTGCAGCGCCAACACCTTCGTCGGTCACTTGCCGCGCATCACCGCCGGTTCGTGGCGGCGCAGCATGCGAGCCACCAGGAATGCGCAGACGACCGCGAGCACGGCCAGGGCGCTCATGTCCAGGAACCAGGTGCCGAAGTCCTGGCTCCACAAGGGGTCCGGCGGATCCTGGACGTGCGGAATGAGCTGACCCACGTTGAGAGTGCCCGCCAACGCGGCCAACGCCCAGCGAGCCGGTACGAGCCAGGAGATCTGCTCCATCACGGGCTTGCCGTCCAGATGTACCAGCGCCCCGCAGAAGACCAGCTGGATCAGGGTGACGAGCACGAGCAGCGGCATGGTCATCTCGCTGGTCTTGGCCAGCGCGGAGATGAGCAGGCCCACGGTCATGGCGGTGAACGACAACAGCGCGACGGCGAGCGAGAGCTCGGTTAGCGGCGCCGTGAACACGCCCTTGTCGTACGTCTTGACATTCAGCATCGCCACGTAGGTCAGTACGATGCCCTGTGCCACGGTGATCAGGCCGAGCACGAGCAGCTTGGAGCAGAGATAGGCCGATCTGGACAGCCCGACCGCCCGTTCTCGTTGATAGATGGCGCGTTCCTTGACCAGTTCGCGCACCGCGTTCGCCGCGCCGGTCAGGCAGCCGCCGATGCACAGAATCAGCAGCAGATTCGCCGAGTTGCCGTTGCTGTTCGGCGGTCCCATCAGGTTGCCGGTCGGGACGACGCGAGCGAGCAGCCCCATCACGATCGGCAGGGCGACGGTGAGGCCGAGGAACAACCGGTCCGCCACGATGCCACGGCAGTAACGGCGCACCAGCGTACTGAGCTGCTCCGGCCAGCTCTGCTGTTTCGGCGGGATCTCTCGTTGTACGGGGGGTCTCATCGCGACCGGCGCGATCATGTCGGCCGCGATGTACTTCTGATGCGGTGAAGATCGCGCGTATTCGCCGGCCCAGTCTCTGTTCGGGTCGTCGAAGGCCAGGAACACGTCCGCCCAGTCGGTGAAGCCGAGGAACGGCAGCGCCTCTTCCGGCGGGCCGAAGTAGGCGATCTTCCCTCCCGGCGCCATCACCAGGAGCCGGTCGCAGACGTCCAGATTGGCGACGCTGTGGGTGACGACGGCGACCGTACGGCCGTCATCGGCCAGGCCCCGCAGCATCTGCATCACCGACTTGTCCAGCCCCGGATCCAGGCCGGACGTCGGCTCGTCGAGGAAGAGCAGTGAGGGCTTGGTCAGCAGTTCGAGGGCGACGCTGACGCGCTTGCGCTGGCCGCCCGACAGCGAGGAGATGCGGTTGTCCTTGCGGTTCTCGAGCCCGAGCTGCTGGAGAACCTCGTCGACGCGCGCCTTGCGCTCGTGCTGCCTGGTGTCGTCGGGGAAGCGCAGCTCCGCGGCGTAGATGAGGGCGCGCCGTACGGTGAGCTGGCTGTGCAGGATGTCGTCCTGCGGCACGAGCCCGACCCGCGAGCGCAGTTCGGCGTAGTCGCGATAGAGATCGCGCCCGTCGTACGTGACGACGCCCTGGTCGGCCGGGCGCAGCCCGGTGAGTGCGCGCAGCAGGGTGGACTTGCCCGAACCGCTGGGGCCGACGATCGCCAGCAGGCACTTCTCGCCGACCGGGAAGGTCACGTGGTCCAGGAGCACCTTGCCGCCGCCCACGGTGACGGTGAGGTCGTGCGCCTGGAGGCAGACCTCGCCCGTGTCGGCGTACTCCATGAGCGTGTCGCCCACGAGCTGGAACGTCGAGGGCCCGATGCCGATGAGATCGTTCGGGGAGATGGAGGCCTGCTGCACGCGACGGCCGTTGACGTACGTGCCCATGCGACTGCCCACGTCGACGATCTCGTGGACGCCGCCGGTGATCCGGAGCTCGGCATGTCGCCGGGACACCCTAAGATCGGTGACGACCATGTCGTTTTCAGGCGCCCGGCCTATACGCACGACCTGCGCGCCGCTGAGACTCCTGACGGCGGCTGGCTCACGCCACTGCCCGACGCGCGGGAAGCGGACCGTAGGCGTCGCCGGCATCTCCGACGCGCCGCCTGCGCGTAAAGGAGGTGCCTGCACGTAGGGCGCGGCTCCCTGCGTGGGTGCCGAGGCTTGGTACGGAACCCCGCGGAAGGTGATGAGTTCGCCCTCTTTCGGGTCACCGAGGTTGATTCTGGTTCCTGGGCTGACGACAACCCGCTGGATGCGGTGGCCGTTCTCGAACGTGCCGTTGCGGCTGCCCGCGTCTTCCAAGATCCACTGGCCGGCCTCGAACCGCAGCACAGCGTGCGTACGCGAGACCCGATCGGTGCTGACGACGACATCCGACCTCGGGTCGCGGCCCAGCTGGTACGAACGGCCCGGATCTAGGGTCACGGATACGCCATGGCCTTCGATGACAAGCTGCGTCACGAGACCGCCTTTCTCCCGGAGGACAAGAGGGGACCAATCATCGAGCCTCGGACAGTTGACCGTAGACACGGTCCCCGAAAGAAGGCAACGTTTCACAGGCTGCGGTCGGCACTCGCGGCGGCGTACGCGTCGAGCTGACCGGGCTACTCGCCGTGGTACTCGGCCTCCTCGGTGGTCCAGATCTCCCGCATGGCGCGGACCCGATCGGCGAGGCCGGCATCAGCGTGCTTGGGCTATCTACGCGATGGCCTGGGACCTCCCGCTGTACCAGCACGTTCTCCCGCCCCTGGCGCGGCGTGCGATGCCCAGGCCAGCAAAACCACCGTGAGGAGGGCCAGGACGATCAGCCCAACACGGTCAAAACTGGTTGACGCGAGCACGGCCGCGCCGATCAGAGTGTGGCTCACCAGCGCGCCCCCGACCAGCCAGGCTCGATGCCGGTTGGTCAAGCCGGGGGACCAGCGGTAGATCAGCCGCCCCAGGCCGACAGCGAGGCCGGTCGCCAGAACCATAGGGATCAGCACCCACAGGCCGCGGCCGCCGGCGGGCGGTGTTCTTAACGGGATCAGCAGGCCCAGGAAGGCGACGGTCGCCAGCGCGGTGAGCACCCCGCCGACCGCGGGGTGTGGCGCCGTCCGTCCCGGGGCGGGTGACGGCGTACGGCCGGGCAGCACTCGCAGAGCGAGCAGGGCCAGTACCGCGATCCCCAGCACCAAGCCCACCAGAACGGGCACAGGCGCCTGATACCCGGGGTCCGCGACGGGCGGGATGGACAGGCGCACGATCGCCACTCCGAGGACCGCGGCTACGCCTACGCCGATGAGCCCGCCTCGCCGCAGGTAGGGGCGATCGCGGTGGGCGGGAAAGAGCAGGTCGGTCAGGACGATGGGAATGATCACGCTGAACACCAGGTGGTAGCCGATCTGCGATTCCCAGTAAGTGGTGTTGAGGCCGAGCACCCGCGGGCCCCACGTGGCCGCGCCGTAGAGGTGCGGGCTGGATAGGGCCTGTAGTGCGATCCCGTCCTCGGCGAGTTCGTAGGCGACGCCGAGGAGCAGCAGGCTCGGCCAACCGCCGCCGGCGCGACGCACCGCCTCCCTGATCAGCAGCACGCCCGCCCCGTACATCGGCACCAACAGCGGAAACATCAGCCACGCCCAGCGCAGGGGCATGGCGCCGAACGTCAACTCCGCGCACACCGGCGCCATGACGACCAGTGTGAAAGCTGCCCATCGCCGCCCCTTGTACGGCGGCTGCGCTCCCGAACGATCGACCACGACCATCTCCCACCTTCCGACATTGATCCGTCCAGGCCCTGCCCGGCGAGCCGTGCATGGGCGTGGCGTGCGACCCACGGCAGGATCGGGGCGCTTTCCCCACGCCGTATCACTTGTGCATGGCCTGGATTCGCATCCACGCGCCCATTGCACAGCAGTCGGCGTGCTGTACGGCAGGTCGAACGGTTGGTTCAGGAAACGACGAATGGCTGGTCGTACGGGTGGGGAATACGACTTTCGTAGGATTCGCTCCCGCTGGACGGCGCTGGCGGGTGCGACGTGAGGGCCGGCACCCCGCTGATGGAAAGCTCACCGGTTGCTCGCGTGAACGGGACACGGCATGACAGCCGCCGCTGAGGCGCCCTAGAAATTCCGGACAGTCGGCTACATCAGCTGACAGAAGTCTGGAAGAGGTAGGTACGTGACGAGGCGTCGCAGGCAGTTCTCACCCGAGTTCAAGGAAGAAGCCATCCGCATGGTGCTGGAGGGCGAGCGGACGGTCGCGTCGGTGGCGCGCGAGTTCGGGATCAACCCCAGCACCCTGGGCAGTTGGGTGAACCGGTATGCGCAGCCGCGTGCCGGGCGTAACGAAAATCCCGGCACGCCGACACGCAGGCAGTAACCGGGCCAGCGCGGAGATCAGTGCACGATCGCCCAGGACAATCGAGGGCGAGAGGTCTGCCGCTGCAGCATGCTGGACGAGTTGAAGGAGTGGCGCGAGCAACCGAGGCCACGGCGGCCCGTGTTGCCCGCGTCACGGCAGCAGCCGTCGCTCCTTGGCCACCGCCACTGCGCCCGCCCGTGTCTCCACCCCCAATTTGCCGTAGATCCTCCCGAGATGGGTCTTCACCGTCGCCTCGCTGATGAACAAGGCCCGCGCGATCGCGCGGTTGCTCAGGCCGCGGGCGAGCTGGCCGAGGATCTCGTGCTCGCGTTCGGAGAGGGCGGGGCGCGGGCTGCGCATCCGGGCCAGGAGGCGGTCGGCCACCGGGGCCGACAGGGCCGTATGGCCGGAGGCCGCGTTGTGGATCGCCGTGAAGAGCTCGTCCGGGTGTTCCGCCTTCAGGAGATACCCTGTGGCGCCCGCCTCGATCGCGCGCGCGATGTCGGCGTCCGTGTCGAACATGGTCAGCACCAGAACGCGCGGCCCCTCACCCGCGGTCAGCTTCCTCGTGGCCGTCACACCGTCCATTCCGTCGCCGAGTTGAAGGTCCATCAGCACGACGTCCGGGTGGGTGCGGGCGGCCATGGCGAGCGCCTCATCGCCGCTGCCAGCCTCGCCCACCACCTCGATGCCGTCGGCGCTCGACAGCAGGGCGCGCAGCCCGGCTCGTACGACAACGTGGTCGTCGCAGAGGAGGAGACGGATCGGCGTGTTCATGCGACCGGCGCCTTCTGAGGGGCGGGCACCAGAAGGATTGCGACCGATACGACCGTGCCTTCGCCCGGCGTGGACTCCACCGTGAGCGTGCCACCGGACTGCCTGGCCCGGATGCGCATGGCCGGCAGCCCGTGGCCGCGTGCCCGGCCTGCGGCCACGGTCGCCAGGGCGGCCACGTCGAAACCCCGACCGTTGTCGGCAACGTCCAGCGAGATCTGGTCGTCCAGACAGGTCAGGGTGAGCGCGGCGCGAGTCGCGGCGGCGTGTTCGCGTACGTTGGCCAGCGCGCCTTGGGCGATGCGCAGCAGGGCCGCTTCGGCGAGTTCCGGGAGAGGGCGCGGGTCGCCGTCGAGCCGGAACTCCACCGCCAGGCCCGGGCCGCTCTCCCGCTCGGCGAGCGCGCCCAGGGCCGCAGGGAGGGAAAGCTCGGCGAGGTCGGCCGGCGCCAGGTCATGCACGAAACGGCGGGCCTCGGCGAGGCAGCGCGAGGTAATCCCGGACGCCTTACGGATGTGCTCGCGGGCCGTGTCCGGGGCCGTCTGCCACACCCGCTCCGCGGCCTGCAGCAGCATCTGCTGGCTGGACAGGCCCTGCGTGAGACTGTCGTGGATCTCAGTGGACAGCCGCTGCCGCTCCGCCATGACACCCGCCCGCCGCTCCGTGGCCGCCAGGTCACGGCGGGTGCGAACCAGATCGTCGATCAGCGCGCGCTGCCGGGCCGCCTGCCGCTGGAGATACACCAGTGCGGCGGTGGCGGCCGCTGCGACGGCGATCGGGGCGACGACCATGTTGGGGTTGAGCGTCCCGGCGGCCACGCGTATCTCGGAGGCGACGACCAGAGCGGTGAGTACGGCGGCCAGCCCCACCGCGATCCGTGAGGGCAGCGCGTGCACACCGACGAACAGCAGAGGCATCGCACACCAGGTGGCGCTCGGCGCGAGGACGACGAGGACGATCCAGACGACGGATACACAGGCCAGCCAGGCCAGATGGCTGGCGGTGGGCGTGGAGCCCGGTCGCGGCCCCGGAGCCAGGAAGTGCCCGAGGATGTAGAGCAGGCAGAAGACCGCGAACAGTGCGACCACCAAGCCGGTCGGCGCCCCGCCCTGGCCGTGGATCAGGAAGCGGGCGAACGAGGAGCCGAGCAGCAGGAAGAACGCGACGTGCACGGTCGTGACCAGCCAGCGTTCGTCCGGGTCGGTGCGGTCCATCCTCCATGTCTAACGTGACGGACACGGGAGCGCATCATCCGATCGGCTGACAGCGGGGTCACCTGAACCACCCCCGAATCCGCTCCACTTGACCGAACCGCACGCCCCGCCCACGCCCCGAGGCTGTCAGCAAGGATCCGGCCACCTCGGAAAGGCACCGAAGCGCATGCCCGCCAAGAACCTCACCGCCAACCGCTCCACCTTCCGCCACCGCCTCGCCTACGCCCTGCGCCACCCCGCCCGGGTACCCCGCCATCTGGCTCGCACCACCCGGGACGCCTGGCTGCGCTACCGTCACCCCGACCACATCTCCTACTACCGCGCTGTGATGCGCTCCGACACCCGCGCGGACCCGGACGCGGCAGTCGGCAGCCGCAGCCGGGAGCGCTGGCTGGCCCTCGGCGCGATGCAATTCGACTACCTCCTCGGCCATGGTCTGCGCCCCGAGCACCGCATGCTGGAGATCGGGTGCGGCAACCTGCGTGGCGGCTGGCGGTTCATCCGGCACCTGGAGCCTGGCCACTACTACGGCATCGACATCTCGCCGGACATCCTCTTCGCTGCGCAGGACACGATCGTGGAGATGGGTCTGGAGAAGCGGCTCCCCATGCTGACGCCCGTGCGCGACCTCACCCTGCGGTTCCTGCCCGACGCCCACTTCAACGTCGTCCACGCGCACAGCGTCTTCTCGCACACGCCGCTCCCGGTCATCGAGGAGTGCCTGGCCAGCGTCGGCCGAGTGCTCGTGCCGGGCGGCTGGTTCGACTTCACCTACGACCGTACAGAGGGAGAGGAACACCACGTCCTGCGGGAGGACTTCTACTACCGCACCGAGACGCTGGTCGCCCTCGCCGAGAAGCACGGCCTGACCGCACAGTTCATGACGGACTGGGAGGAACTCCCGCACGGCCAGTCCAAGCTCCGGGTCACCAACCGGCGTTAGGAGTGTCTTGAAGATCTTGGTGGGCGGGTCGGTATGTGGAGGCCCGTCCGCCGCCCGAGAGTAAGAAATAGCCCCTGAGTTCCCAACCGCCTCTGGCTCCCCGGATACCCGCTGTTGTGGCCTGGGAACTGGGCCTTTCCGCCTTCTCCGGTACCGCTCGGAAACTCGGTTTCATGCTGTGAGCTGGGGTATTGCTGCATGATCAGAGCGGAGGCTGCGACCATCGCGGGGTGTTGTTGTCGCTTGTCTATCAGTTGGTGAGGGGCTTGTTCGGCCTGTTGACGGTGCTGGTCCGCGCTGATCTGTCCAAGGACGTTGAGCTGCTGGTGCTCCGTCACGAGAACCAGGTACTCCGCCGTCAGCTCGATGGCCGTCCGCAGTGGGATCACATCGACCGGCTCAGTGGCACCTCATCGCCATCGAACCCGAAGCGCTTGAACCGCGCTCTGAACCCTTCCATTGCCGGATCTCCTTCGATGCCTGTGCTTGCTACGACATGGACGATCCGGCCTACCACGACACTGCATTCAAGGTCGCCATGCTTCCGCACAGACCGGCACCTACTAAAGTCGGGGTGCGGCCCTCCACCTGTCGTATCCGGTGCGACCACGCGTCCGATGCGGCCGTCCAGGCACTGCGGCGACACTGCCTGTGTGAAGATGCCTCTCGGCTATCTGCTGCCCACCCTGCTCGTCGCATTGTGCATGTGGTTCGCCCTGGTAGCGCCGCGCCGCACGCCGCTGCTGGCCGCCATCAGCTTTCGCCTCGGTATCGTGATCAACGAGGTGCCGCACGTCGCCTTCTACCTACTGCTGGCCGCCACGCTGCTGGCATTTCACCAAGGCGACCTCGACACACCTGGAGGCCTGGCGACGGCGGCGGTAGCCGTACTGACAATGGCGGGTCTTACCGTGCTGTTCGTCCGCGGAGTGCGCGCCGGGCCGGTCCTCGACGCGGCCATGGCAGACGCGCTCGGCGAAAGCTGGCACGGTGACATCGCCGACGTGCTCGCAGTACGGCTCCGTCGCCGCCTGCCGCTGGCTCGCATCCTGCTCGGACCCATCTTCGTGCGCCGCCGCGATGTGCGCAGGCTCGCCGGCATCTCCTATGGCCCGGCAGGCAGGCGCAACACACTCGACGTCTACCACCACCGCACTCATAAGCCAGACGGCCCCACGCTGGTCTACTTCCACGGCGGCGGCTACTTCACCGGTAGGAAGGACAAGGAGGCACGGCCCCTGCTATACCGGCTGGCCAGCCAAGGCTGGGTGTGCTTCAGCGCCAACTACCGTCTGCGGCCGTCAGCCACCTTCCCCGACCACCTGATCGACGCCAAAAGGGTGATCGCCTGGGTGCGCGAGAACGGCCAGGAATACGGCGCCGACCCTTCGTCGATCTCCATCGCGGGCAGCTCTTCGGGCGGCCACCTGGCCACACTGTGCGCGCTCACCCCCAATCACCCGGCATTCCAGCCCGGCTTTGAGCACGTCAACACCACAGTCACGGCTGCGATCAGCCTGTACGGCTACTACGGCAACTACTACGGCCAGGGACCTGAATCCTCACCGATCTCCTATGTGACCCAGGACTGCCCGCCGATCTTCCTAGCCCATGGCGACCACGACACGTACGTTTTCGTCGAGGAGGCCAGACAGTTCGCCGACACGCTACGCAGCGTGTCAGCCCATCCGGTCGTCTACGCCGAGCTGCCCGGCGCGCAGCACGCCTTCGATCTGTTCCAATCCTTCCGCTTCACACAGGTCGTGGACGCGATCGAGGCGTTCACCGCCTGGGTCAGATCACGCGGCCAGGTGCAGTGACCACGAGCGTGGTCAACCGTGGGGAGTGATATCGGACGCACTGCCGTCAAGCAGGCGAAAGCCAAGTGCTGACTGACCGAGGCCAGGAGACGCCCAGCTCGCGAGTCGGCTCGGCCGTGGTCACGGGGCTTGGCCGTCCCGCATCCAGGTAGCGGACGACGAAAGATCAGGCCAGGCCCGCGTCGTGCGCGAGGAGCGCTATCTGGGTGCGGTTGTCCAGGCTGAGCTTGGTGAGGATGCTGGAGACGTGTGCCTTGACGGTCGTGACGCTCATGAAGAGCTCCGCGGCGATATCGGCGTTGGTTTTCCCATGTGCGATCGAAAGGGCCACCTCGTGTTCCCGCGAAGTGAGGCCGCCCAGCACGGCACGTGCGCGTTCATAGGCTCCGGCCTGCGCGACGGTGCGGTCCATCAGCCTGCGGGTGATCCGCGGCGACAGTATCGGATCTCCGGCCGCGACCCGGGTGACCGCCTCGACGATCTGTGCGGGCGGGGTGTCCTTGAGCAGGAACCCGCTGGCTCCGGCGCGCAGCGCGTGCAGGATGTTCTCGTCGGTGTCGAAAGTGGTCAGCACGATCACGTCCGGCGCGTGCGCCCGGGCGCGCAATCGGCGGGTAGCGGTGATGCCGTCCACGTGCGGCATCCGCAGGTCCATCAGGACGACGTCGGGGGCGTGCGCGTCGGTGGCCGTGATCGCCTCTTGGCCGTCGGCGGCCTCGCCAACGACGCTGATGTCACCGGCACCATCCAGCATCATGGACAGCCCTGCCCGGACCAGGGCGTCGTCGTCCACCAGAAGCACGCGGATCACGCTGGCCATGGTAGCCAAGCCTGCAGCCGGAACTCCCCGCCGGCGGCGTGGTGGTCCAGTTGCCCGCCCGCCAGGCGTACCCGTTCGGTCAGCCCGATCAGACCGGTGCCGCTACCAGGGGTAGTGGGCGCCGAGCCTTTTTCGGGGAGCGGGTTACGGACGGTGATAAGGAGGCGTGTCCCGGGACTGCCGTGCAGCAATACCTCGACCGGCTGGCCATGGGCATGTTTGCGAGCGTTGGTCAACCCTTCCTGTACGAGGCGGAAGACGGTCCGGGCTGCGGCGGCAGGCAAGGAGTCGGCGTCGACGACCTCGTCTTGCAGCCGGACCTGGTCTCCGGCCTGGCGCGCCTCGACCACCAGGCCAGGCAAGTCCTCCAGCGTGGGTTGCTGGGCCTTGTCGACGTCGTGCCCATCGTCCTCGTCGCGGAGCAGGCTGATCACCTGGCGCAGTTCTTCCAACGCCTGATGCACGCCGGCGCGGACCACGCCCGCCGCACGGGCGAGCTGCTCGGGCGAGGAGTCCGGCCGGTATTCCATCGCGCCGGCGTGGGTGGCCACCAACGACAGCCGGTGCGCCAGGACGTCGTGCATCTCACGGGCGAGTTTGTTCCGCTCGGCCATCCTGGCCTCGGCGATCCGCCGGCCCTGCTCAGCTTCCGCGCGGTGGGCGCGCTCGCGCAAGGAGATGAGGAGCGCATGGCGTGCCTGGGCCAGCGCGCCCCAGCCGAGCAGCGCGCCGTATCCCACACCGGTCAGCACCAGCCACCAGCCGAGAGATATGCCGGCGTTCGGCCGCCATAGCCCCTGCACCAGGTGCGCCGCGATACCAGCCGCCGCCACCGCGGCCGCGGCGGGAAGTCGCCGACGCCGGGCCACCTGCAGGGCCCCCAACGTCGCTGCCGGGGTCGCCACCGGCGACACCACCGCGAGCAAGGTGGCGACCAGCGCGCCGGCCACCGGCCACCACAACTGGGCGAGCGCCGCGACCAGACTCACCGCCGCAACCGCGATGTCCAGACCGAGCATGGACGTGTGCGTGCTGGCCCGCGCCCATAGCGTCACAGCAGCAAGCACACCCACGCTGGCGATCACGCCTGCCATGGCGGCAGGTCGCGGGGGCCGGATCTCGCTCATCGGCCAAGGCTAGCCGCCGGTGGGGCAGAGCCGTTACCTACCAAAGTCCGACCCCGTGGCCCTTTCGAGACGGGAGGTCCAGGGCTGGCACAAGCAGGTCGGAGAATTGCTCGACGCGACACCTGGCGAGGCCGTGCCGCACGTTGAAATCAACGATCTCGACCCGCTGTCCACGTACGTACACGGCCGCGTCGTCCTGCTGGGCGCCGCCGCGCATGCTGTCACGCCGGACATGGGCCAGGGGGCGTGCCAGGCGATCGAGGACGCGGCCACCGCCGGCGACCTCAGCGGCCCCGCCCCGGTCATCATGCTGGGACACCGCGGCGTGGGCGGCAAGGAGGGCTTGATCGCCAATGCCGCCGGTTTCGCCCAGGCGGGCTTCGCCGCGTTCGCCATCCACTGCCATTCCTTCGGTGACAGCGGTGGCGAAGATCGCGGAGTGATCTGGCCGGAGAAGCAGGTCGAGGACTGTGTCCATGGCGGCAGCATCCGGGGCCGGTGCATCCCACGTCGCCGCTATCGCCTCGAACATCATCAATGCCCCCGCCTCACGATCGAGCGGCGCCGGCAGTGCGCTGATCCGCCCGTCGAAGATCCGCTGGACCCGCCGGGAGGCGGGCATGAGGCTCATCTCGTGCTCGTCCATCCGCTCGGTCCCGTCCGCTGGGCGGCGGTGAGCGCCCTGGCCGGCTCCACCAGCGTGAGCGGGTTCCCCCGCGCCTGGGACAGTATCCCTTGGCGTATTGAGACGTGCAGGTCCGGCGCGTGATCGGTGAGCAGCTGCGTGCCCGCCTCTTCGGTCAGCGCGCCCAGCTGCACTATCGGCACGCCTGGACGGTCGAACGCTGGTGAGCCCTCCCGCACGGCGAAGATCATGGTCACCCGCTCCGCGCTGGTGGAGCTGATCGCTCAGCAGTACGACCAGATGCTCTAGTACGCCACCGCTGCGCAGCCCAAGGGTTGCGCCACAGGCTAATGCCAGCTCCGGCGGCGCCTGCACCTACCAAAGTAGGAGCCCGTCTCTACCGCGGAAGGAGCCACCGCGACCGCGTGCCGGATGCGGCCCCGCACACCTCGGCGGCACGCTGTCGGACGTGAAGCTCCATCCTTGAGAGGAACCGCGTGTCCAGTGGCATCACCCCCATTCCGGCAGGTCGTACCGCCGTGAGGCGGGCACTGACGGTGGCCGCGGCGGCGGCCGTCGCACTCGTCGTCTGGGCTCTGGCCGCCCTGGTGGCAGGCATCAGCCTGACCGTTCGACCCGGCGGAGCGGTTCAGTCCGTCGGCCCGGGCGCGGTCGCCGCGGCGAGTCTGCTGGCAGGACTGGCTGCCTGGGCTCTGCTGGCGGTCCTGGAACGGACCCTGAAGCAACCGAGACGGGCCTGGACGATCATCGCCGTAGTGGTACTGGTGCTGTCGATGACGGGGCCGCTCGGCGCCGCCGTCGGAGTAGCGAGCACGCTGACACTGGCTGGGATGCACCTGGTCGTCGCCGCGGTGCTCATCCCCGGCCTGAGCCGTAGGGCACGCACTCGATGAACGCGCCCATCGGCTGTCTGCGAGCGCGAGCTTCGTCGCGTCTTGCACGTCGTTCGCCCTCGCGCCGTTGCGACGGCCGCGCATCGCTGACTTGTCAGAGGGCGAATCAGCTTGATCATTTCTTCCGCAGCGAAAGGAAGGTGGATATACGTGAGCACCCAAGCGGGCGTCCGCGGTCGATCTTGGCGAGGGGCTGCCCTCCTCGCCGGCCTAAGTGCCACCCTGCTCTGGACGTCGTCGTCCCTGTCGCCCGCCCATGCGGCTACGACGTACTGGCGGTTCGACAACTATGAGCGGGGCTGCCTCACGGCCAGCACCTCATCGAACGCCGTCTTTGAGGGCCCATGCCGCACCTCGGACGGTGCGCAGCAGTGGCACTGGGCCTCCTCCAGCTCGTGGAACCTGAAATTGCTGGTCAACAGCGCAACCGGCCGCTGCCTGACGACCGACTACGCGTCGGGCGCGACCAAGGCCAACGCGGTCTGGCAGAGCAGCTGCGACGAGGGCGACAAAAACCAGAAGTGGCGCTTCGACTACCTGACCGACGGCTCGGGCTACGGCTACCTCGAGTCCTACTGGGGCACCCAGGCCAGGACATCGCCGGGATCGGCCGGTTCGGTCTACACCGACGAAAGAATTAAAACGAACATTTCGAACGGCTACTACGCCTGGTCGGCCAGCACGAGCGGCTGAGCGGATAGACCCCAGGCGTGGCGCCGAGCCGCAGGTATCGGCAGGCGGTATGCGCTTCGACAGGGCCGGAAGTAAATGATCTTGGTGTGGCGCCCTCGATGGGCAGACCGACCGCAGAGCAGAAAGGGAACAGATCACAGTGCAGTTCCAGTGGCCGCAGTGGGAGATCGAGACCGAGAAGGTGCCGACGACCATGATGGGCGATATCCAGGACAAGGCCTTCGACGCACTGCTTGCCGCGCGAGGTGAGGCGGGCCGGCAGTGCGCGGGGATCGCCGGGCCCCGGCCAGGTGGAGGGTACACCGTTGTCTTCCAGCGACCGGCCCGAACGTCATGAGATTTCATGATCGAGTGGTGTTGGTGACTGGGGGTGGGTCCGGGATCGGGCAGGCCACGGCGCGAGCGTTCGGCAGGGAGGGAGCCACCGTGGTGGTGGCTGGCCGTACCGAGAAGACACTGGCCGAGACCGTCGAATCGGTTGGCGGGGACGCGAGCCTGGTGGTCGCGGACGTGACGGACGAGGCGGACGCCGAGCGGATGGTGGCGACGGTCGTCGAGCGGCACGGCAGGTTGGACATCGCCTTCAACAACGCGGGCATCGGCACCCTCGGCCACGTCGCCGACATGGACAGGGAGATCTGGGACCGGGTGCTGGCGGTCAACCTGACGGGCGTGTGGCTGTCGATGAAGTACGAGATCGCGCGGATGCGCGAGCGGGGCGGCGGGATCATCGTGAACAACTCCTCCAACCTCGGCGCTCATCGCCGCCAGCGGGGCTTGGGCGCCTACATCGCCTCCAAGGCTGCCGTGAGCGCGCTGACCAGGACGGCGGCGCTGGAGTACATCGGCGACGGGATCAGGATCAACGCCGTGAGTCCTGGGCTCTGCGACACTGCGATGTCGAGGTGGCCGGGGGAGAGGGAGGCGGACCGGGCTGAGCGGCTCAAAGCGGTCAACCCCAGCGGGCGAGTCGGCACCGTGGAGGAGATCGCCGGTGCCGTGCTCTATCTGGCCTCGCCCGAGGCGGACTACGCCGTCGGCACCGATCTGGTGGTCGATGGCGGCAGCGCAGCCTGAATATGGCGGTCCGCCTCTTGATGAGGGTGGGCGTCGTCAACGCCGGGGAAGGTCGGAGCGCGCTACTGCTGCGGTTGCTGCCTGGCGGTGGAACGGCCCGCGCATATTGGGCGGGTGCGGGCTATCCCGTCGACGGTGGACAGAAGGAGGCGAAAGCCGCTTCGGCCGCGAACAAGTCTCCCACCAGGAGCGCGAGGGTGGCGATGCCCCGCCCGATCCGGCGATGCTCACTCGCGAGGACTTGGTGGTACGGCACTGCGCCTGCCGATAATTCCATCCATGCTGGTCAAGCAGCATGTGAGTACTCGTGAAGGATGCCGCCGAGCCGGTCTCGTCGGCGTATGATCGGGTCCGGGACGGGATGCAGTGGAGCCGCATGGTTCAGGGCTTGATGTGCTCGGTGCCGGTTGTAGAACCGTTCGTACTCGCGCAGGGCATGCCGAAGGTGGCGTTCGTTCCAGACGAGGCAGCGGTCGAGAAGCTCGTGGCGGCAGGACTGCACCCACCGTTCCATGATGGAGTTCATCCGCGGTATCCGAATGCCGGTGAGCACCGTCGTAATGCCGGCCTCGGCGAGGACCTCGTCCACGATGGCCGGGAACTTCCCATCCCGATCCCGGAGCAGAAAGCGCGCTCGGCAGCCTGCATCGTCCAGGTCCATCACCAGGTTCTTGATCGCCTGGGTGACCCAGTTCGCGCTCGGGTGAGCGGTGGTGCCGAGCACGCGGACGCGTCTGGTGGCATGCTCGATGGCCGCCAGGACGTACTGGCGTTGCCCGCTGAGAGTGACGGTCTCGATGAAGTCGCAGGCCAGTATGGCGTCGGCTTGCGAGCGCAGGAAGTCGGCCCACGTGGTGGAAGCCCGTTCGGGTGCCGGGTCGAGGCCTGCCTGTTTGAGGATCTCCCAGACGGTGGACGGCGCGACCTTGATGCCGAGCGTGGTCAGCTCTCCGTGGCCCCGCCGATAGCCGCAGCTCGGGTTCTCCCGAACCAGGCGCAGAATGAGGGCGCGAATGGAGCAGACTGTGGGTGGGCGCCCGGGGCGCTTGGGCCGGCAGATACGGCCGTGACGACGTCTCATCGGGTCGCGGTGCCAGCGCAGCACGGTGTCCGGCCGGACGAGAAGCCGCAGCCGGTGCAGAACCGCACGCGGCAGTGAGGTCAGGAGAGCGGCGAGAAGGGCCCGGTCCTCGGGCGCGAATCGCACTCTCGTGTCAGCGCCGAGTTGGCGTTCAAGGACGGCGATCTGATGACGTAGAACGAGAATTTCCACGTCTTTGTCCTGATCACTCATGCGCAGCAACCGCAGCGCGGCGAAGGCGTTCGTGACAGTCAGGTAGGCCAAGCGAAGCAGCACAGCGGATCATTCGGCAGACGCAGCCACGAAATACTTGGAGGGGCGATCAACGAGTACCGCCGAGCTGCGTAGTCCGATCGGAGAACCGCCCTACAGGCCTGCCATCCCGCGTTCGATGGCCTCGATGATACGGGGGCGCATCTCGGCGGCCCTGATGATCGCGTCGACCGAGCCGACCTCGACCGCGCGCTGGATGCTGTGCACCCGGTCGAACTCCGCGGCGACCTCACCGAGCTTCTCCGCCCGTACGGCGGACTGCACCTCGGCGAGCTGGGCGTTCAGCGCCGCCCGCTCGACGCCGCCGGCCGCCGAGAGCCGCGCCTGCAGGTCGGTCACCCGTGGGTCGGTCGCGGTGCGGTTGTTCACCTCACCGGAGAACACCACGGCAGCCGCCGGGGCGCCGCCGAGCACCGAGGCGAACGAGCCCTCCAGCGCCAGCACGGTCATGTTCGGGTTGAGCGCCTTGGAGAACACCACGAACGCGCCGCCGTGGTAGCGGGAGATCACGCAGAACACGATCGGCCCGTCGAAGTTGACGATCGCCCGGCCGATCTCCGCGCCGTACTCGAGCTGGAGCTTGCGCATCGACTCCGGGGAGCCGTCGAACCCGGACAGGTTCGCCAGCACCACCAGCGGCCGGTTGCCGGACGCCGCGTTGATCGCCCGCGCGGTCTTCTTCGACGAGCGGGGGAACAGGGTGCCCGCGGTGTAGGTGTCGGGGCCGTCGGTGGGGGGGAAGCCGCGCCGGGGCACCGAGCGTGACTCGATGCCGATCAGGCAGACGGGCCAGCCGCCGATGTGGACGTCGGCCACGGCGGAGGTTTCGGCGTCGGCCATGCCCGCCCAGCGTTCGAGCACCGGGTGGTCCTGGTCGGAGACCGCGCGCATCACGGTGCGGATGTCGAACGGCTTCTTGCGGTCGGGGTTGTGGGTGGCGGAGAAGATCTCCCCCACGGTGGTGAAGTCGCTGTCGGGGATGTCGTGCGGGTAGTCGGAGATGTCGCGCTGGGTGGGGTCGGTGGTGTCGGCGCGGCGGGGTGCGTGTTCGCCGGGGACGACGTAGGTGTGGTCGTAGTGGGCCATCAGGACGTCGCGGGCGGCGGGCAGGTTGGGCGCCCAGTACTGGGCTTGGCCGTTGGGGCCCATGACGCGGTCGTAGCCGCCGATGCCGAAGTTGTCCTCGGCGGAGACGCCGCCGGAGAAGTCGAGGGATTGTTTGCCGGTCAGAACCATGGCCGAGTCGGGGGTCATGACCAGGATGCCCTTGGTGTGCATGAGCATGGTGGCTTCGGCGTTCCAGTAGGGCTGGGCGCCGACGGTGATGCCGGCCACGACGATGTTGATCTCGCCGCCGTCCTGGGTGAAGGTGACGATCCGTTTGAGCGCGGCGGCGACCCAGTCCATGTTCTCGGTGCCGGAGGTCATGGAGATCCGCGCGCCGGCCGACAGCGCGAACCATTCCAGCGGGACCCGCATCCGTTCGGCCAGGTCGATGGCGGCGATGACCCGTGCGCATTCCGGCTCCGACAGCGCGCCGAGCGATTTGGTGGGGTCGCCGAGCAGCAGTACCCGGGTGATGCCTTCGGGGTGGCGTTCGGTGCGGGTGGTGATGACGCCTGCCACGAGGGCGGCCGAGTTCCTGCCCTTGGATCGGTCGACCGGTACGAGTACGCCGTGCTGGTCGAGGTCGTATTCGGTGAAGTCGCCGAGCATGGCGGTCAGCTCGTAGGGGTAGAGGGTGCCGCGGCGGGCGGCGCGCAGCACCTTCTGCCGGTAGTCGTCCAGCGGTTCGATGGGCTCGTCGGACGGCTCGCCGATGGTCAGCTCGGTCGTCCCCGCGGCACCCAGCGAGATCCGCACGGCGATCTTGGTGAGCTCGCCGGTCTCCGGGTCGCGCCGGCGGCCGATGAACTCGGTCTCGGCCAGCCCGGCGCCGAGGGTCGTCGGCAGGACGCGTCGGACGATCGGCTCCAGTTCCTCGCGGCTGACGTGGCAGGGCGGCCAGACGTAGACGACGATCCGGTTGACGTTCAGCCGCTTGTCGGACGGGTGGCGACGGATGGAGTCGACGCAGGCGGTGACGGCGTCCTCGGCCGCGGGCAGTGCCACCAGCCGGCCGTCCTGGTCGCGCAGCTCGGTCAGGTCGCGTAACTGGGCGAAGGCCACCAGGCGCTCGTCGGCAGGGTTGTCCTTGGCGACGCAACGGAAGAGGTAGACCTCCTCGTCGGTGGAGGGCAGCCGGGTGAGGTCGAACTTGCTGAGCCGTTCGATCTGCATGCGCTGGGCGATGTAGGGATGCAGGCCGCGAATCAGCCGGTCCTCGGACATTCCGCTCCCGGAGGGGCGGAAGGTGAAATGGTGGTGCATCACGGCGCCGTCGCGGCCGGCGACGGTGGCGGTGAGCCTGCGCACCTGGCCGGGCAGCGGGTGGGCGTCGATGACCTCGCCCAGTGCGGCCGCCATCGCCTCAGAGTCGGCGGGCTGGCCCTCCCCGGACAGGTAGATGTCGGCGTCGACGGCCTGCGCGCCGCCTGCCACCTCGGCCAAGCCCTCCAGCGTACGGCCGAGCGCGTCGAAGCCGACCGCGGCCGAGGCCACGCAGGACCCAGCGCGCTCGGCGACGACGAACGTGCACCCGGCGGCGCGGTCTGTGCGCACGGAGAGCAGGGCCTTGTTGCCGTAGTAGCGCCGGGTCAGTACTTCCAGCATGACCGCGTTGTCCAGCTCGTCCCGGACCAGGCGCTGCCCGAGCAGCCGGACCAGCGGTTCGGTGCTGCGGACCATCTCAGCGATGCGTTCGGCGCGGTCGGGCGCGTCGGGGTTGAGGTCGAGGTGGCGCAGGTGCTTGCGGACGTCGGCGTAGACACGGGCGCGGTCGCGGCGCAGCAGCGGCTGCGCGAACCAGGTGTAGACGACGACGCGCGCCAGGTCGGACACGATCGGGAAGCGGATCTGGGTGGCCGACAGCAGCGCCTCCAGGACGAGTCCGGCGCGCTCGCGCAGATCCTGGCCGGGCGGCGCCATGCGGAGCCACTCGCGCAGCAGTGCCGCGACAAGGCCCGCGTCGGTGGAGGCGCGCTGCTGGGCCAGGAAGAGCCGGAACACCGCGGCCTCGAGCTCCGGGGTGCGGTCGTGGCTGGTCACGCCGTAGTAGCCGAGCGCCTTGGCGAGCTTGGCCTGGAAGGACTGCGGCAGGTCGGCCCGTTCGATGTCGAGGCTCTGCAGGTAGGTGTGGAGGTATTCGCGGGCGCTGTGCAGGTGCCCGCCGTGTTGCCTGTTGCGGCTCAGCTCGGACAGGTCGGCGAAGACGGTGAGCAGGTCGAGCTCGCCCTCCAGCAGCGGACCGCCCAGCTCGGCACGGGCGGCCAGGTAGTCCGACAGGACCCGCTTGTGGTCGTGCGGGTCGACGTCGAAGCCGAGCAGGATGCTGCGCAGGTCCTGCAACCCCCGCTCCACCCGGTCGGCAGCCGACACGCCGTCACGCTCGGTGGGCAGATCGAGCTCGACCGTGCCGCCCGACTCCTCCTGCGCCTCGTCACCCAGCGGCTCCAGGCGCACCAGCGGCGCGCCCGTCTCGACCTGGCTGCCGACCATCACCGGACACTCCCGCACCCGGGCACGGAACGGCGCACGCAGCACCGTCTCCATCTTCATCGACTCCAGCACCAGCAGCGCGGCGCCCGGCTCGACCTCGTCACCGACCGACAGCGGCGCGGCCACCACCAGCGCCGGCGCGGGCGAGCGGACGACGCCACCCTCATCCCGGCTCACCCGATGCGTGACACCGTCCACCTCGACCAGGTGGATCGGGCCGTGCGCGGCCGACACCAGCCGGTAGCGGTGCCCGTTGACCACGATCTGGCCGGAGTGGGCGTCGAAGCGCTCCACCTCGACGTCGGCGGGAGCACCCGAGACGTTCACCCGGAAACGCTGCCGGCCGACCCGGGCGACACTCACCCGGTAGCCGGCGCCACGCAGCTTCAGGTCGAGAGGGCGGCCCGGGTCGTGCCGCACCTGCGGCCGGCCACCATAGGCGGTGGACAGCAGCCGCCGGCGGCTGATCTCCTCCTCGTCGCGGTAGGCCTCGATGGCGGCGGCGGCCAGCGCGACCGCGGAGTGGCGGTGGCTGACCAGGCGGCCCTGCGCGCGTACGCGGTCGATCCACCCGGTGTCGGCGCTGGCGTCGATCACCTCGGGCTGGTCGAGCAGGTCAAGGACGAAGCTCTTGTTGGTGGCGCCGCCC
The DNA here is from genome assembly GCF_044457685.1 of Nonomuraea sp. NPDC050536. Classification (NCBI taxonomy): domain Bacteria; kingdom Bacillati; phylum Actinomycetota; class Actinomycetes; order Streptosporangiales; family Streptosporangiaceae; genus Nonomuraea; species Nonomuraea sp. NPDC050536. The sequence goes on from NZ_JBITHD010000026.1 coordinate 40,937, forward strand.
TCGATGATTACCGTGGTCTCGGACATGGCGCGGCGCAGCCGGGCGAGCGCCTGGTCGCGGTCGCGGCCGTAGGCGATGATCTTGGCGATCATCGAGTCGAAGTCGGCCGGGATCGTGTCGCCCTCGCTGACCCCGGTGTCGACGCGGATGCCGGGGCCTGCGGGCAGGATCAGGCGGGCGATACGGCCGGGGGCGGGCGCGAAGTCGCGGTCGGGGTCTTCGGCGTTGAGCCTGGCCTCGACGGCATGACCCGACTCGCCCGGCTGCGGCCCCTCCAGCACTCCGTCCGCGGCCACGTGCAACTGCAGGCGGACCAGGTCGGTGCCGGTGGTGATCTCGGTGATCGGATGCTCGACCTGCAGGCGGGTGTTGACCTCCAGGAAGGCGAACAGCTTCTCGCCCGGGTGGTAGAGGAACTCCACCGTGCACGCCCCGCGATACTCCACCGCGACCGCCAGCCGTTCGGCCGCCGCCTTCAGCTCCGCGACCTGCTCGGCGCCGAGCACCGGCGACGCGGACTCCTCGATGATCTTCTGGTTGCGGCGCTGCACCGAACAATCGCGCACCCCCAGCGCCCACGCGGTGCCCTGGCCGTCGGCGATCACCTGCACCTCGACGTGGCGGGCGCCGGTGACCAGTCGCTCCAGGAAGACGACGCCGGAGCCGAACGCACGCAGTGCTTCCTGGCTGGTGCGCTCGTAGGCCTCGGCCAGGTCCTCGGCGGAATCGACGCGGCGAATACCGCGCCCGCCGCCACCCGCGGTGGCCTTGAGCATCAGCGGGTAGCCGATCTCCGCACCGGCGCGCAGCGCCTCCTCCAGCGTGGCGACCTCACCCCGGCTCCACGGCGCCACCGGGACGCCGACCTCCTCGGCGATCAGCTTCGCGCCGATCTTGTCACCCAGCCTGCGCATCGCCTCCGCGCTCGGCCCGACGAACGTGACGCCGATCTTCTCGCACAACTCCGCGAACGCCGGATCCTCGGCGACGAACCCCCACCCCACCCACGCCGCATCGGCCTTGGTCTCGACCAGCGCGCGCTCCAGCACCGCATGGTCGAGGTACGGCCGCGCGGAAGCAGGCCCCAGCGGGTAGGCCAGATCCGCCTCCCGCACGAACATCGCCGCGCGATCGGCGTCGGTGTAGAGCGCGACCGTCTCGATCCGCGCCCCCGTCTCCGCTGACAGATCCCGGACGGCGTGGATGAGCCGCATCGCGGCCTCCCCGCGGTTCACGATGGCGACACGACCGTACACGGGACCAGCCCTTTCGTTGATCACCCGGGACAACCGTTGCTTCAAGGTAGAGGCGGGAACGCCGCCCGCCGATGCGTCGCGACGAAAGATCGCCTCACTGGGTCGAAAGTTCGCCGGACTGACGCGGCGCCACCCGGTCCACCAGGTATCCGCGGATCCTGGCCGGGATGCCGCCCGCGAAGCGCTCCAGGTAGGAGCTCAGGTGGCCCTCCTCCCACAGGAACGGCAGGTCGAAGGCGAGCATCGTGCGGATGGCCAGCAACGGGATCGGCGAGCGCAGCGGGCGGAAATCGGCGTTCCACAATCCCGGTTCCGCGCAGGTGGGATGGAACTGGCCGATCATCAGCCCGGCGCCCACATATTCCTCTTTCAACCGCCGCTGCAGGAAATCCAGCGCGTCCCCGTCGATGCCCGGCAGCACCACGACAAATGTCAGTAATTCCCGGTGCTCCGGAGAAAGCGATTCCAACATGTCCAGGAAAAGGCCGCGATAAGCCGCGATGGTGTCGTCGGCGACCTCGCCCTCCTCCACCGCGAAACGGAACAGGCCGCGGCGCAGCGACGGCGCGCTGAACGGGCAGACCGGTCCGGGCCGGCCCAGGTCGGGATGGCCCTGGGTGAGGAACTCCCGGCTCCAGTCCAGGACCTTCCGCAGCTCGGGAGCCCAGGGGTGGTCGAGCTCCATCACCTCCGCCGCCGTCCACACCTGGGGAGCGGTCATCGCGGATCCCGCCACATCGGCCGCAGCTGCGGCCCGCCGGGGATGTGGATCAGCGGCCCGTGCGGCTCGAAGCCGAAGCGCCGCGCGACCGCCGCGCCGCCCGCCGAGCTGGCCTCCAGGTAGGCGGGCGTCCCGTCACGGTCGCACTCCTCCATCAGGTGCGCCATCACCGCGCTGGCGAGGCCCGTCTGCTGCCGTTCCGGCGACACCGCGCCGAAGCCCAGGTAGAGGTGGCGCGGGCTGGCCGGGTGGTAGAGCTCCTGCAGGTCGACTATCGTCATCAGCGCGTCGGCGTACTCGCCCGCCGCGGCCGCGAGCCGGCGCGCGAACGCCTCGCCCGGGTCGGCGGCGCCCGGCGGGGTCGCCAGCACGACCGCCTGCCGGTCGTCGGTGGTGTAGGTGCCCCGCTGGGCCAGGGCCAGGTCGTAGAAGGCGCGGAAGAAGCCGGGCAGGATCTGGCGCCGCCGTACGGGATCGGGGAAGGCCCACACGGTCAGCGCGTCATCGGCGAACGCCTCGGCCAGCAGCGCGACCAGGGGCTCCGCGTCGGCGGCCGTGGCCGGGCGGATGGTCAGGCTCGACAGGGTCATCGGGAAGTCCTTCCAGCGGCGAGCTCCTCCAGGCGGTGGTGCAGGTGCCCGAGGTGGTCGCCTGTCTCCGGTTTGATCAGGACGCTGCGCAGGATCCGGGCGCCGGTGGCGTCGGCCGCCAGCGCGGGATGGCGCGCGGTGAACGCAGGGGCCTCGACGCGCAGGGCGCTGACGTAGACGGGATCGGGCCCCGCCATGCCGTCGGCGAGGACCTGGGCGGAGGCGGCGTCGACACCGCCGAGCGTCGCCTCGGTCGGGAAGTACGTGACGATGTCCAGCTCGGGAGCCTGGTACAGGCTCAGGTACGGCGAGGCCTCCAGCATCCCCGCCCACTCACGGGCGGCGAGCACCCCCGGCAGCAGGACCCGGCCGAGCCCCTCGCGCGTCGCAGGCAGCAGCCGCAGGGTCAGCCAGAGCGCTGCCGCCGCGGCGCCCGCCCGCGAGCACTCCAGGCTGATCTCGCCCAGGTGCAGGTCGGACGGCGTGAAGTAGGTGTAGGGGGAGTCGTGCAGGAAGTGACGTGCCACTGCCGGGTCGGCGAACAGGACGGCGCCGCAGCCGTACGGCTGGAGCCCGTGCTTGTGCGGGTCGACCACGACCGAGTCGCAGGAGGCGATCGCCCGCCAAGGACGCGGATCGAACAGCCCCTCCCCGGCCAGCAGCACGTGGAAACCGCCGTAGGCAGCGTCCACGTGGACCCGCGCGCCGTACCGCCGGGCCATGGCGAGCGCCTCGTGGACGGGGTCCACGGCGCCGGTCCCTGTGGTGCCGGCGGTGACGACCACGGTGCCGACGCGCCCGGTGCGCAGCAGATCCTCCAGCGCGTCCAGGTCCATCCGGCCGCGCGCGTCGGTGGGGACCGCGTGCCCCCGCACGCCCAGGACGTGGCACATCCGGGCGTGCGTGAAGTGGCTGTCGGCGCTGTAGGCGATGTCGAGGTCCGGGTGGATCTCGCGCGCCACGAACAGCGCCTCCAGGTTGCCCATGGTCCCGCTGGTGGTCAGGTGCCCGAGGTGGCGCTCGAGCCCGAACATCGCGGCCAGCGCCTCCATCACCTCGCGCTCCAGGTCGGCGGTGGCGGGGCCGCCCTCGCGGGCGTGGTTGTTGGGGTTGAGCTGCATCGCGGTCACGTAGCCGATCACCGCGGCGGGGTGCGGCGGCTTGACCATCTGCCCGATGTAGCGCGGGTGGAAGAAGGGGTAGTTGTCGCGCAGCCGCTTGCCCAGGTCGGCGAAGGCGGCACCGAACTCCGCCGCGCCGACTTGATGAGCGGGGTGCGCGGCGAACGGACCGAACTCCGCTGCCCACGCCTCGACCGTGTCGACCGCGCACCCCAGCCAGTGGCGCAGATCCAGCTCCGTCATCCCACCCGCTCCAGTGCGGGCTCGAAGTGGGCTGCCCTGCGCTCGTGCTCCTCCTTGGTGGTCTCCAGCCTGGCCATCGCCAGCCGCAGGATCGGCGGCGCGAGGACTGAGGTGACGACGGCCACCAGGATGATGATGGTGAACACCTCGGTGCTGATCACGCCCAGCCGCAGGCCCACCGTGGCGACGATGACCTCGACGACGCCGCGCGCGTTCATGCCCGCGCCGAGCGCCAGCGCCTCCCAGGTGCCCAGCTTGCTCGTGCGCGCCCCGAGGTAGGCGCCGGCGAACTTGCCGGCGATCGCCACGGCCAGGATGAGTACGGCGAAGCCCAGCACATCCGGCCGGGCCAGCGCCGTCAGGTCCATGCGCAGCCCGGCGGTGGCGAAGAAGATCGGGGCGAGCACCCCGACGACGACCGTGCGCAGCGGGGCGAGCTTGGCCCGGTCTGGCCGGCCGTACGCGCTGATCACCAGGCCCATGACGAACGCGCCGAAGACGGACTCCAGCCCGAGGGCGTGCGTGCCGGCCGAGGCCAGCAGGATCAGCACGACCGTGGTGGCGATCGTCGGGGTCTCCTCGCGTGAGCGGGAGGCCAGCCGGAAGGCGGTGCGGGCCAGCGGGCGGCCCACCACGAACGCCACGATCAGCACGCCCGCGACGTAGGCCAGCGACAGGCCGACGGAGCCGGCGGTCAGCCCGCTGGTGGCCATGGCCGACACGATCGACAGCATCAGCCAGCCGAACACGTCGTCGACCATGCCGGCGGTCAGCGTGAGCTGCCCGATGTTGCGGTGCATGAGGTTCATGTCCAGGAGGATTTTGGCGATCACCGGGATGGCGCTCACGCACATGGCCACGCCCAGGAAGAGCGCGAACACGGTCTGGCCCTTCCCGCCGGTGAGCGCGGCGGGCAGCAGCAGCCCCATCCCGATGCCGGAGGCGAGCGGGATCACCAGGCCGAACCCGCTGACCTTGGCCGCGGTGGCGCCCTGGCGGCGGATCAGCTTGATGTCCAGGTGGGCGCCGGTGATGCCGACCAGCAGCAGCACGCCGAGTTGCCCGACGCCGTCCAGCAGGTGGAACTGCTCGGCCTGGCGCGGGAGCAGCCAGGACTCGAGCCCGGGCGCGACGTGGGCGAACAGCGAGGGGCCGAGTAACACGCCGGCACCCAACTCGCCCACCAGCGGGGGCAGCCGCAGCTTCACGGCCACCCGGCCGAGCACGAGGGCGAGCAGCAGGAGCACACCTATTTGCAGCAGCAGAAGGAGCAGTGTGTGCGGGGCCGGCGGCGGGGCAATGGGCGTCATGGAAACGCCTCCTCCGGAGCTCGGAAAACGGATTCTCAGATTCGCACGGAGGCGCCGGAATTCCACCGAGAGAAAGACCGAAGTATTCCGCTGAAAAGGCGTTGAGCGGTCTTCCATCGGCGCGGCCCATACTGGCCGTGTGAAAGGGGGAGGCCATGCAAGAACTGCTTGGCCGCAAGGTCGAGACCGGGATAGTGGACCGCGCCGTCCGAGACGCCGTCCGCGGGCGCTCCACCGTGATCATCGTGGAGGGCGGGGCGGGCACGGGGAAGACCGCTCTGCTCAGGCACGTGGTCGCCACCGCGCGGCGCGAGGGCGTCAGCGCGCTGTTCGCCTCCGGCGCCCGCCGCCGCCAGCCGGAGTTCGGCGCGGCTGCGGAACTGCTCGGCCTGCGCCGGCCGCCGGCCGCTTCGGAGTCGGGGAGTGACGATGTGTTCGCAGCGCTGTACGACCACGTCCGTGAGATCACGCGCACGGGCCCGCTGGTGCTCGTCGTGGACGACGTGCACCGCATCGACGGGCAGTCCCTCGGCTGGCTGGCCCACCTGGCGCGCCGGTTATCGGGTCTGCCGGTTCTGCTGGTTGTCTCTGTTCCCGTAGGGGAGTGGCCCGCCTCGCGCGAGGTCTACGACGAGCTGCGCAGCACGGTCAACCACGTCGAGATCTCCCTGGACCCGCTGGGCGAGGACGAGGGGGCCCGGCTGCTGGAACTGTCGTGCGGCACCCGGCCCAGCCCGCAGTTCGCCTCGCTGTGCCGCCGCCTGACCGGCGGCAACCCGCGCTTCCTCGTCGAGCTGGCCAGGCAGCTCAACCAGGAGGGGATCGGCACCGACGATCAGGCCGCCGGGCAGCTGCCCGCGCTCGCGCCGCCGCGGATCGCCCGCTACGTCACCGACCGCCTGGCCAGGCACTCGGCGCACTCCCTGACCGTGGCCAAGACCCTGGCCGTGCTGGACGCCGACGCTCGCCACTCGCTGGTCAAGGAGCTGTCCGGCATCGAGGACGGCGAGGTCGCCAACACCGTGCTCGGCCTGACAGAACTCGGCCTGCTGCGCGCCGGAGCCACCATCGCCTTCGTCCACCCGATCGTCCGCGTCGCCCTCTACCGCTGCATGCGCGCCGAGGAGCGCAACCGCTACCACCTGGGCGCCGCCCGGCTGCTTGCCGCGAGCGAGGCCGACCCGCCGGTGACGGCGCGGCACCTGCTCGCCGTCGGCCCGACCGCCTCGCCCGAGGTCACCGACCTGCTGTGCGACGTGGCCGTACGGCTCACCGCGCTGGGCTACCTGGAGCAGGCCACCGCCTGCACGCAGCGCGCCATCCAGAGCTCGCTGTCACCGGCGCACCGGATCAGGCTCATGCTGCAGCTGGGCGTCGCCCTCAGCGGCTACGACCACCACGTCTCGATCAAGTACCTGCGCAACGCCGGTTCCGGCGTCCGCACCGCCGCCGAGCGCGCGCTGATCGGGCAGCACCTGGCCCTGGCCACCGCCGCGCTCGGCGACCTGGCCGGCGCGATCGGCGTCCTGGACGAGCACGTCGAGCCCGTCTCGCAGGCCAACCCGGCGCTCGGCTCCCGGCTGCGCGGCTACCGGCAGGTCCTGCACGCCCTCGCCCCGTCCGCCGCCCCCGCCCCCGACGAGCAGGACGGCGCCGGCGGCGAGCTGGCCGCCAGGGCCGTACGGCTGGCCTGGGCCGGGCGGGATCCCGCCGGAGCCCGGGCGGCGGCCGAGGCGGCGCTGGCCGCGGAGGGGGTGGTCGACAGCGGGGCGCTGGTGCTGAGCTTCGCGCTGCTGCCGCTGGTGTACGCCGACCGGCTGGACACGGTCGAGCGGTATCTGCAGGAGGCTGAGCAGCGGGCGCCTGCCGTACAGGTGCCAGAGCTGGCGGTGCTGCGCTCCCAGGTGGCGCTGCGCGCGGGAGACGTCGAGCAGGCCGAGGCGGCGGCTCGTACCGCGGTCGCCGCCGTGGAGGACGGGCTGCCCGAGCCGGTGGTCTTCCACCACCTGGCGGCGCTGGTCGAGGCGCTGCTCGAGCGGGGCGAGCACGAGCAGGCCGAGGAGCTGCTGCGCCAGGCGCGGGTGCCGGGCGAACCGGCCGCCGAGTGGCGCAACAACCACCTGCTCGCCGCCAGAGGCAGGCTGCGGATCGCCCTCGGGCAGCGTCGGGCCGGGCTGGCGGACCTGCTGGAGTGCGGTGCGCGCCTGGCCACCTGGGGTGTGCGCAACCCGGCCGCCGGCTCGTGGCACGTGGACGCGGTCACGGCGCTGGTCGCGCTGGGCAGGCGGGCCAAGGCCGTACGGCTGGCAGCGGAGCAGCGGCAGGCGGCCGACCTGTGGCCGACGGAACGCGCCGTCGGGCGGAGCCTGCGCGCGCAGGCGGTGCTGGCCACCGACCCCGCCGAGCGGGTGGCGCTGCTGCGCCAGGCGGTCGCGGTCCTGGAGGAAGCGCCGGCGGCCACGCTCGAGCTCGGGCACACCGTCGGCGACCTCGGCACCGCGCTGGCCGAGACCGACCAGCGCGAGGAAGCCAGGGAGATGCTCCGCAGGGCTCTCGACCTCGGCCAGCGCTGCGGGGGAACAGCGCTGGGCGACCACGCTCTCGCCGCGCTCCTCAAGCTGGGAGCGCGCCCGCGCAGGCGGGCGCAGACGGGGTGGGACGCGTTGACGCCGGCCGAGAGCCGGGTCGCGGAGCTGGCGGTGGAGGGGAAGAAGAACCGGGAGATCGCCGGGATCCTCTACGTGTCGCTGCGGACCGTCGAGCTCCACCTGACCAGCATCTACCGCAAGCTCAGCGTGTCGAACAGGGCCGAGCTGATCAGGGAGAGCTGAGCGCCTTCCTGGCCGCGCGCTCCTCGCGGCGCTCGACGAACCGGCTGGCCTGCGCGTCGAGCACGTGCAGGAAGGCCGACAGGTCCGCGCGGGCCGCCTCGCCCTCGGGGCCGAGGCCCGTGCGGTCGAAGACGCCCCAGTGGCGCAGGATCGGCATGAGCACCCGGTCGTGGTGCAGCCGCAGGTCGTAGATGCCGCTGTTGGCGATCTCGGCCGCCATGCGGCGGAACCCGGGCTGCCCCGTGCCCGGCATCTCGAAGTCCCGCACCACGTCGGCGATGGCCCGCATCGTCCGGTCGGGCGCCAGTTCCAGCGCCGCCCCGACGAGGTTGCGGTAGAAGAGCATGTGCAGGTTCTCGTCTGCGGCGATCCGGGCCAGCAGCTGCTCGCCGATCTGGCAGCCGGTGGCGGTGCCGGTGTTGCGGTGCGAGAGCCGGGTCGCCAGCTCCTGCAGCGCGGTGTAGACGACGTTGGGCAGCATCTCGACGGGCTCGTTGGCGGGCCCGGCCGCCATCAGCGCCATCCGCCGCTGCTCCAGGTCGACCGGGTCGACGGCGCGCGTGACCACCAGGTAGTCCCGCAGCGTCATCGCGTGCCTGGCCTCCTCGGCGGTCCAGCGGTAGATCCACTCGCCCCACGCGCCGCCCGAGCCCAGGGCGGTGAGCAGGTTGTGGTGGTAGGCGGGCAGGTTGTCCTCGGTCAGCAGGTTCACGATCAGCGAGGCACGCGCCGCCGGTCCGACGGTGCTGTCGCCGGGCTCCCAGTCCTGGCCGCCGAGGAGGGCGTAGTCGCGTCCCTGGCTCCACGGCACGTAGTCGTGCGGATTCCAGTCGCGCGCCACCTGAAGGTGGCGGTTGATGTTCTCGGCGACGACCGGCTCGAGTTCCATCAGCAGGTCCACGTCCTGCACGCTTTGCTCCTTCCAGAGGCGTGGGGGCCGGACCGGCCCCCACGGGCGGACTCAGGCGACGCCGGCGGTCTGGTACTGCGCGATGTGGTTGAGTACGGCGTCCACGGTCTCCAGGTCGGCCGCGATCTCGTCCGGGGTGGCCACGCCGAACCTGTCCTCGACGGCGACCATGATCTCGACCAGCGACAGCGAGTCGATGTCCAGGTCGTCGCGCAGGTGCGCGTCGGGCTGCACCTCGGACACGGGGATGCCGACGACCTCGCGCACGATCTCGGCGAACTCGGTCAGGATGTCCTGCTTGCTCATTTCCTTCTCCTTGCGTGGGTGTTGGAGGGAGTCATTGCTCGTAGCGCCGGACCACGAGGGTCGCGTTGTGTCCGGCGAAGCCGAAGGAGTTGCTCATCGCCACCGCGACGTCGTGCCGCTGCGGCAGGTGGGGAACGAAGTTGAGGTCGGGGTCCTCCGGGTCGTCGCAGTTGATCGTCGGCGGGACGATGCCGGTGAGCAGCGTCTGCACGGTGGCGACGAGCTCGACCGCGCCGGCCGCGCCGATCGTGTGCCCGGTCATCGACTTGACGCCGGTGATCGGGATCCGCGGCGCGTGGTCGCCGAACACCCTGCGGATGGCGGCGGCCTCGGTCCTGTCGTTGAGCGTGGTGCTGGTGCCGTGGGCGTTGATGTGGTCCACGGCCGAGGCGGGCAGGCCCGCGTCGTCCAGGGCGAGCTGCATGGCCCGCCGCGCGCCGAGCCCCTCGGGGTGCGGCGCGGTCGGGTGGTAGGCGTCGCTGGTGGCGCCGTAGCCGACGACCTCGGCCAGGATCGCCGCGCCGCGCCGTTCGGCGCTGCGGGCGTCCTCCAGCACGAGCGCGCCCGCGCCCGCCGCCATCACGAAGCCGTCCCGCCCCTTGTCGAACGGCCGGCTGGCCCGCCGCGGGTCGTCGTTGCGCGTCGACAGCGCTCGCGACATCGCGGTGGAGCCGATGTCGAAGGAGGTCACCGAGTTGTCGGCGCCGCCGGCGATCATCGCGTCCACGTCGCCGCGCTGGATCATCCGCATCGCCTCGCCCACGGCCGAGGTGCCGGAGGCGCAGGCCGTGCTGATCGCGCCGGAGGGCCCGGTCGCGTGCAGCTTGCAGGCGACCTCGCCGGCGGCGCAGTCGATCGAGGTGGCCGCCGACAGCCACGGCGCGAGGCCGCGGTAGCCGCGCCCCTCCAGCGTGAGCGTGCCCGACTGGACGAGCCCCGTCGGGCCGTAGCCGGAGCCGATCAGGACGCCGACGCGGTGCGTGTTGGCGTCGTCGATGACGAGCTTGGCGTGCTCGACGGCCTGCGCCGCCGCGGCGACCGCGAACTGCGCGTACTTGTCGATCCGGCGGCTGACGGTGCGCGGCAGGTAGTCGGTGGGGTCGAATCCCTTCACCTCGCCCGCGATCCTGACGGGCAGGTTCGAGGCGTCGAAGGCCTCGATCGGCGCCACGCCGCTGCGGCCGGCCAGCAGGGAATCCCAGAAGTCCTGGACGTTCAGCCCGACTGGCGTGATGGCGCCCATGCCGGTGATGACCACGCGGCGTCTTTGGGTTCTCACGCGTGTTCTCCTTCGGTCTCGGTGAGGTCGGCGGCCACGTCGTCGAGCCGTACCGGGATCTCGACGACGGCGATGCGGCCGGCCGCGCACGCCGCCGCGGCCTGGCGCAGCTCCTTGTCCAGCCGGGTCTTGTCGTCCACCACCGCGTGGTGGACGCCGGGCCGGTCGCCCGCGGTGCCGTGCGGCCGGCCGGCGAAGTGGTAGCTCGAGGGCCCCGCCTTGTCGAGCTGGGCCTGCAGCCAGCCGTAGCCGCCGTTGTCGAGGACCACGAACAGGACGCCCAGCTCCTGCTCGACCAGCACCTCCAGGTCGGCGCCGAGCTTGCCGAAGGCGCCGTCGCCGACGAAGGCGACCACCGCGCTGCCGGGTACGGCCAGCTTCACCCCGGCCGCGGCGATCGCGCCGAACCCGAGGCTGGTCTGCTCGGACGGCACGATCGAGCCGGCGGCCGCCGCGACGCGCCAGTGCGGGTAGAAGTAGGGGAACATGTCCTGCAGCCCGTTCTCCTGCACCAACACGCGCCGCTCGGGCAGCACTTCGTCCAGCACCCGCAGCAGGTCGGCGATGTGGATGCCGGGCAGCTCCGCCACCCGCTCCCGCTCGGCGTCGACCCGCGCGAGGGCGGCACGGTTGGCCGCCGTCGCGCGCTGCGCCCACTCGCTCGTCGGCGCGGGCTCCTCGGCCCGCTCGAGCAACTCGGGGCGGGCGGCACGTTCGGGCAGGTCGAGCAGCCAGGCCCGCACGGTGGCCAGCCCGTCGCCGATGACCGCGTGCCCGGGCCGCTCGTGCGAGATGTCGACCGGCTCCAGGTTGACCTGCAGGACCGGGACGCCCGGCGCGGCGAACCCGGGCTGGTAGACGGCCGTCTCCTCCAGCCTGCTGCCGAGCGCCACCACCAGGTCGGCGTCGGCCCACAGCGGCAGCATCTCCTCGGCGCAGTACAGCCCGGCCAGCCCGCAGAACAGCGGGTGGGTCTCGTCGACGCAGCCCCGCCCGGAGGCGGTGGCGAAGATCGGCGCTCCGAGCCGCTCGGCCAGCCGTTCCACCTCGCCGCCGCCGTTCCTGTGCCGCATGCCGCCGCCGACCAGGACGATCGGACGGCGGGCAGCGCGCAGCTCGACCAGCGAGCCGGCCAGCGCCTCCAGGTCGGGCGTGGGGTACTGGGCGCGCGGCTGCCGCCAGGGACGGTCCCTGACGACCTCGACGTCCAGCAGGTCGGCGGGTAGCTCCAGGTAGACGGGCCCGGGTGCGCCGTTGGCCGCGACCAGGAACGCCCGCTCGATCGCCGGCACCACACGGTCGGGGTGGTCGACCCGGTGCGCCCACTTGACCACCGGCGCGATCATGGCCAGCTGGTCCAGCTCCTGGAAGGCCCCCGAGCCGCGCGTCCTCGCCCCGGTGCCCGAGGCGAGCACCACCATCGGCGCGCTGGAGCAGCGGGCCTCGACCAGGCCGCCGACGACGTTGGCGGCGGCCGGGCCCTTCCCGATGACGCACAGTGCCGTACGGCCGGCCGCCAGCGCGTGCCCGGCGGCCATGAACGCCGCCGCCCGCTGGTCGCGGCACAGGACCATGCGCAGCTCGGTCCCCTCCAGCGCGCGCAGCGGCACCAGGTCGTCGTCGGGCAGCCCGAACACCGTGTCGACCCCGTGGGCCACGGCGAAGTCCATCGCCGCGTGCCAGGCGCTGGGGTAGGTGACGGCGCTCATCGCGCGCCCGCCGTCTCCGGGCGCGCCGCGTGCTCGGAGACGACCTGGGAGATCAGCAGCGGCTTGGCGATCCGCTTCCTGCCGATGGCGACGTAGTTGGCCATGATGCCGTAGCCGCCGAAGGGGGCGTTGCCGTCGTCGATGTCGAGCAGGGTCTCGTTGACCGCCACCATGTGGCGCTTGCGGAGGAACTCCACCAGCTCGGGGGCCTCGCCGTACACCATGGCGCCCATGGCCCTGTCCTGGTAGTAGCCGGTCGTCAGGCGCTCGCGCACCTGGGCCAGGTCGGTGTAGGAGACGATGTTGAACAGCGGGGAGAAGATCTCGGCCATGGCCTGCTTGTCCCGCATCGCGTGCAGCAGCACCGTCGGCTGGATCTGGCGGGTGCGGAAGTCGATCTGCCCGCCGTAGATGATGTGCGCGCTGTTGTCCTGCAGGTACTCGGCGGCGTCGGCGATCGCACCGGTGTAGCACATGGGGCCGTAGTCGGCCTCGGGGTCGTCGTAGTCGCCGAACATCAGCGTCGACAGGCGCTTGAGCAGCGCTTCCACGAAGCGCGGCACGTCGTTCTCCTGGACGAAGAACACGTCGGGGCCGAAGCAGTCCTGGCCGGAGTTCAGCATCCGGATCCGCAGGGCGTCCTCGGTCGCCAGGTCGAGATCGGCGCCGGGGGCGACGACGAAGGGGTTCGCGCCCTGGCCGAAGAGCAGGAAGATCTGGTCGGGGCCGAGCTCCGCCCTGATCGCCTCGGCGTTCTGGTAGGTGCCCGTGAAGACGACCACGTCCGCCTCGGCGACCGGGCCCTCCTTGAACCTGCGCTGGCTCAGCGAGGTCATCTCGATCGGCAGGCCGTGCACCGGGGCCAGCAGCTCGTGCAGGCGGTGCGTCTGCGCGGCCACCTGGCTGGACGGCCTGGCCGTGATCCGCTCCACGTAGAGCGAGGGGACGAGCAGGTACAGCACGTAGGAGGTGAGCAGCACGTTGGACGACATGAAGACGGCCATCCGGTCCGTGCGCGGCGGCGCGTTGCGCATCACCTCGTCGATCGCGCCGGACAGCGTGTGGATCGCCGCCTCGATCTCGCCCTCCACCGACTTGTGGTCCGAGATCTCCGCCAGCACGTTCATGATCGCCCCAGGGTCGGTGCGCAAGAAGTGCGCCACCGCCCGCAACGCGGCGATCCTGTCGGCGAACGGGATCCGGTCCAGGTCGGCCGGCAGCGGCGCGTCCTCGTGAACCATCGGCGGGCGCCGCCGGATGGGCCGGTACACCGCGCGCTCGGCCAGCCTGCGCAGCTCCCTGGCGTCCACCTTGCCGGTGCCGTTGACGGGCAGCCGGGGCAGGACCACGACCTTGTTCGGGTGCTCGTAGGAGGGCAGCAGCGAGCAGATGGCGCTGCGCCAGTGCGACGCGGCGGCTTCGTTGGGGTCCTCGACGAAGAAGACGAGCTGGCTGCCCTGCCGTTCGTCGTCCACTCCGACGACCTTCACCGGCCGGCCGCAGTACTCGGCCTTGCGCTCGATCGTCTCCAGGTACAGGTTGTGGCCCATGCGGTGGACGGCGTGCTTGCGGCCGATCACCACGAGGTTGCCGTCGGGCGTCCAGTAGCCGAGGTCGTCGGTGGCGTAGGGGCCCTCGCCGAGTGGCGTGACGCTGCCGTCGGCGGCCAGGTAGCCCTCCATCAGGCTGGGTGAGGTTACCGTGATCTCGCCCACCTCGCCGATGGCGACCTGGGCGCCGTCGCGGCCCACGATGCGCACCCACACGTCCGTCAGCGGGCGGCCACAGGCATGCGGGTTGGTCGGGTCGGCCAGCGCGATGTTGCCGGCCTCGTTGCTGCCGTAGCCGTCGAGCAGCGGGCGGTTGAAGGCGCGGGCGAAGCGCTCGGCCAGCGTGGGCGGGAGCGGGGCGCCGCCGGAGCAGAACATGCGCACGCTGCTCAGGTCGCGTGCCGTGACCGGGCGGCGCTGGCTCATCGCGTGCAGCGCGTGATAGGTGGCGGGGGTGGCGTCGACCACGGTGGCGCCCTCGGTGGCGGCCAGCCGTACGGCGATGTCGAGGCGCTCAAGCGGCGCGACGATCAGCGAGCAGCCGACCGTCCACTGCAGGATGGCCAGCGTCAGGCCGTAGAAGTGGGAGAACGGCAGCAGCGGCAGCAGCACGTCGTTGGGCCGGTAGCCCATCCGGTCGCGGGTGCGCTGCAGGTCGTTGAGGAAGCTGCGGCCCGAGCGCACCACGCCCCTGGGGGAGCCGGTCGAGCCGGAGGACCAGGTGACGAGCGCGTCGGTGCGGGCGTGCCAGGCGGTGAAGGACAGGAACTCCGCGCTGGGCTCGCGCTGCCTGCTCTGCTCCGCGAGCGAGTGCAGGGGGATCCCGTCCTCGTCGCCGTCGTCGATGATCAGCCGGGCCCCGGCGAGGGCGGCCATCCGTCGTCGCTCGGACGCGGTCTCGCGGTGGTCGATCAGCACGATCGAGGCGTCCAGATGCATCAGGGCCAGCAGTGCCGCGATGTGCTCCGCGGAGTTGTCGGCGCAGACCACCACCCGGGAGCCGGGGGTGACCGCGTTCTCGGCGAGGATCGCCGCCATGCCCAGGGCGAGCTCTTCGATCTCGATCGAGGTGTAGGCGGCGGTGGGAGTTATGACTTTGCCGGTGGTCCAGTCCAATGTCTCAATCCATTCAGATACGGGTGCGCGGGGGTCAGTCAGCCCGCCAACCCCTTCAGCTCTTCTGCAAGGACGTCGATGGTGTGCTCGATCTGTTGCGTGGTGTGCTCGGAGGTGACGAAGAAGCGCAGGCGGACCAGCTCCTCCGGGACCGCCGGGTAGAGGATCGGGTTGGCGCTGATACCGCGGTCGAAGAGCCGGTTGGCCAGCGTGAGGCACTGCTCGTTGTCGCCGACGATGCACGGCACGACGGGGGAGTCCTTGCTCACGCCGGTGTTGACGCCGGCCTCCTTGGCGAGCCTGAGGAACAGCTCGGAGTTGGCGCGCAGCCGCTCCAGCCGTTCGGGCTCGTCGCGCATGACGCGCAGCGCGGCCACCGCGGCGGCGGCGTTGGACGGAGTCATGCCGACGCTGTAGACGAAGCCGGGGACGGTGTACTTCAGGTAGTCGATGAGCTCCGCCGAGCCGGCCACGTAGCCGCCGCAGCTGGCGCCCGCCTTCGACAGCGTCCCGGACCAGAGCTCGACCTGGGAGCGGTCGACGCCGAAGAAGTCGCCGACGCCGCCGCCGGACTTGCCGACGGTGCCGAGGCTGTGCGCCTCGTCGATGAGCAGGACGGCGCCGTGCCTGTTCTTCACCTCGATGATCGCCGGCAGGTCGGCGAGGTCGCCGTCCATGCTGTAGACGCCCTCGATGACGACCAGTGCGCGGCGGTGCAGCTTGCGATGCCGGGTCAGGACGGCGTCCAGCGCGGCCGGGTCGTTGTGGGCGAAGGGGCGCCGGGTGGCGCCCGACAGCCTGCAGCCCTGCATGATGCTGTCGTGGGAGAGCTCGTCGTGCACGATGAGGTCGTCGGGGCCGACCAGGTGGCCGATGACCGAGACGTTGGTGGCGTGGCCGCTGACCATGACGAGCGCGTCCTCGGTGCCGAGCAGGGTGGCCAGCTCGGCCTCCAGCTCGTGGTGGACCGGGCGGTTGCCGGACAGGAAGCGGCTGGCCGACACGGACGTGCCGTACCTCTCCACGGCCTCGCGCACCGCCTCGTTGACCTTGGGGTGCCCGGACAGGCCGAGGTAGTTGTAGCTGGAGAAGCTGATGAGCTGCTTGCCGTCCACGACCGTGGTGTCGCGGATGTTGGCCTGGTGGTCGATGAAGTAGGGGTTGCGCTCGATGCCCGCCATGAACTCGCGGTGCTCGATCACCTCGGGCCAGGTCCCCGGGGTGGTCTGCATGGCGACCCGGCGCTTCGGCGCCTCGGGCGCGGCCGGGACCGCGACCGTGATGCCCTGGGAGGCGGAGACCGCGGCGACGACCTCGTCGATGCTGGGCCGCTTGGGCAGGCTGGTCAGCTCGGGCCACACCTTCTGCAGGGAGATCCGCAGTTCGGTGACCATGAGCGAGTCGAAGCCGAGCTCGTCGACCAGCAGCGTCGGGCCGCTGAGCTGTTCGGCGGGGAAGGCGCCGATCCTGGCGATGTGCTCGTGCACGACCTGCCGTACGCGGTCCACGGCCGGCGGGGTCACGGGCCTGGCCGCGGCCGCCGGCACGGGCACGGGCACCGGTTCCGGTGCGGGCGGTGCGGTCGCGGGGATCGCGGCTCCGGCCGAGCGCAGCAGTGCGATCTGCTCCCGGAACAGGCTGACGATGTCGCTCACGTTGCTCTCCTGCGCTTGGTACGGCTCGGCAGCCGCGGTGACCGCTTTCTGGGACTCCGCCGGCATGGGGAAGGGGGGAAGGGCGTGCACCCTGCGGAGCAGCGGTGACGGCGGCAGGCTCACCAGTCCCGGGGACTGCCCGGTGCCGGGCAGCGTGACCGGCAGCCCGAGCACGGCCAGCTGCCCGAGCCCGGCCAGGAACGACCGGGCGTCGTCGGCCTGCTCGCCCGACATCGCCACGTAGACCGCGTCCTGCCGGTCGCCGAGCGTGCGCTTGACCATGGCCAGCAGCGACCGCCCGCCGCAGACCTGCACGAACACCCGCGCGCCCAGCTCGTAGGCGGCCAGCGCGGCCTCGGCGAAGCGCACCGGCGAGGAGGCGTGCCCCTCCCAGAGCTCGCGCAGCCGCGCCGGGTCCTCGACGGGACCGCCGCTCATGCAGGAGACGTATCCGGCGGCGGGCCGCCCGATCTCGCGCCGCTCCAGGTCGGCGCGGATCTCCGCGCGGATGCCCTCCAGCAGCGGCGTGTGGAAGGCGTTGGACACCGCCAGCGGCACGGCGCCGACCTTGGCTCCCGCGCACCGCTCGGCGAGAGTGGACAGCCCCGCCTGCTCCCCGGCGACCACGGTCTGCTTCGGGGTGTTGTAGCAGGCGGGCCAGACGCCCTCGATCCCGTGGGCCAGACCGGCCACGGTCTCGGGGGAGGCCTGGACGACGAGCATGCCGCCGCTGCCGCCCTCCTCGGCCCGGCGCATGACGGCGCCGCGTCCCGCCATCAGCCGGACCGCTTCCGCATCGTCCATGGCCCCTGCCAGGGCCGCGGCGGTGAACTCGCCCACGCTGTGGCCGAGCGTCACCGCGGGGACGACGCCGCAGGCGCCGAGGAGCCGGCCGGCGGCCAGCCCGAGCACCCCGAGCAGGGGCTGGCACACGTCGGTGCCCTTCATGCGCTCGCGTCCCGCCTCGGTGTCGGCGTCCTCGCCGTAGACGGCGTCCAGGACGCCGACGCCGCTGACGGCGTCCAGCGCGGTCGCGGCCTCGCGGAAGGCGGGGTAGCGCGCGAACAGGTCGGCCAGCAGTCGCGGCCGCTGGCTGCCCTGGCCGGGGAACAGGAAGGCGACCTGCGGCGAGTCCAGCGGCTGCGCGGCGGCGTACAGTCCCTCGCCGATCGGGCCGGTGCGGCCTGCCTTCAGCGCGTCCGCCGCGGCCCGCAACCGGGTGACCAGCTCCTCGTGCCCGGCCGCGACCACCGCGAGCCGCGCCTTGAGCGGCTCCCGCTCGGCCAGCGTCCTGGCGACCGCCGCCAGCGGCGTGCCCGGCTCGACGGCGAACCGCTCGACGTGCTCGGCCAGCAGCTCCACCGTCGCCCCCGAGAACAGGAACAGGTACGGCAGGCCGTCCTCGGCGCACTCCTGCGCGGCGGGCGCCTCCTCCATCACCACGTGCACGTTCGTGCCGCCGAAGGCGAAGGAGTTGATCCCGGCCCGCCGGGTCTCCCCGGCACGCGGCCACGGGACGTTCTCCTGAGGGATCACCAGCCCGGCCATCGCCGGGTCGGACTCCGGGTTCACCTCGGTCTCCGGCTGGCGCGGGATGACGCCGTGGTGCAGCGCCAGCGTCGTCTTGATCAGGGAGGCCATGCCGGAGGCGGTCAGCGAGTGGCCGATCAGCGCCTTGACCGAGCCCAGGTAGGCCGGCCCGGGCTCGGCGCCGGACTCGCGGCGCACGTACCGCAGCGACTCCAGCTCCACCCGGTCGCCGACGGTGGTCGCCGTGCCGTGCGCCTCCACGAAACCGATCGAGCCGGGCTCGACGCCGGCGTCGTCGTAGGCGCGGCGCAGCGACAGCCGCTGCCCCTCGGTACGCGGGGTCATCGGCCCGTCGGTCGCGCCGTCGTTGGAGCAGCCGATCCCCTTGATCACGGCGTAGACGCGGTCGCCGGCGGCCAGCGCGGCCTCCAGCGGGCGCAGCACCACCACGCCGACGCCCTCACCGAGCACGAAACCGTCGGCGCGGCGGTCGAACGGCCTGCACACCCCGGCGCGGGAGACAGCGCCGACCTTGGAGAAGCCGATCAGGCTGTGCGGGATCAGGTTGATGTAGGCGCCGCCGACGATCGCCTCGGCGCAGACCCCGGCCCGCAGCGCGACCACGGCCTCGTGCAGCGCCACCAGCCCCGAGGAGCAGGAGGAGTCGACGGTGAAGCTGGGTCCGCTCAGGTCGTAGAACTGGCTCACGTTCGTGGCGGCCATGTTGAGCTGCTCGCCCGGGATCGACCACGGCTCCATGTCCATGGGGTCGGGCGTCAGGTACATGAAGTCCGCGGTGCTCATGGCGAGATACACGCCGGTGTTGCACCGGTCGAAGGGGCGCCGCTCCCAGCCCGCGTCCTGGACGGCCTCGCGGGCCACCTCCAGGATCAGCCGCTGCTGCGGGTCCATCGTGCGCACCCGGCGCGGCGGCATCCGGAAGTGGGCGGCGTCGAACCGGTCGACCTCCGGAAGGTAGGCCACCTGGTCCGTGTAGGCCTTGCGCGGTGCCCGCCCCTCGGCGGCGTCGAAGAAACGCCCGTGCTCCCACCGTTGTGCAGGAACCGCGTGGAAATGGCGTTCGCCGTCCAGCAGCATCCGGAGATATTCATTCAGATTTCCGGCGCCGGGGAAACGGCATCCCATGCCGACTATTGCGATATCACGCATCGTGTCCCTACCTCGCGCATTCGAAGCTGAAATTGAGGATCGCACCGGCGCGCTGGATTTCTACCGAGGGAATCACCGAAGAACTTCGGCTGCGGGCCGTACGCGCCTGGTCAGGCGGACGGAGAGCAGCGCGGTGACCAGGGCGACGGCGCCGGCGCCCGCCGTGACGCGGAAGGCGAGGTGCCCGCCGAGGGCGTCGGTCACCTGTCCGGCCAGCTGGACGCCGGCGGCCAGGCCGATGACCAGCGCGCTCTGCACCCAGGCGAAGCCCTCGTTGCTGCGCTCGCCGGGCACGACGGACTCGACGAGCTCGTAGACGACGATGAGCGTGGGGGCGAGGGCGGCGCCGGCGACGAAGGAGGCCGCGGCCATCGCGGGCACGCCGGTGGCCAGCGTCAGCGGGAGCAGCCCGGTAGCCAGACACGCGGCGAAGGTCGCGAACCTGCGCGACAGCGAGGAGGTCCAGCGGCGCGAGCCGTACCAGACGCCGGTCAGCAGGCTGCCCACGGACATCGCGCCGACCAGCGGCCCGGCCAGCACGATGGCGCCCTGGTCCTCGGCGAACCCGACCATGGCGATCTCGCTTGAGCCGAGCACGACGCCGAGCACGAGTGCGAAGAGCAGCGTCACGCGCAGTTCGGGGATGCGCAGCAGCGACGGCCCCGACCTGGTGACGGGCATCGGCGGCGGCTCGGTGCGGCGCATCGCGGCATAGGACAGCCCGCCCGCCAGCGTGAGCGCCATGCAGGCGACGTAGCCGATCCACGGGCTCACGGCCGCCGCGACCGTGGTCGCGATCACCGGGCCGATGATGTAGACAACCTCGTCGACGGCGCTCTCGATCGCGAAGGCCGCCTTGAGCAGCGGGGTCCCGCCCACCCGGGCCGTCCAGCGGGCTCGGACCATCGGCCCGAGCGGCGGGAAGGCCACGCCGGCGAGCACGGCGGCGGGGAACAGCAGCCACAGCAGGCCGCTCACCACGCCGCCCATGATCCCGGCCAGCCCGAGCGCGTGCAGCAGCAGCACCGGCCGCAGCACGCGGCCCTGGCCCAGGCGGTCGCCCAGGCGGCCCACCCGCGGCGCGGCGACGGCCTGCGAGACCAGGATCGTGCCTCCGACCGCGCCCGCCAGCGCGTAGGAGCCGGTCGCCGAGGTGACCAGCAGGATGGTGGCGATGCCGAGCATCGCCATCTGGAGCCGGCCGACGAACCCCGCCAGGACGAACCAGCGGGCCTCGGGCGGGCCCAACAGCGCCTTGAAATCATTGTCAGCCACGCCACAACAGTGCACGTCGTGACCGCCGCTAATAAGACCGAAGCAAATGACTTCGGTAATCTCCTCGGTCCCTCAGAACGCCGCCGATGCCATTGTTGCACCGGCGGACCTCGCCCCTCCGCCCCCCACGCACGGAGAAGAGGAAAGCGAATGAAAGAAGCGGTGCGAGACTATTACGACGTCGTCATCATGGGCGGTGGGCCTGCCGGTTCCACCCTCGCGGCGAAACTGGCGCGGACCACGAATCTGAGCGTCGCGATCTTCGACAAGGCGAAGCACCCCCGCGAGCACATCGGTGAATCGCTCGCCCACCCGACCACGCCGGCTCTGGAGGAGATCGGGGCCCTGGACAAGGTCATGTCCAGCGACTTCAAGGTCCAGAAGTTCGGCGGCATCTTCCGCTGGAGCGAGGAGCCGAGCCTGGGCTTCTTCGACCACGAGTCCTACGTCAGGGACGGCGTTCACCGCTGGGCCTCCCACGTCAACCGCTCCGAGTTCGACGAGCTGCTGTTCAAGCACGCGGGAGAGAGCGGCGCGCACACGTTCGAGGAGATGACGATCTCGGCCTTCGAGCGGCTGGAGGACGGCTGCGAGGTCACCTTCAACGACGGGCTCAAGGTCCGCTGCGGCTACTTCGTCGACGCCTCGGGCCGGCGCAACAGCATCGCCTCCAAGAAGAAGCGCAGCTTCCTGTCGGGGTACAAGAACATCGCCATCTGGCAGCACTACACCGGTGCCCAGCACGCCTACGACATCCCCGAGGAGTGGAACATCTTCCACCCCGACCGGCTGTCGCCCATCGCCTGCTCGGCCTTCTCCGACGGGTGGTGCTGGTACATCCCGGTCCCCAAGATCATCGACGGCGAGCGCGTCATGACGCACTCGGTCGGCATCGTCACCATTCCGGCCATCCTCAAGGAGGAGGGCAAGGACTTCACCGACATCGAGCAGTTCACCAATGCGATCAAGGACATCCCGCTGATCGGCGAGCTGGCCAAGAACGGCACCCCGATCTCGGACAAGATGCAGACCGCGACCAACTACTCCATGATCAACGACCAGTTCGCCAACTACGACGAGCGCTGGATCCTGGTCGGCGACGCCGCCTACTTCGTCGACCCGCTGTTCTCCTCGGGCGTGGCCTTCGCCATGCACCACGGGCTGTCCGCGGCGACTGTGCTGGCCGCCACGTTCGACGACAGCATCGAGGAGCAGCACAAGCGCGACCTCTGGCACGACTATGACATGGAGTGGCACGGCATCGCCGAGTCGTTCTCGCTGTCGATCGACCAGTGGTACCACGCCATCGGCAAGAACAACCCGGACAGCATCTACTGGCGCACCCGCGGCCAGGACGTGGCGGGCAACTTCCGCGAGCAGACCTTCCAGATCCTGCTCAGCACCACGATGGAGCCCGACGTGCTGCGCCACATGACCGGCGAGGGCGGCACCCAGGCCGACCTCGACGCCGAGGGCCCCTACATGAAGGCGTACGGCATGGCCGACCCCGGCCTGATCGGCGACGACGACCTCGTCAGCCTGACCCAGGGCGCCACCGTCCGCAAGAGTCTCGGGCTGGACATCCCCGGCTTCAAGGGCTTCCCGCCCCCGCCGCCGTTCCAGCTGACGGAGGAGGAGCACGCCGCGCTCACCGCCTACTGGGCGGACCCGGTCGCCAACGGCGACGCCGTGGTGTCGCCGCTGTCCACCCCGCTGCCGTGCCACCGCTACGCGGTCGAGGGCGCGGCCTCCGGGGTCGAGGTGCGCAGCTTCGACGAGGTCGACGGTGGCAAGGTCGTCTGGGACGCCCTGTCCGGGGGCGGCGTGCCGTACCGGCAGCTGCGGGAGGAGCTCACCGAGCTCCAGTTGCACCTGATCAAGCTGCTGTGGCGGACCGGCGTCGTCACCGTCGCGCCCGCCGGGAGCTGACGTGGGAATCCTCGACGGTAAGAACATCCTGGTCACGGGCGTCCTGACCGACGCCAGCATCGCCTTCCACGTGGCCAGGATCGCCCAGGAGCAGGGCGCCAACGTGGTGCTGACCGCGTTCGGCCGGGTGAGCCTCGTCCAGCGCACCGCGCGCCGGCTGCCGGTGGCGGGCACGCCGGTCGTCGAGCTCGACGTGACCGACGAGGACCACCTGGCCAGCCTCCCCGACCGGTTGGGGCTGGACCGGCTGGACGGCGTGCTGCACGCCATCGCCTACGCTCCGGAGTCCGCGCTCGGCGGCTCGTTCCTGGAGACGTCGTGGGACGACGTCGCCACCGCGGTCCAGGTGTCGACGTACTCGATGAAGGCCCTCACCACGGCCTGCCTGCCGCTCATGCGGGACGGCGGGTCGATCGTCGGCCTCGACTTCGACGCCACCGTGTCCTGGGCCAACTACGACTGGATGGGCGTGGCCAAGGCGGGGCTGGAGTCCTGCTCCCGCTACCTGGCCCGCTACCTGGGACCGCGCGGCGTCAGGGTCAACCTGGTCGCCGCGGGCCCGCTGCGCACGGTCGCCGCGCGGAGCATCCCCGGTTTCGACGGCGTCGAGGCCGGCTGGGACGCGCGCTCGGCTCTCGGCTGGAAGGCCAACGACTGCGAGCCGGTGGCTCGCGCCTGCGTATCACTGCTGTCGGACTGGTTCCCCGCCACCACCGGAGAAGTGGTCCACGTGGATGGAGGATTCCATGCGATGGGAGACTGAGAGGAGGAAGGCGGTGCGGATCGGCGCCGGGGCGGGCATCGCGGGGGTGGCGCTGGCGGTGCTCAGCGCGCTGGCCGTACTCGTGCTCATCCAGGACCCGTTCGGGGACGTGGCGCCGGCCGCCTACCTGAAGGGCATCGCCGGCGCGCGGGGCCTGTGGGTGCTGCTGCACTTCGCGGTGACCATCGGGACCGCGCTGCGGCTGGCGGGCCTGCTCACGGTGGGCGAGACGTTCCAGGGCACGGCCGCCAGGCCGCTGGCGGTCATCGGCAACGGCTTCTCCGTGGCCGGCGTGGCCCTGCTGATCGTCACCTACTCCCGTGACGGCTACGTCCACCCGTTCCTGACCCAGTCGCTCACGGACACGCCCGGCGTGCAGGACGCGATCTTCGCCGCCAGCAGCCGGGCCGGCTACTCCACCGAGATCACCGGCCTGCTGCTGATAGCGGGCCTGGCCCCCATCGCGTACGGCCTGGCCATGCTCGTCAGCCCGCTGTACTCGCGGTGGATCGCCTGGCTCGGCATCACCGGCGGCGCCGGAGCCGTCGTCACCGCGGCCTACCTGTACTCGACCGGGCTGACCGACCTCGGCTACGGCGTGCTCTACCCGCTGTTCGGCATGCTCGTGCCCGCCGTGTGGCTGATCGCGGCCGCGCTGCCGCTCTGGCGGACGCCCGACCGGGCGGCCGTCGCGACGCCCGCCGAGGTGTAGCCGCGGACTTCCGCGCCCCCGGCCTCCCTCCCCAACGACGTGGCGGGGGGCCGAGGGCCCGGAACGGCGCCCTTCCCCTTTCTGACCTTGGAGCTTCCGGCATGGATGATGACGTCTACGCCGCCCTCGCCGCGTTCATCGAACAGGACGACTTCGTCTGCCTCGGAGCCAGGGCCGCGCTGCACAGGAAATCCATCGTTCACCACCACTACCCGGAGCTGGGCGAGCCGGAGTCCGTGCGTGCCCACCACCGCGACGTGCTGACGTTCCTGGAGACCTTCGAGCCGTCGGCACGCAGCTTCACCTCCTTCGTGGCGACGTTCGAGGAGCCGGGCGAGCTGACCGAGCACGCGTACGAGGAACTGCTGTGGCGGCACCTGCAGGCCATGCACGACCTCGACGCCGAGCGCTTCCCGTGGAACGACACCTACAGCTCGGACCCGGAGTCGGCCGACTTCGCCTATTCCGTCGGCGCGCACCCGTTTTTCGTGGTCGGGCTGCACTCGGGCGCGTCGCGGCCGAGCCGCAGGTTCGGTAAACCCGCGATGGTGTTCAACTCGCACATCCAGTTCAACGCGCTCGGCATCAAGTTCTTCAAACTGCGCGGCAAGATACGCGGCAGAGAACGCTCTTTCCACGGTTCGCCGAACCCCAGTTTCATCGCTTACAAGGACGAGGCGCGCCATTACGGCGGCCGGTTCACCGAGCCGGAGTGGCGCTGCCCGTTCGACCCGAAGACGGACTGAACCAGCGCCAAGAGTGAGGCGGGACCCCCGGTGGGTCCCGCCTCACCTGTGTTCGCGTATCGGACGTCGGAGCCTCGGTGCTCCCTTCGATACCCCGGGCCGATCCTCCGTCAATACCTGTTGTCCGGCGGTGCCGGCGCTGGCTACGGTCATTTCGGTCGAGCCGGGAACTGGCCCGAGATTGGAGTTCAGCCGCATGGTCGAATTCAAGGTCCTCGGTCCTCTGGAAATGGCATCAGAGGAACGGGTATGGCGTCTTACCGCACCCCGTCAACGGCAATTGTTCGGCCTGCTGCTGCTCAATGCGAACCGGGTCGTGGACGTCGAGTCGCTCGCCATGGAGCTCTGGGGCGGCAACCCGCCGAAGAGCGCCGTCACCACGATCCAGACCCACATCTACCAGCTGCGCCGGTTCTTCGACCACGAAGCCGGCCTGCCCTCCGGCGACGAGCTGATCGTCACCCGCCCGCCCGGCTACCTCGTGTCCGTTCCCGAGGAGAGCGTGGACGTGTTCATCTTCCGCCGGCTGGTGCAGGAGGGGCGGGCCTGCGCGGCAGCCGGCCGGATGGAGGAGGCGTGCCGCCTCTGGCGCCAGGCGCTCGACCTGTGGTCGGGGCACCCGCTGGCCGACGTGATCCCCGGCCCCGTGCTCGAGGCCCACCTCGCCGATCTCGAGGAGACCCGGCTGTGGGTGCTGCAGCTGCGCATCGAGGCCGAGCTGGAGATCGGGCGGGGCCGCGACCTGATCGGGGAGCTGCGCTTCCTGGTGGCCACCAACCCGCTCAACGAGTGGTTCCACGGCCGCCTGATGGAGGCCCTGTGCCAGGTCGGGCGGCGTGAGGAGGCGCTGGGCGCCTACCAGGAGCTGCATGCCGTACTCGATCGGGAGCTCGGGCTGGAGCCCTCGCGCGAGCTGCGCCAGCTCAGGTACCGCATGCTGCACGCGCAGGGTGCCAGGCGCCGCGTGCCCGTCGGCGCCGCTTGACAGACGAACTCGTGGAAAGGTGCAGCCAGTGAAGGCTCTCGTGCTGACGGGGCGGACGGGAACGATGTCGCGCCCCTGCGGCGACGGCGTTCACGTCGCCAACCGCCCCGTGGTGAGCTACGCGCTCGAGGCGGTCAAGAAGTCCGGAATCTCCGAGGTCGGCATCGTCGTGGACCGGCACGACGACCCGATCAGGAAGGCCGTCGGCACCGGTGCCGCGTTCGGCCTCGACGTCACCTACATCCGGCAGGACGCCAGCCTGCTCGGCCTGGGCATCCTGCTCGCCCGCGACTTCCTGGACGAGGACGACTTCCTGGTCCTGCACGGCGGCGAGGTCGTCCTCGACGACGTCCCCAGCCTGGTTGCCGAGTACCGGCGCAGCGACAGGGCCGAGGCCGTGGCCATGGTGGGCGAGCTGGCCAAGGCCGGCAGCGGGCCGGTCGCCCTGGTGGACGAGCACGGACACCTGGTCGGCATCACCGAGGGGCACGGCCACTCCGCCTTCGACCGGGCGCTGGTCGGCGCCTACGTCTTCAGCCCCGCCATCCACCAGGCCGTGATGTCGGCCGGGCCGACCTGGTACGGCGGCTACGCGCTCACCGACGCGGTGACCTGGATGATCAGCCACGGCGCCACGGTGCTGGCCTACTCCGCCCGCGGCTACTGGAACACCGTCGGCTGCGTCGACAACGTGCTGGACTGCAACCGCGAGCTGCTGCGCCGCCTCGACCCGCTGGTCCTCGGCGAGGTCGACGACGACAGCGAGCTCATCGGGCCCGTCCTGGTCGACGCCGGTTCCACCGTCCGCGGCTCCCGCGTGGTCGGCCCGGCCATCATCGGCGTCGGCACCAGCGTGAGCGGCAGCACGATCGGCCCGCACACCTCGCTCGGCCCCGACTGCCAGGTCCAGGACAGCACCGTCGAGGACTCCATCGTGCTGGAGGGCGCCACGCTGCACGGGGTCGGGCCGGTACGCGGCTCGCTCATCGGGCGCGACGCCCACGTCGGCACGGGACCCGCCGGATCGCGGCTGGTCGTGGCCGACCGCAGCCGGATCCTGCTGACCGCCGCCACCGGGGAGGAGACCCGTGGCTGACGTCCTGCGGCCCGTCACGGTCGAGAAGCAGGCGCTCGGCCTGGTCGCCCGGCTCACCGAGCTGGGCGTCAGGTCCGGTGACCGGGTGCTGCTGAGGGGGGAGAACTCCTCCCCTTTCGTCGCCGCGCTGCTTGCGCTGTGCCACCTCGACGTCTCGATCGTGCTGGCCGATCCGCAGCTGGCCACCGACCAGCTCGCCACCATGTGCGAGGTCTCCGCGGTGCGCTGGGCCGTCACCGACGCGCCCGCCAGGATCCCGCTACCTCCGGGGAGCGTGCTGGACCTGGCCGAGCCCGACGGGCCCGCCGCCACCGCGCCCGCGACGATCTCGCTGCGGGCCTGGGAAGGCCGCCGCGACGGGGTCGTCATGTGGTCCTCCGGGACCACCGGAGCCCCGAAGGCCGTGGTCAAGTCCGGCCGCGCCGTACTGGAGAACTCGCGCGTGACCGCCGCCGCGATGGCCTACACGCCGCGCGACGTGCTGGCGCCGCTGCTGCCGTTCTCCCACCAGTACGGCATGTCGCTGCTGCTCATCTGGTGGCTGACCGGCTGCGGGCTGCTGGTGGCGCCGTACCGCCGGCTGGAACGCGCGATCGCGGCCGTCGCCGAGTCCGGGGCCACCGTCGTCGACGGCACCCCGCCCACCTACCACGGGCTGCTCACGCTGCTCACCCGCGACCCCGGCCTGCTGGGCGGGCTCGAGCGGGTCCGGATGTGGTGCGTCGGCGGCGCGCCGCTCAACCGGCCGCTGGCCGATCGCTTCCTCGCCGCCACCGGACATCCCCTGCTCGACGGTTACGGCATGACGGAGACGGGCAACATCGCCCTCATGCTGCCTAATCTGATCAAGGGCTGCGGCAGGCCGCTGCCAGGAGTGAACGTCCGCGTCCAGGGCGATCCTGGCGAGATCGAGGTGCAGACTCCCGGCAGGCTGGAGGGATACCTGCGGCCCGACGGCAGCCTGGCTGCCTTCGAGGACGACTGGTTCCGCACCAGCGACCTCGGCCGGTTCGACGACGACGGCGTACTGCACGTCTACGGCCGGATGAACGCCGTGCACCGGCTCGGCCACACGCTCTACCCGGAGTACCTGGAACGCCGCGCCGAGGAGTGCGGCGCCCCGGTCAAGGTCGTCGCTGTCGACGACGAACGGGCCGGGTCGATGCTGGTGTTCTTCGTTCAGGACAGCGAACGGGACGAGCGCCACTGGCGCGCTCGCCTACGCACCCTGCTGGCATCCTACGAGCGTCCCAACGCGGTGGTGGTGTTGCCTCGCTTTCCCGTCAACCGCAACGGCAAGGTCGACGTCGGCGTGCTGCGGGAGTTGGCCGCCGAGACACTGAAGGGCCATCCAGGTGGACGTTGAGGTCATGGCCCGGCTGGAGTTCGCGATCACGGTCGGCTTCCACTGGCTGTTCGTGCTGCTCACGCTCGGGCTCGCACCGATCATCGCCTACATGCAGACCCGCTACGTCATCGGCCGCAACCCGCGCTTCGAGCGGATGACCCGCTACTGGGGACAGATCTACGTCGTCAACTACGTGCTCGGCATCGCCACCGGGCTGGTGATGGAGTTCCAGTTCGGGCTGTCGTGGAGCGGGCTGACGGCCTTTGCGGGCAACGTCTTCGGCGCGCCGCTGGCGATGGAGACGCTCGTCGCGTTCTTCGCCGAGTCGACCTTCCTCGGGCTGTGGATCTTCGGCTGGGGGCGGCTGCCCAAGGTCGTGCACCTGCTGCTGTTCTGGGCGGTCACCGCGACCGCCTACGCCTCCACGTACTGGATCCTGGTGGCCAACGGGTTCATGCACCACCCGGTGGGCTCCGTGGTCAGGAACGGCAGGGCCTACCTGACCGACTTCGCCGCCATGCTGACCAACCCGAGCGCGCTGTACGCCATGTGGCACATCGTGTCGGCCGCCCTGGTCGCCGGGGGCGGGTTCGTCGCCGGGGTGAGCGCCTACCAGTTCCTGCGCCGCACCCGCGAGGTGGCGTTCTTCCTCAGCTCGGCCCGCGCCGGGCTGGCGGTGGCCGTGCCGTTCTCCATCGCGGTCGCCGAGACCGGGTTCAGGCAGATCCCGCCGCTGCACGCCGCCCAGCCGATGAAGATGGCGGTGCTGCGCGAGGTCCTGCTGCCCGAGGACCGCGGGCCGTACACGGTCGCGCAGGTCCAGGCGGAGATGGCGGCCAGGCTCGGCCCCGGCGACTACGCGCCGCCCGGCTGGATCGCCGACGCCTACGACTTCATGATGACCTCGGCGTTCTTCATCGTGGTGCTCGCGCTGTTCGGCGCGGTCTGCCTGATCGGCAACGCGCTGGCGCGCTCGCGTGCCATCGCGTTCCTGGTGATGCTCATCGTGCCGATCCCGTTCGTGTCGTCCACGCTGGGCTGGCTCGTGCGCGAGGTCGGCCGCCAGCCCTGGGCCGTGTACGGCGAGCTGCTCACCTCCCAGGCCCGCTCACCCGTCTCACCCGGGGTCGTGCTCGGTTCGCTGGTCGGGTTCAGCACGCTGCTCGCGGCCCTGGCGATCGCGAACTGGTCCCTGATCGCGCGCTACGTCCATCGCGGCCCGCGCGACACCGACCTCCGAGGGCCGGGGACGTCCCCTCACGAGGAATCCCCCATCGCGCTGCAACTGTGAGGGAAGGCATGGAAACGATCTGGCTGGCCCTGCTCGGGGCCCTGCTCGCCGGGTACCTGGTGCTCGGCGGCTACGACTACGGCGTGCAACTGCTGCACGCGACGCTCGCGCGCGGCGAGGGCGAGCGGCGCCTGGCGCTCAACACCTTCGGCCCGTTCTTCCTGGGCAACGAGGTGTGGCTGGTGGCCTTCGCCGGGGTGATGGCCGGAGCCTTCCCCCGCGCCGAGGCCGCGCTGCTGCCGCCGCTGCACCTGCCCGTGGCGGGGCTGCTCGGCGGGGTCGTCGTGGGCACCGTGGCCGTCCAACTGCGCAGCAGGCACCGCTCCCGTCCCGCCCGCGCGCTTTGGGGCGCGCTGGCAGCGGCCGGCGGGCTGGTCGCCGCGGCCGGCTGGGGGCTGCTCACCGGCCGGTTGCTGTCCGGCGCCTCGGCGGGGGAGTGGGCCCGGCCGTTCGTGCTGCTGTGCGCGGCGGCGACGCTGACGCTGTTCGCCGGGCACGGGGCGGCGTTCCTCGGGATGCGCGCCGACGGCCCGCTGCGCGCGCGAGCGCTGCGCGCGGGCGTCCCGCTGCTGACCGCGGCCGCCGCGGCGGTCCTCGCCGCAGCCGGCGTGGGGGCCGCCGCGCACCTGGCGGCCTCGGGCTGGATCCTGGCCGCGCCCGCCGCGGCCCAGGCCGTCCTGCTCCTGCTCGCGGCCGTCACGCTCCGGCGCGGGGCGGCGCGCTGGGCGTTCGCGGCCACCTCCGGTGCCGCCGCGCTGCTGGCCCCGATCATCCTGGCCGGATCCGGCGCGGGCATGAGCCTGGCCGAGATCGCCGCGGACCCCGCCACCCTGCGCCTGCTGCTCCCTGTCGCGGCACTGGTGATCCCGCTGCTGCTCGCCCTGCAGGCGGTGGGCTGGTGGGCCTTCCGCGGCCGTCCCCCCACATACCTGTGAGTTCTGACGGAGGTGGTCTCGTGCGCCACAGAAGACTGGGCAGGAACGGGCCGGTCTCATCGTGTGTCGGCCTGTCGATCCTGGCCTCGCAAGGGCGCGTGGATCCCGACGCGTGGATCGAGACGGTGCACTACGCGATCTCGTCGGGCATAACGCTGCTCGACGTCAGCGACCTGGACCCCGACAGCGAGCTGGCCCCCCTCGTCGGACGCGCGGTGGACGTCCGGCGCCAGGACCTGCTGCTGGCCTCGGCAGGGCCGTGGCAGGACGGCGCCGCGCAGCTGCGGCGCCGCTGCGATCAGGCGCTGGCCCGGTACGAGGTCGACTACCTCGACGTCTACTACCTGCGCGCGGACCTCACGACCCAGGTCGAGCGCGGCGTCAGCGAGCTGGCCGAGCTGGTCCTGGAGGGGAAGATCCGCCATCTCGGGCTCCTCGGTGGGACCCCGCACCAGCTGCGGCGCGCCCACGCCGTCCACCCGATGACGGTGCTCGCCACCGAGTACTCGGTCGTCTTCCGCGAGGCGGAGCACGAACTGCTCGACGTGGCGCGGGAGCTGGGCGTGGGAGTGGTGGCCCGCTGCCCCTTCGCCCGCGGCCTGCTCGGCGGGCGGCTGCGCGTCCCAGACCTTCAGGACGCGCGGCGTGCGGAGTCCGTGCGGCGCATGGTGCGGGAGGCGGAGTCGATCGCGGCCGACCTGAACGTCGGCATGAGCCGCCTGGCGCTGGCCTGGCTGCTCTCGCGCAACGACGACGTCGTGCCGCTGCCGAGCGCGCTCGACCCGGTCCAGCTCGAGATGGACATCGCTGCCGTCGGCGTGCTGCTGACGCGGGAGACGTGCGACCGCCTGGCCCTCGTCTTCGACCAGGGGAGCGCCACGTGAGGTGGCAGGCGCTAGCCGAAGCTCTTCGGCAGCGCGCCGGGATCCTGCCTGATGCTGATCAGCGACGCGGCGACCGCCCGGTTGACGGCGTCGATGCGGGAGACGGCGCCGAGCTTGACGAACACGTTGCGCAGGTGCCGCTTGACCGTGGCCTCGGTGAGCCCTAGGTGCCTGGCGATCTGCTGGTTGCTCAGCGCCTGCGCGGCCAGCTCCAGGACCTGCCGCTCCTTGTCGGTGAGGATGTTCTGGGTGGGCGCGTGGATCTGGGCCATGCTGTCACGGGAGACGGCCAGCACCAGGCGCTCGGGATCGTTGACGACGCTCCTGATCGCGGAGATGACCTCCTCGCTGTGCACGCTCTTGAGGAGGTAGCCCCGGATTCCGGCCGATAACAGCCGCCGCAGCAGCTGCGGGCCGTCATACATGCTGAGCACGATGATCTTGGTGTCTGGCGAGCTGGTGCGGATCTTGCCGACGGTGTCGAGCACATCGTCGCCGGGAATCTCGATGTCGAGCATGATCACGTCCGGCCGCTCCTCTCTGACCAGAGCCACCGCTCCGCCCGAGTCGCCGGCCTCGCCGACCACCCGCAGGTCCGAGCAGGCCTCCAGGATCTCGCGCAGCCCCTCGCGGAAGAGGGTGTGGTCGTCGACGATGCCTACCCTGGTGAGTGTGCTCATTGCGCGTTGCTCCTGGGCATGCAGAGTTCCACCGACGTTCCCTTGCCCGCCTCGCTCGACACGACCACCGAGCCACCGAGCAGTTCGGCCCTCTCGCGCATCGACTGCAGGCCCAGCCCGGAGGAGGCGGGCCGCTCCTTGGGGATGCCGCGCCCGTTGTCCTGCACGATCCCGCGCAGCTCGTGCGGCGCAATGTCGATCCTGATGAGGATCAGCGACGCGCGTGCGTGTGCGAGCGCGTTGCGCACGGCCTCGCGGACGATGAGGAAGGACTCGTCACGGACGTCGGGTAAGGCCCACTCCTCGTCGCCGTTGATCTGAAGGCGCACGTCCACGCCGTGGGTGTCGACGGTCTCGAGGTAGCCGAGGAGAGCCTTCTCCAGGCTCGTGAGCGAATCGTGCGGATGCAGCTCGGAGGTCACCTGGCGCAGGTTGCGCATGGTCTCCTGGATGGCTTGCTCGGCGAGCTTGACGTTGCCCGAGGCACGCAAAGGCTTGGTGACCCGGTTGCGCTGGTACAGCTCGAGCTGCTGGTGGGCGACGCTGACTCCGTGCCCGATGCGGTCATGAAGGTCCCTGGCGATCCTGCGCCG
The DNA here is from genome assembly GCF_044457685.1 of Nonomuraea sp. NPDC050536. NCBI lineage: Bacteria > Bacillati > Actinomycetota > Actinomycetes > Streptosporangiales > Streptosporangiaceae > Nonomuraea > Nonomuraea sp. NPDC050536. Next base: position 73,471 of record NZ_JBITHD010000026.1, read on the forward strand.
CTCCTCCGTCTGCACCGTGTGCACCCTGTTGAGCAGGAAGCTGGTGTAGCTGGCCGATGCCGCCCGGATCCTGGAGGAGATGGCCTCTTCCAGGGTCAGCGCGGCGATGTTAAAGAGGCGGGCATAATCGGGGCGGTTCTCCAGAGCGGTGCTCAGTGCGGGCAGCGCCACCTTGAAGAAGGCCGAGGCAGCGTCCAGCGACTCCTTGGGATGGACTCCGGCTTCGGCACGGTCGCTGCCGATGTCCCAGGCCAGCGAGCTTATGGTGGTGTCGGCCCGGATCTGGCCCGCCTCCAGGGCCGCGAAGACGTCATCGAGAATCTCGTTTGCGTTTTCAACCAATTGCTGAAGGGTCGCTGGGTCTCGCACCAGCGAGGAACTTTCCAGTTTGAGCCTGTGTGTGTATTCGTCGAGAATCCGCTTGCCGCAGCTTCTCCTGAGGGCTGCGAAACTTCCTGCCTCGTCGTGCCGTGGCCTCCCCAACGTCCCCTGCCTCCGGAACTAGGAAACCGGATGGCCCATTTTTACCTAATTAATTGGTCCAGGCAACAGGTGATATGGCGATAGATACGACTAAAATCAGATGAACTACGTACTGCGTCATCATGTACGTGCGATACGGACGGCGGCGGCGGGACCGGCTGCCTCGGGAGATCGGCCCCAGAGCGACGACGGCCAGCGTGACCGCGCCCGTGGTCATGATCACCGCGGCGGCCACCAGGGGCAGCTGGAGAGCCAGCACGGCGGCGGTGAATCCGCAGGCCGTGCCGAGTGCGGCCAGGGCGGCGAGCATTCGGACAGTGCGCTCACCGCGCGTGACACTGAGAGTCCTCCGGCCGGCGGCAGCGTCGCCCTCGATGTCGGACAGGTCCTTGGTGAGGCCGCCGACCAGGCCGGTCCACAGGGAGACCGCGGCCGTGAACACGACGAGCACCCCGATCTGGTGCACCCACCCGTCGGTCTGGGTGAGGTAGCCGGCCGCGTATGTCATCAGGCTCGCGGTGATCCCGATCGCCGCGGTGCCGGCGGTGGTGCGCTTGAGGTGGAACGGAGGGCCCGAGTACATGTAGCCGAGCAGCAGGATCGCCGGCACCATCCAGCTGACGGTGGAGGGCAGGCTCAGCGCACCGACGAGCGCGGCGAGCGTGGCCGCGCCCGCGACGCCGAGCGCGGTGCCGGGGGTCAGTGAACCCCGGGCGATCGGCCGTGCCGATCCGTTGGCCCTGTCCTCCTGGAGGTCCTCGACGCCGTTGAACAGATAGACGGCGAAGATCACCAGAATCCAGACCAGCAAGGTGCACAGCACCTGCAGGCATGTGGCGTCGTTGGCGCCGAGTACGCGCTCGCCCAGCACCGCGCCGACGGCGAAGCGCAGAGTGAACAGTGCCAGGACCGAGGGGCGGGTCTCGACCACGCACATGCGCAGCAGATTGACTCCGTGTCCAATACGGGCGAACAGTGAGGGCATGGAAGAGGCGTGTGCAGCGGGCATAACGCGAGGCTGCAATAAAAATCGGCGGAAGTTAAGTGGAGCATGAAAGGTGGTACTCCCGGCTACAACTTCCGATATATCCATCCCTACTTGATGATCGGGGATTTCAGGGTTAGCGTCAATCCGGCCGTGCTAGCCATCAGAGAATGGAGAATCCTGGCATGCGGCACTCCAGAATGGCCGCCAGACGCTACGCAGAATTCGTCCCGCTAACCCTTCCTGACCGTTGCTGGCCAGATCGGCACTTGACAGCCGCGCCCCGATGGTTGTCAACCGATCTCCGTGACGGCAACCAATCGCTTGCCAACCCCATGGACCCCGGCAGGAAGCTCGCCATGTTCGAACTCCTGGTGGAGATGGGCTACAAAGAGATCGAGGTCGGCTTCCCCGTCGCCAGCAGAGATGACCATGCGTTTGTCCGCATGCTCATCGAAGAGGAGCGCATCCCCGACGACGTCTGGATCAGTATCCTGGTTCCCGCTCGCGACGAGATGATCACGCAGAGCGTCGAGGCCCTGCGAGGCGCCCCGAGGGCCACCTTTCACCTCTACAACTCCCTCGCGCCGACCTTTCGCAAGCTGGTCTTGACGATGTCCCGCGCGGAGTGTAAAGACCTTGCCGTCCAGGGCACGCGCTTGATGATGAAGCACGCCGAACGCGCGCTGGCGCGCTGTGATCTTCGGTTTCAGTACTCGCCCGAGGCGTTTAATGAAACGGAGCCGGAATTCGCGGTCGAGGTCTGCGAAGCCGTGGTGGACGTCTGGCAGCCCGACGCCGAACGGGAGATGATTCTCAACTTTCCCGCGACTGTCGAACGTTCCCAGCCCCATGTGTTCGCCGACCAGATCGAATGGCTCGGCCGTACGCTGACGCGGCGCGAGCACGTATGCCTGTCCATCCACCCGCACAACGATCGCGGCACTGGCGTCGCCGCCGCCGAACTGGCGTTGCTGGCCGGTGCCGAGCGCGTCGAGGGGTGCCTGTTCGGCCACGGCGAGCGCGCCGGCAACGTCTGCCTGGTCACGCTCGGTATGAACCTGCTGCTCCAGGGTATCGACCCCGGGATCGACTTCTCCGACATCGACCGGATCAAGGCGGTGGCCGAGCATTGCACCGCCATGCCCGTGCCGGCGCGGTACCCCTACGCGGGCGAACTCGTCTACACGGCCTTCTCCGGCTCGCATCAGGACGCCATCAAGAAGGGTCTGGACGCCATGGCCCGCCGGGCCGCGGAGACCGGCGTACCCGTCGAGGAACTGTCGTGGCAGGTGCCGTACTTGCCGCTGGATCCGCGCGACATCGGCCGCTCGCACGAGTCGATGGTGCGTATCAACAGTCAGTCGGGCAAGGGTGGTGTCGCCTACGTGATGGCTCTGCACCACGGGGTGGAAGTCGAGCAGGGGAGACGGCGCGAGTTCGCCGATGTCATCCAGTCGCTGGCCGAGGACGAGGGTGGCGAGATCAGCCCCGACCGCATCGGCGCGGCCTGGGACTCCATGAACGGTGGTACGTCATGAGCCGCTCTGTCCTGGTCACCGGTGGCAATCGCGGCATCGGCCTGGCGGTTGCCCGAGCGTTCGCCCGCGATGGCGACAAGGTCGCCGTCACCCACCGCAGCGCCGAGCCGCCCGAGGACGTGGCGGGCTGCCGGTGCGACGTGACCTCGGCTGATGATGTCGACCGGGCCGTCACCGAGGTCGAGACGCTGCACGGTGCGGTGGAGGTCCTCGTGGCCAACGCCGGGATCACCCGCGACAAGCTCTTCCTCCGCATGACCGAGGAGGACCTGGAGGCCGTGCTCGACACCAACCTCAAGGGGACCTTCCGGGTCGCCAAGCGCGTGGTGCCCGGGATGCTCAAGGCGCGGCGCGGGCGGATCGTGTTCGTCTCCTCCTCTGTGGGGTTGCGCGGTGAGCGCGGGCAGAGTAACTACGCGGCCTCCAAAGCAGCGCTGATCGGGCTGGCGCGGTCGCTGGCGTGGGAGCTGGGGCCCCGCGGTATCACCGTCAACGTCGTCGCGCCCGGGCTCACCGAGACGGATATGACAGCTATCCTTCCCGAGCAACGCATCCGCGAGATGTGCGCCGAGACGCCGCTGCAGCGGATGGCGACGCCGGAGGAGATCGCGGAGGTGATCCGCTTCGTGGCCTCCCCGGCCGCCTCCTACCTCACCGGAGCGGTTGTTCCCGTCGACGGCGGCGCCTCCATGGGCCACTGACTCCGTCCGGGTTCCCCAACGAGGGTTGTCCATCCTGGTTGTCGCGGGGTCAGAGCTTGATCGTCTTCGTGTGATCATCGAGCGATGCGGGGCCGGGTCCGGACGACCAGGCCGCGCATCAGCTCGGTGGCGCCGTTCGACGTCGACCAGGCAAGTGGCCATCCGTCGCGGTCATCGGCATTCCATCGTGATAGGTCGGTGCCCTTAGGGAAGTACTGGCGCAGCAGGCCGTTGATGCTTCTATGTCAAGCCGCTGACTGATGGTGGGTGATCTGGTGTTGCCAGGATGCTCGATCGGTGGTCATAGCGCGGTGGATGACGTCGATGAGGTGGCGTTGGAGGATGCGGCGGGCGCCGCGTTTGCCTTTGGTTGGTTCATGGCGGGCCAGGAGTTCCTGGGCGGCTGGGTGGAAGCGTTTCTGGACGATGGCTGCGGTGTAGAGGACGCTGTTGAGGCGGCGGTTGCCGCCTCGGTGGAGGCGGTGGCGTTCTTGGTCTGAGGAGTAGACGGGGATGGGAGCGCAGCCGGTGTAGCGGGCGAGTTTGGCCGAGGTGGGGAAGCGGGTGATGTCGCCGATCTCGGCGATGAGGACCGCGGCGGAGTTGTGGCTGATGCCGGTGATCTCCAGCAGGGCCGGGGCTAGCGGGCTGACGATCTCCTTGATCGTGGCGTCGAGGTCGTGGACACGCCGGTTGAGCTCCAAGAGCTCGGCGGTCATGTCCAGCAGGACCCTGCGGACGTGGGCGCCCAAGTGGGAGGCGGCGGCCAGCAGGCAGGCCAGCGCGTCCGTGCCTTTGGGCCGGGCGAGGTCGCCCGGGGTGTGGTCGAGCCAGAGATGAAGCTGGGCTTTGAGCTGGTTGATCAGCGTGGTGCGGCGTTTGATGAGGTCGGTGCGGTAGTCAACCAGGACCCGCAGCTCGCGGACGTGTTCGTCGATGCGGTGTCGGGCCAGTTCAGGGGTGGCGATGGCCGCGTGGGCGGCCGCGGCGGCGTCGACGGGATCGGACTTGGCGCCGGTAGCGGCGTGGAGTCTGCGGTGGGCAGCGGTCAGCCGGGTGGGAACCCAGACCATCGTGCCTTCCGACGGAATCCCTGACCTGCGGGAACGCGGCCACAATGTGGGTTTTGGGCTTATGTGGGCCGGACCCCTCACACGGCTCTTGCCGTTTCGGTCACCGGGCTGCCAGGACCGTGTTCACCGCTGTCAGGACCGTGTTCACCCAGACCGAGGCACGGGCACGGCAGCGTTACCAAGGGCGTCTGCGGCACCTGCTCAGGCTCGTGATCATCAAGGCTGCCCAGACCATGGACACCGCCTTCGGTGACCGCTCCCATCGACTCTCAGACATGGCCGAGGGGCGTCGGAGCCCAGCCGGCAGACGCGTACGAGCCTTGAGGAGCCGCCTCATGCCCTCATGCCGTCGGGGAACCCGGTCCAGCGCAGGTCGGCCGGGAGGTGGCTCATGTCGTTGAACATCACGAGCGTCGGCGGCAGGTCGGTGCGGTAGTCGATGACCGTCAGCGCGGTGTTGGCGCTGTTCAGGCCGAGCCACCGGGATGGCGGCGCGTCTAGGGCGTGCCGCACCAGCCACGCGATCGGGTAGGCGTGTGTCACCACAACCTCGTGAGTGTCGCGCCGGGTTCCTGCCGCGGTTGTGTCGGGGGACTTCGCGAACCGGCCGACCAGGGCCTCGGCGAGCTTGTGGCCCGAGGCCGCCTCGGCGTCGTCGTAGCCGTCGAAGAATCCGACCCAGGATGGGGGTGTTTCGGCAGCTCGGGGAACGTAGGGCACATGGTCGATAAGTTCGGCGGCCTCGGCGACGGGCGCGTTCTGCAGGTGCCGGGCGAGTTCGTGCGCGCTGGCTGCGGCGCGCGGTAACGGAGAGTGCCACACGGCGTCGACCGGTAGGCCGGCGAGCCGTTCGCCCAGCAGGCCCGCCTGCCGGCGACCGATGTCGGTGAGGTTCCCGAATGCGTCGGCCGCGCCGTGGCGTGCCAGGTAGAGGTGTCGCGTGGTCATGAGCAGTTGGGGCGCGGTGCCCGCGTGGGCCCGCTTCCCGTCTCCGTTCAATCCGTGGGTGACGTGGGTGTGGGTGTGGCTGTCGGGTGAAGGCTCCCCGGCCGGAGAGGCAGAGGATCGGTCACGCGTTGGCCGCCGTGACGGTGCCGGTGGCGCCGTCGATGGTGATGGTGCTGTCGTCGTGGAGTCTGCTCGTCGCGTTCGGGATGCCGAGGACCGCGGGGATGCCGTGCTCGCGAGCGACGATCGCGGCGTGGGAGAGCACGCCTCCGGTTTCGGTGATGACGCCGGCCGCGATGCGCAGTAGCGGCGTCCAGGCGGGGTCGGTGAAGGGGCAGACGAGGATGTCGCCCGGGTGCACGCGCGCGAAGTCGCCGGGACCGCGGACGATCCGCGCGGGGCCGGTCGCCACCCCGCGGCTGCCCGGTGCTCCGGTCAGCGTGGGCGCGGCGGCCGAGGTGTGAGCGGCAGGCGAGGGCCACGCCGGGGGTGCGGCGGTGACCGGCCGTGCCTGCAGGATCCAGGTACGGCCATCGGCGATCGTCCACTCGATGTCCTGCGGTCCACCGCGTACGGCGGCGATCTCCTTGCCCAGCTCGGCGAGCAGTTTGGCGGTCGCGCCGTCGATCGTCGGCCGGTCGCGGGCACCGGTGGGCACGTCGGACACGACAAGTTGCCTGCAGCGCCGGTCAAGGCGGGTCAGTTTGTGCGCGATCGTGTGGGTAACCAACCCGTCCTCGGCGACGCGGTAGGCGTCAGGGGTGACCGTGCCGCCGACGATGCTGGGGCCGAGCCCCCAGGACGCCTCGATGCGGATCGCGTCGTGCGGGTCCGCGGGGGTGAACATGACCCCGGACACCTCGGCGTCCAGATGGCGTTGCACGAGGACGGCCATGACGGGATCGGCGAAGGGCCGGCCGCCGCGGCCGGAGTCGCCCCGGTAGTCGACGGCGCGCGAAGTGAACAGCGAAGCCCAGCAGGCGCGTATGGCGTCAGTGACCGCGCCGACTCCCCGCACGGCGAGAAAGCTGTCGTGCTGACCGGCCGCCGACGCCTGGCCGGTGTCCTCATACGCGGCGGATGATCTCACCGCGACGGGCGGATCACCGAGTTCGTCAAGCGCGCGTCCGAGCGCGTCGATCAGGGTGGCGTGGACCGGGCGGGCCTCGATCGCCCGCCGCACGGCGTCGAGATGGTCCGGCTCGCCGACGAACCGCTCGAGGTCCAGGTCTCGGACGGCGGCGCGGTAAGCGGCGAACGACACGACGAAGCCGTCGGGAACCGGTAGTCCCGCGCGAAGCAGCGCGCCGAGCGCACCGGCCTTGCCTCCGCACGTGTCGGCGGCAGCCGATATGAGGGGTACGATCATCCACTCCGCCTTTCAATGAAAGATTGACAACAATTTATTGATTGTGATTATGGAAGCATGTCACGCAAGCAGGACATCACTCACACCGGGCGCGCAGACCACGCCCAGGCCGACCGCGAACGCGACGCGAGCGAACGACTTCTGCGCTTGGGCGCGGACGCGCTCGACGCCCGTCCGTGGCGCCCCTCGCCGGCCCCGCTGTCGGCGGTCGACCTCGTCCAGTTCGCCGTCTGGCGCAACGCCGACCTGGACCCGGAGGACGTCCTGAGCGCGCTGGCTCTCCTGCCCGCCGCCCGCGCCGAAGTCGAAGGACTCGAATCCGCCCTGCTGTTCACCGCCCGCAGCGTCGGGCTGACCTGGGCGCAGATGGCGAACACGATGGGATTCAACTCCCCCCAGGCGTGCCAGCAGCACTACAACCGCCTGACAGCGCGACAGGACGCCGACTCGTGACGCGCGACTCTCCGTTCGGCCTGCTGGTCCTGCACGCGGTGCGCATCCTCGGGTTCGCGGACACCCCGGTGATTGCGCAGCGGTACGGGCTCGACGCGGCCCAGACCGAAGAGCTGCTGCGCGACGCCGAGGCGCGCGGCTGGGTCGGGCACACCGCCTTCGCAGGCACCGGGGGCTGGTCGCTGACCGAACCGGGCCGAGCCGAGAACGAGCGCCAGCTCGCGGCCGAGCTCGCACGCGTCGGTGGCGCCGACGAGGTCCTGGATGTCTACCGCGAGTTCCTCCCGCTGAACACCCTCCTGCTACGGGCCTGTACCGACTGGCAACTCCGGCCCACCGCCGGCGACCGGCTCGCCGCCAACGACCACTGTGATCCCGCCTGGGACGCCAGGGTCCTCCGTGAGCTCGTCGACATCTCCCGCGCGCTCACGCCACTGGCCGACCGGCTCGGGAGCGTCCTGGCACGGTTGGGTGGTTACGACACCCGATTCATCGCAGCCCTGGCGCGCGCCCGAGCCGGGGAAAGCGCCTGGGTGGACCGCACCGACGTCGACTCCTGCCATCGCGTCTGGTTCCAGCTCCATGAAGACCTCATCGCCACGCTCGGTCTCGATCGGCACGCGCAACCTTGACCTGGTCGCAGGCGTACGCCCGGTGACGCCTGCGCGTCGCGCTTCCGGTGACCAGAGGCGCCCGGGGCCGTACCGGGGTTGAGGAAAGCGCCAACGGTTGTCCGCCGGCTCCTCAACCCCGCCTATGCCGGGCACCGCCATCCACAGCCGAAACCTCGGCCTCCGCCCCCACTGCTTGACGTGCGGTCTCCGGCGGACGCGGCCCGTTTCCGCCGTATTCCTGTGGCACCCCCATCAGGCGTGCACCTCCCCCGCGCTGGCCTGGCTGTGGTCGAGCTCGCCACCTTCGACGGTCACGTACGTCAGCTGCCGGTCCCCCTCTTCCCGCACGGGCACGGTGGCGGCCGCGTGCTGCAGCCGGCCCCGCGGATTGGGCGTGCAGACACGATGGTTTCTTGAAGGCTGACCGACCTCCTCCATGCCCCGGGCTAAGCCTGCTCGGCGGCTCGGGTCAGATCCTCCTCCGGCTCCTGTGGTCTGATCCGCAGGCGGCCCTGGGCTGCTCGGCGTTCGAGATTGCGCTGTTCCATCGTTGCCCAGCGGTCGGCGCGGGTCGGGTCGAGGGCTGTGCCATGGCCGACGTGGAGCCGGGTGGGCTTGAGGGCGAGCATCGCGCGGAGGCTGGCGAGGTTGGCGAGCGGGTCGTCGTGGAAGGGCGGGTTGGCGGGGCGGCCCTTGATCAGGCCCATGAAGGAGTTGGCGATGAGGTCGCCGGCCACCAGGTCGCCGTCGTCGGTAAGGACGGAGACGGAGCCGGCGGTGTGGCCGGGGGTGGGGACGATGCGGCCGTCGACACCGAAGTCCGCGAGGCCCGTCTCGCCGTGGACGAGGAGGTCGGGTTCGAAGGGTTCGGCCTGTTCGTGGAGCTTCGGGTTGCGGGCCATGAGCCGTCCCATCGGGCCGGTGGGCAGGTACGGTTCGCGGACCCGGCCGGTGCGGTAGGGGCCGAGGTCGGCGGCGTGCGCGGCGATCGGGGCGCCGGTGACGCGGCGCAGTTCGGCGGCGGAGCCGAAGTGGTCGATGTGGCCGTGGGTGACGACGATGAGGCGGACGTCCTCGGGATCCACGCCGTGGGCGGCGACCTGTTCGGTGATGCGCCGGCCGCTGCCGGGGGTTCCGGCGTCGACGATGATGGGGTGGCGGCCGAGCAGCAGGTAGGCGTTGACGGCGTGCCGGCCCAGGACGGGCATGGGGATGACCTTGGTGCGGGACAACGGGGTGCTCCTCAGGGGCGAGTGTGCGAGTGATGCGGTTCAGCGGGCGGTGGCATGCGGCCGAAACCGGCGCCGGTACTCGGCCGGGGTGGCGCCCAGGCGGCGGCGGAAGGCCCGGTGCAGGGTCTCCACCGAACCGAGTCCGCTGGCGGCCGCGATGTCGGGCAGGCCGCGGGCGGACTCCTCCAGCAGGCGGCGGGCCGCCTCGACCCGGACCGCCTCCAGGTAGTCGGCCGGGGTGCGGCCGGTGCAGTCGCGGAAGACCCGGGCGAAGTGGCGCACGCTCAGGTTCAGGCGGGCGGCCATGGTCTCGACCGGGATCCGCTCGGCGAGGTTGGCGTCGATCCAGCGGCGGAGTTCGTCGATGCGGTCGTCGGTGCTCGCCTGGAGGGAGAGCGGCACGCTGAACTGCGTCTGCCCGCCGGGGCGTTTGACGTACATGACCATGGCGCGGGCGGCGTCGAGGGCGATCGCCGGTCCGTGGTCCTCGGCCACCATGGCCAGGGCGAGGTCCAGGGCGGCGGTCACGCCCGCGCAGGTCCAGATCCGCCCGGCGCGGATGAAGATCGGCTCCGGGTCGACGTTGATATCCGGGTGGTGTGCGGCCAGTTGGTCGGCGGTGAGCCAGTGGGTGGTGGCAGGCAGGCCTGCGAGGAGTCCGGCCTCGGCGAGCAGGTGGACGCCCGCGCACACGCCGCCGACGCGCCGGGCAGCAGGCGCCGCTGTGACCAGCCAGCGGACGACCTCGGGGTCGACGACGGCCCGGTAGCGTTCGCCGACATGGTCCATGGCGCCGGCCACGAGGAGGGTGTCGACACCCGGGCCCACCTCGGCCAGCGACCGCGCGGCGACCAGGCTGATCCCGGCGGCGGTGGGCAGCGGGCCGGCCTGCGCGGCGGCGATCTCGACCCGGTAGGCGGGCGCGTCGCCGGCGACCAGGCGGGAGGCGACGGAGAAGACCTCCGCCGGGCCGGTCACCTCCAGCAACTCGACCCCGGGAAATGCGGCGATGACGACGGTGCGCGGTTCGGGCATACCCCGATCCTTCCGCCGCCCGGGCCGTGTCCGCAATGACCAGGTTCTGTCATATTCGGCCATCGGTCACCGGCCGGGGCGACCCGTCCGAACAGCGCGGCTCACGGGCGAAGGCGCGGCGGTTCGGGCAGTTCACCGCCGCGGGCCACCACGGTGATCGCCGCCAAGACGGTCGCCTGGAGCTGCTGGGCGTCCGCCCCGGCGCGGGAGCGCAGGGGTCGTACCTCGCGGCGGAGGCCCCACCAACCATGATCAATCTCACCGATAACCACGGTTCCCTTGATCCTCGAGGCTGTTGAGGCCCGACGCCCTCCCCACAGCACCGGACACTGTGATCGAAGCAGCCCGCCCCCGCTTACCGCTAACGGCTGCCCGATTGATCCCCGACGACGGACTTCTTGCAGGCCCGCCGGAAGCGCGTCTTGCGTCTTTAGCCAGCGAGGCCGGGGGCCTCGTGACTGATGGGCAATGCTGTGACGGCGGCCAGCGTCTCGTTCTGAGGCCGCTGATGCTTCATGCGTAGCCGCCGCCAGGCGGTGGTCCACGCCTGCAGGTCCTCTTCAGAACCGGAGCAAGCCCAGACGAAGGCCCGGACCAGCTTCTCGGGCGGCAGGTGGGAGGACTTCAGGGCTTCACACAATGTGCTGGCGCCGAACGCATTGCGAGCGCGTCGGACGATTTCCCGATAACTGGGCTCGCCCGCCCAGATTCGGTACTGCTTCAGCAGCTCCACGAACTCGGCGGGAGTTCGCGCAGACAGCGGATCTGGCTTCAGAACATAGCCTGGAAGGTCTGCTGGCGGCCCGAACGGCAATTCCGGCGGTCCGCTCGCCTCCGCCTGATTCAGCCGTTGACTGCTGAGGCTTCCAGCGATGTGGGACTCTATCGCCGCGGTTGTGGCAGCAGCACGAGCGGTCCCTGCCTCAGCCATCACGCGCTTGTACTGCTGCTCAGTAAGGTTGTACTGCTGCTCAGTAAGCCTCAGTCTCTTTTCCGCCTGCATGCGCCGGACATCGGCGTGCGTCAACTCTTCTTCGGCACGCACCCGTTGGGCGTCAGCCTGACCCAGTTCCTCTATCGCATCCCTGTACCGGACGTCGGCATGCACCAGGTCGTCTTCGGCACTCGCGCTACGAGCGTCGGCAGCTACCAGCTCTCCCTCCGCACGCGCAACCGCACTGTTTTCCCTGGCGTCCAGAGATCCGACTCTCGCATACACCTGGTCGGTTTCTTCCGCCAGGACCCGTACGGCACGTATTCGGTCCTTCTTGGCCGTGGTCAGAGCCAGTGCCGCCTGCTCGCGGTCTTCTTCGACCGTCGCCAGGAGCCGCGCGGCACGCTTGTGATGCTTCTCGGCGGCGGCCAGGGTTCCGAGCGCGCGCGTGCGGTCCTCTTCCGCCAACGCCAAGGTCTGCAACGCTTCTCGCAGCCGGAACAACGAGTTGTCGGCCGCTGCTTTCCCTGCCTGGCGCTGGGGCTCTTCACCGCCCTTGCGAACCACCATTCGCTTAGGTCGTCTTCGACCGGGGAAGGAGCTGCTGCGTGGCCTTGACCGCTACCGCCACAGTGCCCGCGATCAGCGCGAGCACTGCCTCCGGCTCATAGCCCAGACGTAGCAGTGTCACCGTGAACATGATGACGATGATCAGGATGACGACGCCGGCACCTGGGAAGCGGAAACGAACGGAGAACATCGAGGGAATCACCTACTTTTGAAGGTTCGACCACGGAAGGGCCCCGAAAAACCTTGTGATCCCGTCGGCGCCAACCGTCCGAAATCAGGGGCGTTTAACCAATGATGGCCTACGCCGCACGCCTGTTCGGCTCCATGCATGGAACCGGGGAAACGCTGGTGGGCGCGGATGTTCAGAGGCGTTCGCCACTGTTCGGTAGCGTTCAAAGTTGGACACCACTATTCGCGAACGTGCGAATATGCCACACACGCTACCGATGTCCATTTTGTCCCGCTTCAATGGAGGAAAGTTCGCCTGAGAGTTGGTGAACTTTTCGAAGGGGACTATCCGTCTCGACCACGGAACACCTCGACCTTGGGGGCCTGCTGCGCCAACAGTGGGCCCCTTCTCTATCGCGCCGAGTTCGAGCGCCGGTGAGGCCTTCGCGGCCGCCGCGGTGTTCGCCGTACCCGCTGGTCAGAGTGTCGCGCTGGGGGGACGGGGCGGTGACCACGTCTATTGACACTTGCGGTTGGTCCCGCGCGGTCGGCCATGACCCGGACGAGCCAGGCCCGGTCCGCGGCGGCGTCGACGGCCGGACCGTGGCCGCGGTCGCCAGCGTCGGCGTGCCGGTGCAGGACCTCGCGCTGGAACACGTCCTCGGGCTCGGTGATGCCGCTGGTCGGCACGGGGGGCGTCGTGGCGGCCGCCGAGGGCCTGGCCCTCGAGGGGTGCCACCGGAATACGGCGGACATGGGCCGCGTCGAGAGCCTGACCAGACAGAACGTGGGGACTGTCCCGTCTCTGTTCCGGCGTCTTCCCAGGTCAGCACCCGAGAGGCGGACGGTGTGCCAATGTCCTGTCTCAATTGAGCTGACGCAGTCTCAGTAGACCTGACGCATTCGCCGAGATGTGTCAGGTCAGATGAGACGAAGGTGGATGTCCGTTCTCACTGGTCCTTTCAGCGTCTCACTGTGTTGCGCGCAGATCTGGCGAATTCTCAGGCGGCGGCCTAGCTGACGGCCTGGTTCGCCTGGTTTGCGCCAGTCTGGGCTGATGTGAGCGTCATCGGAGTAGGCGTTTCTCATCAATGTCTGCCGAGGCCGAGGCGATCATGACCATGCCCGTCGCATGCACATGCAGAGTTCAGGGTGTTTGCGGGAGCGTGGACGCGATTTCGGTCGTGCCGATGAGTTTTGTGCGGATCCGTGGTCGATACGGCTGGACACACCGACAGCGGTGGGCCTGTGCTGGGAACGTCCAGCGCGGGAGGAAGCACATGGAGGCAGTGATGAGCGTCGACGACTCCAAGCAGAAGCACACCATCCGGACTGGCGAGCAGGGGACGCGGGTGAGCGGTCCCAGGGTGTTGGTGGCGGGGGCGAGCATCGCGGGACCCGCGCTGGCCCACTGGCTGCGCCGGCGTGGGGCCGAGGTGACCGTGGTGGAGCGGGCTCCTGAGCTGCGTCCCGGCGGGCAGGCGGTGGACGCACGAGGGGTCGCCAAGGAGGTCATCGGGCGGATGGGGCTGGACGCGGCGGTGCGCGCGGCGTGCACCGACACCGCCGGCGCGCACACCGTGGACGCGGACGGGCAAGTGCTGGAGACCTTCCGTGCCGACGACGACGGTGGCGACGGGTTCATCGCGGACATCGAGATCCTGCGCGGGGACCTGTCCCAGGTGCTCTACGACGACACCTGCGACGGCGTCGAGTACGTCTTCGGCGACCGAATCGCGGGGCTCGCCCAGGACGTGGACGGGGTCGACGTGGTCTTCGCGGACGGCGACCGGCGGCGTTTCGACCTGGTGGTCGGGGCCGACGGGTTGCACTCGGAGCTGAGAGCGATGGTCTTCGGGCCGCATGAGCGGTTCCTCCGCCATCTCGGGCACGTGCTGGCCTTCTACAGTGTGCCCAACGAGTTCGGGCTGGACTGCTGGCTGCTTGAGCACCAAGACCAGGAGTCCGGGCGCTCTGCCCTTCTGCGGCCCATCCAGGACGCCACCCGGGCGATGGCCATGTTCTCCTTCGCCTCGGCTGACTTCGACGTCGACTACCGTGACGTCGCGGCCCAGAAGGTCCTGCTGCGTGAGCGGATGGCGGGCCTGGGCTGGTTGACCCCGGACCTCCTCGCGCACCTGGACGACACCCCGGACTTCTACCTCGACGAGGTCGCCCAGGTGGTGATGGACCGCTGGTCGAGTGGACGGGTGGGGCTGCTCGGGGACGCGGCGTTCAGCTCCTCGCCGATGTCGGGGCAGGGCACCGGGCTGGCGCTGGTCGGCGCCTACCTGCTGGCCGGAGAGCTGGCCGCCGCCGGATGGGACCCCGACGCCGGGTTCGCCCGCTACGAGGCGCGGATGCGCTCGTTCGTCGAGGCCAACCAGGAGATCGGCCGGTTGAACGCCCGCAGCCGCGACCTCCCCGGCCCAGACGCCGAGCCGCGCCCCGATTTCGCCGGCGAATGGTTCACCGAGCTGGTCGGGCGCGCGATCAACGGCATCGAGCTGCCCGACTACGCGGGGGTGCCGGACTTCGGGGCACCGGCCGGATCGCCGATCACTTCGTCGGCCAAGCCGTAGGTGTCACATAACGTGTCGAGAGGGACCACGCTTCGGTGGGACACCGCCGGACGACCTCCGCTCATGCCGCGTAGTGCGCGTTGGAGCGCCCGTTCGGCGGCCACGCCACGTTCCGATGAGGCGGTGTTGACTCGGAAAACTGACAAGGTGGATGAGATTCCACCGCGCGGGGTCTCAGTGGTTCTGTCACTTGCCTGGTCGGCGCTCACCGGAACTGACAAGACCATTGGGACATCGACCCTGTGACGTCCAAGCCCATTGATTCCCAGCTGGATTGCTCGTGGTTCATGAACGGGTCGATGCCGGTGCGCGGCTCGGTGCGGCCGAACACCTTCGCGCGGTGGACGTCGTAGGCAGCCAGGTAGGCCAGAGCGCCGCCACGGCCGTAGGTGTGGTTGACGCGCATTGCCCTGGCCTGCCCGGGCGCGAGGGCGGGGTGGCAGCGGCAGCGGGCCTGGATGGAGGTCTTCTCGTCCGCGCTGATCACGTATTGGTCCGCGCCGAGCGGCTCGCCGTCGAAGGTGCGGGCATATAGGTCCAGGATGCGTTCGGCCTTGGTGCGGAAGTCGGGGTCCGTGATGAAGATCCAGGAGCGGTGCTGCTAGGGCTTGATCGCATCCTGGGCCGGCCAGGGACGCACGGTGGAGGCTGACACGAACGTGGCGATGCCCCGCTGCATGGTTTCGCGGGCCAGTTCCGGGGCCGACCAGCGGGACAGCGGCACCCCGGTTTCGGCGGGCAGTCGGCATGCCAGCGCGGTGACCTGGGAGGTTTGCAGCGCGGTGAATGCGCGCGGGCGACCGAGGCGCTTGCGGTCGGACAGAGCCGGCAGGCCCTGCTCGGCGAACCGGCCCCGCCAGGTGCGCACTGTGTCCAGGTGCAGGTCCGTCTCACGGGCGACGCGCGCGTTGGAGCGCCCGCGCGCCGCGTGCAGGACGACCTGCGCGCGCAAGCGCAACCGATACTCGGTCTTGTGCCCGTAGGCCATCTTCTTCAGCCGCTTGCGGTCGGCGCTATCGGGCGGGCCAGGACAACGGGCATGAGACGAGGGCCGATCGAGAGGTAGCCGGTAGTCGGACGGTTGTCCTGTCCGTTACTGCGCGCGAGTGGTCGGGCTTGCCGGGCCTGATCACGGCTGTTGGGTCAGGTCTCGGCGAGTCGTGCCTTCTTGACCTTGTTGCCGCAGGTGTTCATGGAACACCAACGGCGGTTGGCTCCGCGGCTGGTGTCAAGGAAGAGTCCCGCGCATCCGGGGCCTTCGCAGTTCTTGATGCGGCTGCGGTCGGGGCCCCCGAGGATGTGGATGGCATCTGTGGCCAGAACCCCGAGGGCGTCACCGACAGGGGTCGTCTCGGTCAGGTGCCATCCTGCGAGACCGCCTTCGAGCGCGGCCTTTGCGTGCCCAGCGGCCGCGACCGTGTTGAGAGTGCGGACATCCTTCGAATCGGGCTGTTCACCTGCGGCGATCGCCGACCCGATGCGGTAGATCACCTCGCGCAGCTCGACGGCGTCCTTCAGATCGGTCAGCGACACGTCCGTGGCGTCAAGCCCTGTCGCCTGCAGCCACATCTTCAGTCGTGCAGGGTCAGTCAGCCGCTCTCGCGGCGCCATGCCGGCTCGATCGCTGACGGTGGCAGTGAACCGGAACGCCAGGACCTCGTTGTCCATTCGGAACACACGACGTACGTCCTCGGTCATTCCAACCTCCGCAGTGAGCGACAACACCTTTCGAACCGTCTTAGCCAGTTCGACATGATGGTATCCCCCATGACATCGTAGAACTGCCTTAGGCGGTTCATAGAGAGGGTTCTCCGCATGAGCAACATCGCGGTCATCGGTCTGGGAGCAATGGGGCGGCCCATCGCACGCAACCTCTTGAGGGCCGGGTACGACGTCGTGGTGTGGAACCGCTCCGACAGGCCCGCGGACGAGCTTGTCGCGGCGGGTGCCCGGCGAGCCGCCTCGGTCGCCGAGGCCATGCACTCGCCGGTGGTCTTCTCGGTCCTGGCCGATGACCGGGCCGTCGCCGAGACGTTCATCGACTCCGGTGTTCTCGCTCAGGCCCCGGGCGGCACTGTTCACGTCAACCTCGCGACGGTGAGCGCCGACCTGGCTCGCCGGGCCGGCGCAGAGCACGCCGAGCATGGTGTCGGGTACGTCGCGGCACCAGTCTTCGGCCGTGTTCCGGTCGCCGAAGCCGGAGCACTCAACATCCTCGCGGCGGGCGAGCAGGGGCTGATCGACCGCGTGCAGCCGCTCTTCGACGTGATCGGCTCGCGGACCTGGCGACTCGGCGATCGTCCGGAGCAGGCCAACATCGTGAAGATCCTCGGGAACTACCTGATCGCCTGCGCGATCCAGTCGCTGGGCGAGGCTGTCAGCCTCGCGGAAGGCGCCGGTGTCGACTCGGGGCAGTTCGTCGAACTGCTGACCTCAACACTCTTCCCGGGAGCCGTCTACACCGGCTACGGGTCGATGATTGCCGAACGGCGCTACCAGCCGCCCGGATTCACTACAGTCCTGGGCCGCAAGGACCTCCACCTCGCGCTCGATGCAGCGAACGACCACGACATTCCGCTCCCGATCGGTGAACTCCTGCGGACTGTCTTCGATCAGGCCATCGCCGACGGTTGCGGGGCGGACGACTGGGCGGTCATCGCGGAACAGCAGCCGCGGTGACCGCCGTGGGCCAATCACCGTGGCCGCGGCCGGGCGATCGCGCCACGAGACAGCTCTTCGCGTTCTCTTGGTGCCGTTGACGCTGCTCGCGGGTGGGCTCATCGCCACCCCTGACAGCCGACGAGGCGACACGCACACCACTGGATGCGAAGTCAACCCCCGAAGGACTTCCGGAGCTGCTGGGGAAGACGAACCAGGACGCCGAGGAAGCGATATTCACCACGGCGCCGCCACCGTTCTCAGCCAAGACCGAGGCGAAAGCGCGGACAATGGACAAAGTTTCCCACGCCATCGTGGCGCGCACACCGTCGAGATCGCCGAGCAGGACGGCACCCCCGACGCCGGCGTTTGGGGGGACATGGCCCGCCCCATATCCGCTCAGCGCGGTCTCGACGTCGCAGGGGTGCGCGGTGATGGCCTTGCCGAGTTCAGCGCCGTCGTACATGGCCAGGTTGGCGCTCGGCCCAGGGCGCTGCGTTCAGCGGGTGGATCTCCTGGACGTGCTCGCCGGACATGTCCTCGAAGATCAAGTCTTTCGTGGCCATGTATTCCGCCATGTAGTCGCGCTGACCGTGGGTCATGACGGCCTGGACGCTGACCCAGTGCTCCAGGAGGGTGAACAGGTGCGGGTTGTTTCGATCCTGGAAGATGCGGATCTCCAGGCAGTCCGGGTTGGCACGGGTCGGGCCGGCGATCTTTTCCAGCGCCCGCTCGGCTGCCTCGATCTTGTCCGGCCGGGCCTGCAGCCGCACGGTGAAGACTATGGGCCCCGGGTACTCCTTCGGGGACGCGGCCTGCCTACGGTCTGCGGCCTCGTCCGGTTCGGGGACGGAGGAGAGGATGTCAGACACGGGTTCCCACTTTCACTGGCTGGACTGGCACTGGCTGCCGGTAGGTGATGGTGTGACGTCCGTTCGTGGCGACGTCACGCCGCTGACTCCTTGGCGGCTTCCGCGTTGAGCATCGCAGCGCGCAGCCGGATCCGGCCCGGCAGCAACTCCCCGGCTGCGCGGGCTTGCTCCAGCGCCACCGACCACCACGCCAGATCGTCGAGTACGACATCGAGTCCCACGTTCGTCAGGGGGCTCGTCGGCCGGCCGGCATCATCGAACGCGTCGTTGACGAACGGGATCACGACCGTGTTGCGAAGCGGCACGGCCTCTGTCTCCACCACGATCTGGGCGAGGTGCTCGATCGCCCGTATCCCGCCGCCGATGCCGGCGCTGTAGCCGACGACGGCGACCGGCTTGTTGCGGAACGCGTTGGACTGCCAGGCCGAGTCGATGGCGTTCTTCAGGACGCCCGGGAGGCTGTGGTTGTACTCGCCCGTCACGACGATATAGGCATCCGCGTCCTTGATCTTCCGGTTCCATGCCTTCACGATCGGCTCGGAGTACGTAGGGTCGTTGATGTCGCCGAGGGTGCCGAAGTGCTCGGAGAAGAACGGCAGCGGCCAGTCCCGCAGGTCCAGCACCTCGACATCGAAGCTTTCGTGGGCGGCGGCGACGGAGGCTACCCAGGGCGCCACCCGATCCGCCGTCCTGGTCGGGCGAGTGGTTCCCACGATGATCTTCAGCTTGGACATCCGCACCTCCGGGTTGCGATCAACAGATCGTGAATGTAGCGCCAATCATTGCAGAACACCAATCATTGGATAAACGCCGATCATTGCGGACAGAGATACGCTTGCAGAATGGAAAGCACGCGGACGACCTTCGAGGGCCTGTCCATGCCGCTGATTGCCCACCTTGCGCGCATGGGACGGCGTGCCGTCGACGCGTCGACCGAGCCCGGCGATCTTCGCCACCGGCAGGTCATCGCGCTCAACCTGCTGAGCCAACGCGGGGCCATGAGCCAGCAGGCACTCGGGGAGATGCTCGGCCTTGATCCAAGCAACGTCGTCGGACTCCTCAACGAACTCGAGGAGCGTGGGCTGACAATCCGCCGTCGCGACCCCGCCGACCGCCGACGGCACATCGTCGAACTCTCCGAAGGTGGCGAGACGGCACTAAAGGCGGCTCAGGCGCGACTCACGAGAGTTGAGGGCACGATTCTCCACGCGCTCAGCCCCAAGGAGCGCGCAACCCTTCACGAGCTGCTGTTGCGCGCGGTCGGCGCCGATCGCCCCGAGTCCGATGAGAGCGGTCCGCACCTCGCGTCGCCGCCTCAGTGCGATTGAGAAGCTGCTGGATTGCGCCGAGCCAGCACGGTCGCCGCGGTCTCCATCTCGACCCCAACCGGTTCGGGTAGGCGCACCGCGGCGTCCAGCCGTACGTCGGCCGCCACCCGAATGCCGGTGGCCAGGACAGCGGGGGGCAGGGCGTCGGCCGGGTCGGTGACGGTGGCGGCGGCCCGCACCGGGGGACGCAGTCGGCCCGGGCGGCTTACGAGCAGTGTCGCGATTTGAGGGCAGTTGATGGGGTTAATCCGAACGCACGTCTGCCTCAGATGCACCAAGATTAACAACTCTCAATGCCCTCAAACGAGCACTGATTGGAGCACTGTGCGTAAACGCACATCCACACTCGCCGCCGCCTTGCTGGCGCTGGCGACCGTTTTACCCGTTTCGATGTTCTCGACGGCCGAGGCCGCGACCACACCGGCGGACAAGAGCACCATCGCGTGGGCCCCTTGTGAGGAGGAGCCCAGCGCCGAGTGCGGCAAGCTGACGGTGCCGATCGACTGGTCCAAGCCCGACGGCGACAAGATCGACCTGGCCCTGGCCCGTCGCAAGGCGACGGATCCGTCGGCCCGCGTCGGTTCCCTGGTGATCAACCCGGGCGGTCCGGGCGGATCGGGCGTCGAGGCCGTGTACGGCGCGCCCGGCTCCTACACCGAGGAGCTCCAGAAGCGTTTCGACATCGTCGGTTTCGACCCGCGCGGGGTGGGCCGCAGCCATCCGGTGATCTGCTCGGCCTCGGTGTACAACCAGATGCCGCAGACCGTCATGCGCAGCCAGGCCGACTTCGCCGCGTGGGATGCCTTCACCAAGAAGCTGCACCCGGACTGTCGGGCCCGCACCGGCCCGCTGTACGACTTCGTGGACTCGCGTTCCGTCGCCCGCGACATGGACGCGCTGCGCGCCGCCCTCGGCGAGCAGAAGCTCACTTTCTACGGCATCTCGTACGGCACGCTGATGGGCCAGATGTACGCCGAGCTGTTCCCGAACAACATCCGCGCCCTGGCGCTGGACAGCAACATGGACCACAGCCTGGGCGCGGCGGGCTTCCTGGCGACCGAGGCGATCGCCGTCGAGGACGCCTTCGACCAGATGATCGGCTGGTGCGAGCAGGACGAGAGCTGCGTCCTGCACGGCAAGGACATCCGCAAGATGTGGAAGGACCTGCTGACCAAGGCCCGCAACGGCGAGCTGGACTACCCGCCCGGCTCGGGCAAGAAGATGACGGAGATCCAGGTCATCTACAACGCCGCGCTCGGGACCGAGGGGCCGGACTGGCGCACGCTCAGCGAGGTCATCAACTGGCTCAGCGGCGGCAAGGAGCCGTCATGGATCCCGCCGCTGCCGGGCCGGGGGCCCGTGCAGGGGGACACGGCCGAGCTGCCGACCCGGATCCTGTGCCAGGACTACAACCTCGGGGTGCGCAGCTACGCGGAGTACGCCGCGTACATGAAGGTCTCCAACGCGCTCGCCAAGGACGTGCGGTACCACCCGTACCCTTATGACGACCTGCCGATCTGCATGAACTCCAAGCCGGTGAACCCGCCGCACCGGCTGAAGTACACCGGTAGCGCCCCGATCCTGCTGGGGAGCTCGCTGCACGACCCGGCCACGCCGTACGTGTGGTCGGCGCACGTGACCCGCCAGCTCGGCTCGAAGGCGGTGCTGCTCACTTACGAGGGCTGGGGGCACCGCATCTACGGCAAGGACAAGTGCCAGACGGACATCATCGACGAGTACCTGATCTCGTTGAAGACGCCGCCGCCGGGCACCCGTTGCGCGGTGGGCACGTTCAAGGACGGCCTGCGCAAGAGCACGACGGAGCCGCGTGCCTGGCCGACGGACAAGCTGAACTGGGGCTGACCCCCTGAGGCCGCCGGACCACTTCCGTGGTCCGGCGGCTTTCGGTGAGCTATGAGGCACACTCATGATCGGCCGTTCCGAGTTCCGCCCGCGTGTACGACTACGTGCTGGGTGGCAAGGATCACCTCGCTATAGACCGGGCGGTGGCCGACCGGCTGCTGGCCGTAACGCCCGACACCAGGCTGGTGGCCCGGGCGAACCGCGTCTTCCTGATCAGGGCCGTGCGGCTGCTGGCCGAGCGGGGCGTCCGCCAGTTCATCGACCGACGGACTTTCCTAGAAGTACCCTCCCTGCCAGCCACTGCGGGCCAACACCAAGCCTGACGTCGACCAGCCCACACCACCGCGCTCAAGGCCATCGCCGCGACCTCCACAACCGCCGACCTCGCTGGCGACCCGGACCCTCCGCGGCCGCTGCTGCTGGAGTTCATCCCGGCCGCGGAGCGGACCCGCGCCGACTGCGTGCGGCACGCCGGATCCCCAGCCGCGGGTGTCGGTACACCTGTCCTGCCTGGTCGCGTTCCGGCGCCGGCATGGCCGCCCGCGGGATGGGGGTGTACGGGTTCGTACGGGAAACGTGACTCCATCCGGTCGACCCGGACACCCTGGTCCTACCGGGGTCACCACCCAGCTGATGGCCGGTCAGCGTCGCGCGGGTCGCGAGCGCGGCAAATCCGACCCGATCGACGCCCTGGCCGTTGCCCGGGTCGCACTGCGGGAGCCGGACCTGCCCGTCGCCCAGCTAAACGGCCCGTCACGGGAGGTGAAACTGCTGGCCGACTACCGCGATGACCTTGTCACCCAGCGCAAGGCATGACGGTGGAGGTGACGTCAGTGACGCGGACAGTGCAGTGCGGGGCGGCTCAAACCTGCGGATTATGAGTTTGCTTGATCGATGTCGGCCAGTGTCGCATGGTGGCGATTCCTACCACCGTGCTCAGGATTGCCCTCAGCGTCATGTCGGGGCGCGACGCGGTGTGCCGACCTGTGCCGCGTACACGCGAGCAATCCTTTACCCGCGGTTCCGCCCGGCTGGGCGCCCTGACGGCGCCGTCTGCACCCCTCACCGATCAGGGACGACCATGCCACGCACAGGGCAACCCGCGTAGGCGCTCCATCGCATACTGCCTACAACGCCAGGACTCCACGGGTCCTCCATGGGCTCGTACGCCGCTTGAGCTGCCTGGACGGAACTTCCAGCATGCGCAGTGTACCCGGCGCCGATCGCGCCAGTTAGGTTGTAGCACGGCTCGGCCTCGTAACCACGGATGGGAACGGTCACAGCATCGGCCCTTCTTCACATCTTCCAGATTCATCGGTCGCCCGCGCGTCCCGGAGGTAGACGGTGCGGGCGGTGGTGGACCGGATCGCGTCCTGGTCTGCGGGTGAGAGGCCGGCCAGCGAGGCGGTCAGGCGTTCGAGGCACGGCCTGTAGTCTGTGCTGCGTGTCGTGACCGGCCAGTCCGACCCGAGCATGAGCCGCCGCGGCCCGAACACCTCGATCGCGTGGACGATGGCGAAGGAGACCGGGTCGCCGGGCCGGTCAGAGGTGGGCGGCAGCCCGGAGAGTTTTGCGACCACGTTGGGGCACCGCGCCAGTGCGCCCAGGCCCCTCGCCCAGGAGCCCATCGTGCGCCTGCCCGCGGTAAGCGGCGGGTAGCCGATGTGATCGAGCACGAAGGTCGTTGACGGATGGCTCCGTGCCAGAGATCCGAGGCCGCGGAGTTCGGCGGGGGTGGCCAGAACGTCGAGCGGGAGCCCGCGTTCCGCGAGGAGGTCCAGGTTCGCACGCACCGCGCGGTCACCTGTGGTCGCCCGCCCCAGCAGCGCCGGATCTCGGACGCCGACCAGCGGCGGCGGGCCGCCGCCCTCGGCGTCCGCGGCGACGATCAGCGCAGGTCCGCGCCCGGTATCGGCCAGCGAGCGCTGCATCACGACCCCAGCGATGACGCTGCTCCGCCTCGCCGCGTCCAGCAGCCATCGCGTCTCGTCGGGAGACGGGCCGGCCTGGACGCAGATGCTCGCGCTGACGGCGGTGGCCGCCACGGCTCGGGAGAACTCGTCGGCGGTCGCGTGCCGCGGAAGGTCGCGTGCGTCCGCCGCGTCCAGCCAGGGCTGTGGATGGAGGCGGGCGTCCCAGAGGTGGTGGTGTGCGTCGATGACGGTCATGGCGTGGGAGCCCGCGGATCGAGCAGCCCCGATTCGCGCAGGTCCTGCCACAGCTCCGGTGGGATCGGCGTCCGCGCCATGGCGGCGTTCTCCGCCGCTTCCTCGGGCGAGGCGGCTCCGATGACGACGCTGTGGACGGCCGGGTGCGCCGGCGGCAGCTGGACGGCGGCGGCCTTGAGCGGCACGCCGTGCGCCGCGCAGTGCTCCCGCAACGCGACGGCCCTCTCCAGCACCACCTCGGGCGCGGAGGCGTAGTTGTACTTCGCGCCGGGTCGCGGGTCGGCGAGCAGCCCCGAGTTGTAGATCCCGCCGACGATGACGCCGACGCCGTGGTCCAGGCAGAGTGGCAGCAGGTCCCGCAGCGCGGGCTGTTCCAGCAGGGTGTACCGCCCCGCGATCAGGACGTAGTCGATGCCGGTGTCCGGGACGAACCGGCTGAGCAGCCCGCTGTCGTTCATGCCGACGCCGATGGCCCGGATCACCCCCGCGGCGCGCAGCGCCAGCAGTTCCGGAAGCGCCTCGTCGAGCGCGGGGCCGAGGTGGTCGTCGGGATCGTGGATGTGGACGAGGTCCACGGCATCCACGCCGAGCCGGTCCAGGCTCGCCGCGAGTGAGGCCGCGACCCCCTTCGCGGAGAAGTCGGGACGCGCCGCGCCGTCGTCGTCGAGCAGCCAGCCGACCTTCGTGGAGATGACTATCTCTGTCCTGTCGGCGTCGCGCAGCGCCCGGCCCAGGCGATGCTCGGCCAGTCCGGCGCCGTAACGGGGGGCCACATCGAACAGCCTGATGCCGAGGTCGAGGGCGCGGTGCACCGTGGCCAGCGCGTGCGCATCGGTGAGCCGCTCGTACAGGTCGCCGATCGGCGCGCAGCCGAGGCCGAAGGCCGGCAGGTCAAGGGTGTTGGGCCGTTGTGGCGGGCCGAGGCTCGTCACCGTGTCTCCTCGTCAGGGGCGGGCTGGAACGTGCGCGGTGGGCGGGGAGGCCGCCGGCTCATGCCGGCCGGGCGGCCTCCCGATCGGTCGCTCAGACGGCGACCAGGTCGAACTCCTCCCACGGGCCGATGGCGGTGCGGTTGGCGATCAGGGACGACGCGCCGGCCTCGGCAGCGGTCACGTAGCGGTCGTTGGACAGCGACTTCAGGCTGACGCTGCCGTCCGCGTTGTGGATCAGCTTGTACGTCTCCCACGGGCCGACGGCGGTGCGGTTGGCGATCAGCGGGGACGCGCCGCCGTTGTCAGCGCACACGTACTTTCCGTTCGCGTGCGCGCGCAGTGCGATGTCGCCGTTGCCCTTGTCGATCACGTCGAACACGCTCCACTGGCCGACGGACGAGCTGTTGGCGATCAGCGCGGACGCCCCGCCGCTTGCCGCCGTGACGTACGCGCCGTTCGCGTGCGCCCGCAGGACCACACCGGTCTTGGCCGCGCCGTCGTCGTACACCTGGAACGAGTACAGGGAATAACCCCACGACGTGCCGCGGGCGGTCCCGTACATCCGGACGTAGCGTCCGCTGGCGGTGAACCCGCTCAGCGTGTCGGTGCCGCCCGATCCCCCGGTGCGCGTGGCGACGGTGGTCCAGGTGGTGCCGTCGTTCGAGGTCTGGATCTGGTAGTCCTTGCCGTACGCGGCCTCCCACGCCAGCACCGCCCGGTTGAACGTCTTCACCGACCCGAGGTCGACCTGGAGCCAGGTCGGGTCGGCGTACTGGCTGGACCAGCGGGTGGCCGGGTTACCGTCGGTGGCGTTCGAGGCCGGGAACGACGACGTCTCCACGGTGGAAGCGGTGGCCGTCGCGTTCTGCGCCAGGTCGATCGACGGACCGGGCAGGGCGGGGGCCGTGCCGGAGCCGGTGCCGCCGTGGACGGAGACCCGGTCGTAGAAGGTGATGCCCTTGCCGTCGGCGTTGCCCAGTTCCAGACGACTCACGCCGGCGAGCCCGCCGACCGTGCCGACGACGGTGCCGTCGATCGAGACCGTGGCGCTGGTCCCGCCGGTGTAGTCCCAGGTGAACCGGTGCCAGCCGTAGGTGCGCGGCACGGTGGTGGCCGTCTGCGTCGAACCGTTCTGCAGGACGTACGCCGTCGCGCTCACCGCGGTGTCCACGCCGAGGCCGACGACGCGCTGCCCGTCGTCCGCGCGGGCGAACGACCTGACCGTGGTCGGCCGGGGAACCCCCGAGTTGTACGTCGCCAGAACCGAGCTCTGCCGGTCGAAGAAGTCGACGGTGACGATCCGCTGCAGCGGCTGGCCGAAGTCGCGGACGAGGACAGGCTTGACCCCGGCCGGAGAGTTGTCGCTGTCGAGCTGCAGGGACCGCTTGCCGCCGAGGACGCCCTCGGCGATGAACTCCGTGGAGATCTGCGGCGCGGCGCCGCGGTAGGTCCACTTCGTCAGATCGAGCCCGGACTCGAACGCGTCCTGGAAGTAGACGTTCGACGGCGGAACCGGAGGGGTCACCTGCGGCCTGTACCCGCTCGGGAACGACGCCGTCAGCCCGATGTTCGCGTAGTCCATCCTGGTGTCGTCGAACGTGGCCAGCTGGTTGACGGCCGAGCCGTAGTCGATGTTCGTGTTCGTGAGGCTGATGACGTCCGAGTACTGCTCGATCGTCATCAGCTCGGCGTTGAAGTTCTGCGGGTTGACGGCCTTCAGATTGCTGATCGTGAAACCGGAGCAGCCCATGTCGAGGTTGAGGTCGTTGGGCGCGTAGTCGGCCATGGACGGGTTCGAGCCGACGTCGTCGATCAGCATTTGGTCGATGGTGTTGACCCGGTTCGCGGTGGCACCGTCGGTGCCCCGGTAGAGCATCGCGCAGAAGAACCCGCCGTCGTCGCCGCCATCCTGCTGGAGGTCGTGCAGGTAGTTGCGGGTGAAGACGTTGTGGTGGGCATACAGGTCCGTCATCCGGTTGTAGCCCTTGTCGTTGGGTGTCGCGGTCCCGGTGTTGCGGGGCCAGCCGCCCATGATGAACAGCCCGCGGCGTGGGGAGTTGTAGATCTCGTTGTTGGACACCGTGGTGGCGGTGGCATTGTTGATCGTGATGCCGGCGGTCTGGCCGACGAGCTGTCCGACGTCGTGGATCAGGCTGTTGGTCACCGTGTTGTCGGTGGTGTACCCGTTGCCGGAGGCGTCTCCGCCTGTTCCGGGGTATCCGCCTTCGACGTTGACGCCGCCGTGCCCGGTGGCCTCGATGAGGGAGTTCGAGACCGTGACGTGGTCGACGCCGAGGTAGAGCTCGACGCCGAACATCCCGGCGTTCTTGATGTGCGCGTTCGTCACCGTGATGCGGCTGGCGTTCGTCATCACGATGTTGCCGGTCTGGAACTCCACCCGCTCGGTGGACTCGCTGTAGGACGGCAGGGTGGCGCCGGCCGCCTCCGGTGGGTAGGTGCCCATGCCCGCGCCGGCGTCGCCCCAGTTCCAGCCGTAGGAGTAGTAGTCGGGGAAGTCCGTGCCCTCGAACGCCAGACCGTCGAAGGTGATGTTCGATGCCTGGTTCGTCCGCGAGGCCCCGGCGACCCGGAGGATGCTCTCGGTCGTGGGGACGACGATCGACTGCTGGTTGGGGTCGGCTCCGTTCACGGGGTAGTAGTAGAGGTCGCCTGTCGTCTTGTTGTAGTAGTACTCCCCGGGCGCGTCAAGGAAGCCCAGGTTGCCCTGCACGAAGTAGCGCGATCCGCTCGCCATCGGGTACTTGGGCCGGTTGAGCTCGGGATGCCCGGCGACCGCCTTGAAGGCGAATGTGCGGGTGGAGGTGCTGACCGACCCGAGGGGGATGGTGTCGGTCATCCATGCCTTGCCGTAATCCCAGGCGACGAGCTGGGCGTCGAGCTGGTTGGCCTGCTGCGCGCCGGTCAGCCCCTTGATGGAGGCCGAGGTGTTGGGCAGGTCGGTGGCGCTGTAGACCAGGCTGGTCATGCCGCCGCCGGTCGCGTTGAAGTAGCCGCCGAGCGCCGAGGGGAAGCGCGGGTCGACGGCCCGGTTCGGCGTCCTTGCCGTCGTCGCGCGGGTGCCGTCGACGTAGAGGGTGTTGAAGGGGGTGCCGGTCCCGACGTTGGTCTTGTACACGCGTCCGGCGGCGCTCGCGGGCAGGGCCGCGTCACTGCCGGTGGTGGCGGTGACGAGGTTCCAGGCGGAGGTGACCGGGTTGCCGCCGACGAACCTCGCCGAGCCGACGGCGCTGCCGGGCGCGTTCCGGTAGATCACCTGGAAGCCGCCGGTTCCGGAGTCGGCGTTGGTGAATTCCACCGGCGCGGGGGTGTAGTAGGTGCCGGGGCCGATGTTGACCACGATGTCGCCGGTCTGCGTGCCATCGGCCCGGAGGCTGTTCACCATCTGCCGTGCGTGGTTGAGCGTGGCGAACGGGTGCTGCTGGTCACCGACATTGGTGTCGCTGCCCGGTGTCGTCGGATCGTTGGGCGGGGCGACCCAGAAAGTCGTCTGGGTCGTTGCCTGGGCCACGGGGTGACCCGGGACCATGCCGACGAGCACGAACAGCCCGAGTAAGCCAGCCGTGCCACGGCGTAAGCGGAACGTCGTCATTGCCGAGGACTCCTCATCACTGGTGCCGACGATGTGCTGGACCGGGGCGGCGTCGGCAGCCGGATCCCGTTCGCATCAGCGCCCGTCGCGCCGCCACTGCTCGTACTCGGCGCGGGTGGCCCGGGTCAGCGGGTAGTAGTCGCTCAGCCGTGCGCCCTCGTCAATCCGCCGGCGGCTGAACACCTCCCACTCCTCGTGGTCGCGGGCCTCGGCGACGACTGCGGCGGCCTTGCCCGCCGGGACGACCACGGCGCCGTCGTCGTCGGCGACGACCAGGTCACCGGGGAGGCACAACACGCCGCCGACCGCGACGGGGACGTCATAGGCCCACGGAAAGAGCTCGGACTGGGAGGCGTAGTGCGGGGTCGTGCCCCGGCACCAGATCGGGACGCCGAGCTGCCGGACGCGTGGCGCGTCGCGGATGTAGCCGTCGACGACGATCCCGGCGCCGCCCTTACGTTGGAAGTAGCGGACCAGCATGTCCCCGAAGCACCCGGAGAAGGGGCTGCCGAAGGCCTGCACGACCAGGACGTCGCCGGGTTCGACGACCTCGAGCACCTCCCACAGGGCGGTGTGTTTTTCCACGTCCTCCTGCCCCAGTCCGGTCGCCACGTCTTCGCGTTGGGGCATGAACTGGAGCGTCCGCGCGACCCCGGTGACGCGGTGTCCGTCGACGAGCGGGACGGGCCCCTGCACGAAGGTGCGGCGGACGCCGTCCGCGTGCAGCTTCGCGCAGGCCGTGGCGGAACTGACCCGGGCTAGTTCGGCGACCAGGGCCGGGTCGGGCGTGGCGGGGCGCGTGCCGCGCACTGGGATGGGCCACACGGGGTCGGCCGGACGGGTGCTCATGAGTTGTTCTCCGAAGGTCTGATCGCGTCGAACGTCTGATGCCGCGGCGGGTAGGCGCGCAGTGTCATGTCCAGTTCGAGGCGGATGGTGTGGGCCGGCGGCAGGGACACGACGAGCCTCGGGCCGTCGACGCTCAGGCTGAACCGCTCTGCGGCCGGGGCGGGTAGCGCGTAGCCGAGCGGATCGCCGGGGTGGCTGTCTTCACGGCGGTCGTAGGTCACCCGGTCGATGCGGTGCTCGCCGAAGGCGCCCGCGCTGAGCCACAGCAGCCGGGGCCGGGTCGGGCTGAGGTTCACCAGGGTCACGTGCGTCGAGCGGTCGTCGAGGTGGTCGATCAGGGCCGCGACGTCGGGTGGCAGACCCGGCCGGCCCGCTTCGGCGTCCCCGTACCGCAGTCGCGCGTGCTGCAGCCCGCCGTTGTAGAGCACCTGCGGGGCGCCGGTGGTCAACTGCGTCAGGACTTCGGTGACCACCGGGTTCTTCCGCTGCCACCAGTGGATGTCCTCAACGTCCCGCTCGTCGTCGGCGGCGACGAGCGACAGCCTGTGCGCCGCCTGGGCCGCCGCCATGGCCAGTGCTTCCTCCGGATAGCGCGGGTTGTCGCCGTTGAGGTAGGCCAGCCACGGCGTCTCGTGTCCGGCCTCCTCCTTGTCGCGGAACGCGCGTACCCGGGCCCAGTCGTACCCGCTGCGCGCACCGATGTCCCGCAGCACCTCGGCGTCGCCCTTCTCCATCGAGTACCACCACAGCCACGTCGGGAACGCGGTCTGCATCGGCTGGAAGTCGAACCACCCCGACGGGCCGTGGCGATGCGGGTACAGCATCACCGGGAGCTTCGCCTCGTCGGCGAGCCGCTCGGTCCAGGGCCGGCGCTGGCTCATCTCGGTCTCCGGCACCACGCCGGGGCGGCGTTGCTCCATCACCTGACGCAGCGGAAGCCGGGCGAGTTCCAGGAGCCCGGCGTCGCCGCTCACGAAGGCGGCGTTCATGCCGCCGATCAGCGCGGCGGCGCCGACGGTGTGGTAGCCGTGCGGCCAGGTCCACCCGTAATGCCCGCCGTACCAGCGGCCGTCGTGGTACTCGCCGACCTTTCCCGACAGCCCCACGTTGTCCGGGAAGACGCCGCCGAGGTCGCGGGCGCGGGAGAGCCATCCGCGCACGTAGGTGGTGATCCACTCGGCGTAGGCGGCATCGTTGCCGTACAGCCAGGCGTTTGTCAGCAGGGACGTCGCGCACAGGTTGATCGCGGTGTCGCCGCGGCCCAGGCGCTCTCGCATCGCCTGCCCCATGGTCCGCGCCTTGACGTCGTCGGCGAGGTCGTCCCACCCGGTGATGCCCGGTACGTCGTGCAGCGGCAACCCGTAGGGGTGGAAGATGTCTGCGTCGGGCGGGAAGGCGTCCATCTCCTCGCCGAGGCCGGGACGGGGTCCGTCCGCGCCGTTGTGCGGGGCCCTGATGATGTTCAGTTCGGCGTCGTAGTTCCCTTCTGGCGCCCCGGCCAGGTACAGACGGGCGAAACGCTCGGCCCGCTCCCGGAAGTCCGGATCCCGCGGGTCGGCCGCGCAGATCCCGTAGAGGAACAGCAGCGACTCGCCCTGATGGAACCAGTCATAGCCGCGGTCGAACTCGTCCTTGAGCAGGCCGAGCTCGGTGAGCTGCGCGGTGATGCCGTGCCAATGGCGTTTGGCCGCGTCCAGTACATCGGAGGAGCCGCCGAGCAGGTACAGGGCGGGCCAGTTGAAGAAGGGTTCGTAGAAATCGTCCGCACCGTCCCGGCCCATCGGATGGTCGCGGTAGGCCAGCCGTCCGTCCGGCTCGCAGTAGCGGCGCTCGAAGACCCGCCATGCCTCGTCGAGCACGTCGAACAACCGACGCTGCAACACCGCCCAGGTCGGCGGTGATCCCAGCGGGACGGTCGCTGCGACGCGAACCTCCGCCCCGGATCGCGGCTGCTCGACCGCCAGGTCGTCACCCATGTCCGATCAATGTCCTTTCACCACGCCGGGCCCTCATCGCCACGCGGCCCCCGGCAGTTCATTTCAGGAGCTCTCGCCGAACGCCTGAATCACGTATCCGCTGGCAGTTCGATGACGGTCCCCTCGGCCCGCGCGCGTTCCGCGGCGAAGACGACCCGGTGGCTGGCCAGGCTCTGCTTCAGGCCGGACGGGATGTCCCCGGCGGTGCCTTCGCGCAGTCCGCGGACGAATGCCTCCAGCAGCGCGCGGTCGCCTCCGCCGTGTCCGTCGGCGGCCGTGTGGCCCGTGCCGGCGTCGGAGTCGATCACCGTGGTCCGCTCCGACAGGAAGTCGAACAGCTCGAGGTATCGCCCGTCGCCGGTGATCTGACCCCGGGTGCCGAATACGCGGGTCTTGCGATTGGTGCCCTGGGCGAACGCCGTCAAGGTGAAGCTCACCGTCGCACCGCCGTCGAATTCCATCTGGACCACCTGGTGGTCCACGACGTCGTTGTCGCTGGCGTAGACACACCGTCCGTACGGTCCGTGCGCCAGCGCGTCCTCGACCGCTTCGGCGGTGAGCTGGCCGGCCATCACCAGCGCGTTGTAGCCGTCGAAGGAGTCCGGGGCGGCGACGCCCCGGCGGTAGACCCGCGCGGCGGAGAAGGCGCAGTCCGGCTCGATCGAGCAGTCGACACACCGGTCGGCGGCCCTCTCGGGCCGGTTCGCGGCGTTGAAGTGCTTCAGGCTGCCGAACGAGGAGACCCGCTTCACCGGGTGGTTGATCAGGGACATCAGCCAGTCGATGTCATGACAGGACTTCTGCAGAAGCAGCGGGCTGCTCTCGTCGGCGCGGCGCCAGTTGCCTCGCACGAACGAGTGGGCGAAGTGCGAGTGCCCGATCGGCTCCAGGTGCTCGATCGAGACGATCTCCCCGATCGCGCCGTCCGCGAGCAGCTTCTGCAGCGCGACGGTGTAGGGCGTGTAGCGGAGCACGTGGCACACCGCCGCGTGGACGCCGGCCGCCTCGACGGCCTCCAGGATCCTGACGCAGTCCTCCTCTGTGGTCGCCATCGGCTTCTCCAGGAGGATGTGGTAGCCGCGCTCGGCGAGGGCCAGGACGGCCTCCACGTGCTGGTGGTCGAGCAGGCTGACGACCACCATGTCGGCGAGCCGGGGCGCCGCGGCCAGGTCGCGCCAGTCCTTGAAGACGTTGTCGGCGGGTATGTCGAACCGGGCGGCGAACCGGTCGCGCGCGATCGTGCGGGGCTCGGCCACCGCCACGACGCGCACCGGTTCTGGCAGGCGGACCGCGGTGTCGGCGTAGGCGAAGCCGCGCGCCCCTCCACCGGCCACCGCCATGGTCAGGTGCCTGCCAGGCGAGTCGACGACATTGGTGAACTGCGAGCCGGACATGCTGTGGATCATCCCTTCGTGGCCCCGCCGAGCAGGCCTTTGACGAAGTAGCGCTGGAAGAACAGGAACAGGATCAAGATCGGGATGGTGGACAGCACCATGAACGCGAACACCGCTCCGAAGTCCGAGACGTGCTCGCTGATCTGGCGGTACATGCCGACGGTCACGGTGCTGCCGTTGGCCGGGCCCAGCACGATCAGCGGTGTGATGAAGTCGTTCCACACGCTGACCGCCGCGAAGATCAGGACGCTGGCCGCGGCGGGTCGCAGCAGGGGGAAGACGATGGACCAGAACGTCCGTAGCGGCCCGGCTCCGTCGAGGGCCGCGGCCTCCTCGAGATCCAGCGGGATGTTCTTGATGAAGCCCATGAACAGCAGGGCGCCGAACGGCAGGTTCGCCGCGACGTTGACCAGCACCAGGCCCAGAACCGTGCCCATCAGGTGCAGTTGCCCGAGCACCTCGGTAATCGGTTGGAGCGTGACGGCGCTGGGGATCATCAGGCCGGCCAGGATCAGGACGGCGATGAAACGGGCGCCGCGGGTCTTGGTACGCACCAGGTAGTGCGCCAGCATCGCCGAGAGCATCGTGGAGAAGACCACGGACAGGGCCGTGACCTGGACGCTGTTCAACAGGCCCGCCCAGAACAGGTGGTCGGTCCGGCCGGTGACGTTCCGGATGTTGTCCAGCGTCGGGTGCAGGGGAAGCGTTCCGGGGTGGGCGAAGATCTCCGTGCCCGGCTTGAGGGTGTTGGCCAGCACCAGGTAGACGGGCAGGATGAACACCGCCGTCACTGTCAGGGCCGTGAGGGTCCTAACCGGGCCGGTCCAGGTCTGCGTGGTCACAGTTCGACCTCCCGGCGGCGCAGCAAGCGGAGGGCGGCGAAGGAGACGGCCGCGATCAGCACGAGCATCAGCGTGGCCTTGGCAGCGCCATATCCGATGTGCGCCCCATCGATGCCGGTCACGACGACGTCGAAGGCCAGGGTGGTGGTGGTGCCGATGCCCGGGCCGCCGTTCGTCATGACCTTGACCTGGTCGTAGGCCTTGAATCCGCCGATCATGAGCAGGACGGTGCAGATGGTGATGGCCGGGGCGATCATCGGCCAGGTGACCGCGCGGAAGCGGGCCACCGGGCCGGCGCCGTCGATGGCCGCGGCCTCCATCAGCTCCTGTGGGACGCCTTGCAGGCCCGCCAGGTAGATGACGACGCACAGGCCGAGCATCTGCCAGCACATGATCCAGGCGACGCTGTACAGTGCGATCCCCGGATCGGACAGCCACCCCGGCGGGTGCGCGACGCCCAGGCCGCGCAGGACCCGGTTGAGTAGTCCGTCATCAGTAATGATCGTCTCCCAGATGACGCTGACCACGACCGAGGACAGCACCACCGGGACGAAGAACACCGCGCGCATCGCGTTGAAGGCCCAGCCGCGCCGGTCCAGCAGCTGCGCGATGGCCAGCCCGAGGACGTTCGGGACGATCGTGACGATCGCGGTGAGGACCAGCGTGTTCCGCAAGGTCAGGAGATACGCGGGGTCGGAGAATAGGTCACCGTAGTTCCGCAGGCCGACGAAGTGGGTCGCGGGGCGGAACTCGTTGCGATCGGTGGTGCTCGTCCCGATGGCCATCACCATCGGGACGAGCACCAGGCCCACGTAGACAGCCGCGCCTGGCAGCGCGAACACCAGGAAGCGGTACGTCCCACCCCCCGAGGCGCCGATCGGCGGTCTTGCCCGCTCCACCGATCCGAACGGTCCCCGCCGTCCGGCCGCCGCCGGCCGATCGTGGTTCTTGACGCCTTGCATGTGCGGCTCCAAGTTCAGGTCCCGATGGGATCTAGCGCGTCGCCGCGGCGTACCGCTGGTCGAGATACGCCGCGAAGGCCTGCGGCGACTTGCGCCCGGTGGTCAGGTCGACGATCGCCGCGTTCAGCTGGTCGGAGAAGCCCGGCGGCAGGGAGCCGTCGCCGGCCGTGTTCATCCAGGCCGGCACCGTCTGGCCGCTCTGCTGCGCCTTCTGGTAGATGTCGAGCGTCTGCGTGTACATCGCCCCGACGTTGGCCGGCGGCGTGTAGCCCTTGATGCCGATGATGAGCCCGTCGGCCAGGACGCTGTTGTCGAGATTGGTCTTGTCCTCGGCGAACGCCAGGGCCCACTTCTTGGCGAGGCCGACGTCCTTGGCCTTCGAGTTGACCATCAGACCGCCGCCGGTGACGACCGGGACGACGTTCTGCCCGGCGTCGCTGGGCCAGCCGAAGACGCCGACGTCGAACGACGGCTTGTTCTTGTCGAGGGAAGCCGAGAACCACGAGCCCATCGGGTACATGGCGGCCTTCTTGTCACGGAACGCCTGCTCGACGTCGGAGTAGGAGCGGCTGAGCCCGGCGGTGTCGATGTAGCCCTTCTTGGACAGGTCCGCAGCCTTCTGGGCGGCTGCCACGAAGTCCGGGTCGGTGAATTTCACCGTGCCGGCTGCGCGCTTGCTGAACCAGTCAGGGGTCTTGGTCAGCATGTCGGACGACACGATGGCCCCGAACCCGAACGCCGCCGCCCAGGTGTCCTTGCCTCCGCCGCCGATCTCCAGTGGGGTGATCCCCGCCGCCTTCAGCTTCGCGCAGTCGTCGAGGAACTCCGCGTAGGTCTTGGGCGCGGCGGTGATGCCGGCCTTGGCGAACTCGTCCTTGTTGTAGTAGACCAAGGGGATCGGCTGCACGTTGAACGACAGTGCGTACGTCTGGCCCTTGATGGCGCCGGCGTGCGGGTCGATGAAGTTCTTCATCTCGTCCGCGCTCCACGGCGCCAGCTCGCCCTTCTGCGCGAAGCCGTCCGGCGAGATGCTCGTCATGATGTCGGGCGCTTGGCCGGACGCGTAGAGCTGCTGGAGATACGCGGTGCTGTTGGTGCCGACCAGCTTCTTGATCGTCACCCCGGGCACCTTCGCACTCGCGCGGGCGATCGCGGCGTCCCAGTACTCACTGGTCAGGTTGGGGTTCTCGAACGTGAGGAACGTGAGTGTGACGGCGCTGCCGCTGCCTGACGCCTTGGTGACGTTCCCGCCTCCGACGGTACAGGCGCTGAGCGCCAGCGCCGCGGCCACCGCGACCGCCGCGGCCGTGCGAAGCCTGGTTCCACGCGGTACGTACATGCTGATGCTCCTTCGAAGAGGGGCGGGCCGCCGAAATCCGGCGGAGGCTGGGCCTTCCCCGTGGCGCGACGCAGGGGGCATGTTTATAAACAAACTTTGTTTTATATCTCGATGGCTGGTAGTGTTGCAGCTCACATCGGGACCGTCAAGAGGTGGAGATGGCTGGTCTGAACGGGGATCCCTCGGTGCTCCGCAAGCTCAACTCGGCGGCGGTGCTGCGCGTCCTGCACAGCGCCCTACTGTCCGGGACCGCGACCGGGTCCGGCACACCGACGCAGCCTGGTTCGATGACGCTCACCGAGATCACAAAGGCGGTGAACGTCTCCCGGCCCACCGTCGAGGATGTCGTGGAGTCGCTGCTGGAGCAGGGTCTGCTGAACGATCTGGAGCCGACGGGCGGGACGGGCCGCGCGGCCGGTCGGCCTGCCCGGCGGTTCGGCTTCCGGGCCGACGCCGGCCACGTCGTCGGCGTCGATGTCGCCCCCGACTGGGTCCACGTCCTGACGGCCGATCTGGTCGGTACGATCGTGGCCTCCCACCACGCGCCGGTGTCCCGGCGGGCTGACGGACCCGAGCGGCTGGAAGCGGTCCGCCGCGCCGTGGCACAGGTCCTCGACGACGCCGGGCGCGGACGGCGACCCGTCCTAGGCGCTGCGGTGGCGACCACCGGCATCGTCGACGCCGCCGGCCGCGTCGTGCTGTCCAATCTCCCCGGCTGGACCGGCGTGGACCTCTCGGCGGAGCTCGGCGACATCGTCGGCGCGCCGATCGTCGTGGAGAACGACATGCGGGCCGGCGCGGCCGCCGAACGCTGGATCGGGGCGGCTATGGCCGCCGACAATGTCGTGTATCTTCACGCCGGGCTGCGCATGGGCACCGGCTTCCTGATCGACGGCCGCATCCCGAAGGGCCACCACGGCGGCGCGGGAGAACTCACGCGGGCAGGTGGGAAGCAGGCGCTCAAGGCGTACCGCCGCCTCCTCGATCACCTACCGCCCGCCGACCCGGAACACGGCAGCGGGCCGGACGGCCCCCCTCGGGATGTGCGGCCGTTGTTCGAGGCCGCCGCCCGCCACGAGCCCGCCGCCGAGTCGGCGGCGAAGGACTTCGCCCGCCGTTTCGTCAAGGCCGTCGAAGGCCTCATCGTCTCGATCGACCCCGAGGTCGTGGTCGTCGGCGGCAGCCTGGCTCTGGCAGGCGACATCGTGGCAGAACCGATCCGGAACCACCTGGCCAAGGCATGCGTCTTCCCCCCGCGCATCGAGGTGTCCGGGCTGGGCGACGACTCCGTCGCCCAGGGGGCCATCCGGATAGCGCTGGACCAGGTCGAGGCCCAGCTGTTCCTCACCGGGAACGGTCAATCAGATCGCGACGCCCGCTTGGGCACCCTCCCCGCCGGAGCGGATCTGGAGGCGATCATCGACCGGGTTCGAGAGTCCATGACATGAGCGGCTTGGCCGAGTAGAACGAGTCGTCCTCGATATCGGGCACGTGTGAGTGCCCGAAACTCGGCCGGCGGGGGTGACCTGCCTGCGGTCCCAGACGATGGTGAAGGCGGTGCGGTCGTAGCCGTTGCGGGTGCGGGCCTGGACAGAGTTGTCGGTCCGCAGTGGCGTGACCAGGTGATCTGGTACTGCTCGCGGGCTTGGACGATGAGCTCGGCTGAGGAGTAGCCGGCATCCAGATAGTGCTCGGCGGGCAGCAGGTCGCGCCGGGCCAGGTGCTGGTGGATGGTCGCGGTCATCGCCGTGTCGGGCTCGGTGGCGTCGGTGGTGGCCACGTTCGTGATCAGGTTCGGCGGCCTCGTGCCGCGGTCGGTGGCTGCGCCGTCGGCGAGGTTGTCTTGGGTGTCGGCTGCGGGGTGGCAGGTTTCGCTGATGTGCACCTTGTAGCCGTTCCACAGCAGTTCGCTGCCTTTGGCCGCCCAGCGGGCGTCGGGGTCGTAGGGGGAGGCCAGCCGGTATCTGCCTGGCGGCAGGCCCTCGCCACCCGATGCGAGGTCCTGCCGCCGTTTGATCACCTGCCGTCCCCGTCGGTCGGTGGTGCGCACATAGTTTTGGATCAGCATGACGCGCAGCACATCGACGGTCGGCAGGTGGCGCAGCCAGGTCGGGGAGAACGGCGCATACACGGCCTCGACCAGCGCATAACCGTCCGCCCCATAGACCCGCGCCAGTTCCTCTTGCTTGGTCTTGGAGGTGGGCATCCGCCAGGAATCGACCCGCAGCCGATAGCGTTCGGCCCAGCCGGGCACCTCCAGCACCTGTTGCACCCAGCCGGGCGCGGCCACTGCCAGCGCCTCCAACGCCGCCCGCACGCACTCCCCAGATCCAGCGGGAGGTCGAGCACACCGACCTAGACGGCCAGCAGAAGATCAGCAGGTTCGAGTACGGCTGGCCCGCCTGGTTGCCCACGAGATCGACCACCTGTACGGCCACCTCTACACCAGCCGCATGCGCGCCGACGTCGCGTCCATCCCTATGGAGGAGTATCGCGGGATCGGCCAGCCTTGGACCCATCCTCGGGAAGCATTCCCTGGGCCATGAGCCCGCGCCATAGACCGGACATGCTTGCTGCTCCGCGGTGTCGATGCTCAACGCCAGCAGGTCGTGATCGCAGCCCCGCCCGCGTAGCGGTAGATCGCGTCAGACTCCAGAGGCTCAGGTCAAGGCCGGCGCCACGCCAGTCGCCAGCCTTGTGCCCAGATTATGGCAGACAGGCGCAGCACCATCTGCCTTTCGACTTCCAGCCGGATCTTTCGCCATCGATACCCGCACAAGTGCACGGCCGATCAGCGGCGTGTCATCGAGGCACCTGGCAGATGTTGTGGGTGCGGCGCGCGTCGTACGGCGTGCGGCGAGCTGCGCGCGGCCCTGGACGAGTTGCGCTAGCCGGGGCGTCTCCGCGCGCAGCTCGCCGATCGCATCTGCGAGCTTCGCGCCGCGGTCGGCCTGGGGGACAAAGCGAGCAGCACTCACTCCACCCCTGCTCCAAGGCCATGGCGCGACTCCGGCGGAATCGGGCAGGCGCTTGGTGACCAACCGCAGCGCGGGCACCGGCCCCGCCCGCCCCTCACCACAGAAAGGAGCGCCCCATTCGCGACCAACCTCTTCCGCGGCCGAGCCGAGCCCGCCCGGAGCATGCTCGGGAGCGTGGTGTTCCCCGATGGGCCGCCGCAGACCATCGCGTACGACTACGACCCGGCCCGGGCCACCCAGCTGGTGCGCGCCTCCGGGTATGACGGCAAACCTCTGAAGCTCATCTACGGCAGCAGCTACGCCGACTCGGTCGCGATCGCGGCGGCGCTCCAGGCGCAGTGGAAGAAGATCGGCGTCAACGTCTCCCTCGAACCGATGGAGTTCGGGGAATGGCTCAAGGCCGTCACGGCTCCGCAGCCGCACCAGGGCTACGACCTGTCGGTGACGACGATCGGCTCCGGGACCATCTCCCATCAGCTGGACATGATGATCTGGACCGAGCACTTCGGCAGCGGCTGGCCCACCGCCGAGGTCAGCCAGGCCATCGCGAAGTTCTCCGCCGCGCAGACACCCAAGCAGATCCAGCACGTCCTGGTCGATTTCGAGGGCCGCCTGTCGAGCGAACTCCGCGCGGTGCCGATCACCTACGGCGGATACATCTGGGTGCTGCGTGACGGCGTCGGCGGCTTCTCCCCACGAACGTCGCAGTACGTGCGACTGAACACGGTCACCGTTCCATAGAAAGAGCACGACAGTGATTGATCTGACCTGTGTCCGGTTCGACGAGATCCCGATGCTCGCGGGCGTCGAAGTCGTCGGCGACTGGTTCTCGGTGGACATCGAACGGACGGAGCTGTTCTCCGTCGCGTCGTACTGGACGGAGAACGAGAAGGCGTTCGAATCGGGACTGTATCCGCCGGGAATGGTGGAGGGATTCCACCTCGTCTCGCTGCTCGACCACCTGAGCAACGCGATCCTCCGGACCGATCCGGCCTCCTGCACGGGGTGGAACTACGGCCTCGACGGCGTCCGTTTCATCACCACGGTCCGTGCGGAAGACAAGATCAGGCTTCGCCTCAAGGTATCCGAGGTCCGGCCGAAGGGCCCCGCCTACGTCCTCACCTTCGACTGCACGGTGGAGCGCAGCAACAGCGAGCGCCCGGCGTTCGTGGC
This sequence comes from Nonomuraea sp. NPDC050536, assembly GCF_044457685.1. NCBI lineage: Bacteria > Bacillati > Actinomycetota > Actinomycetes > Streptosporangiales > Streptosporangiaceae > Nonomuraea > Nonomuraea sp. NPDC050536. Next base: position 113,103 of record NZ_JBITHD010000026.1, read on the forward strand.
CACCTGGCACGCACAGGGGCAGGGTCCTTACCTCAAGAGCGAAAGAAAATCTGTAGCCGTCACAGTAGACATTCGCGCCATGGGCGGCTAGAGTTCCTGACATCGCAAGGGACGGATCCACGAGGGCAGCGCAGCACGAGCACCACGACGGGGCTGCCCGGACGGACGTGGACAGCAGTACAGAACACAGCAGTACAGAACGAGGAAGAGGGCAGAAGGTCGGGCTGCCGCGGCCAGTGTGGTTTGAGCAAGAGGGCCGGGGCGGTGGACGCGCTGCCATGTGAAGGAAGTCGGCACCCGCGGTCGGGGTGCCGAGGCACGGATAACTGGAAGGGAGTGTTGAACGCCATCAGGATCGCCCGTCGCCGGCCGCACATCGCCGCACGGGTACCGCAGCTCCACGAAAAGGACGGTGGTCTACGGTCACGCTTACGCGATCCCCGCACCCCGCATCGGGCGGCTGGTGCGGATCAAGTGAACCGCCCCTGCAGCACGCAGGCAGGGCCGGTCGATGGTGTTAAACCTCTGGGCCCCGGCGCATCATGGCGCCGGGGCCCCTGTTCGCATTTGGGAAGGTTGAATGGATCAAACACCTCAGGCAACGGTCACCGCCTCCAAGAGGGAGCGGCCCCACCCCACCGGCGCTCACCCGGCCGATCACCCGGCCCAGGCGGTCGAAGCGGCTGGCAGTCCCGGGCAGCGGCTCGATGACGAGGACTATCCCGCCTACAGCATGGGCCGGGCCGCCGAGATCCTCGGCGTCACCCCGGCGTTCCTGCGCAGCCTCGGCGCCGCCAAGCTGATCGAGCCGCTACGCAGCGAGGGCGGTCACCGCCGCTTCTCCCGCTACCAGCTGCGCCTGGCCGCCCGCGCCCGCGAACTCGTCGACGCCGGCACCCAGCTGGAAGCGGCCTGCCGCATCATCATCTTGGAAGACCAGCTCGCCGAGGCGCTGCGCATCAACGAAGAACTCCGCCAGCGCGAAGAACTCCGCCAGCGTCACTGACCGCTCCCGGCCCCCGGCCACACCCGGGGGCATCAGGACAAGCCGCGCCCGAAATGCCGGGCAGCCACGACAATTCCACGACAGCGAGGCCGGCGCCGCGCCGGCCGTTGCAGCTGACCGCCCTTCCGGGTGTGAGTAGTTGAGGTACAGAAAGTGCCGCTGAGATTGATCTTGGTCTGATCTGCCTACTGTGTGGGGGCTTCGAGCTGGCGGGGCACTGCGCCGGCGCGCAGTTCGCGCAGGTCGGGGATGTGGTTGTAGAGCGTGCCCGGCGAGACGCCGAGCAGCTTGGCGATCGAGGTGATCGAGCGGCCGGGGTCGGGCAGCAGGTCGCGGGCGGCCCGGATGATCTCCTCGGTGGCGACGCTGGGGCGTCCGCCGACCCGGCCGCGGGCGCGGGCGGCGGCGAGGCCTTCCTTGGTGCCGATGACGATGAGTTCGCGGATGAACTCCGCGAGCGCGGCGAAGACGTGGAAGACGAGTCGGCCGCCAGGGGTGGTGGTGTCCAGGTTCTCGTGCAGCGAGGTGAAGCCGATGCCGCGCTCGCGCAGCTCGGCGACCATGTTGATGAGGTCTTGGAGGCTGCGGCCGTAGCGGTCGAGCGAGGGGACGACAAGCGTGTCGCCCGCGTCGAGGAACGCGTGGCACGCCTTCAGCTCGGGACGGAGCGCGTCTTTCCCGGACTTCTTGTCCGCGAAGATCTTCCGGCACCCGGCGGCGGTGAGCGCGTCGAGTTGGGCCTTGCCGCTGCCCAGAACCCGTACGTGGCCGGGCTGGCGCTCGCCGTCTGCGGGGCCGGCATGGGCGCCACGATGGTGCTCGGGCCCTCCCTCCGGCAGGCGATCGTCCCGGCCCACCTCATGGGCCGGGGTCGCCTCCACCTCCCGCATGCTGGCCATGTGCGCCGCCCCCATCGGGGCCTTCGTCGGCGGCTGGCTCGCCACCACCTACGACATCCGCACCCCGCTCTACGCCGCCGACGGCCTCCTCCTCGCGATGACGGCCGTCACGGCAACCATGACCAGCAACCGCCGAGTCGAAGCGGCGCTGCGGGCCGCCGCCCCGGCCGGCGGTCCAGATCACCCGGCATCCAAGGAACCCGCCCGGGAGAGTGCACTCGGCTTGATGTGACGCGTGCCACGAAGACGTCACCATGGCCATGTAAGCGAGTTGCGACGTCGTTTCGACGCGAGATTGGGAGTCCCACGCTCGCACGAATAGGCGATGTTCACGAGAGCGGGAGTCAGTCGTTCCTGTCCTGTTGGGAGTCGGGCGGTGATGCGAATAGTGCCTGGACGGTTTCGGTGGCCAGGTCCAGCAGCCAGGTGTGGGCGCGGTCGTCGTCGTGGCGCTGGTGCCACAGCAAGTACAGCGGGATGGCGGGCATCTGGAGTGGCAGTGGCAATGTGATCAGACCGAGTTGGTCCCGGGCCGCGCGGGTGACCGCGTCGGGAAGGGTGACCACCAGGTCGGTGTCGAGGGCTAGTTGCAGCGCGATGGCAGCAGTGGGCGCGGCGGCGGCGACGCGGCGTTCGTGGCCGCGTGTGGTCAGGGCTTCGTCTATCGGGTCGCGCAGGCGTCCGCGGCGCGAGACGGTGACGTGGTCGGTGGCTGTGTAGCGCTCGACGCTCAGCGGGCCTTCGGTGAGCGAGTGGCCGGGGCGGACGGCGACGACGAACCGGTCTTTGCCGACGAGGCGGTGGCGGATGTCGGGGAGGGGCGGCAGCGTGGAGCTGGATTCGAGGTCGACCTCGCCCCGGCGTAGGTCGGGGGTGTCCGTGCCGGGTTCGGCGGGCAGACGCAGCTGCACGCCGGGGGCCTGGCGGTGGATGGCGGCGATCAGGGCCGGACCGCAGGCGACGGTCAGGGCGTCGTGCCAGCGCAGGGTGAACACCCGCTCCAGAGTCGCCAGGTCGAGGTCCTGCTGCGCGGAGAGAAGCTGATGGGCCTCCTGCACGAGGGCGTGGACCTGGGCGCGGATGGCCAGTGCGCGGGTGGTGGGGACCATGGTGCGACCGGTGCGGACCAGGATTTGGTCACCGGTGACCCTGCGGATGCGGCCCAGGGAGCGGCTCATAGCCGGTGGGGTGACGTGGAGACGGGTCGCGGCGCCGGCGACGCTGCCCTCTTCCAGCAGCGCGTCAAGCGCCGTGAGCAGGTTCAAATCCAGTTGCATGAGAGTAACTTTACGAGTGAAAAGCATGCACTTGTTGTTAATCAAAAACGGACCTACCTCCGCGACGAGTTCGGCGATCACATCGGCCGACAGACCGATGATCCTCCGGTCGTCGATGATTGCTGCACGAGACACGTTCCCACCACACGACCATGATCAGCGATCGAGAGCTCGACGTCTCACCGCCAACGCTGAGCCCTCCCTCCGTGCGCGGCACCCGCGCGACAGCCTCTCACCCTGGACACCCTGCTGAACCTCGACGGCGGGTGAAGCCGGAGATGGTGGCCACCGACACCGCCCCGTACGGCGACATGGCCTTCGGCCTGTACAAGATGGACGAGGGCGTCGCCCGCCTCTCCCCGCTCATGCCGGCATATCAACTTCTTGGGCCGCTACCTGTGCGACATTAAGGCCGCCGACCACGGCCGGGGCCTGCGCCCCTTCCGTGACCCCGACGCTGCCGAAGGCGACTACGGTGCTGGACAACTACGCCACCCGCAAAACCCCGGCCGTCAGGATCTGGCTGCCGGCCCACCCCGCCTTCACCTGCACTTCACGCCCACCGGATCGTCGTGGCTGAACCTGGTGGAACGCTGGTTCGCCGAGCTGACCAACAAGCAGATACGACGAGGCGTCCACCGATCCGTGCAAGCCCTGGCGGGTCGTTTCGGGGAATCGCGTTGCGTCGGGGGTTCGGCGCGCGGAGGCCGGCGTCGGGGTGTGGAGTTCCCCGCTGAACCCCCGGTTGATGCTGCCGGATCGTCAGGGCCGGACGGGGAGGTTGGCTTCCCATCCGTCGAGGAGTCGTTCGAGTCCCAGTTCGAACCCGCGCTCGGCGCTGTCGGCCGCGTGGGGGAGCTCGGCATCACGAATGACCCGGGCGAGGAGTGGGTGGCGCCCGGTCTTGACGACTTTGTCGAGGTAGGGCGCGTGGGCGTCCATCCATTCCTGTATGCCGACTCCGGAGCGTCGGACGGCTTCCTGTTGGGCGAGCTCGCCGATGGCGTAGCCGCGGACGAAGGCCTGCAGCGTGTTGACAACGGTGATCATGACGTCGATGTCGAAGCCGAGGGGATCGAGGGCGGCGAGTGCGTATTCGGTGGCATCGAGGGAGTTCGGTCCAAGTGATGGGCGCCCTGCTGCGAGGGAGGCCATCCAGGGATGCCGGTGGATGGTGGCTCGGGAACGATGGGCCAGGCTTCGCAGGTCGCTGCGCCAGTCGTCGGTGGGGGCAGGCGGGCCGCCGTCTTCGGCCGCTACGGCGTCGAGCATGAGGTCGAGCAGGTCGTCTTTGGACGCCAGGTAGCGGTAGAGCGAGGCTGTGCCCGTTCCCAGTTCCTTGGCGACGCGCCGCATGGACAGTGCCTCGATGCCCTCGGCGTCGGCGATCGCGATAGCGGCGCTGGTGATCTCCGCCCGGGTGCGTGACGGCGCAGGGCCTTTCGCGGCCCGCTCCGGCCGGTTCCAGATCACCGTGTGAGCGTTGTCCATCGGCTTTCCTCCTTACTACTGCGCTCACTGTTCGCAGTAGTGCTATCGTGGCGCCGGTACTGCGAACACTGTATCGCAGTAGAACGGTGTCCAAGCGAAAGGGAAACCACCATGACCACTCCCGTCACGATCGTCGGCGCCGGGCTCGGCGGCCTGACCCTCGCACGGGTCCTGCACCTGCACGGCATCCCCGCGACCATCTACGAAGCCGAGACATCGGCGGACGCCCGCACGCAGGGCGGTCAGCTTGACATCCACGAGTACAACGGGCAGCTCGCCCTCGAAGCGGCCGGCCTCACCGACGAGTTCCGCGCGATCATCCACGAAGGCGGCGAGGCCCTGCGCGTGCTCGACCAGCACGGCGCGGTACTGCTCGACCAGCCCGACGACGGCACGGGCGGTCGCCCTGAGGTGCTCCGCGGAGACCTGCGTCGGATCCTGCTCAACTCGCTACCCGACGAGATGATCCAGTGGGGACACAAGGTCACCAGTGTCCGCCCCCTCGGAGACGGAAGGCACGAGCTGACCTTCGCCGACGGGCCAACCGTGCCGACCGGCCTCCTCGTCGGCGCGGACGGCGCCTGGTCGAGGATCCGGCCGCTGCTCTCCGACGCGAAGCCCGAGTACGTCGGCACGTCGTTCATCGAGACCTACCTGTACGACGCCGACCAACGCCACCCCGCAGCGGCCAAGGCCGCCGGCGACGGTTCCATGTTCGCCGTCACGGCCGGCAAGGGGATCCTTGGCCATCGAGAGGCCGACGCCGTTCTTCACACCTACGTCGCGCTCAACAAACCGCAGGAATGGATCGCCACCATCCTCGCCAGTCCCGAAGCGGCGGCGGCCCAGGTCGCGGCAGAATTCTCCGGATGGGCGCCTGAACTCACCGCACTCATCACTGACGGGGAAACCGCCCTCGCCCCGCGCCCGATCAGCGCCCTGCCGATCGGCCACTGCTGGGACCGCGTTCCCGGAGTGACGCTGCTGGGCGACGCCGCCCACCTCATGTCACCGTTCGCCGGGGAGGGCGCCAACCTCGCCATGTTCGACGGCGCTGAACTCGGCAAAGCCATCGCCGCGCATTCCGACGACATCGAAGCCGCCCTTGCGGAGTACGAGCAGGCTCTTTTTCCCCGCAGTGCCCAGTTCGCTGCCGAATCCGACAAGAATCACCAGCTCATCTTCGGCGACAACACCCCCGCCAGCCTGCTCGACCTGCTCATCGGCCAGGAGTCGACCGAGTGAGCGAGATCGCTGATCAGGAGATCGGAGCCGCGCGAGAACTCCAGCGCGGCTGCCTCGGTGGGCGCGGTTGCCACCACGCGGCGGGTGAGGCCGAGCGGCGCGAGGGCGTTGTGCGCTCGGGCGGTTGGCGTTCACCTCCAGGTCGACCTCGCCGCGCCGCAACTCGGGGGTGTCGAGGCTCGATTCCGCGACGAAGCGCAATCGCACTTCCGGCGCCTGTCCGCGCACGGCCCGCGAGCAGTGCGGGACCGCTCAGGGCGACCAGGGAATCGTGCCAGCGGAGTGTGAAGGTGCGCTCCAGCGTTGCCAGATCGAGTTCACGGCTCGGCGCCTGGTGCAGCAGCTCGTGCACCTGTTACCGGATGGCGATCGCATACGGCGTCGGGGTCATCGTGCGGCTGGTGCGCACCAGGATCTGTCCCCGGTCGTGCGAATGATTCGGCCCAGACTCCGACTCATCACGGGGGCGGTGACATGCAGGCGTGCGGCCACCCCAGCCGGGCTGCCCTCCCCCAGCAACGCGTCGAGCGCGGCGAGCAGGGCAAACCCAATTGCATGCGAGTAATCCTAGGCGTGTTTGACATGCATTTGAAGTTAATTACAGGGCTGCATACCGTAGAGACGAAGGCGCAAGACGGACCGCACAGCTCGGCCCGACCGACCTCACCATCCCCCATTCACACGGGAGTACCACCATGTCCGAAACGCTTCAGACCAGTGACGCTCCCGCCTCCGACGCCGACCTGCTCGACCAGACCTCGGTCGCCGTGCGCGCGGCCGGTTCGGCGCTGCACGAGCGCTTCGGCGAGGTAGTCCGCTACCAGAATCGCGAAGAGCTGATGCACGTGCTCGCCGCCAACGACGACACGGCCCTCGGCATCCTGCGCCCCCGCCTCAAGCACCTGCGCCCCGACGCCGGATGGGTGGAGGACGAGTTGGACGGCGGGGCGCTGCCGCCCGGCGAATGGTGGGTCGTGGATCCGGCCGAGGGCAACGTCAACCACCTGCATGCCCTGCCGGAGTGGGCGGTGACCGCCACCCTCGTGCGCGAGAACCAGCCGGTGCTCACCGTGGTCCACCTGCCGTTGACCGGCGAGACCTACACCGCACTCACCGGCGCGGGCGCCTACCTCGACGGCCGGCCGCTGCACGTCTCCCAGACCGCGGACCTCGGCCTGAGCCTCGTGGCCACCAGCCAGGCCCGGCCCGACGAGGACAAAGACGTCGTGCGACGCGTCGGCTCCTCGATCACCGCGATGCTCTTCGACGCGCTCGTCGTCCGCACTTCCGTGCCCGCGACCCTGCACCTGCTGAACGTGGCCGCCGGCCGGATCGACGCCTTCTGGCAGTTCGCCGGTGCCCGCGCGGACCTGCTGCCCGGGGCGCTCCTCGTCACCGAGGCCGGCGGACAGATCTCCGACGCCGAGGGCCGCCCCTGGACCCCGCAAAGCGAGAGCTTCCTGGCCGCCGCGCCCGGCGTCCACGCCCAGGCCGTCGCCACCCTCTCACGCTGACCGAACACCACCCCACCCGCACACACGTGCCCGTACTCGGAGCCACGGTGGCCTGCTGGCGCGCCCGCCGGGCCCTGCTCGGCCACCAGCGATCGATCGCGACCCACCCCACGATTCTTCCGGAGATGACATGATCAAGACTGGTTCCGAGACGAGCCGGACACCGTACGGGTACGCCGCCACGACGCCGGTATACTTCGACGACCTCGACCCCATGGGCATTCTGCACAACGCGCGTTACGCCGTGCTGGTCGAGCGCGCCATCACCACATGGTGGCAGGAGCGCGGTGTGTCGTATGCCGGTGGCCGCCCGACCACACCCGACGCGTTCTCGGTGGTCCGCGATTTTTCGATCACTATCTATCACCCGTGCGCGGGACCGGCGAAATCACCGTCCACTTCTGGATCGAGCGGATCGGTGACACCAGCGTCGACTATCGGTTCCGATTGGTCTCCCCGGACGGCGAGTCAGTATTCGCCGAGGGCCGCCGCCTGTCGGTACGCCTCGATCCGGCCACCATGAAGCCCGCGACGTGGACCGACGCGGCCGCGAGCCCGCCGCCGCCCTGATCAAGCCCTGACAGCAGACCTGCGCTCAGACCCCAGAGCCGTCCAGGCCGATAAGGCCGAGGAGAGACCTCTCGCGCGTGAAGCAATGCTGCGTGAGATGACGTTCGCGCGGGCTGCTCCCGCGACGCTGGTGGCCACACCGGCGAAATGAGTGCTCACCTGACACGAGGGCCCGGCGAACTCGGCACCCTACTTCAGCGGCGTCATCGCGCACACCAGCAAGCATGGCTGGGTAGCCGCCTCCGGCCTGGTCGCCGGTGCTCTGCTGGTCTCCGAGGCCGGAGGCGCCGTCACCGACCTGGCGGGCGAGCCTTGGACCACGGGCAGCCGCGACTTCCTGGCCGCCGCCCCCGGCATCCACGCCGCCGCCCTCAACGTCCTCTCGCCGATCGCCTGACCACAACAGCGGCCCCCGCTCCCGTCCGTCCCAGCCAACACCGCAAGGAGCATCACCTCATGACCACCATCGGCATCCTGGGCGCCGGCCGCGTCGGCCAGAGCCTCGCCCAAAAGCTCGCCATGAGCGGACACCACGTCATCCTCGGCCACCGGAGCATGAAGGAAGAGACCGGAGCGCCTGTCGGCGGCGTCGACCCCCGCATCTCCTTCGCCGACCAGCACACCACCGCCCGCACCGCGGACATCGTGATCAACGCGACGCCCGGCGACAGCGCCCTGGACCGCCTCACCGGCCTGCGCACCGAACTCGCCGGAAAGATCCTCGTCGACGTTTCCAACGCGACCCGCGACGCCGACGACGGCCTGCCGGGCGAGCTGTGCTACCCCGGCAGCAGCCTCGCCGAGCAACTCCAGGCCGCCCTACCCGACACCCGTGTGGTCAAGACCCTCAACACCATGCTGTTCATGGTCATGACCGCCCCCGAGACCCTGGGCACCCCGCCGACCGTCTATGTGTCGGGCAACGACAAGCAGGCGAAGAGGACCGTCACCGGCCTGCTCGGCGACCTGGGCTGGCAGCCCGCGTGGATCGAGGACCTCGGCGACATCACCACCGCCCGCGCCACCGAGGCCATGATCCTGGTGGTGCCCCACATCCTGCGCCGGCACGGCTTCCAGCCCTTCGCCGTCTCCCTCACCCGCTGACCCCACCGGGGCCGGCGCCGCGAAGCGGGAGCCGGCCCCGGACGAGGAAGCCAGACGCCGACACTGACAACGCCCGCCGGGGCGTATGTGACTTCCAAACTCATCGACATTGATCAACACTGCCGCGTGCTCGAACAGCAGGTCCGGTAGGTCGACCCTGGGGAGCATGGCCTCGGTGGTGGTCTTCAGCCAGGTCAGGGACTCCGGTTCGCCCACCGCGCCAAGTTTGTCCACGCTCAGCCGAGCACGTCCCCCGCCTTCGGGGACGACGATCTCCACCTTCGCATCGGCGTCGGCCTCCCCCAGGCGCGCGGCCATCTGCCGCCAAGCTGCGTCGAGTCCGCGGGTGAGCTGGGCCAGGTGCTCGGCCGCGTCCTCGGTCAGAGACAGGCCCGCCAGCACGTCCGCGCGCATCGCCTCCCACCGCGGGCCGTCCAGCAGCCGGGCGCGCGGGTCGGCCCACCGGTTCGAGGGAGCGGCGAAGACTATAAGATCAACTGCTCTGTCGCCCACGCGCCGTCACTCATGGGGCACCTCTCACGCCGTCGCGTGCCGCCCACGCGGGTACGGCTCTGGTACTCCGGGTCGTTGGCGTGGTAGCAGGAGTTGCAGAGCGCCCGGCCGGATGTCGCACGTCGCGGGCAGGCGGAGTGTCGCTGCTTCGCCGTCGATTCCGGCCGGGAGGTGCTCCGCGGCCCCGTCCAGCCTGACCTGGGCCGCCGCCCAGGCGATGATGCCGGTCTCGACCGAGTCCGTGGTGGCGTGCCGACGCAGGTCGCGGCGAAGGCGTGCGAACAGGTCCGGCGGTGGCGGCCCCGCCGGGCGTTTGACGACGATCGCGCCGAGCAGCCCCGAGGCGAGCGTGAACCGGCGTCCGAGGTAGCGCGGCGTGCCGAGGTGGTAGGCGTTGTTCGACACCAACACCACCTGCGGGTACTCGATCCTCTCTCCGGGAGCGTCCACGCTCGCATCGACCCACTGCTGTCCCTCAAGGTATCGGGGGGCGATCGCGGCCAGGGTGCGTGCTTTCGCCTCCCGGTACTCGGGCTCCAGCAGGGCCTCGGCGTAGATGCCGAACGAGACGTTGTTGACGAAGGCGTGCGAGTTGACCACGCCCAGGTCGACCCGGGCCGGTTCACCGTCGCGCAGGGCTTCCAACGCCCGGGCCGGATCGCCGATGTCGAGGCCGAGATCGCGGGCGAAGTGGTTGCGGGTACCCGCCGGGATCACCACCAAGGGAAGCCCGGCGTCCGCAGCCACGGCCGCGACGGCCGATACCGTCCCGTCTCCGCCGGCCACCCCGAGCATCGCGGCCCCGTCCTCGACGGCCTGCCGGGCGAGCCATGCCGCCCGCTGACCGGGACCGGTCATCCGGACCGTCGCACCGTACCGTCCGGTGCGCTCGACGAGCTGGAACCGGCCCACCTTGCCGCCGCCCGAACCGGGATTCATGACCACGACGACCCCGGTATCGGTCGTCACGGCGCCCGCCTCCTCGGGCAGTCATCAGCAGGCACGCGCGCGGCCACCCGCCGCACCGTCCAGCCACACAGCGCGCCGATCAAGGCCCCAGCCGCGACGTCGGACGGATAGTGCACCCCTGTGTGCACCCGCGCATAGCCGACCGCGGCCGCCGCGGCATGCAGCGGGATCCAGGTCCACGGCACTGTCTCGCCCATCGTCGACGCGAACGCGAACGCCGACGCCGTATGCCCCGAAGGGAACGACGCCGACACCGGCCGCCGGACCCGGCGCGACCCCAGCACCGCACGGTGGCCCGAGCGGGTGGGCCGCCTCCTGCCGGCCAGCGGCTTGAGACCCGCATTCGTGACCGCCGAGGCCAACCCGACGGCCAGCACACCGAGACCCGCCGCCTGCCGGCCGCGACGACCGCCCGCCAGCGCCGCCCCGGCCGCCGTCATCAGCCACAACCGTGAGTAGTCGACCGATCTGGACACGCAGACGAAGAACCGGTCGAGGCTCGGCGTCCGGCTGTCGGCCACGGCGTCGAACACCGCCTGATCCAGCGCACGCACCTGTGCCCGCACCTCGGCCATCCAGCGCATGCGGTTGCCGCCACAACCACTACCCATCTCGATGCGCGTCGCGTCTGGGCGGCGCGCCTGCTCGGCAGGTCCGCGGCCCGGATACAGTCGCGCGATGAGATTCGGCATGAAGTCTCGCTCAGGTCGCTACTGTCATTCGGCAACTGTGCCTCCGCGACCGGCGCCGTTGAGGCCATGTCCTCGGCTGGTTCGCCGGCCGCTGAGCCAGTCCAGTACACCTTGGCCGCCAAAAGGTACGACAGGGTCGAAAGTCCTGAATGCGGTGACCTAAGTCATCTCCCGATGGATCCGGTCGGCGATGATGTGCGCAGCCACGCCGAAGGGGTGCCGGGGCGGCCCTGACAGGGGATAGCGAGCCCGCACTTAAGGACGCCGGCACGCTGGCCGAACCCACTGGACTCGCCGGCCGGCTGGACATGGTCTACCCCGGTACCGCGGTGACGGAACGGTGGCACATGGCGCTCGCACTCTGCGGCCGTACGCTCGAGCTAGCGCCGACCGCGGCGCTGCGGACGCGGACCCGCTCGCGGTCGCGCGCGCCAGCGCGGGCGCCCCCCTGCAGATCGTCTTGCGCGTGGTCGACGCGGCGGCGCCCGGGGCCGGGGCGGTCGCCGCGGCGGCATGGACGGCGATCACCTGCACCGCCGCCGCGTGCACCGACCGCATGTTGATCTACGGCGAACGTCACCTGCGCTCGGTCCTAAACGAGTATCGCGATCACTACAACACGCATCGACCGCATCAGGCTCGTGGGCAGCGACCACCCGATCACGATGAGCATGTGGTGATGCCGATAGCAGGCCGGATCGAACGACACGAAATATTCGGGGGAGTGATCAACGAGTACCGCCGAGCCGCATAGCTCGGTTGGAGAACCCCCAGCTCAAACCACGCACGCGAGTTTTGACGCGGTACAGGACTCTGCTGGTTAACTCGGATGGGTGGCTCCGGTTCATGATCTGATGGTGCCTGTCCTGATCATGAACGGTGTGGCAGCAGTCGTCGTTGTC
>NZ_JBITHD010000027.1:0-122621 GCF_044457685.1 Nonomuraea sp. NPDC050536
GAAGCGCCGATAACGCCACGAGCAGGCACAGAAGACGATCAAGGTGTCAAGCATCAAGCGAGGCCAGAGTGTCAACCATCAAGCGAGACAGGACACCGGCCCCGACTCTGGTGAATGAGAACTTTCTCTACGTCTTCAAGCCGCCCGCCTGCGGCGGTCGGCGGCGTGTTCGGGCGCCAGCTGGCCGCGCTGCGGCTCTTCGGCCGGTCGCGGCCAGCGCGCCCACACGCCCGATCCCGCTTGGATGGGCTCTGCCAGTAGAAAGGCCACAACTGGCATCACGGGATCGAGGTGCTACTCAGAGAACCGCCGAGGCACTGGAAGCGGAGGAACAGTGACTCTCATGCGCGTGAACCAGCGGGTTGGAACGACGCCTTTCAGCTGCCGATGGGTCGGCCACGGTGTACGAGTCGAGCATCTAGTCCTCCGGGCTCCGCCAGCCGCTAGGGAATCTCTGTCGCCGACAAGCAGACCCATTTGATCAAGGATCTGTGTAACGACGGTAGATGCTCAGAGGATTAGGCTATAAGGGATCTCGATTGATGAATATCCCAGACACCGCCTACCAAAGGAGTCGAAGTGGCAGATCCGGCGCAATTCGGACATGATCGCCTTGCCCACCTGCTCTCCGACAGACTGCTTAATGTTCCAAAATTTCAGCGAGGATACGCCTGGGAGGAATCGAATATTCAAGAGTTTCTCGAAGACCTCCGTTCGGCCCGGAGCGAGTCTCAACCATATTTCATGGGAACGATTGTGCTTGCAGCCGATAACAATGATCCAGGGCGACAAATAGTAGTAGATGGACAGCAGCGACTCACAACAACCGCCATTCTCATCACTGCCATTAGGGATCTGCTGCAAGAGTTTGGGAAAGAGGATTCGGCGCGAGAGATTGACAAACTATATCTGAAAACCTTTGACCTCGAAGAGGAGGATATCGTTGTTCGACTTAAGCTCGGCCAAGACAATCTCAACACCTATGAAGAGCTTCTGCGAGGCCAGCCGGTAAGCAATCTAAAAGACCCGCTCTATGAGTGCTACCGGATTTGCATGAAATACCTAATAGAAATTGCTCCTACGACCAGAAATTATCGCGACCTAGTGTCGATAGTCACACAGCTAGAGAGGAACGTCCAGGTCCTACTAGCGGTAGCGTCGGGGCTTCCCGAGGCATATGTCATCTTCGAGACCCTCAATGACCGCGGTGCGGACCTCACCACTGCTGATCTATTGAAGAACTATCTCTTTAGCCAGTCGAAAGATTTTCATGACAATGTAATGCAGCAATGGACGCGTATCGCGGCCCCCTTTAAGGATAAGCCGGAGGATCTTGTAAAGTTTATCCGCTATGAGCACTCCTCGCGCGCCGGAAAGGTTACTACGCGCAAGCTCTATAAGGTCATTCAGGGGGATATTGGGCGCGGCCCCACTAGGGTGCGCGAGTACGTGAAGAGGCTCGAGCGCAACCTCGAATATTACTCCGCGCTCAGAGAGCCGGATAGTGAGCTCTGGGGGAGAATCAACGTGGACGTTCGAGACTCTCTTCTTGCCTTTCGTAGGTTTGGATTCGAATCCAGCACGCCGCTGCTTATCGCGGCTCTGGCAAATTGGGACCTTACAAAGGCGTCCAAGTTGATTAATCGCATAGCGGCATGGTCTGTGCGGGCTTGGTTCGCAGGGAGGCTTGGGGGAGGCACGGCAGAGGAAGTATTCTGCGAAGCTGCCAAAGGGATGAGTGAGGGCGCTGTGAATTCCCAAGCTGACGTCTTCGAGATCGTTCGCAAGATCGTTCCTGACGACAAAGAATTCAAGCGCGCGTTTATGGGATATGGGCCTATACAGCCGGGGCGCGCCAAATATCTGCTCTCACAGATCGAGCGCCAGCATGAATTGGCGCTAGGTCTGAACGCAGAAGCAGCAGTGGACTGGAGTGGAAAATCCGTCTCGGTTGAACACGTTATTGCGCAAAGCTCTGGCCGCGATCGGTTCTCTTCAGATAAGGAGTTTGAACGATTTCTTGCACAACGAGATACATTGTGCAACTATACGCTCCTGGAGCGTTCGCTAAATCGAAATCTCGGTGACGCTCCATTTGAGGAGAAGGTGACTGCGTTCAAACAGTCAAAATTCTCGATTACGCGTCATCTAGGCAGGGGCGAGACATGGGATGTCGATAGTAATGAGAAAAGAGCGAGCGAACTCGCTCAGCTTGCTATCCGTGCATGGCCTGCCTCGTGACGTAGCAGTTTGCGCATAATGCGCCCATATACATGCCTGTTCGCTGGACGCATCGCCGAGATATCACGGCGAGCCAGGCCGCTCAACCATCGATGCTCGCGGGGTTCGCACTGAAATGCTGGGTCAGCGCCGTGACGATCGCTCACTTCGCTGCCCGCCATAGGTGGTCGGGGCGATCGCCGCCAAGGTCCTCCTTCGTCGGGCCTTGCCACTGGCCACAGTGGCTGCGGTGACGGCAACGCTGACGGCAACGTCGGGCACCAAGCCCGCACGACGAGCACTCTCGACGGTGGCCCGGCACCTGGTCGATCTGACTGGGCACGATGATCGTGACTTCTGAAAAGCGGAAGGTCATGCTTTATTGGCTGGCCTCTTGGTGCAGGTCTTGCTCGCCGTGGATTCGGAACACTCCTGGCATGTCTCAGTGTCCGGCTGCGTCTGGCTCTGATCAGCCGTATCCGGTTGATCCTTCCCAATGCTTTCCCGAGGGGAAGAGCCCAGGACCTCGGCGATTCTCCGCATGGCGATCTCGTCATGACCTACGAGACAGGCCTCGTAGGTGCGATGGAGGACGGCCACGCTGTTGCCTGCCCACTCGGAGACCTGCTTGGGCGAGACGCCCGCGTTGAGCCAGGTGGAGAGGCAGGCGTGCCGCAGGTCGTACGGGCGCTTGGCCAGCGGTGAGGCGTACTCCTCCTTGGTCAGGGCCTGCTCGCGGGCCTTCCGCCAGACTCGGAGGATCGTGCTCTTGGCCAGCACAGCGCCGTGAGCGCCGTGGAACACGCGACCATCGGGGCCGGTGCCGTTCTCCTTGAGGTGCTTGCGCAGGATGGTCACCAGTTCGGGAGGGCAAGGGACGGATCGGGCTTCACCCTCGGCGCGGTGCTTGAGGCCGCGCGTGTCGCGCTGGTCGCCGGAATCAGTCCATTCCCCTGCCGACCTCAGGCGTCGCGCCGGTCAGGTAGAACTCTGCCCAAGTGCCGGCGGCATCGGGAAGCGTCAGGTCCTTCTCCCGTAGGTTGACGGCCTCTTCGGGACGCAGTCCGGTGAAGTAGAGCGTGGCGAAGAACGGCATGAGCAGGACGCCACTCGGCTTCTGCTTCTCAACCGCAGCGAGCAAAGCGCGCGCCTGCTCCGGGTTGACCACAGAGCGCCGGTCCACCTGAAAGGTCGTCTTGGTGACCTTCCACTTGAGTTCCGGGATCGGGTTCTTGTCGAGCACTTTGAGCTCCACCGCGTAGGCCAGCGCACCGGAGAGGATGACTCGATGCCGCCGGTTCGAGCTGGCGGCGACACGCTTCCCGTCCAGACGGCTGGTCGCCGCGTTGAGCATGCTGCGCGCAGTCGCAGAGGTGGCGAGGGCCGACATCCGCAGGGAGTGCCGCTCCACCCATTTCAGGATCTCCCGAGCTCTGCCAGGGCAGTTCTCGCGTGACCCCTGTCCTGAGCTGCCCCACGCCACAGACTTCCCGGCTTAAGACTCCGACGTCGGTGGAAAATCGTACCCGTTACCGTCGCTCCCTCCTGTATGACAGGCCTGATCTGCTTCCGGTGGACGGTATCCGTGACCACCGTGTTGGTGTGGCCAACCAGGCGTGAGATCTGCTCGATCGGGACGTCGTGGGCGGTGAGCAGCCAGCTATCCTTGTGTAATGGCACGGCAAGTACGAAGGCAACACGTTGTTTCAAACTTCTACCTGCGCGAGTTTGCAGATGAACGTAGCCAGGTCCGGCGCGTCGTTCTCCCCGGGGACAAGCAGCATGACGTAGGAACTCACAATGCGAGCGTTGTGAAGGATTTCTACACCATCACGCTTCCCGATGGCAGCCAGAGCGATTATTTCGAAAAGTTCTTCAGCGAAATAGAAGCTGATGCGGCCTCCGTCTTGCGGAAAATAGTCCATGAAGGGCTGTGGCCGGTTAAGGGCGACATGCGCGAAGCATTGGCCGTATGGGTCGCACTTCAGCACCTACGTAGCGAGGGTGTGCGCAATGGCCAAATGCAGATGCATGCGCAGTTCATCAAACTAGTTGTCGGAGTCTCCGGCAAGGAAGCATTGCGCGACCTCATCCAAGAGGCGGAAGGGCGCCCCGTTGGCGACTTTGAGCTCGACCAGGAGTGGGCAGACATAACCAAGCCCACTGGCCCAGACTTGATACCTGATGCCAACAATCACCTGCGTTCGCTCATGCAATTATGGGAGCCTACCGCCCGCCAGATGATTGCAAGGACGTGGACACTTTTCCGCTTCCAGCGCCGTTGTCTAATAACATCTGATCATCCTGTATCGCTGGCCGTAGGCCCCGACTATCCCGAATACATGGGCGTCGGCCTTGCTACGGCACAAGCATTCGTCGTTCCACTCAGCAGGAGAGTTGGTCTCATCATGCGTGAGATCGACCTAGACAACTCCCCCGAGTTTGCTCTTCCTGGCTTTACGAAGATGGCCAAAGCGTTCCTGCGCGAATCAATCAACAGCGCCCGTCGCTTCATCTATCACCACCCTAAAGATAACCCTCTGTCGGGACTAGCTCTTCCAGAACCACAGACTCAGGAAATTAACTCAGCAGGCGACGATTGGGTGATGGAGGATGGGCTCTTCGGTAACGCTACCGGGGACGCGGAGGGATCGGGAGGCTTGCATAGAACAAAATCTTCCAGCTCCTTTGAGTCGAACAAGGGATTCACGATCAAGGACATTGCCTGGCCAATCCCTCATCGTCGAAGCAATGTACGGCCTCATCCAGAAAACGATCAACAAGCGGGCTGACTGGCCAACTCAGGGATTACATGAGGCCCTACTCCGTGGATGAGCGCGCCCAGCAACCGCCCGACGCGCAGCCTGCCGAAGGCGGCTGCCTTGACCCTGTAGATAAGATTCTCGCCGATCTTGCGCCCTGCCTGATCTCCGCTCGGGCTAACGCAACTCAGTGACCGTGCCGCCTTGGTCCAAATCGCGCACGGGGTATTGCATTAAGACAACAACTGAGGCCAGTGGCTGCTGTGACAGCAACGCTGAGGGCAACGTCGGACACCAAGCCCACACGTGGCGCACTCTCGACGACAGCCCGGTACCTGATCGTCCTGACTGGGCGGGGTGATCGTGACTTCTGAAAAGCGGAAGGTCAGTAGCTTGCTGTGTGTTGGCCAAGCTCATACACCGCTTCGCGGACGCAACAGGGAGACGAACCGCAGGTCATGTGCTGGATCGCAACATCGGCGCAAGTCTCAGCCGCCGCTCTTCGAGGAGTGCTGGTGCAACGTGGTTGCTTAGTGACCTACCAGGGTTCTGTCATCGGGAGTCGTCGCCCAGGATGTCAACCTGTTCCACCAGGTCACGAGCGAGGTGGAGCAGGTCGGGCAAGCGCAGGGTTCGGCCACCACTTCCGGGTAGCGGGACGTGTAGAGGCTCTGTCCAGCCGGCCGGGATCGCAGCCAATCCGTAAACGGCCCCGGCCAGGCCACCGGTGACCGCGGCGACTGTGTCGGTGTCGCCGCCCAGGTCGATCGCGGCGCGGATCGCGTCCTCGTAGCTGTGGGTGGTGCGGAGGGCCCATACGGCTGAGCCAAGGCAGGGCCAGACGGCGCCGTTGGCCTCGGTGGCCTGGCCGGGATGCCAGTGGGGGTCCAGGACGGTGGCGTAGCGTTCACGGTGGTCGGGATGGACGGCGATGAGGGTCTGCGAGAGGTTGGCCAGGGGGTCGGTACCGTCCAGGGCGACGCGCACCAGGTCGTGAAAGATCGCGGTGCCTTCCCAGGCCGCAGGGTCACCGTGCGTAAGGGCGGCGATGCGGCGAGCGGCGTCCATCGTGGCCTTGCGCCCGTCGCGGGCGAAGTACACCGCCGAGCAAGTGGCCCGCATCAGTGAGCCGTTGCCGGCGGCGCGGCGGCTGCTGCGGTAGTGGGCGATGGCGGCCTGGTCCCAGGGCAGGCCGCGGGACAAGACGTCCTCGGTCTGCAGTCCGATGTCCTTCGGCTCATCGGCCGCCCACCTCTGGAAGCGAGCGAAGATATCCGGCAGGTCCAAGCCGCCGCGCTCCAGCAGCGATTCAGCCACATGAACGGCCATCTGTGTATCGTCGGTCGCCTCCCCGGCGTCCCAGCCGCTGCCCCAATCATCTCGCCACCGGCACCAGGTAACGGAAAGCGAGCGGAGAACGCGCCCGCCGGACCGAACTCGAACGGGGCACCTAGCGCGTCGCCCACCGCCGAGCCGACGACCGCGCCGACGGCACGCTCCACATGATTCACGCCGACAGGCTACTGAGCTATCTGCGGGGTGACGATGCTCGAAGAGACACTGACGGTGTGAGGTACTTCAGACGAGATTGGGACGAGGACCGAGGCGACGAGTATGCGAGTTGTGGAACGTCCACGTTCTACCTGGCGCTCGACGACGAGGGATACGCGCATGTACAGGTCGAGGTCTACGCCAACGGCGCGGTGATCGCGTACGACGTGCAAGCTCCGGAGCATGAGGATCGGTACGGTTTCCTGACCTACGCTCAGCTGGATCTCGATGAGTTCAGTCCGTACGAGATCGGCGAGCAGGAGTTCCACGAAGCGTTAAGCCATCTGCACCCGCTGAACCTACGGGCTGATCAGGCATGGCCGCCGCCTGGCCGATGAGGCGGCCTGTTCCGTCGCCGTTCCGTGAGAGCGCCAGAATCCATGAGCAGTGATATGAGACAACCCGTGTGCATAATCCCTGTTCGGCGGCATGATTGCGCTGCTCCCGCAGGTGACCGGGACCTGTGCCCGGAATCATCCAGATTTGCGAGAACGGGGAACGGCGGACGGGTCGGCCTGTCCAGCAGGCGATGGGGAGCTCACGGGCACGAACTCGCGCTGAGGCCCTGAGAGCAGAGAGGTGCTGATGGAAGGCGTGGCTTCTGTTCTGGTCCAGGTTGAGGGGGAGGTCCAGTTGGGCGATGAGTTCGGACTCGGCGGTCCAGGGTTCGGGGTCCACTTGCCAGCAGACTCGGGCGTTGTCGGCCATCCAGGCCGTGAGTGTCCTTTCGCCGGCCTGGCCGAGCCGATCGACTTCTACGACCCCCGGACGCGCCGACACCCAACAGCCTGGCGCCCTCGGTCAATGTCGTGGTCGCCAATCAAGTGGGCGACCTGCTGATGATCTGCCGCTCCGACAACGGCAACTGGGCCGTCCCCGGCGGCGCCATCGACCTGGGCGAGTTCGTGGGGCGATGAGCACCCGAACCTCGTGCGAGCTCACCCGGCGGGGCTCCACATCTTGCGACCTTCCGTAGAGGCGATGAGCCCCGGCATCAGCGCCACCACTCGGAGATCTCCCAGAGCGGGGCGGAGATCAGGACACCCCGAGGCCGTCCACCAGGAATCTTCGTGGCCATCAGCCGGGACTCAACTAGTACTACAGCCAGGGTTTGTGATCTATAGTGCGGGCGCATGCCTGATGAGTTAACGCCCGATGATCTCCAGGAGTGGGTCTCGGGGTTGGATGTGCTGTTCGAGCGGGTGGCAGGCAGGTTCAGGCGAGTGGAGCCACGCCGGCAGGCACGGGCGTACCTGCTGGGCTTGCTGGCTCCGATCGAGCGCAAGAACGGCTGGCAGTTGGCCGAGGCGGCCGGGGATGCGGCGCCGGACCGCATGCAGCGCTTGTTGAACAGCGCCCGCTGGGATCCCCGCCAGGTGCGCGCTGACCTGCGCGACTACGTGATGGACCACCTCGGCCACCGCGATGGCGTGCTGATCGTGGACGAGACCGGCTTTTTGAAGAAGGGCGACAAGTCGGCCGGGGTGCAACGCCAGTACTCCGGCACCGCGGGCCGGGTGGAGAACTGCCAGCTGGGCGTGTTCCTGGCCTACGCCTCCCCGCTGGGTCGGGCGTTGATCGACGCCGAGCTGTATCTGCCGAAGTCCTGGACCGACGATCGAGCCCGCTGTGCCCGCGCCGGCATCCCGGCCGAAGAGCCCTTTGCCACCAAGCCGGTCCTGGCACGCACGATGCTGGCCCGAGCGCTCCAGGCGGGGGTGCCGGTCTCCTGGGTGACCGCCGACGAGGCCTACGGCATGGAGCACAAGTTCCGGCGCTTCCTGGAAGAACACCATCTGAGCTATGTGGTGGCGGTGCCCAAGAACCAATGGATCGGCACGGGATGGGGCGGGCAGATCCGCGCCGACACCGCCACCGCCCAGGCCCCGGCCGAGGCATGGAAGCGCCGCTCCTGCGGCCAGGGCACCAAGGGGTCACGCCTTTACGACTGGGCCCTGGCCACGGTGCGCTTCGAGACCGAGCCCGGCTACCAGCGCTGGCTGCTGGTCCGGCGCAGCCTGGCCCCCAACGCCAAGGGCGAACTCGAACTGGCCTACTACCTGTGTCATGCCCCGGCCGGCACCACGCTGGACGACCTGGTCGCCATCGCCGGCGCCCGCTGGGCCATCGAGGAATGCTTCCAAAGCGCCAAGAACGAGACCGGCTTGGACCACTACCAGGTCCGCCGCTACGACGCCTGGCACCGCCACATCACCCTCGCGATGCTCGCCCACGCCTACCTGGCCGTCACCGCCGCGCACGCCCCAAAAGCCCAAGCGGCCTGGTCCGCCTCACGCCGGCAGAAATCCGCCGTCTCCTGGCACATCTGACCACCACGATGACCCGCCCACTCGCCTACGCGCTGGCCTGGTCCCACCACCGCCGCGTCCACCAGACTCGCGCCAGAGCAAGCCACTACTGGAGACGCTGGCTCAAACATCACAAAATCAGGCTGTAGTACTAGTACTACAGTCATGTTTTGTGATCTATAGTCGCTCGTGTGTCGAGTGTGGTGACGTCTGAGGATCTTCAGTCGTGGGCGGCTGGGTTGGATGAGCTGTTCGCGCGGGTCGCCTGCCGCTTTGGCCGGGTAGAGCCGCGTCGGCAGGCGCGGGCGTATCTGGTCGGGCTGCTGGCGCCGGTGGAGCGTAAGAACGGCTGGCAACTGGCCGAGGCCGCTGGTGACGCCCAGCCTCATCGGATGCAGCGGCTGCTGAACAACGTGCGGTGGGATCCCCGGGACGTCCGTGTTGACCTGCGTGATTACGTGGTCGAGCAGCTCGGCGATCCGGCCGGGGTACTGATCGTGGACGAGACCGGATTCGTCAAGAAGGGCACCCGGTCGGCCGGGGTGCAGCGGCAGTATTCGGGCACGGCGGGGCGTGTGGACAACTGCCAGCTCGGGGTGTTTCTCGCCTACGCGACGCCGCGCGGGCGCGCGTTGATGGATGCCGAGTTGTACCTGCCGAAGTCCTGGACCGGTGATCGGGCCAGGTGCGCTCAGGCTGGCATCCCTGACAACGTGTCGTTTGCCACCAAGCCGGCGCTGGCCACAGCGATGCTGGGCCGGGCGCTGGAAGGTGGAGTGCCGGCCTCGTGGGTGAGTGCGGACGAGGCGTACGGCCAGGATCACAAGTTCCGTGTTTACCTGGAGAAACGCAAGGTCGGGTACGTGGTCGCCGTGCCCAAGAGCCAGTCGGTCGGCACCGGCACCGGCATCGGCTACGGCAACACCGGCTCACGAGCTGACGCGGTGACCGCTGATGCGCCTGAGCAGGCGTGGAAACGGCTGTCGGCGGGTGATGGGGCCAAGGGGCCGAGGTTGTATGACTGGGCGATGGCGACCCTGCCGCCCCACGCCGAGGACCACCTTGGCGGGCCCGGCGGCTTCCAGCGGTGGCTGCTGGTCCGTCGCAGCCTCACCCCAGGCGACCAGGGCGAGCGTGAACTGGGCTTCTACCTGTGCTTCGGCCCTGCAGACACCGCACTGGATCAGCTCGTTCGCATCGCCGGCGCCCGCTGGGCCATCGAGGAATGCTTCCAGAGCGCCAAGAACGAAGTCGGCCTGGACCAGTACCAGGTCAGACGCTACGACGGCTGGCACCGGCACATCACCCTGGCCATGCTCGCTCACGCCTATCTCGCTGTCACCGCCGCTCACGCCCCAAAAGCGCGTGCGGCCTGGTCCCCCTCACCCCAGCCGAGATCCGCCGTCTCCTGGCACATCTGACCAGCGCCGTCACCCACCCCATCAGCCAGATCCTGCAACGCGCCCTGGCGTGGTCACACCACCGACGCGCCCACCAAGCCCGCGCCCGCAGCAGCCACTACTGGAAACGATGGCTACGCCACAACAAGATTCAACTGTAGATCACAAAACATGACTGTAGTACTAGTCGCCCATCAGGAGCCCGCCATGGCCGTCGGGATCCTGACTCGCCTGCGCCCCTGCCCACGCCGAGCCGCCGCGCTCGCGCAGACCATCCTGGTCCTTCAGTCCGCGGAGGATGTCCACTCATCAAGATGGGAAAAGCTCAATCCAGGTAACGTCGAAAAGTGCTACAAAGATATCTAGATGCTGCCGATGCCGACGTCGTTGGGGTTTATGGATGGGTCCATCACTTACCGGAAAGCCCCTTTCGACCGCAAATATCCGCTTTGTCAGAGATAGCGAGCTGGGCTGGGGTCGCTTTGACCTCGCCGCAGGAACGATTGCCTTCTTCGACTCGCCGATGGGATCTGAGGTGGTCCTGCCGTCGGCTGACCGAACCTACCAGGCAGTTCGGCTACCTCCGCAGCAGAGAGTGTGGTGGTTTGACGGTCAACGATGGATCGTGGGCCGGATCGACTCCCCGTCGAATGTGGAGGCCGACGCATACTTCATCCTCCTACCGAACCGTATCTCAAAGGCCGTATCCTCCGCTGAACTGCGAGTCCGCTGGTCCGTCCCGCTGGCGGACCCGCTCGGCCTGCTCAAAGCGGGCACAGTAGAGACCCGGTTCTTCCATACCCACCGGACTCGCTTTCTGCATACGGTATTGGAACAGCGCAGCGCTTCCCTCAACCTTGGCGGGATTCTCTCTTCCGCTGTCGAGATCCATGATCATCAGGTCGGTGCGGCCCGCCGGGTGCTTGCCGACCCGATACCTCGATACCTGCTGGCCGATGAGGTAGGCCTCGGCAAGACCATCGAGGCTGGCATGGTGCTCCGACAACTGCTGCTCGATACGGCTGGGACCGCGGCCATCATCGTCCCCGACCAGGTCGTTGGACAGTGGAAGCAGGAGCTCGCGACGAAGTTTCGGGTGAATTACCTTCCCGGGACAGTGGAGGTTATCGGGCACTCAGCGATCGGACGCCTCCGACCTGAGCAGCGAATGCTCACGATCGTCGATGAGGCACACCGGTTAACCGAGCGAGTAAACTATGGCGGGAATGGCGTCCGTGACCAGCAGTACGACGCGCTGCGCGCCATTGCCCACGCGTCGCAGGCACTTCTCCTACTGAGCGCAACACCAGTTCGCAGTAATGAGGATGCCTTTCTCGGGCTACTGCACCTGCTGGATCCGGTGAACTACCCGCTGACAGACCTAGCCGCATTTCGGCACCGCGTCGAAATGCGCGATGACCTTGCCCAGGCCATGTCGGCGATCAGCGCCGAGACTCCACTTCGCTATCTCGACGAGCCGCTAGCTCAAGTCGCCCAGTTACTACCGAACGACCCCGTCGCCAAGGAACTCATCTCCGATGTCCGCCGCTGCATCGCCGCCAGAGCGGAGGAGGAAGCTAGGAAGGAGATTAACAGCCTCCGAGGCTACATCTCCGAGACCTATAGGCTGCACCGACGGATGGTACGCAATCGCCGCTCCACCGCAGCCAAGAAGGGCTTTCCTACACGAGGTCGCAGGTTGGCATCCCCCTGGCTCATCCCGGATCCCGATCACCGGCGTCAGGATCTGTTCGCCGCATTTGACGACCTCCGTCTTGGTCTCGAGTTGGAGGAGCACCCCAATGCGGGATATATCCTACAAATCGTTCTAGGCCGCATCCTCGCCCCCATCGCCGCACTTGAAGATCTAGTTAGCGCGCTACAGTGTAGGCCAAATCACGATCTGTCGACCGATGAATTGGCCGCTGCTAATGACCTCGCCAAATCGGCCGCCGGTCAGGAGTTTGCCAGTGATCTCGAGCAAATCATGGCCACGCCCACTGAATCCGACCGGCTCTCCGCGACAGTCGAATGGGCCAGGCAACGGGTCGGGCGCAAGAAATGCGCCGTTGCTTGCACATTCCCGAACGCTGCCCGCCTAGTCGCTCAGTTACTGGTAGACGAGTTGGGCAACCACCGCGTCACCGCCTTGCTGGAAAGCCAGGCGGACGACCTTAGGAGTCGGCTGACGACTGAGTTTGAACGCAGCACGGAGCGAAGCATACTTGTAATCGACCGGTCGGCCGAAGAAGCGACTAATCTCCAGTTTATCGAGGAGGTGCTACACCTCAACGTGCCAACGTTTAGTACCCACCTCGAGCAGCGCCTCGGCCGCTTCGATAGATGGAGCGAACTGCAGAGCCCTGTCCGCTCCACAACCTTCCAGGAAGATTTCGCTGTCGGCCGCGACCATATTGATGCTTGGACAACGACCCTCAACAACGTATTCGGTGCTTTTACATCCTCGACATCGACCTTGCAGTACGTCTTGTCGGACCTTGAGATCGAATTCTTCCGCACCGCAGTTACCCAAACCCTCGCTGGCGCGCGAGAGATGATGATGGGACAAGCCGACGAGCTGGCGACCCAGCGGCGCCGGATATCTGGGCAAGATATCCTCGATAGCATCGAGGATCGGGCTCAGGACGAAGACCTGGCGCGACGACTCGCCGCCGTTGACGCAGGCCAACGCCGGATCGACCAGGCCGTTCACGGCTATCTCGTTGAGATGCTCCAATTCTCTGTCTTTCCCGAGGACGACCACGTGCGTTTCGGTGTTAGTAGATCGAGCCCCCCCTTGCTGACTGAGGATGCCGTGAGCGCCATTGGAACACAGGTGTTCGAGCAGAGGTACACCGCCGACCGCATCACCGCCGAAGCCGGACTAGGTTTCCTGCGCTGGGGCGAGCCATTGGTCAACGCCTTCGCCAAGGTGGCTGAAATCGATGACCGAGGGAAGGCCTTCGCGACCGAGGTCCATTGGCCTACCCCCCACCAAGATCGGGAGCCCTGGGTGGCCTTCTGCTTCGACGTCAAAATCGCGCCAGGACCGATCGACCTTTCCTGCGCCCTTGATTCCGATGGAGCGCTCCACCGCGCGGTGCAGGCACGCACTGACTTCTTCCTGCCGACCACCATGGAGCGGATCTGGTGGCTGGCGGGTCGAGGCGAATGCGAGCCTCCCCTGGTACGTGCCCTGGAGCAGGCGAAAGGAACGAACCTCGGTAGCCGTCCCGAGCGTTTTCGCGAACTAACCGCATCCTTCAATTGGCCTCGTGTTTGCGATGGTGTCTTTCACGGCGCCATGTCCGCCGTCCAAGTTCGGGACCGCGTGACCCAACGTCTCGACGAGGCGCGTCGGCGCGCTACCGCCGCACAAGAGTGGGAGAGTGTGATCTTGCAGGCTCGGTTACGCGTCGGCAGAGATTCCTCTCCCGATGAGACTGTCATGGCGGCCGTCGAGGATGCTCTAGCCCATCCCGTGTTTAGCCTCGATAGCTGCGGGGCGACCTTCATCACCTGGATGTACCGAGCATGACTATCTACACCCTGCAGGAGATAGTTGAAGCATGCCCGCGCCTGGCGCGGCGACTCAAGTCGTCCGGGAGTCCGCGACCTGCGGAGATTCTGCCGATGATCCGATCGGTACTCGTTGCCCGTGGATATCAGTCGGTTCTGGAGTCCCCAGAACTAGCCTCAATACAAGCGGTCGAATGGCGATCTCATGGTTTCGTAGGTGACAAAGGGCTGCACTGGCGGGCTCAGCCATGGCTTCCCACATGGCTTGATGACCTCGGGACTGCACCTGACGAGGAGGCCTCCCGAGTCTCCCTACGAAGACCCAACTGGCGACTGGCCGCGGACCGTTTCTACACCAACTCCACGAAACGGTCTGATTACCTGAGTCCTGGCCAAAAGGCCAGCATCCGCGCGACCAGCGCGGCCCGCGGAGGCGACGCCGTCATCTGCGTGCTTCCCACCGGGTCCGGGAAGACAGACGTCATCCTTACTCGAGCGATTAACAACCGACCTCGGCAAACATGCCTGGTTGTGCCTACCGTTGCCCTTGCGCTGGACCTTGAGCGGCGGATTCAGGAGCTTACGGGGGAACAAGTCCTCTTCGCCTATCACGGTGGTCTGACTTCGGGCGAGAAGGCGGACCTGGCGCAGCGGGTACGCGAGGGAACGCAGTGGCTGATCATCTCTTCTCCCGAAGCAGCGTGCACTGTACTCGCGCGGCCTCTTGAAGTCTCCGCACTTGAGGGCAGGCTGGACTTGCTCGCAATCGACGAGGCACACATCGTCGCAGAGTGGGGCGATGCTTTCCGACCTGCCTTCCAGACGTTCGCAGGACTGCGGCGGCGTTTGCTTGATCTCGCACCCGCCGACCGGACTCCCGTCACTGTGATGCTCACGGCAACCCTTGACGATTATGGCCTCGAGGCGCTGCGTCGACTCTTTCCTGGACAGCGCGAACTGCTCGTATCCGCGCAGGTGACCCGCCCAGAGCCGGCCTGGTGGATGAGCCACTGCGCCACAGAGGAGGAGAAGCGTGAGCGCTTCCTAGAGGCATGTCGGCACATGCCGCGACCGCTCATCGTCTACACCAGTTTGCATACCTCTGAGGCGTCCACCAATGTATCGACAGCCTTGTCCTGGCTGCGCGCTGCGGGGCTGCAGGCGATCGATGGTGTAGCCGGCACTGTATCGGCGCAGAGACGTCAAGATGCTACTCGTGGCCTGCGCCTTGATGGGGATTCCGCCGGGGACCTCGACATTATAGTGGCCACGTCGGCTTTTGGCCTTGGCATGGATGTCCCTGATGTGCGGGGCGTGATTCACCTGTGCGTACCAGAGTCAGTAGACCGCCTATACCAGGAGGTAGGTCGGAGCGGCCGGGACGGCAGAGCGTCCGTCTCAATGGTCTTGTGGACTGACTCAGACGCCAGGGTCGCACGAGAAATGGCCGAAGCCAGGCTCATCGGGGACGAGAAGGCATGGAAGCGGTGGCGGAGCATGAAGAGTCGCGCCGCCGTTGAAAGTGGCGTACTCATGGTGGATCTCACTACGCCTACCGAGGACGTGACCTATCCGTGGAGCGACGCCAATCGCTACTGGAACACGCAGACGCTCTCCGCGATGGATCGTGCCGGGATGCTCAGCGTGGAATGGCCGACTCCACCCGACGTCCCGGTTGACGCCACAGAGGAGGAATTGCAGGAGATCTTTGCGGAGCATCGGAATTCGATGTCTGTCCGCATCCGGCATGGCGACCTCGCTGACGAGGCCAGCTTCCGCCATCGCTTCCGTGATGCACAGTCACTGAGCCGCACTGCTGCTGCTGCGTCCCTGGAATCTGCAATGAAGATCCTGGATGGGCTTGACACCTGCGTCAACCGATACCTGGCCGATCACTATCGGCTGAGCGTGGAATCTGGCGTTCTCCCGACTGCACGACAGTGCGGAGGCTGTCCATACTGCCGAACGCGCCGGATTCCGCCCTCACTGCTAAGGCCTCCGCTGAAGCCATTGTTCAATGGCACTCTCACAGTCACTGCTGGGTCTAGACTGCGTCAGTTGGCGCCAGACGGACGGTTGTGCGTCTGGACCGATGGGGTTCAATTCGATGCCGAGCAAGAGCTCATCAATCGCCTCGTCAGCCACGGTGTCATAGCCCTCGTGGCCGCAGGCCCATGGTCACCGTGTCCACGCTCTGTCCGATCGATTTGGTGGGAGGAGGGGGTCACGGGTTGGCTCGCCGGTTCTAACAACCTGCTCGTTCCCACGCTTGTCCGGATCGACAAGGAGGGACCGCCGGCAAGTGAGTGGGCACTCCTGCTGGACCGACTCTCGCGGGGACCGATGACCGTTGTGCTGTGCACTCGCGACGAACCGACTCCCTTCGGCGGTCCGGCCTTCCTAAGGGAATCCTGGGGTCCCTCTTACCACATCGAGCATGTTTTGCGGAGGCTTTAGATGGCACTCCTCAACCCACCGGATGTTCTCCCTGAGGCGATGCGCTTTTTGGTGAGGACGCTGATCGCGCTCCCGAAAGCGGAGGCAGACCGAGAAGAACTTGTGAGCCTAGTGGCTCCTCGTGGCCTTAAAGAGGCCATGGACTCGATAGCCACGGGCACGGCCGATCCCTCCGAGGCTGACCTGGATGACCTACGTGCAGGTGGCTCTATCATCGCCGACGCCTCCCTCGACGCACTACGAATGCTTGGCATGGTCGAGTCGGCGGGCAACCGAATCAGGCTGGCCTCCGCGGGCGTAGAACGCTGGAAGGGCCCAGTCGACGTAACCTCGCGGAGCATATTCCAAGTCCTGCTCGACGCAGTGATCGAGATGGCTGGCTCGGATGCATCGAGCGGAGTGGGAGACTTCATTCAAGCGTTGGTTCTCCTACACGTTGCCGGAGAGCCGTTGCGTCCGTTTGACAGATTCGAGTCACCGGCAACCAAGGGCGTCGGGCGAAGCTTTGCGATCATGCAGGAGCAAGTTCTCGGCTCTGAGCGCAAAAATTGGCCGGTTCCGAACCGGGAACAGTGGTCATCCTTCCGCCGTTGGGCATCCTATTTAGGGCTCGCACGAACTACGGGCAGCAGTGGACTTATCCCGGACGCTAGTGAGGCATTGATCTACCGACTACCGACGCTCACGCCTGGCGACTACGATGTCCGTGACTTCATCGCTCGATGTGCGTCAGCAGTGCCGATCCTGGATGGCGGCGGCTTGCAATTTGGCCACGATCCGCAATACGAGGGAGACCACGCGATACTCACCGGCGGCCTAACAGTATCGCTACTCCAACTCGAGGCTGACGGCTTCTTGACGATGGAAAAGAGGAGCGACGCAGGCGGCCGCACTCTTCGACTGCAGCCCGATGGATCTGCCGATCGTATCGTCACCACGATGGTATGGGAAAGAACTCGAATTAGAGGTGACCTGTGACTGGGAATCGCGTCTGCTGGAGTCGAGCGGCGGTCGACTTCGCCACACAGGTAGATGTCGGCGGATTGGAGATCGACGACCCGCGCGCCGACGCCGTGTTTCATGCGATCCACCAACGGCTACCAGTTCGCCGGGAGCAAGGCGGCCGCTTAATCGAGGAAAGCGAGGACGATGTCCTTCGCGCCTTTACACGGCCGATCACTTCAAATGAACCGATTTTGCTCTTCATTAAGGGCGAGAAGGGCACGGGGAAAAGCCATCTCGTGAGGTGGCTCAAGACCCGTCTAGGAGCACGCCCGACGTGGCACGTCGTTTACATCGAGAAGCGCAACACTTCGCTTCAGCGAGTAACCGAAAAGATACTTGCAGGAATTGACACGCCTAAGGCGAGACAACTCCGCGAGGAACTCGCGCGGGCGTCGTCGGATATCGCGAGCGCCGAAGAAGCGGTTAGCGCCCTGTTGGCCAGGCTGGACCACCTAATTGAATTCGACCCAGCCAGTGAAGTCCGTGGCCTACCGGGCGTGTCCGCCGCCGAACTCACTGACCTACGTCGTAAGACGCATCGACTGCTTGGTGACTACACCTTTCGGAACGTCCTAAGCAGACACAACGGTCCCGTACACCGAATTGTCCGCCTTGCTCGTGGGGGGGCAAAGCCATCAGAGGATATCGATGAAGCCGACCTCCATCTGACGGAGGCCGATCTACGGGTTGACCCGTCTGTCTTCGACGACCTAGGGCCAGAGCTCCAACATCTCGTAGGCGCCCTAGTGTCGAACCAACATCTGCGCTCTGATGTTGCTGCCCTATGCGACTGGTACCTGCCACGCGCAAAGGCTGAGGTGTTCATGGGGCAAGGCACTGATTTGCTCAGCGTCTTCGAGAACGTGCGAGAGGAGATCGCTGCCCGCGGTCAGGAACTCTGCCTGCTAATCGAGGACCTAGTGCTCCTGCATGGCATCGACAAGCAACTGGCGCAGGCACTCACGATTCCTGCCTCTGCCCGGCTGTGTAAACTCCGCGCTGCAATTGCCGTGACGTCCGGGTACCTTAACTCCCTGGACACCTTCACCGACCGAGGAGTGCAGTTCACTCTCGACATCAGCCTCAAGACCATTGGCCAAACGGGCCTGCGCGACTTCGTCGGCCGCTATCTCAATGCAGGACGTATGCCCAATGCGACGCTCGGTGGAGTGGCGTTGGGCAGCCAAGACTCCGACATTGCGAACGCCTGCCTATCGTGCGAAGATCGACCCCGATGCCATGCAACCTTTGGCGCGTCAGAGGACGGCTATGGTTTCTACCCCTTCAACGGCGCTGCCGTCGACAGATTGGTCGAACTGGCCAGTCCCGGCGGTTTCCAACCCAGGGAGATCCTCCGTGAGGTCATCCGGGGCCCACTGGAGACAGCCGAAGACGAGTTGCCGTCAGGCGGACTATTCCCATCTAGCCACTTCGCTCGGTCCCTGGACGACGTGCGGCAAGCAGTTCCTCCAAGTATGCGGGCGGCTATTCGGCGGAGTAATCACGCGAGCCCTGATATCGAATTGAGCCTGCGCGCCTTCTATGCTCAGTCTCCACCAAATGTCGATCCGGCACTCGAAGCCATCGCGACATATTTCGGCTCCCAACTGAGCTCTGGAATAGCCGGCGACCAGGATGAGCCGGAGGAAGCGGGCGCTCCGCCGCGCAAACCGCAACGGCAAGCAGCAACCGAGATCGACCAGTGGGCCAACGGTGTCGGATTGCTTACTTCCCCTCTCGCAAACCGCATCCGGAGATGGATTTGCGAGGCAGTGATCACCCGTCTGCAGAACGGCCCGTACGGAGTCGTAATCACCAGGACCAAGGGCTCCAGGTCTGCATGGTTGATCGGGTCCCACACGCTGCGCTTGAGTGACGTAGATATCGAACGGGCGCAAGGCGGAGGAGCGGTTGAAAGCCCGATCCCGTTCCGGATAGACGCCAACGACGACAACGCTGTCCTCATCCAGGGAATCCTTGCGGCCGCCGATGGACACAGCCTGGATTCTGTGGACCAGGGACGGTGGTTCTTCGACCTCCAGACGAGAATCAGCGACTACGCGAGCAAACTCGCCCAACTCGCGACAACCGACGCTGCGGCCTTGCCCGCCGCCGTGCAGGCACTCGAAGTGCTGCGCTACGCGGCCACAGACCCAGGCCAGACGGTCTCCACCGCTCTGTCAGCGATGCTAATGCCGGTATCGCCGCGAGGGCAGAACCCGGCCGTAGCGAAGTTCCTTCAGGAAGTTCGGTCAGTTCGTGAGGACGCCCTCGCAATCGTCCGGGCTCACGCCACAGCAGCCAAGGGAGCTGGAAAGCCATCATTGCTCGACGTAGGCCCGGTTCTGCGGCATATCGAGTCGCACCTGAAAGCGCGGTCAGTTGAAAGCGAAACCGCCTGTGACGACGGTACTAGCCAACTGCTGAGACAACTTCAGACTCGGCAGTCACGAGCGGCAGAGCAAGTGTGGAACGACGTAGCTCGAAGCGTTCGTGACGTAGGGAGATTTCTTGACCCCACTGAGGATCTGGGTGCAACGTTCAAGGTCGTCGATCGTCTCGTCAGAGAATGCCAACCCCGGGGTCGGTTGCCGCGTGCCGACTCGCAAGAGTTGTACGAAGGGGCCCGAAACCGTGTCGGTACGGAAGCCATGGAGACTTACCGACGTCTCAGCAAGAAGATAGCTGACGGAATTGAACCCGGCGACCTCTGGGACGTCTTCGATGATCCCGTGCCACAACTGACCGCGTTGGGGCGCTTTGCGCATGTGACGAACGAACTTCTCTCGAACCTGGAGAAGAACCTGACGACCACGCGGACTACCGGGGCCGTAGACACAGACGCACTGATACGAGAACTCCGAGACCTAGCCACTCTCCTGGACCGGGCAAGTCAGGAAGTACAGTGATGCCCACACCAGAGTCTCTAGCCTCGCGGGCCGAGGGCCTACTCAACCGACTGGCACAAGTAGAAGCCCAGGAGGCTGATCAGCAGGCAAGGGTCGAGATCGAGAAAATCCAACTGCGCGCCAGCAGAGCGCGCGAGGATCTAGAAGGTGCGTTGCGTGTGATCCCAGTCCTCGCGGAGTCTGGGCTAACTCAGCCGGCAGTCCGCAAGGCGACATCAGCCGACCTTGGGAAGGCCCGGACAGCATTGCGGACGGCAGCGACCGCTATCGTTGGGGCACCTATCAACGATGTGGCCTCGCGAATTCGCTCACAGTCGGTTGGTAGCGCATTGGACACCGCTGACAAGTTCGCCCGCTTCCTCCTCGGGGACCTCAATCGATCCGTAGACATGAAGCGGTTGCAGATTCGACCGGACGGGATCGAGGATCCGATTTTCGTTTATCCTGGGGCCAGCGAGGCACTGGCAGCCAGGCTGCGATGGATCCAATCTCTATTGGGACGCAAAATCGAGAACCTCAGCCCAGACGACTTGGTACAGCGACTCCAGGACATCGTCAGCGGCGCCGCATCGTGGACGGCGGATCGACCGAAGCTGGAGCAGAGCCTAGAACGTCATCACCCGGAGGTCAGTGAGTTCCTGCGCCAGGCCGCGACCGATCAAGGCGCGCCCTGGCAACTCATCACACCTGCCGTCCGCGCTTGGTTGTCCGACCCAGAAAACACCGTAACCCTCAGGATCATGCTGCGATCATGACTACCCGTTCTGCTCTTCTTGCCGTGCTCGACGCCCTCGAGGAAGCCGACGCACGGAACATCGCCTGGGGACTCATCGACGAGTCATGGACACGAGACAGCCTCATCGAGTTCCTTCACGAACATTGCGACAGCCCTGATCCACAAGCCTGCGTCGACGAGCTACTGGCCGAGAACCTCTTGGTCCAGTTGCCTAGAGAATGGCCGGCCAGGTACCGGACTAGGATGTCCGAATCGGTGCGCCTTTTCGCCAGACTCCGTCAGTTGCTGCCTGGTAAGCCCTGGCAGTCCAGTAGCCGCCTGGTATCAGACTTCCGCTTCCTCCGCAGGCCCCGCGTCTTCCCCGAGAGAAACATTAAGCCCCCCGACGCCCTCAAGCAATTGCAGGGGCGTGAGATCCCTGTGCCCGTTCTCTCTCAAGTCGAGCGTGTCCTGGCTGGACGATCCCTATCTCGCTTCCAACTCAGCGCTACGGCTGAGATCTTCTCGGCGCTTCAGGCCAGGATAGATCGCGGGGTGGTGATCGGTGCGGGCACCGGAAGTGGCAAGACCCTTGCTTTCTACCTCCCTGCCCTGTCGCAACTGGCAGCGGATGCCACCGGCCCGCGCGTCATCGCGATCTATCCCCGGAACGAACTGCTGAAGGATCAACTGGCGACGGCGTTGCAGGAGGTACGTGCCCTCCGATCTTCTGGCAGTCGGCCCCTAACCATCGGTGCCTATTTCGGGCCCACGCCGTTCCGCAGCGACGGCGAACCAGACAGACGGGGCGGATGGCGGAAGAGAGGATCGTCTTGGATCTGCCCATTCCTGACCTGCCCAGGAACTAACGGCGACTCTAGCTGCGGCGGGGCGCTTGTTTGGGTACGCCCTTCAGGCCGCCGCACCAGTCAAGTGGACTGGGGGCATCTAGAGTGCCAGAGCTGCGGGGGACAGGTAACAGCGGACGAGTTTCGACTGACTCGCACTGCCATGCAGGACCGGGTACCCGACATCCTGTTTACGACCACAGAGATGCTGAACCAACAACTAAGCGATGGGTGGTCGAGGCATGTCTTCGGAGTAGGGCGGGGCCGTGCGCCTGATCTCGTCCTGCTCGACGAGATCCACACCTACTCGGGCACGAGCGGCGCCCAGGTTGCCTATCTGCTTCGGCGCTGGCGCAAACTGATGGGACGCCCAGTCACTTGGGTAGGCTTGAGTGCGACGCTGGCAAACGCAGCGACATTCTTCTCTGATCTGTGCGGCCTTTCACCTGAATCTGTGGCGGATATTCGTCCTGATCCAGACGACATGAAACGCAAGGGAAGCGAGTATCAACTCCTCCTCCGTGGGGATCCTGCCTCCCAAGCCGCTCTGCTCTCGACCTCCATCCAGAGCCTCATGCTGCTCCGGCGAATCCTGGACGAGAACGGAGCCGGCCCTGGCGGGACCTATGGGACGCGGGTTTTCGCATTCCTCGAGAACCTTGATCTGGTCAACCGACTTTACCGGCAGGTGCTCAGTGCGGAGGGCCGGGATCCCTTCGGGAATCCCGAGCCGGGAGGACATGTCCTCGCAGGGCTTCGCATCCCGGATGACGCTGCTCGCTACGCTGGGATCGGTGACGAGTCAGAATGGGATCGCGAAGGCCAGTACTGGTGGCTCCCAGAGAAGTTGGGCTTCGAGACGCGCTCTCTGCAAATATCCCGGACATCGTCACAGGATACTGGCGTCGACCACTCCACTGACATCGTCATTGCGACCTCATCGCTGGAAGTGGGATATGACGACCCACGAGTGGGAGCGATTCTTCAACACAAGGCACCGCGTGACATTGCACAGTTCCTGCAACGTCGCGGCCGGGCCGGAAGAGTGCAGCACCAACGTCCCTGGACCATAGTCGTGCTCTCGGACTATGGACGCGACCGACTGGCCTTTCAGTCCTATGAGACAATCATTGACCCAACGGTCCCGGCCAAGAGTCTGCCGCTGGGTAATCAATCTGTGCGCAAGATGCAAGCCGCAATGTGTCTCATTGACTGGATCGCCGTCCGACTTGGCGTTGATGGATCTCAACGCTGGTCCGTACGCAGGATCCTCTCAAGACCTAGCGAAAAATCTGTTCAGGTAGAGGCATGCCAACAACTCCTAGGCGACGTGCTCGACGGTGGCGCTGCTCAACAGGACCTGTTTGATTTCGTTCAGTCAAGCCTAGGCCTGAGCCGCGAGGAGACGCAGAGTGTCTGCTGGGAGCACCCTCGCTCGCTCATGCTCGAAGTCGTGGCAACCGCTTATCGCCGACTGCGCAGCGACTGGTCCACTGTACAATCGCGAGAGGTAGTCCCAGGCACTGACATCATCGCGCGACAGCCACTGCCAGAATTCATTCCGTCAACACTGTTCAGTGACCTCGCACTTCCGGAAGTGGAAATTTCCCCACCCGCTAATTACGACCCGGCGGCCGAAACGTCCATGCCGGCCGGAATGGCGCTCAGCGAAATCGCTCCAGGTAAGGTGACTCTTCGCTGGGCCGTACAGAAGGTACGGGGCCTGTGGATCGAGGCACCTGCATCCGGCGTACTCGATCTCGACGCCGGACTGGCTCCGGACGGCGAAGTGATCACCCACGTGCCGACGCCGGATGGCCCTGTTCCAGTCGTCCGACCCGTCACTATCCGCCCGACTGTACCGCCGCCCAATGTCCAGCCAAGCTCGAACGGTTGGCTCAGGTGGCGCTTCGCCATCGACGCGGATAATGAGGGGACTCCACTACCCCGTCCGAGAAGCGGCCCTCTCGGTCAGTTAATCCCGAAGGTCACAGCGTTCCTAAATGCTGATCGCGGTCCCCTACGGACATGGCGTTTCGCGCTGGAGAGTACGGCCGAAACCGTGATGCCGAGAACTCGGAAGCGCCAAGAGCTTACATTCACACGGCAGGGGAGCCGCGCTGCAGTCGGCTTCGGCAGCACCATCGACGCGCTCCTTGTCACCGTGGCTGTGCCGGACTCGATCGCTGCCTTTAGGCTAGAGACCGATCCCGGCAGGCTTCGCCAACTGCGAACAGACCGGTTCGCGGACCTCACCCGTCATGGTCTTGAACAAAGCGGCCTTGGGCCATTTACCGCCTCATGGGTCACAGAAGTGGTCCTATCCGTGGCGGCCGACGCCGCGCTTCGCGGAGACGGCATTGCTAGCCTGCTCGGCCTCGCACCCCAGCAGTGGCAGGCACTGGCAGGAACCGTAGTAGACGGCGTCCTTCTCGCCACGAAACATACCGAAGTCGACGAAACTCCCCTTCGGGAAACAGTTCTTGACGCGCTTCAAAACCCGGGCACAATCCAAGTTCTCGAAGAGACACTCCAGGTCCTCAGCCAGGATCCCGATCAGACATGGCTACCATGGATCCGGGCCCGGTTCATACACACCCTGGCCGCTGCCTGGCAGGCCGCAGTACAGCAAATCTGCCCGGACTTCAACGTAGACACCGATGGCTTGGTAGATGTCCTCGACGAGGGAGGGCCACACGCTCGCATCGTCATGTCTGATGCCGTTCCGGGCGGCGGTGGGCTGGTCGAGGCCCTGACTCGCCGCATAGCGGACGATCCGCGGAGGTTTGACTCCCTCGTCGCAGCAGCCGTAGAACCCTCCGACTCAGAGGAGGTTGACCCGTCATTGCGCCGAGTCCTGGAGTTGCTGTCGACCAGCGCTCGGGTCATCGACGCGGCGCAACACTTTCGGACCGGAGTAGCAGACAGGCTGGAGGCGTGGCGGACCCTCATCGCCTGCCTTACCGATGAGGGGGTCCCTCAAACGCATGCGAATCTCACCGCGCTGTCAACACGCATATTCCGGCCGGGATCAGGCGCTGAGAGCGACAATCTTCTCCGCCTGGCTCTGGACCGCTGGGACGACATCGACATGCGCGCTGGGTTCGCGATAGACCACCGCGCCATATGCGCGTTCCTCGCACAAGATGATCAGCTGCTCGATAGGCTTAGGCGCATAGCGACGCCCACAAACCAAGCAGCTCCAGAGACCAGAGCGCAGACGGTCCTCCTCAGCCTGCTATGGACGCGAGCATGTGCGCGGCGTCCAGAAACGCTGCGAGCAACCAATCGCTTCATGTCAAACCCGATCGCCACGGAAAGAACGCTGCTGAGAGATGTACTGCCCAGTCGTCCGATGGGTGTCGATATTGATGACGAAGAGTGGCGCGAAGCCTTGGCCTCCGCACTGCACGCCCACGGCGCCGCCCTACTTGTCAGCGATTCCGGAAGGACACCGGCACTAGCACGGGCGCTACGCGAACTGATGGTTGACCCGCTAGAAGTTGGCTGGCTACACGTATATCCCCAATTGGAAGGAATCCTTAGGGAAGGTGGTCGGTATGCAGTATCTGTGTCGCTTCGGGAGGCACCACAATGAGCACGCGACTCATCCACAGGTCGGCGGCCTCGCCAAGTCGAGACCTCACGGACTGCCTTGAAGGTTTGTTCCTCTCCGAGTTGCTAAACCCGGGCAAACGTCTGCTCGTCGTGTCGCCTTGGATGTCGGACTTCCCAGCGCTGAACAATCGAGGCGGCAAATTCACTTCGCTGAATGCATCCTGGACAGCAACGTTCGTGCCATTTTCCAGCATACTCAGGGCAATGCTGCAGTTCGGAACCTTCGTCCGGATC
The DNA here is from genome assembly GCF_044457685.1 of Nonomuraea sp. NPDC050536. Classification (NCBI taxonomy): domain Bacteria; kingdom Bacillati; phylum Actinomycetota; class Actinomycetes; order Streptosporangiales; family Streptosporangiaceae; genus Nonomuraea; species Nonomuraea sp. NPDC050536. Next base: position 25,548 of record NZ_JBITHD010000027.1, read on the forward strand.
GCCTGCGGCCCCGGCGATCGTGAAACGGCACTCCTGTCACGCGTCGAACAAGCCGCATCACTAGATGGGACGACTGACCGTCTCTCGCTCACTCGACTGCCACGTGAGCATCGCGTTTTCAGTCACGAAAAAGCACTGATAGGTGATACTTGGGCAGTCTATGGATCAATGAACCTAACATACAGCGGAGTTACCATGAATGGGGAACTCATCACGGTCACGACAGATGAAGCACGAGTCGCTGCGGCCGCCACCGAGCTACTTGGCCTATTCAAGTGAACCCCGCCCTCCCCAATGCGACATGGGCCAAGTTTGTCGCAACATTCTTTTCGCCACCCAACGAAATCTCAGCCACCGGCAATGAGGCTGTCGAGAGAATCGTGGCCCAAGCTGAAGCCTCATGGCTAGCCAGTCCTGCATCTCCCATTGTTCTCCCGGTCCATGCATCCAGTTGGACATACTGGTATGTAATCTGTTCTGACCAGGATCAACGACTATGGGTCCGCGACCTGATCCAGGCTTACGTAGGATCGTGGACCGACTTTTCCGGACAGCCTGTCCCACGGGATTCCGATTTACCACTGGATCAGGCAGTCCGGACCCTGACCGGCCCGCAAGGTCTTTCATACCGCCTTCTGATTCCGAGGGATAGTAATGCAGAGGCCAGAGTCCGCCAAAGCCTAGCCCGAATGACTCGGTCACTTACCGTACGCCCCTATCGAAGGATCAGTCTGGCATTGCCACTGGGACGACTCATTGGCGACTTTTCAGACTCCTGCGCTTCGGGATCGGAAGCCAGGACTGAAGAAATTCTGAATCTCTTGGAGAAGGATCACCGGCTTTCTAGAGCAAACAAACTCTTCCTACGGCTACAGTATCTTGCGACCTTCGAGCAGTGGGATCTCCTGAAGCAGTTCGATGAGCTCCCGGACCTGATCCGGCTTGACCGGCCTATCTTGGCATCGGATGCACTGGCCCGCCTCGCTATGGCCCGCCTTCCCGATACGGCTGACATCGCAGAATTTGTGCAGGCGACGTCAGCATTCGGATGCCTGCTGGGATCGGCAACAATGATCAGGTCAGCGGCCGGGGCGCAATACTACGCGTACTGGGCGCTGTCATCCGGCGAGCCTGCAGAAGTCGTCGCAGCGCGCCTCCACGAATCGGGCTGGCTCGAGCAAGCCAACGGCAGGAGTGGCCTTGCGGCCCTACTGTCCTTGCCAGACACAGTCGACCGAGCACCCACCGGGGAACCGGACCTAGCAGAGTTGCAGTTAGCTCTCGACGGTGGGCGTCTCGACGCCGCAATCGACGTCCTTGCGCTGGTCCCGCCCTCCGCTACCTATCTTCCGGTTCTCCTCGAACTCGTTACGAAGACTCTCAGCAACCGCTCGATACAACTCCTCCAGCGCTGGCGGGAGCGACTCGGCGAGTCTGAGATCCAAGACATACTGTCCGGCCCGCTCACAACAAGCGGGCACCAAGTCGCTATCGCTGCCGAGCCGCTAGGGGTGGCGCTCAAGGCCGCGTTCGCTGACAGCATTGGCGCGGCTGAACGCGCCCGGACGACTGCGGAACTGCGAGCCCAGGCGGTCCCCCGCCTGATGCAGGCTGGAGTGCTCGGTGAAGTTGTCGATGTGGCTCGGCCGCTCAGCAGGTCAGTAGACTCTTCTCTTCTTCCAGACCTCATCGAACTGCTGCTCGACATGGAACGTGACCTCTTCTTGGCGACCAATGACGTGGTCGGAATCCAAGACCTGCGGTTGACCATTGTCGAGGCCTGGGCCTTGGGAGACGAGTCCGGCGATCGCCATCGAGCCAACCGGCTGCTCGATCTCGTCGGCCGAACTCTCACCACGGGTGTGTCCCCAGCGATCTTCGATGAACTGGTAGAGAGCCTCCGTGCCGGCTGGACACCGTTCCTGACCGACGCCAACTTGTCCCTCGGCCTCGAGGCGATCGAAATGCTTGTCGCAGCTCGGCCCGACACAGCGATGGCTCTCCAGACGTTTGCCACGCAGATTTTGAGCCGGATCGGCCCACACAACGCACGCCGGATCGACGCCATATTGCTTGAAACAGCCCGAATGCTCGCCTCAGACTTCGAGCTGGAACTGGCGATTCCGTCAAAGCCAATAGGCCAGACGCCAAATACCGCCGTTCAGGTCAGCCCACCCGACGGCAGTTTCGTGGCAATTTATTCTCTCGTGGAATCTGCCGCGAACAGGGCAGCAGCAATTGTGCGACATTGGTACCCTGACATCCACGTCGAAACCTTCGCCGATACTGTGGCAAGTGCAGCACTAAGAAACGCTGCAAAGCAAGCAGACATTTTGGTGATCGCAGATAGAGCGGCAACGCACTCCGCGACAGATGCACTCAAGAAGGCGCGCGGCCGCAAGCCAATTCATTACGCGCTCGGCAAGGGCTCGGCGTCTCTAGTAGAGGCGGTCCTCACAGGTTTCGACGCAATCTTTGGTGGAACTCCGAGCATCGAGGAGCCATAGTCAGGGCACCTAAACCATCGAACCGCTTCCCATATTCAAATCGATGCGGGCAGGATGGCTGACCCGCTCCTTGCCGGCCTGCCCGCATCGGTTGTCGACAGCCTGAGCGATTCCGGGATCTTTGTCGAAGGCCCTCTCTGTCCCAAGAAGCTCGAAGAGCGCCTCGCATGGTTGGACGCTGTGAACCGCTCCCATGCCAGTCGTGCTGGCCGTGGACACGTACAGTCCATCGGACTGCTGGACGGCCTAGGCCGCTGGCGGAAAGGCCCGGGATGGGTGCGCGTCCACAGTTCACCGGAGGGCCATGCAGGCGCTGAAGAGGGCCGACTGCATCGAAACACGCCGAACACGACGGCAGCAGGAAACTGGCCGCCCAAGGAGCCAACGCGGACGTCTTCGTTGTAGTAACGGCGTCAGCCATGCACGCAGCTACCGATTTCATCAACGACAAACGAGGTGGGCGACCGATGGTATTCGTCAATTCTCGCAGATCGTCAGCCATCTTGCGCGAACTCGCCGAAGGATAGGCAAGAAGCGCTAGTTAGGCGCTTGAGGAGCGTTGATTATCAACGCCTCCTCAAGCAGTAGCTAGATATCTTCCGGCTCAACCATCAAGCTGCTCAAAAGAGGGCTTCCTGGTTGATCAGGTACAACAAACCATCCGTGAGCAAGCGAACGTCGTTTGGTGTGTTCTGGAAACTGTTCCACTTCCGAGCCTCACCTGCACCGAACTTCCACGAACCACCCGTCCAAGCAGCGCCCGCCCCAATTCGTTTCAGCGCGTCGTTGACCGCACCAGGGATCTCCTGCGGAGGCATGTCCTCCGTTAGATGATCCATGATGAACCCCATGGCCTGAATCCCAACGCCATGGGTGAGCCGCGAGAGTCTCGGCGGTAGGGGCCACGCCTCGGGAAACGTCTCCCGCACCAAGCCCCAGTAGGTGTTGAGGTGGGCAAGCATCTGATCAACGTCGCCGGCACCGTCCCGAGGGTCACGATACTGATAGAGAGCACCCTGATACAGGCTGTGCTCAATCATTCGAAGGATACTGTTGTCCTTGATGTAGCCATCGGGGGATGTGGGCGTGGCGATTGCTCGGTAGAACGGCCCGTTGAACGTCCCATTGAGGCGCGTCATCAGAGCAGCAGGTAGCTGGCGGCGAGCGTAAGTCGGCGGAAGGTGAGTGTTCGTGTCCGGCAGGAGCTCGTGGATCAGCCCCTTGGGCAGGGGCTTGGTGTTGTTGACGAGGATGAACTGTGCTCGCTGCTCGGCATCGTTGTCTGCGATGAAGCCGACCGCTGCTACGGGAAACTCTCCGATGTCAGCATCCCGGATGGCCGCACTGCGCTGCTGACCGTCGACCACCCATGCCGGCTTCTCGTCATCGTCTAGCGTCTCGTCCAGGGGAACAACCAACTCCCCCGGCACCGAGTAGCCGACTTCGTGACGCTTAACCGCCGGTTCGAAGTGAACCCGGTTGTCGAAAGCGAGCACGACCGCGTTCGGCAGCATGGGGTTCTCGGACTCGAGATAGCGCTGGATGGCTCGGATATGGCTCGCGACCTCGGGCCGTTGGTATCCCTGGAGTTGGTCCTTCGCATCGCGACGTATGCGGGAGACGGCCGCGAACTCATGCAGCCTCTTGCCGTCGACGGCGAAGCAATATATACGGCGCGATCCCTGCCGGACCTCCAACGCGGGGAGACGAAGGATCTGGCGGTCGGCCATCAGTTCTCCTGTCCAAGGGGGTGCTTGATGTGGTGCATCTTAGTGGCGAACACCGACAAGTTATGGAACCCGCGCCTCTTGTTGCGTTCAGATCCGCGGAAGATTGCTATTTCGATACCATGCTCCGCACAGATTGTGCATTTGCACGACTTCCAAGCCTGATCTTCGAGCGTTACCCGATAAGCGGGAACCTTACTCTTCTTCGTTTCTGGCTCAACCACTTGCTCGTACTCTCCGAGGATCTCGATTACTCTGTCCACGGTTTCGGAGCCTTGATCGTACGCACGCAGACGCTTCATGCATTCCCGCTCGGCCGACTTGGCCTTCGCTTGCGATACCTCGCCTGCTAGCACCCGACGTTTGAGAGCAGGGTTACCATCGACCTGCGGAACACGAATAGCGATATATGCCGCGGCCTGCGTGTGGTAGTTATTGCGATCGTCCATGAACGCCTGCCGGAACGGCGAGGTACTGTCGAAACTGGTGACGCCGTGGAGTGCAAACTCTTCCATCGATGCCACCCGGGTGATCCCCAGGAGGTGCAACTCTGTGACGGCCAGACGCAGTTGATCGATTTCTTTCAGGCAAGCAAGAATGTCTGCCGTCTTCAGAGGAACCATGCCTCCGAGGGCGATACGCTTATAGCCCATGTCTTGAAGACGTCGAACGCTGTCGGCATAGCTTGCCGGACTCCATCCCTGAGCAGCACCGACGGGCTCGATCTTATTTCCCCTGCGTTCAACGGCCTCGTAGAAGTCGGCAGCATACTGGAGCGAGATCTCGCGACGTTTCTTCCACGCCGGATTCGCTTCATCTTCGGAGACTTTCGAGTCATATCCGAAGATCACATGGTCGACGCTGATCCCGGCGTTAAATCCGCAGCGTTCATAGAAGTCGAGGACCTCGTCGATGGTGTACGGAGGGATCTCCTCGTCGACATAGTTGAAGGCGCCACAGTCCCCCAGCGTCACGATGTTCGCAGGAAGTCTGAAATATCGTGAAACACCGAGCCGATAAAGCCGCTCTCGCTGCGGCATCGAGTATTTCCCCGCTCCTTTTACAGAGCCGTCTACAATTGCCTTGCTGACAAGAAGGCCATCGTAAGGCAAGGGTTGGAGGATCTCGTGCGCATACTTGTCATCGCGCTGCCGAACGCGATACGGCGAGTGCTCTTCGGTGACGAAGTTGAATGTCGGACTAACCTGATCTTGACTGTCCGGGAAATAGAACTTCATGCGAGCCCCCTGCGTGCGGTCTGATAGGCGCGGATAAGATAGTTGGAGAGTTCGTGAACGTGTTTGCTAACGTTCTCGATCTCGTTCCAGCGGTGCCCTATCTCTTCCCAGGTTCCTGAGGTCCATCTGCAGTGCGGGGCGATGAGTTCCAGATGCTTTCTGACCGTTTCAGGTGCGTCGCTTCGCGTTGGGTCGACGATGCCCAGAATGCGGTCCATGAGGCGGCCCATTGCCCGTATGCCGGCGCCGTGCATGAGACGGCTTTTTTCCGGGGGCTTACCCCAAGCATCCGGAAAGGTCTCTCGAACCGCTGTCCAGTAAGTGAAGAGCGCATGGATGATACCGTCGAAGTCGGTCTCTCCTCGGCCGATGTCGCGGTAGGGGTAGAGGGCGCCGGAAGGGGACGTAAGGCTCTCCTGAATCATGTCCACGACTCCGGTGTCGGTAACCACTGCACCGGATTGCTTGGTTCCGATAGTGGAGGCACGCTTGATGAGGCCACAAAACGGCGAGTTCTTATCCGAATTCAGGATGTCACACAATTGCGACGGGGCCTTCCTGATGGCGAGCCGCGGTGGAAGCGGACTGTCGACCTCGGGAAGCAGCTCCGTCACAAGCCCACGAGGGAGTGGTTTGGTGTTGTTGATCCGCACGAACTGATCCCGTTGCAGGTTCACGGTGTCCGCGATGAAGGCGATGATCGGCATCGGAAAGTCCTGGCGGCGTGCCTGGGAGAGCGCCAATGCCCGCTGCTGGCCGTCGACGATCCACGCGGGCTTGGGCTTTCCCTCCTCAGGGAAGGGAACCACGAGTCTCCCCGTATCCGAGGCGCCGTCGTCTGGATGCCTGTTGCCCCCACGAGTCGACCTGAAATGCACCCGTGAGGACAGTGCCATGATGATCGGATTCGGAAAGATAGGCAGGTCGCTATCCAAGTATTGGACGATCTCTTGGATGTGCTTCTTCACCTGGGGACGCTGGTAGCCAATGAGCTTCCCTGCCTCGTCCCGGCTCACTCTCGAGATGTCCGCGAACTCAAGCACCTGATCCGCACGGAGCATGAAAACGAATAGCGGATAGTCCCTCACTTGGATGATCCGGAGGGCGCGCACTTCGATCGTCTCTGGCCTCGGCGGTGTCGTCATTGCCATCCACCTGCCGATGCGCGCTGTTCTTCGAGAAATAGGTGCCTGAAGCGGGCTTGCTCACAGGATAGGCCTGAATTTCGCAGTTCGCGCAGTAGAGGCGTTGCCGATGTGGGCCCATATTTCAATCGCTTCCGGATGAAGGCGCGGACTTCTTCGTCTGTCATCCGGATTCCGGGTGGCCTTTGAGGGACCTGGGGGGCCGCTTCGAGGGCGTCGCTCATGAGCTTGGTCAGTAGCGGGCGCTGCACAGCGTCTCCACGCAGACGTGATTCCTTGAGTACGTGCATCGCTGCGCGGGCGTTCAGTGACAGGAGGCTCCCTCCGACGACGGACCTGAGGTCTGCGCTGACAGGGACCACCAGATCATCGATCTCTGCACAGCGTCCCGCTGGCCCGATGACGGAGAGGGTATCGCTGTTAGACAGCCTCGAGGCGGTTTCTCGAAGGTCGTCGGCACATGCGCGGAGATAGGGGTCCGAGAGAACGGCGATGATCGCTGCGTCCGGATAGCGGCTTGCCAATGCGGCGAAGGAGCGTGGTTGGCCACCCCGTGGCCCGACCCACCGCGAGAGCAGTTCCCACCATTGGCGAGTGCCCTCGGAGTCCGAGGCCACCGAGTCCTCGTGCCCAAAGGCGAACGTTGCCGCGTAGGGGGCGATGGGCGCATCTACAGGAATCAATCCATAACCTGCTGAGCACACCCACAGGGTTGCTTCCGGGCCAACTGCGGCAGCTAAGTCACGTGCGACAAGCCAGTGCTCGCCGGCGTACATGCCACCCGCGGCAACCACTGTCTTGGCTCCTGACAGGCGATTAATCCATTCGTCGCTACGCCCAGCCGATCCCTTGGCCTTCAAGCTTCGAACATGGAGGTGTTCGGGGACGGGGACCCGCTTACGGTTCGTGCACGTCACCACGACATGCACGGCTTGGCCGGTTTGGCGACCGCTGTCGACCATGGCGCTACACACCGTTCGGCGAGGTCCAAGAGACCGCCGCGTATGCCGCGTGATTGTGGATGCTCTCGTCATTGACTGCGCGCACGCGATAAGCGGCGATGCGGTCAGAAGCTGACAAGACCTCGCAGACGTTGCGAACCATGTCTTCAACGAAGACCGGGTTGTCGTAGCCGGCCATGGTGACATACCGCTCGTCTGGGCGCTTGAGCAGCGCATAGACCGGTGACGAAGCCGCGCCCTCGGCAGCGTCGATCAACTCGTCAAACCACAGGTCGCTCGCGCGATTGGACGGCTTGACCTCGACCGTGATGTGGCCGCGCTGATTGTGTGCACCACGATCGCTGATGGCTTTGCTGCAGGGGCACACGCTGGTTACCGGCACCTCGACACTCAACTGCAGGTGAGTAGCTTCCACGTTGCTGTAGGCAGTTACCGCACAGGTGTATTCGACGAAAGCGCGCGACCTTGTAACGGGTGCCTCACGCTCGAGGAAGTAGGGAAAGACCAAGTGAACACGCGCGCTGGAAGTCCCCATGTGCTCCCGCAGCTCATCCGCTAGACCCAGCGCCGTGGAGTAGGTCAACTGTTCGCGCGAACCATGCAGGACCTCAATGAAGCGGCTCAAATGAGCACCCTTCACCTCAGGGCCGAGGGCAACCGACATCGCTGCCGTGGCCACCGTCTCACGCTTTGCGCCCTGCCCATCGGCTACGAGAACGGGGTAGCGGATGCCCTCGATCCCGACTTCGTCCAGCGGTATGCCACGACTGTCGGGGGTTGCCTGCACGTCAGCGAGCATCAGTCCTCCCCTCGATAGATGCATCCGGAAGTGCATGTCTCTCGGACTTGTATCGCCGACAGTGGCAAGACACCGACCAATCGGTTCCAGATCCACTTGGCGAGAACCTCGCTAGTGGGGTTCTCGAGCCCTGCGACCTCGTTCAAGTAGTAGTGGTCGAGTCGGTCCAGCACAGGCTTGAAGCTCTGCTTGATCTCGCCGAAGTCCATCAACCAACCCGTGACCGGATCGACCTCACCGCGGATGTGCACCTGGACTCGGTAGCTGTGTCCGTGAAGCCGTGCGCACTTGTGCCCCTCAGGGACGTTCGGCAGTCTGTGGGCTGCTTCGAAGGTGAACTCACGAAAGATCTCGATCAACGGATTCCCAAGAATTTGTGGGTCTGGACACTCAACTGCCACTGCGGATGATCAAGGCAGTACTCGATTGCCGCTTTGGTGTTGGCGATGAGGTCTTCGCCATCCATGGGCTGCAGGAGAAACCGATCAAAGTCAAGGCCTTCAAAGAGTTCCGGCTCAGCTCCGATCTGGGGGTAGACGAGCTTCAGGTCGTGTCCTGACGTCAGAACCAACTCAGTGCCTGCCTTGGGACTCACACAGATCCAGTCGATGCCAGCGGGAGCCGCCCGTGTGCCGTTGGTTTCGATGGCTACCTCAAACCCCTCGACATGCAAGGCGTCGACAGCTTCCTCATCGAGTTGAAGGAGCGGCTCTCCACCTGTGCAGACCACATAGGGCCGACTACGCGGGTGAGACGTGCCCATCCATGTCTTGGCAACGGCCGCGGCCAGAGCGGCAGCCGTGGCGAAGCGTCCGCCGCCTGGGCCATCCGTACCGACGAAGTCCGTATCGCAGAACCGGCAGATCGCCCGGTGTCGATCTTTCTCCCTGCCAGTCCACAAATTGCAGCTTGTGAACCTACAAAACACCGAAGGCCGCCCTGCATGGCTGCCCTCGCCTTGCAGGGTGTAGAAGATCTCCTTGATGCGATACATGTGCGTGTTACGCCTTGGAGGTGAAGGACGGGTCGACGAGACCTAGCTGAGAGAATCCTCGGCTCCGAAGGAGGCAGGAGTCGCAAGTCTGGCAGGCGCAGCCGTCGATTGGGTCGTAGCAACTGTGGGTCAGCGCGTAGTCGACGCCTAGGCCAAGTCCACGCTGGATGGTCTCTGCTTTGGTGAGCTTGATCAGGGGCGTGTGGATCTTCAGCTTCTGCGTGCCCTCAACGCCGGCCTTGGTGGCGAGGTTGGCCATGTGTTCGTATGCCTCGATGTACTCCGGCCGGCAGTCGGGGTAGCCGGAGTAGTCGAGGGCGTTGACTCCGATGAAGACGTCGGACGAACCCAGGGTCTCAGCCCAAGCCAGAGCGAAGGAGAGGAAGACGGTATTGCGAGCCGGAACGTAAGTGATAGGAATTCCGGCGCCCAGGTCTTCGGCGCTCTCGTGGTGGGGCACCTCGAGAGCAGGATCGGTCAGCGCGGAGCCACCAAAGACGGCCAGGTTGATCTCCGCGATCACATGTTGGGCTGCACCGAGTTCAACCGCGATCTTCTTGGCTGCCTCGAGTTCCTCAGTGTGACGTTGTCCGTAGCGGAAGCTCAGCGCGTAGGTCTCGTAACCTTCCTCCCGCGCGATCGCCAGGACGGTCGTTGAGTCCAGGCCTCCGCTCAGAAGTACCACGGCCTTACGCATGTCTGTAGTCACTTGATCGCCCTCTGCTCGCATGGAGGCCAACGAAACTTACACCACATCAGTCCCAGAGGTAAGCGTAGTTTCCAGATGATGTCTCTGCCAACTCCCCACAACCTTCGCGGTTCACGCACACCGATGATCCAGCACACCTCCCGCAACTGCCCTGCCATCCACAACTGCCACGCTAGAGGGAAGCGCGCCGTCCAACCGGACTTCGACACGAATCGTTAGAACGAAAGTGCACCCTCGTCGCCATCAGTCGATGCAGCAGTTTCACGCCGTTCTTACGATGGGCAACTCGTGAGAGATCGTTAGCTCGCAGCAGGGCTACCGACCAGCAGATCGAGGCGCAAAGTCGTCCTCAGAGCAAGATCAAAGACTCTCAGAGAGCGTCACGCACGTCCTCCCATACCAGCGGGATCCACGCAGTTTGTCGGTGCTGTTGGCTGTACTGTCTCCAAGTCCACCCTGCTGGCCACCGCCCAGGCGGGTTGCCACTTGAACTGAGAGTAGAACGTGAAGGCTTCCCTCACCGCAGGCACTGCTGCGCTCGTGGCATACGTTGCCACCATCCCCGCGGCCAATCTGGCAGTGTCACACTTTGGCGCAGTCCCCGTAGGCTTCGGCTACCTCGCGCCGGCCGGCGTCTACATGGTGGGATTAGCCCTCGTACTCCGCGACCTCAGCCGAGAAGCGGCCGGTCGACTTGCGGTCCTGGGAGCGATAGCGGCTGGCATCGTCATCTCATACGTGCTGGCCGATCCCAACCTCGCTATGGCATCAGCTGCTGCCTTCGCCGTCGCCGAACTTGCGGACTTCGCTGTCTACGAGCCACTTCGCCAGCGCGGCCTGCTGATCGCCATGGTCGTCTCGAACGCGGTAGGCATCCTGTGCGACAGTCTCCTGTTCCTGAAGCTGGCCTTCAACTCCCTCGATTACCTCCCGGGGCAGATTCTCGGCAAGACCTGGATGACCGTTGCAGCAGTTGTCGTGCTGACACTTCTACGGCGCTGGAGAAGGGCCGCAGCTTGAGCCAGCCCCACCCTTCGAGGCCGTTGCGGGATGATCTTTCGCATCGTAGATGTGATGCGGGCACAGACGTAGGTCAGAGCACGTACTCCAACCGCCCGCCACACCTCTACGACGTGGCTGGCGCCGACTGCCCGCTGCATCGAGCACTCGGCCACAGCCGCCCCTGCGCCGGGTCAGCTTGCCATCGAGCAGCGATGTACAGGTCTCGGTAACCTCCCGAAGATCCAGACAGGTTCGTGACTACATCTCTTGATCACGCGTCCCCACCTAGATCAAGCCACTGCTTGTCCTGGTCAAGAAGGTAGGCGAACGGTTCGAGTCGCCCCTCGGACACAGACCCGTATTCCATATGGTCCTGGTTGCTCGTAGCAGCAACCAGGACTTTGTGTTGTGAGGGGTGATAGGTCAGCTCCAGCCCCAAGTGTGCGTAGATCTTCGCCTGGAGCTGCGGTGTCGTGATCGCAGGTCGGAGGCATCCCGTGCCGAACGGCTGGTGAGGGCATCAGCGGGCTGGGAGGCGGACCTGCGGCATCGGCTGGGCGCGGCGGGTGGCCTCGGCGCGGAGGCGGCGCTTCAGCTGTTTGCCGTGGCCGAGGAACGAACGGGTCCGCAGACGGCGGTCCTCGGGCAGGCTCCAGTCGGGCAGCGCGCGATCGATCGCGACGGTGAGCCGGTCGTCGCCATCGGCGGTGGCGGTGCCGAGCAGCACGACGTTCTCCTGCCACCGCATGCCCGGATCGTGCCGGTGGAAGGTCAGGCACACCGGTCCCGGCGCGGCGACCACGCCGGCCGGCAGGTGCAGCTCGTACCCCGTCGCGGTGCTGGAGAAGGCACGGGCGGGCACGGTCACGGGCCGGCCGTCCGTCACCGTCGAGACGATCGGCCGGCCCAGGTCGCGGGCCCGGCGGGCGTACGGGCGCCAGTCGGCGGGCGGAGCGGAGCGGCCGGGCAGGCGCGGGCCCGACGGGGCCGGGTCGGAGGCGGGGGCAGTGGTGCCGGGCGGGCAGGTCCAGATCAGCGGGTCACCGGTCAGGTCGCCGCCGGGCCACCAGGTGATCCGCTCGGGTGTCACCTCGACGTAGATCCGGGCGAAGTACCAGGTCAGGCGCTTGACCAGGAACCGCGGCAGCCCCGAGAAGGCGTCCGGGATCTTGGCCAGGGACTCGCGGACGTACCGGTCGGTGTTGGCCTGCAGGTCGGCGTCGCGGACGGTGGCGCGGCCCTGCACCAGCACCACCGGGTCGCCCTCGAACAGCAGGGCGACGCGCGGATCGCGGCGCGCCCGCTCGGCCTTGTCGGGATAGGTCAGGCCGGTGCTGACGTCGATCGTGCCGCCAGGACCGGTGTACGGGGTGACGGGCCAGGTGATGGGCCGCCCGTCGCGGGTGAGCGAGGTGTAGGCGCACACCACGGAGGTCCGGAACGTGGTGGAGGGGAGCGTGAGCGTCATGACCGAGCACGCTAACGACGCGGTCTTGGGCCGCTCTTGTGGCTGATCTTCCAGAACCGCCCAAGTGCGGGCGCGCATGATGGCGCCATCCCTCCAGGACCAGAAGGAGCACCGCCATGCGAACCGCCGCACACCCGGACGTTCCGCAGATCATGCTGCCCGGTCAGGCCGCAGCAGCGCCCGGGCCTCTCGACATGAGCAACATGTACCTGGCGCACTTCGGCTTCCGCCGCGACCTCGGGCACCTGATCACCGCGGTCGGCCGGGTCCGCCTCGACGACCGCCGGCGTGTCACCGCCCTGCGCGAGCACCACGCGTGGGTGCTGTTCGTGCTGCACCACCACCACACCGCCGAGGACGAGACGGTCTGGCCGCGCCTGCGGGAGCGGGCGCCGGAGTCGATCGGCACGATCGACGCGCTGGAGGCTGAGCACGAGTCCTGCGACCGCTGGATCCGCGAGAGCACCGAGGCGTTCCAGGCGTTCGACGCCGGCCCGTCCGAGCAGGGGCGTGAGCGGCTGATGGCCGCCCTGCGCGCGCTGGCCGACACCCTCGGCGCGCACCTGGCGCACGAGGAGACCGACGGGATCCCGCTGATGATGGCCCACATCCCGCCGGAGGAGGACGCGGAGATGCACAAGGCGATCACGAAGCAGTACGGCTTGCGCAAGCTGATCATGCTGCTCGGCTGGATCACCTCCGAGCTGCCTGCCGACGTCGAGGCCCATCTGCGCAGGACCTCGCCCAGGCCGCTGCTGCTGCTCAGCGCCCTGGCCAGGGGCCCTCACCGGCGGCGCATGGCCTACCTGTGGGGGTGAGCCAGCTCCCGCTCCACGCTCTCGGCGTGCTCGGCGTGCCGCCGCGCCGCCTCGGTGTCGCCCAGGGCCTCGGCAAGCTGCGCCAGTGAACGGCTGACCGGCCACAGGAGCAGGCTCAGCCCGGAGATCCCCATGCGGTCGGCGTACGGCGACGCCTCCTCGTACAGGTCGGCGCAGGCCCGCCGGTCGCCCAGCGCCGCCCAGATCTCGCAGCGGACGACGAGCCAGAACAGGTAGACGAACGTTCGCGGGATCGGCGATTGCCGCTCCCACGGCCCGAGCGCCTTCCGCGCCTCCTCCAGCCGGCCGCTGACCACCAGATAGTGGGCGTACCCGTCCAGGTTGAACTGGTCGAGCTGCTCGTGCGAGATCTCCTGCGGCGGCTGCGCCGTATCCGCCGTCCCGCGGCGCAGGCGCATGAGCGCGATCTGGTACGTGGCGCCGGCCGTGGTCGACTCCGCACCCCACATCGAGGTGGCTCGCTGCTCGGCGACGGTGGCCGCGAGCAGGGACTCGGCCGCCTCCAGGTCGCCGCCTTGGGTGATGACGCCGAGCCGTAGCCAGCCCAGCATGATGCGCAGGTACGGCATGTGCGTGCGGCCGATCAGCCGCTCCGCCTCGGCCAGCACGTCCAGAGCCTCCCGCACCCGGCACAGCTCCAGCAGCGTGCCACCCTGACAGACCAGCCCGATCGTACGCAGCTCGTCGTCGCCCGCCTCCAGCCCGGCGCGGGCCATCTCCTCGCCCGCCTCCAGCCGCTGGTACACCGAGTCCGGATCGAGCAGCGCGTAGTATCGGGCGAACAACACGCGGCCCAGCAGCGTCGCGTCGTTCTCCTGGCGGGCCAGCCGCGCCGCCTCGGCGCTCCACCGGTCCAGCTCCGCCGGGTCCCGCCCTGGCTGGTAGTACGCCTGGAGCGCCAGGCAGGCCAGCACCCGGGCCCGGGCCGGCGGCTCCAGGCCTTCGTCGGCGGCCAGCTCCATCAGGTCCGCCAGCAGATCGGCGTCGTAGTCGCCGTAGACCTTCCAGGGTTGCAGGATGCGTCCGCCGTACCCGGTCGCGGCCTCGATCCAGCGCCGACGGTCGCCCGCCTGCCTGGCCAGGCGGCGGATCCGCGTCAGCTCAGCCTCCTGCCCCAGCGAGTCGCCCGCCCCGAACCTGGCCTCGGCCAGCGCGAACAGCAGGTCCATCCGCTCGGACTCGCCCAGCCCGGGGTCGTCCTCGGCCACCCGCTCGGCCCGCTCCAGCAGCTCGACAGCCACGTCGTACGCGCGCAACCGCTTGGCCTCCTCGGCTGCCCCCCACGCCGCCCGCCAGGCACGCGCGATGTGGCCCGCGGGGATCGCCTGGAACCAGTGGTGCGCGGCGGCGGCCAGCCGGTCGGAGGCCGAGCCACCGGTACGCGACTCGATCGCGGTGGCCACGGCGGCGTGCAGCCGGGCCCGGCGCAGCACCGGCACCACCTCGATGAGCGCCTCCTGCACCAGCGCGTGCACGAACAGGAACCGGCCGGGCCGCCCCTCCGCGACCAGGTGCGCGGCCATGGCCGGCTCCAGCCGGTCCAGCGCCGTGTCCAGGTCGAGCCCGGCGGCCTCGGCCACGATCGTCACGTCGAACTCCCGCCCGGCCACCGCCGCCACCCGCAACAACGCGGCGGACGGCTCGGGCAGCCGGTTCACCCGGCCGAGCACGACGTCCCGCACGCCCAGCGGCAATGTGCCGCTGCCGGGCGATCCGCCTTCCAGGTAACGCATCAGCTCCGTGACGAAGAACGGATTGCCGTTCGTGCGGTCCCGGAGCGCCTTCACGTCTGTGCCCGCCGGGGCCAGTCCGGCCAGGTCGGAGGCCGAAAGGCCGGACAGCGGCAGTCGCACCGCCTGCCGGCGCGACAGCGCCTCGAACGCCTCGGCCAGCGCGCCCTGCGGCGGCGGCCAGTCGCGTGCCGTCCCCACCAGGGCCAGCCTGCCGTCGAGCACGTACTCGGCCAGGTAGCCGAGCAGCCGCAGCGAGGACCGGTCCGCCCAGTGCAGGTCGTCCAGCACCACCAGCATCGGCCGCCGGCCCGCGGTCAGCGCCCGCGCCGCCGCCTCGTAGGTGCGAAACCGCGCGCCCTCGGGGTCGGTCCCGGTCGCGGAGCCGACTCCGGGCAGGTTGGCGCGCACGTCGGCGGGCAGCGGAGGCAGCGTGTCGGCCAGCCCCTCCAGCACCGTCACCCACGGCCAGAATGCCGGGGCGCCCTCCGTCGCCGCGCACCGCCCCACCGCGACCGTGAAACCCCGGTCACGGGCCCGGCTCACCAGCTCCTCGGTCAGCCGCGTCTTGCCGATCCCCGGCTCCCCGGTGATCAGCGAGAACCCCGGCCGGCCCGCCGCCGCCGCTTCCAGCAGGCCGTCCAGCGCGGCCAATTCCTCCTGCCGGCCGGTGAGCCCTCGCTCGGCCACCCGCGGCTCGGACGGCGGTGGCGGCCGGTGGGGGGACAACGCGGGGGATTGGTCGAGGATGTCGCGTTCCAGTGCGCGCAGCTCCTTGCCCGGGTCGATGCCGAGCTCCTCGGCCAGGATCCGGCGGGCCGTGCGCAGCGTCTCCAGGGCCTCGCCCTGGCGGCCGCTGCGGTAGAGCGCCAGCGCCCGCAGCGCCCAAAGCCGTTCGCGCAGCGGGTGCTCGTACGTCAGGGCCTCCAGCTCGCCCAGCAACTCGCCGTGGCGGTCCTGCTGAATGACCGCGCTCACCCGTAGCTCTCGGGCCCGCTCTCGGGCTTCGGTGAGCCGCACCCTGACAGCGGTCACATACGCCTGATCGTCCAGGTCCGGGTACGGCTCGCCGCGCCACAGCGCCAGCGCCTCGCCCGCCAGCCGCTCCGCCTCGGCGGGCTCGGCCGCCTGCTCGGCCTGCTGGACCAGGCGCAGAAACCGCGTCGAGTCCACCTGCTCCGGATCGATCGCCAGCGTGTAACCCACCGGCCCAAACGTCAGCAGGCTGCTCCGCGCCCTGGCCTGGCGCCCGGGCTCCAGCAGGCGGCGCAGATTGGACACGTACGAGTGAAGCGACGCCATCGCCTCGGCCGGCGACTCATCGCCCCACAACCGGTCGATCAGCGCGCCCGGGGCCACCGGCCGACCCTCTGCCAGCGCCAGCGCACTCACCAGCGCCCGCAGCTTCGGCGAGCTGATCTGACACGACCGCCCGTCGTCGCCGACGACCTCCAGCGGGCCCAGCACACGGATGTCCACAGCCCTACCACCCTCATGAAGTCGCCTGATCTTACGACAAGGAGGAGCTGGTGTGGTTTATCACGAGACGGCCCGTGCACGCCGGTCCGGGGCGGAAGGATCCTTGACATGCACTTCTCCGGGGAGACGTGTGGTCGGCGCAATAGAGGTGCCGATTCTTGAGCGGGCCGCATCTCGACACCTCGGGCGGGCGTTGACCGGGGGCTGTCAAGCGCCCCGCAATCCACCACAACCCCGGATTTTTCGGTATTTCAGAGCCCCGGAGCCCTGCGGCCCTCTACCTGCTGATCTTGACGTCGACGCTCACTCCGGAGGCGGTGGCCGCCTCTATGTAGATCTTCGAAGATCAGCGCGTCGTCCCCACCAGCGAGGCCGACATCTTGGCACGCTCATCCCGCCATCGCCGGATCGCAACGGAGCCCCTCATTGGGGCAGGACACCGGCACCGGCGTGCGCGGCTCTGGCGGTTGGTGTCTGAATCCGGTCTTAGGGGTTCTGGAAGGCAACTTCGGGGTTGGTGGGGGACGGGGCGTCCAGCAGCGGCTGGTGTTCGCCGTGTAGGTGCTGGTCGAAGAAGGCGCCCACGTACGCCGTGGTGATCTCGCCCGACCGCTTTCCCGACAGCGGCACGGTGTCCGCGCTCCCGGCACCACAGCGCTAACTGACCGAGTGGGCTGCCTCCCGGACCTCGGTGTCGGCGAAAGTGGCCAGGCGGGCGACGAATTCCGCCAGCGCGGGCGCGGCGTAGTGGTCGGGGTCCCAGCAGGCATGGATGGTCAGCAGGACCTTCTGGGCACGGTGGTCGGTGACGAAGATCGGGCGGGCTCCGAACTGCTCGAGGTTCGTGACGACCGAGACGCCGCGTCCCGCCGCGGCAAGGGCTTGGCTCAGCGGTGGCCAGGCGATCTGCTCGTACCTGTCATAGCGCAGCTGTTCCCGGGCAACGGCTTCGTCCAGCACGCGGCGGGTCGGGTCGGTGGCCGGCGGGACGAGAAGCGGCTCATGCACCAATTCCTCCAGCGGCACAGTTCGTCGCCGAGCCCATGGGTGATCAGGTGCCACGTAGGCGCGCAGCGGCACGCTGGTCAGGCGCGTCCAGACCAGCCGACCAGTCGGGGGCGCTGTCGCGGCCACGCCCAAATCGTGCCCGGCCAGTACCGCTTCGTGAACGGCATCAGGGGCGACCGAGTCGACGGAAACGAACGGGTCGCTCGAGGAAAGCGTGGCCACGAACGGCGCCAGGACGTACTCGATCGTGGTCGGCGCCGCGGCGACCACCACACGGGTCAACAGCCCGCCTGCCATCTGTTGCGCGACCATGGTTGCCCGGTCGGCCCGGGTCACGATATCGGCGGCTACGTCGCGCATCTGGCGCCCAGCATGCGTCAACACAAGGCGCGGCCCGTTTCGGGTGAACAATTCCACGCCGAGATCGCGTTCCAGCCGATGGAGTTGCCGCGAGATCGCCGGCTGCGCCACGTGAAGGCGAGCGGCAGCCGCCGTCACCGTCCCGCACTCGGCCACAGCGAGGAAGTACCGCAGGTGACGCAGCTCCATGGCGACTCATTATGCCCGTCAGGCATGGATACTGCCGAACACTAGGTCTTGGACATGGGAATAGACCGGGAGTCACCATCGTCGGCATGAACCGCGACTGGGTGACGCCGCCCTACCACCGCCACGGCCTGCACCACGTGGAGCAACTGGTG
The DNA here is from genome assembly GCF_044457685.1 of Nonomuraea sp. NPDC050536. Taxonomy (NCBI): domain Bacteria; kingdom Bacillati; phylum Actinomycetota; class Actinomycetes; order Streptosporangiales; family Streptosporangiaceae; genus Nonomuraea; species Nonomuraea sp. NPDC050536. The sequence continues at coordinate 43,856 of NZ_JBITHD010000027.1, forward strand.
CCCTGCGCTCTCCTGTCGCGCGGTGACGGCCCGACACGTGAGTTCGGCTTTGCCGACGAGCCGCTGGAGTGGAGCACCCTCGCCCTGCCGTGGGTCGACGGCGCGGAGATCAGCGGGGAGGAGTTCCTGGCGCGTACCCGCACGGACGCCCTGTTGGTGATGCGCGGCGAGCAGATCGTGTTTGAGCGCTACGTCGATGAATTCACGCCCGCGACGCGGCACATCGTCATGTCGATCTCCAAGTCCTTCTGCGGGATGCTCGCCGGATGCCTCGTCGAGGAGGGCCTCATCGACCTGGCCTCGCCAACGTCCCGGTACGTCCCCGAGCTGGCCGGGGGCTCGTTCGGCGGCGCCGCCGTACAGCAGCTGCTGGACATGACGGCGGCGCCGCACTATGACATGACCTACCTGAACCCGGACGCGGAGGTTCACGCGGGCGATCGCGCCGCAGGGTGGCGGCCCCGCCGGCCAGGTGATGTCGCGGGAACCCGCCCGTTCCTGGCAGGACTTCGTGGCGCCGGTACACACGGAGCGGGCTTCCAGTACTGCTCAGGCACCACCGACGTGCTCGCCTGGGTTCTCGAACGCGCTGCGGGCCTGGATTACCGAGAGCTGATGACGCGCTACATCTGGTCGCGCATCGGCGCCGAAGCCGACGCCTTCATCACCGTCGACGAGTTCGGCACCCCCTACGCGTGCGCGGGGATGGGGATGCGGCTACGGGACCTGGCCCGGTTCGGGCGCCTCGTGCTCGACCGCGGATATCGCGACGGCCAGGCCGTCATCCCGGCTTCCTGGATCGACCGCACTCGGAGCGGCGGCCAGTTCAACACCGACGAGGAACCCGACGCCGCCCGCCACGGCACCTACAAGAACCAGTGGTGGGTGCCGGTCGACGATCACGGCAGCTTCTACGGCGTCGGCATCTTCGGCCAGTATCTCTGGCTTGACCCGGTAACCGACGTGCTGGTCGCGAAGTTCTCCGCCGAGGACGCACCGGTTGCGGACGACTCGCGTGAAATCCAAGCCCTGTCCGCCATCGCCCGCGCCGCCGCGCACCAGGCCATCGTCCCCCTGGAGACCTGATCATGGAGCGAACGCAAACAATCGAGAGACACTCCATCGACTACATCCCCGCCGAGGAACGCCACGGCAAACCCTGGCACCTGTTCACGATCTGGTTTTCCAGCAACGTCCAGATCACCGGCTTCGTGACCGGCGTCCTCGCGGTGACCGTCGGGCTGAACCTGACCTGGGCGATCGCCAGCATCCTGATCGGCAACCTCGTCGGTGGCCTCTTCATGGCCTACCACTCCATCCAAGGCCCCCGCCTCGGCGTCCCGCAGATGATCCAGAGCCGAGCTCAGTTCGGGTTCCTTGGCGCCCTGCTACCCGTCGCGATGGTGCTCGCCATGTACCTCGGCTTCGCTGTCGAAGGCGGTGTGATCACCGGCCAGGCACTGGCTCACTGGGCGCATATCCCGCTGACCGTCTCGGTGGTCATCCAGGTCGCGATCCCCGCGGTCATCGCGATCGTCGGGTACAAGGTCATCCATCTGTCCACCCGGGTCGTCAGCATTCTGTCGGCGGTCGTGTTCGTGATCCTCACCTTCGCGCTCGGAGCCCATCTGCCCGCGCACGTGCCCAGCGGCCCCGCGCCGACATTCGGTAACATCCTTCTCGCGATCTCTATCTTCGTGTCCTGGCAGCTCACCTGGGCGCCGTATGTGTCGGACTACTCCCGCTACATGCCCGAGGACACGCCGTCCCGCACCACGTTCCTGTGGACGTACGCCGGTTCCGCCCTGGGCGCGTCATGGGTGATGATCCTCGGCGCCCTGGCCGCCACCATCAGCGCCCAACAGGTAGGCGACGACGCCATCGGCATGCTGAGCCACCTGGTTCCCGGCCTGGGTCCGGTCATCCTGCTCGCCATCCTCATCGGTGTCGTGCCCGCCGGCGCGTACGGCTACTACGGCATGTACCTCAGCGCGATGAGCGCGATCTCCGCCAAAGGCCATGGCGCCGCGAACGCCCGCGTCCGAACCGTCTTCATCCTCCTCACCTCAGTGCTGGTCACCGCCGGGATTCTGCTGGCCAACGGACACATTCTCACCACCGTCGAAAGCATCACGCTGTTCCTGCTGTACCTGCTGGTGCCGTGGACCGCGATCAACCTCACCGACTACTACCTCATCCGCCGCGGCAACTACGACATCGGCGAACTGTTCAAGATTCGCGGCACGTACGGTCTGGTCAACCGGCCGGCCATCGTCACCTACCTGATCGCCATCGCCCTGCAGATCCCGTTCATCAACACACCGCTGTACACCGGCCCGCTGGCCGAGCGCCTCGGCGGCGCCGACATCTCCTGGATCATCGGCCTCGTCGTGGCGACTGTCCTCTACTACGGCTACTCGAGGGCCAACAGCCGACGACAGGTCCAGGGCGCGTCCGCGTCCCAGCCAGCGGCGAAATCACCCTCGTAGCTGAAGGCGAGTCCGTGGCACGACGGCTACGCCGAGCGTCAGATCGGGCCGCCGGGGTGCCGGTCGGCGAGGTAGGCGCGTCCGGCCTCGGTGTCCCGAGAGGACAACAGGTAGCGAATCCAGGCCTGCTGCTCGTGCAGGATGGCGCCCAACTCCCACACGCAGTAGGTCCCCTTGGCTGTTTCTCCGAACGGGATGAGCTCGAACCCCGCCGCATCCTTGAGGTAGACCGTCTCCCACAACTCGTTGTCGTTCAGCCACGTGCATACGAGCAGGAGATAAGCGTCGCCGACGCGGTGCAGGATGACGAAGCCGAGATCGCCCGTGGGAGTGATCCCGCCGATCTCTGCCCGGAGGAACTCGCGTGCCTCCTTCCGCACTTCGTCGCCGATCTCGCGGCCCTCCCGGTGGAGGTCGTACCACTTGAAGCGGACGCCGGGTAGCTCGATGCCTTCGCCCGCCGAGAGCCGCTTGCGTACATGCGTGTAGTCAGGGGAAACACTCATCATGGCTCGACACTAGGCGCGCAGCGGGGCCCGGTGTCGAGAGCCACTTCCGATCATTAACGAGCGGCCACTCCGCCGCGTCCGCGTCCCAGCCAGTGGCGAAATCACCCTCGTAGCTGGACAGCGGCGAGTCGCGGTTCCCCGTGACACACGGGAATCAGAGAAGAAAGGTGAACAGTGGCGAGCCGGGTGGGATGCGCTCCACCGTCAGCGGGCTGGCCTTCATGCGGAACAGGAGACTGTCGAGGTCGCCGGCCCGCTCGAGTTCGATGCCGACGAGCGCCGGGCCGGTTTCGCGGTTGTTCTTCTTGACGTACTCGAAGACGATGATGTCCTCGCCCTCGCCCAGAACCTCGTCCAGGAAGTGGCGCAGGGCGCCGGGGCGTTGCGGGAAGGTCACCAGGAAGTAGTGGCGCAGCCCGATGTGCACGAGGGAGCGCTCCAGCACCTCGTTGTACCGGCTGACGTCGTTGTTGCCGCCTGATACGACGCACACCACCGGCCCTCCGGAGGAGTACGGCAGGAGCTCGCGGGCTGCCGCTCCCGCGAGAGCTCCGGCGGGCTCGGCGATGATGCCATCGGTCTGGTAGAGATCCAGCATCTCGGTGCAGACCGCACCCTCATCGACCGCGACGACCTCATCGACCAAGTCCTTGACCAGCGGGAACGTGGCGTCTCCCACCCTTCCGACGGCGGCGCCGTCCACGAAGGTGTCCAACTCGGGCAGGGCGATGGGCCCGCCGTGGTCAAGGGCGGCGCGCATGCTTGCCGCTCCGGCGGGTTCGGCGCCCACGATGCGGGTGCCGGGTGCGTGCTCGCGTAGCCAGACGGCGATTCCGCTGATCAGGCCGCCGCCACCGACCGGGACGACCACGGTGTGCGGCGCCTCCGTGGACTGCGCAAGGATCTCCAGACCCACTGTGCCCTGCCCGGCCATCGTCCGGATGTCGTCGAACGGATGCACGTAGATCGCACCGGTCTGCTCGCTGTCGGCGTGCGCGGCGGTGCTCGCCTCGTCATAGGTTCCGCCGCCGACCACGACCTCAACCCGGTCGCCGCCGAGCGCCGCGATGCGCTCACGCTTCTGCCGCGGCGTAGTGGACGGGACGTACACGCGACCGCTGATCCCCAGACGCGCGCAGGCGAACGCTACGCCCTGCCCGTGATTGCCCGCGCTCGCGCAGACCACACCACGCCGGCGCTCCTCCTCCGTGAGCGAAGCGATCAGGTTGAACGCGCCGCGCACCTTGTAGGAGCGACAGACCTGCGAGTCCTCGCGCTTGAGCAGCACCTGACCGCCGAGCAGGTCAGACAGCCGCTGGTTCGGCTCCAGCGCGGTACGACGCACCACCGGCCGCAACCGTTCGGCCGCCTGACTGATCATCGCGGCGGTAAGGCGGTCGGTCATACACACTCCTGGCACAGCGGTTGATCAGGGGATGGTAGCAAGGCGTAGTGGCGACGGCAGCCGAACAGACGACGGCGCCTGTCGCCAGGCGAGCACATCAATCACAACGAGCTCGACATGCCGTGCGATTCCCACCGCCCGCACATTTGGGCGTGACATGATCGAGAAGAGGACAGCCTCATCGGCCCTGCTCAGGGCCGCTGTGGCAGGTATTGACATGGGTCGTCTCACCGCACCGGCTGTCCTGACGGGTCATCGCTCGGGGCAGGCCAGGTCGCGTTCCAGCGTACGTGCGTAGGACTCGACGCCGGCGACGATGTCGACGGCGTCGGGGTCGAGCAACCACTGCGTCTGCAGTCCGTCGAGGGTCGCGATGATCTCGGTCGCCTTGGCCACCGGGTCGATGTCCTGGCGGGTGACACCGGCGGCCTGGGCGGAACGGATGTTCTCGGCGACGATCGCGCGCATCGCGCGGTAGCGCTCGACGAAGTGCTCGTGACCGGGTGAGTCCGGTTCCAGGCTCTCGGCCACCAGCACGGTGAACAGCTTGGCCAGCCCGGCCCGTTCCTTGTTGCGGCGTGCGAACTCCGGCATGGCTCTCAGCACCCCGGAGGGCTCCATGCCCAGCAGTTCCATCGCGAACGCCTCGCTGTCGCTGTCGCGCCGCTCGATCACCGCGAGCAGCAGGCCCGCCTTGCTGCCGAAGTGGTGCAGCAGGCCGGGCTGGGTGATGCCCGCCTCGGCCGCGACGTCGGCCAGCGACGTGCCACGGTAGCCGCCGCGGGCGAACATCCCTGCGGCGACGGTGATGATCTCCTCGCGCCGCTGGCGGGCGCGTTCCCGTCTGCTGGGGGCTTGCCCGGCTCGGTTCATGGTGCTAAACATAGCGCGTTCACTTACCGAGTACTAGGTAACTGAAATCAGAGGTGCGCCCATGCTCTCGAGACGACCGCTCCTGATCGCCGCCTTCACCTTGCTGACCGGGTCGTGCACCGTTCAGCCGGTCATGGCCGCGCAGCGCGAACCGGTGATCCTGGTCCACGGCTGGCACGGGACGCCCGCCGACTTCGACCAGATGAAGACGGCGCTGGAGCAGGCCGGATATCCGACGTACGCGATCGCCCTTCCCGGCGACGAGAACGTCGCCAACGCCCAGGCCATCGCCAACCTCGTGGAGCAGGCACGGCAGGAGCACGGCGGCGCCAAGGTCAGCCTGGTGGGGCACAGCATGGGAGGGCTGTCCGCGCGCTACTACCTGAAATTCCTCGGCGGCGCGGACAAGACGCTCAGCTACGTCTCGATGGGCACCGGACAGCTGGGCTACTGGCCCGCCTGCCTGCTGCAACCCACCCAGGGCGGCCAGATGTGCCCGACCAGCGCCTTCATCAAGAAGCTCAACAGCGGCGACCCGACCCCGGACCCGGTCCGGTACACGCTGCTCACGAGCTCGCTCGACGAGACCCGCAACGACGTCATCGCCGGCACCTGGTGCAGGGCCGAGTTCCCGAACGTGCAGCATGCCGACGAGCCGAAGACGCCGGTGTTCATCAACGCCGTCCTCAGCGCCCTCGACGGACACTGCCCGTCCAACTGATCGACGAGCGAGCCGGGCACTCGTGGCCGGGCGGAGAGGTCGTCCGTGAGCGGGCCGACCCTCCGTCCAAGGCCCTCGACGCCACGGCGGTCATCTGGGGCTTCTTCGCCGCTCACGCCAGGCGCTGACGCCTGCCCGGCTCAGCCGGCGGTGTACTCCACGGCGACGCTCGCCACAGAAAGGCAACCGAAGACCATGGCCAGGGTGGTGAGCCCGCCGTCGTAGAGGGCGAGCGCGGCCGTCCCGAGCGTCGCCAGCTTGACGACGATCTCCGCGGCGAGTGGCAGCGGCACCATCGGTCCTCCGGCGGCGAGGAACAGCGCCCACACCACGCCTGCCAGGACCGGCGCGCCCACAGCCAGCAGCGTCCGCTGGACGGGACCGTTGCCGGTCTTGATCCCCCAGTAGCACAACGCGGCCAGCATGCCCATTTCCAGGGCGAAGGCCAGCCCCGCGTTGGCGACGGTGAGCGGGGTCCAGTCCCGGTCGGCGACCGGACCCGGCCTGGCGATCCTCATGCCTCGGCCGCCCTCTTGAGCCCGGCGAGCCACTTCTCCAGCGTCGCCTGGAGCTTGGCGTTGTTGAAGAACAGGACCAGGAGGGGCCCGCCCATGGACTCCTCGGTCCTGACCTGCGTGGCGCCGTCGGCGGTCTCCTCCAGCAGGTGCCGGTGCACGGCGTGGGCGCCCGCCGACACGCCGGTCCAGGTGATCTCCCGCCGGGGTTGGATGACGGCGAAGCGTGACTTGATCCGCGCCATACCGTTCTTCCAGGTGAAGCCGGCGTCCACGGCGACGGTGGAGTCCAGCCTGATGTCACGGATGGCCGGGTCCAGGAGTCCCCATCCGGCAGGGTCGCTCAGCAGCTTCCACACCCGCTCGACGGGAGCCTCGATACGGATCTCGTGGACGGCGATGAGCGGTGCCCGCTCGTCCAGGCGCCCCTTCTTGGCGTACTCCTCGTGCAGGACCTCGAGCGAGGGGCCGCGGTAGAGCAGACGGTCGAACATGTGCTTCCTCAGTGTTTCAGGAGGGTTGATCACGAGATAGGCGTCGTCGGCAGGGTGCGCAGCCTGCTGACCGGGGAGACCACGAGTCCGATGACAACGGTGGCCGAACCGATCGCGGCCACGGTGAGCGCGCCCCTGGCGCCGAGCTGACCGGCGAGGAGACCGGCGGACAGGCCGCCAAGGGCGCCGCCGCCGAACAGCAGCGTCCTGAACACCGCCGTCATCCGCCCCATCATCGACTGCGGCGTGCTGGCCTGGCGCAGGCTGACGATGATGACTCCGGCCACGCCCAGGCCCAGGTACGTGGTGAAGAAGGAAAGGACGAACATGCCGATCATCACCGGCAGGGGCCCGGCGGCCGTGACGATCAGCGTCGGGCCCAGCAGGAGCGCTGACTGCGCGATCAGGTAGACGCGCCCGAGCGGGAAGCGTCTGATGACCCGTCCGGAGATCACCGCGCCGATCAGTCCGCCCACGGAGGCGGCGGCGAAGATGCCGCCGAGCGTCGTCGAGGGGAGATGGAGGTCGCGGGTGCCGTACAGCAGGAATATGGTCCACACGGTGATCATCGAGAAGTTGCAGCAGAACCCGATCAGTGCCAGAGCGCGGAGGATCCTGTCGCCCAGCACCCAGCGCAGCCCGTCGCGCAGCTCCGTCAACGCGTGCCGCTTGGCGGCGGGTTGCGGGCGTGGTTCGGGTGTGCGGATCAGCAGCAGCGAGACCACGGACACGACGTACGAGGCCGCGTCCACGACCAGGGCCACCGGTGCGCCCAACGCCGACACCAGCACACCGGCGATCCCGGGACCGGCCACGTCGGCCGCTGAGGAGCTGGCGCTCAGCTTGGCGCTGGCCTCGACGTAGCGGGTCGGGCTCTTCACCAGGGTGGGCACGTAGGACATCCAGCTCACGTCGAAGAACACCGACGCGATGCCGACGGCGCATCCGATGGCCAGCAGCACCGGCAGGTTCAGTGCGTGGCACCAGTACAGGACCGGTACGAGTGCCAGCAGGGACATCCTGACGAGGTTGGCGGCCAGCATGACGCGCCTGCGACGGACCCGGTCGGTCCACACTCCGATCAGCAGAGCGAGTCCGAGGAAGGGAACGAGCTGCAGGAACCGCAGGATCCCGACCTGCTCGTCCGTGGCGCCGAACGCGCTGATGGCGGTCAGGGGTAACGCGAGGTTGGTGACCTGGGTTCCGAGCAGCGACACGCTCTCGCCGAGCCAGAACCTGAGGAAGTCGCCGTTGCGCCACAGGCTCTCCGCCTGTGGCGCGGGTGGCGCGAGGGTCTCGGTCATCAGCGACCCGCGAGCTCGGCGACGGTGGCGGCGACCAGGTCGATTTCCTCATCGGTGTTGTAGTAGTGCGGCGACAGCCGCAGGCACCAGTCGACGTCCTTGTCGCCGAAGTCGAACTGCGCGAACTCGCGGAAGCTGAGCGCCGAGTTGATGCCCCGACCGTCCATCGCCGCCTTGAACGGCAGCGCCTCCCAGCCCGCGATCTCGAACGTGACCAGGGCTCCCAGCTCAGGTCCGCGGTCGAGCGTGCGCACCCCGGGGATGGCGTCGAGCAGGCCGCGCAACCGGGCCGCCAGTGCGGGAGTACGGCGGGCGATGGCGTCCACGCCGACCTCGCGGGCGTAGCGTGCGGCGGCGGCGCAGCCGAGCACGGAGGCGTAGGGGAACTCCCACTCCTCGAACCTGGCCGCCGACTCGGCGGGCTGGTACCGGCCGGGCTCGACCCAGCGGGAGCCGTGCATGTCGATGAACAGCGGTTCGTAACCGGCCTGCAGGACGCGGTCGGACACGTACAGGAAGCCTGTGCCGCGCGGGCCGCGCAGGAACTTGCGGCAGGTCGCGGTGAGCAGGTCGCACCCGATCTCTTCCACGTCGACGGAATACTGGCCGACCGACTGGCAGGCGTCGACCAGGTACAGCAGATCCAGCTCGCGGCAGTGCCTGCCGATCTCGGCGACCGGCTGGACCAGGCCGGAGTTGGTGGGGATGTGGGTGGCGCTGACCAGCCTGGGGCGGTGCGTTCGCATCAGCTCGGCCATCGCGGCCACGTCCACGCCGCCCTCCGGTGTGTCGGGGGCGTGCACGATCTGCACGCCGTACCGCTTGCGCAGGGACAGGAACGCGATCTGGTTGGAGATGAAGTCGTTGCGGGTGGTCAGGATGACGTCGCCGGCCTCGAACGGAATGGAGGACAGCGCGGTGGCATAGGCGTGGGTGGCGCTGCCGGCGAAGGCGATGTTGCCGGGCGCGCAGTTGATCAGGGCGGCGATCTCGGTGTAGAAGCCGCGCACCTGCTCGGCGCGGGCGGCCGAGGCCTCGTAGCCGCCCATGACCGCTTCCAGGTTGAGGTGGTCGAGCATCGCGGACAGCACCGGAGCCGCCAGCAGGCCGCAGCCCGCGTTGTTGAAGTGGACGACCTTCTCGCAGCCCGGGGTATCGGCGCGCAGTGCCGCGACGTCCAGTAGTGGTTCCGAGGTGTGGACAGAAGTGCTACTGTTATCTCTCATGTCAGACAGTAGCACTTCTGGCGAATTGGTCACCAGCCTGCGCGCGCTGCTGGCCGGGCTTGCGCCCGGCGACCGCCTGCCGAGCAGCCGGGAGCTGATCCAGCGCTATCGGGTCGGCCCGGGCACCGTGTCGCGGGCCATCGCCACGCTGGCCGCCGAGGGGGCCGTGGTCACGCGCCCCGGCAGCGGCACGTTCGTGGCCCCGCGTGTCGCCAGGTCGCAGGACGACGCCCCGGACACCTCCTGGCAGGCGGTGGCGCTGGCCGGGCGCGACTTCGATCCGGCCCATGCCGTCGAGGCGTCCCACCCCCTGCCTGAAGGGGGCATCACGATGGCCGGGGGCTACCTGCACGAGACGCTCCAGCCGACCCGGGCGCTGGGCGCGGCCCTGGCTCGGGCGGCGCGCCGGCCGGACGCGTGGCACCGCGCCCCGACGGCGGGCCTGGCGCCGCTGCGCGCGATCTTCGCCAGGCAGGCGGGGAGCACGGTGAGTCCCGAGGACGTGCTGGTCACCGGGGGTGGCCAGGGGGCTCTGTCAATGCTGTTCAGGGCCATCGCCGCACCGGGCAGCCCGATCCTGATGGAGTCGCCCACCTATGCCGGCGCGCTGGCCGCCGCACGGGCGGCCGGTCTGCGGCCCGTGCCCGTCCCGATGGACGAGGACGGCATCCGTCCCGAGCTGCTGGCGGACGCGTTCGCCATGACCGGTGCCCGCCTGCTCTACTGCCAGCCGACGTTCCACAACCCGACCGGCACGGTGCTCGCGCCTGTCCGGCGCGGCCAGATCATCGATGTGGCGCGGGCCGCGGGGGCCTTCCTCATCGAGGACGACTTCGCCCGGCACCTCGGCCACGGCCGGCCGGTGCCGCCCGCGCTGGTCACCGACGACCGCCACGGCACGGTGGTTCACTTGACCTCGCTGACCAAGCCCGCGTCGCCGAGCCTGCGCATCGGCGCGGTGATCGCCCGTGGCCCGGTGATGCGGCGGCTGATGGGGATGCGCTACGTCGACGACTTCTTCATCGCCCGGCCCCTGCAGGAGGCGGCCGTCGAGCTGGTCAGCACACCGGCCTGGGAACGGCACCTGCAGGCCCTGTCCACGGCGCTGCGGGAACGCTGCGCGGTGCTGGCTGAGGCCCTCGCCCGCGAGGTTCCCGGCTGGACGCTCACCCGGGTCCCGGCCGGAGGACTGCACCTGTGGGTCCAGCTTCCGCCCGGGTGCCACGACTCCGCCATGGCCGACGCGGCACGGGCCCACGGCGTGGCCGTCAACTCCGGCAGCCGCTACTTTCCCGCAGAACCCACGGACGCCTATCTCCGGTTGGGCTTCGCCGCCGCCGCGAGCACGGCCGAGCTGGCCGAAGGCGCCCGCTGTCTCGGCACCGCCGCCCGCGCCGTCGGCTGCGGCACCGGGTGACCCCGGTGGCGTCAGGACCGCTTCATGGGCGCCCGAACGCAAACCCAGGAAACCGAAGAAGCCCGGTAAGAGCGTGGGCTCGCGCAAGAAACGGCGACACTGATGGACATGATCGAGCAGGCCGCGACGCTCAAGGGGCAACTGGTTGATTTCGCCTTATCGCCGCGATTCTCCCGGGAGCTGAACAGGGTCTTCGAGCTGAGCCATCCAGATGGCTTCGTCGAGGACGAGGCCACCGCGAGCAGGGTCATCGATCACTTCGCCCTGGAGCACCGACTGGCCTCCGGGGAGACGGTGATCGACCGCTTTCTGCTCGCCCGTCCGGACCTGAGCCCGCAGGAGCGCGCCATGGTCCTTGGCTGGAGAGATGTGGTCGAGGGGATCTTCGAGGTCCGCGGGAAGGACAAGGACGCGGTCATCCTGTTCAACCTCGTCGACGAGCTCACTTACCGCGCCCGGTCCAACATGGGCAGGCGTGCCTTCCGCCCGATCAGGAAGGGCATGTTCCTCATCTGCCGCCTGGTCCCGCTCGGCGCGGACTGGATGGTCAGTGCGCACATCAGCGTCTTCCCCGCCACAGCCCGTGGCCAGATGCTCACCGAGGCCGCAGAGTTCGGTCTGCGCAACGCCGCAGCCGTATTCCGCAACCCGGACAAACTCGCCACGGCTCGCCGTCTGCTGGCCGAGCAGCGAGCGGTCTTCATCGAACTCTTCGGCGCGGAGTACATCGTCGTCCCGGGTGAAGAACTGCCCGCGCGCCTCGCCACGTTCTGCCAGGCCATCGTGGACCGAGCAGGCCCAGGCGCCGAAACCACCGCCCCGCCCGTTCTCGCGTTTTCGGACGAGATGCTGGAGTCCGAGACCGTGGCGATCCACTTCGATCCGCAAACGGGCATCAGCCTCTACCTGGACTTCGGCCTTCTCCAGGAACTGTTCGCGGACCCGCGCCTGATCAACAGGCGCCGCTACCGCGAGACCCTGCGTTCCTACCTGTACGAGGACGACATCTCACCCGCAGCCATCAGGCTCCTGGCTGATCCGGAACCCGACAAGGCCGGCGTGGTCTTCCAGAAGCTCCTCAAGAAGAAGGGATTCTCCTGGCCGGAGCACGGGGACGCGCTACTACGCCAACACAAGGCCCGTTACTTCGAAAGCCCGCAGCTGCCGACCACCATTCCGGTCAGCGACACGATGGCCGAACATTTGCGGAGCTCCTGATCATGTACGGCAGTTGTCCGTCCGGAGCGCGATGCGCGGCCGGAAGCCAAGGGACTGACACGTGGCGAACAGGGTCTGATCGCTGGGGTCGTAGTCTCCCGTGGAGATGATCCAACCTTCGTTCGCGAGCAGGCCGATGTCCACGGGTCCTGGAGAATCATGGTCTGCGGGCAGCGCAGACGGAAGGGGTCGTCGAACAGGGTCTCCACCTGCAGGTCCGCCCCGTAGCGCGGCGTCGCGCCAGCGACGTCGTAGATCAGCGCGCAGTGCAGCGACCTGGCCCGGACCTGCGTGAGCAGGTCAAGCGGCTCTGCCTCCATCAGTTCGATCCGCCCCCCGCTGCCCGCGGTCGCCCGCCGCAGCGGGCGCGGAAGCAGTTTCGTCGCGGCCGTGGTGAAGGCACCGACCCGCACGCCAGCGAGCCGTTCACCGCGATGGCCCGCAGCACTTGGAACTGGCGAAGGTCAACCATCCATACATGCCATGGAGCCCGGCACTGGGCACCCGGCCGCGCATGCCGCGTCCTCGATCCAGCAGCAGACCCCGGTCGGCACCGCTCACTGAAGCCGATCGCGTGCTGGCGTCAGCGGCCGTATCAGGACGGTGACGGTCCGATATCAGAGCAGTTAGCGATGCTCTGAAGCACCAGCAGGACCGCATTTCGAAGGAGCACCACCATGACCACCACCGACCAGGCTCGCCCGGAGCTGCAGAAGGCCATCCAGGAGTTCGTCGATTCCGGTCTGGCCGCCGGGGTGCAACTGCGCGTGAACGACGAGCAGGGTGAGTGGGTCGGCAGCGCCGGGGTGCGCGAGCTGGGCCAGACCGCCAAGCCGCCGACGAACGGGCTGTTCCGGATCGGCAGCACCAGCAAGACCTTCACCGCGACCCTGGTGCTGCAGCTGGTCGCCGAGGGCACGGTCGGGCTGGACTCCCCGGTGGACGACCACCTGCCCGAGTTCGGGCTGGACCGGCGGATCACCGTGCGGATGCTGCTGCAGCACACCAGCGGGGTGTTCAACTTCACCGGCGAGTACTACCCCGATGGAACGTTCGCGCCGGGGATCCCCGGACTGGGCAAGGAGTGGGTGGTGGACAACCAGTTCCACACCTACCAGCCGGAGGAGCTGGTACGGCTGGCGCTGTCCAAGCCGGCGCGGTTCGAGCCGGGGACCGGCTGGAGCTACTCCAACACCAACTACGTGCTGGCCAGACTCCTGGTCGAGAAGGTCACCGGCCGCGCGTATGCGGAGGAGATGCAGGACCGGATCCTGCGCCCGCTCGGCCTGTCGGGCACGGTGGTGCCGGACGCCTCACCGGAGATCCCTGAGCCGCACGCTCACGGCTACTACCGCTACCAGGACGCCGACCAGTGGAAGACGGTCGACACCACCCGCTTCAACCCCTCCTGGATCTCCGCCGCCGGTGACATGATCTCGACCACCGAGGATCTCCACACGTTCTTCTCCGCGCTGAACTCCGGCAGGCTCCTGCCGGCCCCGCTGCTGGCCGAGATGCGCAAGCCCGACCCCACGATCGGCTACGGCCTGGGGGTGTTCGTGGAGAGCACCGAGGGTGGCGGCACCCTCCTCCATCACAATGGCAACTTCTGGGGCTGGGCGGCGCTGATGTACAGCACGCCCGACGGCAGCAAGACCCTGACCGCCTCGGTGACCACCGGGGAAGCCGAGCTCGACCTGGTCGCCATGTCCGAGACGTTCGAGAAGGTGAAGCAGCAGCTCGTCAAGGCGGTGTTCCGCGACGAGCAGACCGGCTGACCAGGTCGATCCCACTTGAGCACGCTGCCTCCCGGGCCTCCCCTTCGTGCGTTCCCTGTCACATCGCTTGGACGACGCATAGGCAAAACCACGAAGGGAACCGGGAACATGACCACCACCCTCACCCGCAGCAACGCTTCAACCAGCACGCTGCTCATCGCCGCCGCAGCCGCCATGCCTGTCTGGACGGTGGTCGCCCTGACGCAGGCGTTCACCCGCGAGGGCTTCGACCTGGTCCGTCATCCCTTCAGCCAGCTCGCCACCGGCTCGCTCGGGTGGATTCAGATCACCAACTTCCTGGTCGTCGGCTCGTTGCTCATCGCCGGTTCCTTCGGGTTCCGCAAGGCCCTGTACGGCAAGCCAGGCGGCACCTGGGTGCCGCGCCTGACGAGGGTCGCCGGCATCGGAATGATCGGAGCGGGCGTCTTCGTCATGGATCCCGGCGACGGCTTCCCTGTGGGCACGCCGGCCGGGCCGCCTGCGGCGATGAGCTGGCACAGCATCATGCACATGGTGGCCGGGTCGGTGACGTTCATCGCTTTCGCCGCGGCCTGCTTCGTCCTCGCCCGGTACTTCACCCGCACCGGCGCCCAGGGCATGGCCGTCGTCTCCCGCCTGGCCGGTGTGGCTGTGATCGTGGGTGACGGCTGGGCGATCAGCGGAGAGCACGCCGGCTCGGTGACGCTCGCCACGGGAGTCATGATCGCGATGGGCTGGATCTCCCTGGTCGCCGCCCGGTTCCGCAAGTCCGTCTGATTCACACACCACTTCAGCCCGCCGGAGCCCGGGCTCCTGACCAAGGCGGCCCGAGGCGGAGTTCTGCTGAGAGTCATGTCGCAGGTGCACCATCTCGACGTGGCCGGCCCCGCTCTGGTCTTCTCCACCGCTAACGACCTGGGCTACGCGCACACCCTCGCCTCCGTCGCCGAGGCCGGCCCGGTCCTCAGCGCGCAGGACCTGGCGCTGCGGGCGCAGACCACATGGCCGCGCCTGGCACCCGACGAGCTGATCATCGCGCCGGGCCGGGGCGGCAGGCTATAGCGAACGCACCGTGACCCGGCTGTTTCGCTATGCGACCGGGCTCACCCCCTGGCTATCAGACTGCCCTGCGTTTGGAACGTGCCGAGCACCTCCTACGGCAGGGCGCCATCACCGAAGTCGCCGCGCGCGAGGCCGGCTTCGGGGACACCCGGACGCTGCGCAGGCTCCGCGCCCGCGTGGCGTCGCCAGAGAAATCCGATGAAGGAGAAACCATATGAGCCGCAAGATTGTGGCTGGGCTGTACATCTCGCTCGACGGCGTCGTGGAGGCGCCCACCGAGTGGCACTTCCCCTACCTCAGCGACGAGATGGGCGCCGCGCTCGGCGAGATGTCGGCCGAGGCCGACACCCTGCTGCTGGGCCGAACGACGTACGAGGAGTTCGCCGCGGTCTGGCCGCACCAGAGCGGTGAGATCGCCGACCAGCTCAACGGCATCCGCAAACTCGTCGCCTCCACCACCCTCAAGGAGGCCACCTGGCAGAACTCGACCGTCATCGAAGGCGACGTCATCACCGCCCTCAAGGAGCTCAAGGAGCAGCCAGGCAAGAACATCAATATCACCGGCAGCATCACCCTGACCCACACCCTGCTGCGGGCCGGGCTCATCGACGAGCTGCGACTGCTGGTGCACCCCATCGCGGTGGGCACCGGCCGCCGTCTCTTCCCGGACGGCACCGGCCAGATCCCGCTCAAGCTCACCCGGTCGGTCACCTTCGGCACAGGCGTGCTCGACCTGACTTACCAGCCGTAACCCGAATGCTCCTGGCCTGCGGCATCGCCGCGGGCCCGTGGTTTCTGGGCGTCGCACTGGTCCAGAGGCTCACCCGCGAGCGCCGGCACCTCGCCGCCCTGGGTGAGCGCGGGTGGGCGATCGCCTGCCGGGTCGTGCCGGTCGGCGTGCTGGCCGGGTTCGCCGCCTCCTCGGTCACCGTGATGGCGTTCACCGCCGGAGCGGGGCTCGGGCTGGTGTGGCTGGCCATGGTGTCAGCCCGGGTGCGCGCCTCGGTCAACGCATTTCCCGATCGGGGTGGAGCGGGTCCACGCCGGTTACGCGCCGGACCCGCGAGGCGGGCCGATGCGCTGGCTCTTGGTCAGCGACGCGGCCCATGCCTCGGCGGGCCTTCGGCTGGCCTACCGGATCACGATCCAGGCAGAGCCGCCGGTTTCCTCGACGTTCGAGTGATCCGCTGCAGCGACCGGGTGCCGCGTGCCCAGCGTCCGTACGAGATCGTGGGCAAGCAGCGCGTCGCTCACCAGCAGGCCTCCCGGTCTCCAGCAGCCGTCCCTCGGACAGCTCCAGCCAGCGTTCCACCTTGATCTCCGCGAGGAAGCGCTCGTCGTGGCTGACCACGAGCAGGCAGCCCTTCCAGTCGCCGAGCACGTCGTAAAGCCTGCGGCGCGCGCCGAGGTCGAGATTGTTCGTCGGCTCGTCGAGCAGCAGGACGTCGGGCCGCTTGAGGAGCTGCGCGGCCAGGCCGAGCGAGGCGACCTGGCCACCGCTCAGCGTGGCCAGCGTGCGGTCGAACGCGAGGTCGCCGAGCCCGAGCCGGTCGAGCTGGGCACGGGTGCGCTCCTCGATGTCCCAGTCGTTGCCGATCGTGGTGAAGTGCTCCTCGCTCGCGTCCCCCGATTCGATGGCGTCCAGCGCGGCGATCACGGGGGCGATGCCGAGGATCTCGGCCACGGTCAGGTCCCCGGTAAGGGGCAGGCTCTGCGGCAGGGCCGAGCCCACCTAGACCTCACTGGCCCAGAGGCAGACCGGCCGTGCCCGCACCGCCTGGCCCCAGCTGGGCCCGACCGGAGAGTCTCAGCTGGTGGCGGCCTTCGCGACCAGCTCGCTGATCTGATCGACCGCGGCGGAAGGACCAGGGAAGAACCGGTTCTTGGTCAGCGCGAAGGAAATGCCGGTCGCGGTGTCGGCATACGCCGCGCTGCCTCCCATGCCGGGCATGCCGAAAACGCTCAGCGTCTCCTGCGGGTTGGCTCCGGGCCGGCCGAGGTTGTAGCCCAGCGCACGCGGCAGCGGGAAGCCGACCATTTGGTCGACATCGGCCGTGGCCAGCGCTGTGGCCTCACGCAGCCGCTCGTCCGAGACCAGCCGGACACCATCCACCTCACCAAGCAGCGCGGCGTACATCCTGGCCACCGCGCGGGCGGACATCGTGCCGCCCGAGGGAATGTCCGAAGTAAGCACCACGGGGTTGTTGCCGTATTTGGCGCTGGGGGTCACGGCGGGCGGCGTGGCCTTGACCATCGGCATGTCGGCGGGCATCGCTGCCATCATCGCGGCGGTACCGGGCGCCTCCTCGAGTCGGGCGAGCCGGCCGAGCTCGGACTCCGGGACGCCGAAGAACAGCTCGTCGGCGATGCCCAGCGGAGCCGCCAGCTCCTGCCTGAGTACTTGCGAGATCGGCTTGTCGGTGGCCCGGCGGACGATTTCGCCCATCACGAAGCCCCAGGTCATCGCGTGGTAGCCGGTCTTGGTCCCGGGCTCCCACCAGGGCTCGGAGCTGGCGATCAGGGCACACATCCTGTCCCAATCAGCCAGGTCCTGCACCGTGAGGTCGGACGGCACTGCCGGGACGCCGATGGAGTGGGTCAGCGCGTGGCGGATGGTTGCCTTGTTCTTGCCGTGGGCGCCGAACTCGGGCCAGAGCTCCACGATCGGCGTGTCATAGTCAAGGGCGCCGCGGTCTGCGAGGACGTGCACCACCGTCGCAGTCACACCCTTGCCGGTGGAGGCGCTGTAGAACGGGATGTCCGAGGTGACCGGACGGCCACTGTCCGGATCGGCGACGCCCGCCACCGCGTCCACCACCAGCTCACCGTGCTGGTACACCGCGACCTGGACGCCCAGCTCGGCGCCCGACTCCACCAGCTGGTCAATGGCCTTTTGCACAAGCTTCTGCATGATGTTCATGCCCTCTCGATCTATGGCTGCGGCGCTTGTGGGCACCGTTCACCCGAGAGTCGGAACAAACGGTGAGATCTTGACATCTCCACAGCGCTACTCGGCGACGCCCGCCACCAGGCTGGCCAAGCTCGGGATGATCTGGGACGAGAACCCAAACGAATCGGCTTCGCCGGCAGCCCCGAAGGCGCCCTGCCAGCTCTACCTCACCGCCCCCGACATCTGAGCAGGCACCACCTGCGACATCGGCTCCGGAAGTCAACCCCCGGAGGACTTCCTGAGCCGACCGCTAAGGATCTTCGTGTGGCAGGGTGTGGGCATGGATAACGCTTCGTTCGCCGTGCGATATCACCATGCTGTGGCCGAAGGGGCGCTGGGCGCTGAGCTTGCGCGGTTCTTCGAGGAGGACGTGATCCATGAGGAGTTCCCGAATCTGATCGTTCCTGCGGGGGTTCGCAGAGATCTGGCTGAGATGCTTCAAGCGGCCGAACGTGGCGCGGCGCTACTTGCCTATCAGGAATTCGAGGTGACCAACGTCCTCGCCGCCGGCGATCAAGTCGCTCTTGAGCTGCTGTGGACTGGACGGACGAAGGACGGCCGAGTGCTGCGGGCCAACATCGCGACCTTCCTGGAATTCCGCAACGGGCGGATCTGCGCACAGCGCAACTACGACTGCTATCAGCCCTTGGGGTGAGCCGGATTCGCGGGCACCGGTGAACGGCTTCCCCGGTCAGGGCGCATAGCCCGGTGAGGAATCGTGGTGAGCAGTCGCCGGGATCAGCGGGTGGCGGCCGTCTTCTTGCGCGCCCGGTAGGCCGCCGCCTTGATCTTGTTGCCGCAGGACTCCATGCCGCACCATTCCCGGCGCCCGCCTCGCGACCTGTCGATGAAGATCTTGGTGCACTCGGGGTTGGCGCACTCCTTCATCAGCGGTACGTCCGGCCCGCTGAGCAGCTCGATGGCGTGCCGGGCCACGGTGGACAGCGCCTGCACGGGGGTCGCCTCGACCCACCGCCCCTTGGCCGTGAGCTGGGGTGCCACCGGAGGCTTGCGCGCGATCTCGTTCACCAGGGTGAGCGCTTTGTCGTCGTATCCGTCACCGGCGAGCCGGGCGGTGACCAGCGCGTAGATGGCCTCGCGTACCGCCACCGCCTGAGCCAGATCCGCTTCCTGGCAGGGGGAGACGGCGTCGACGATGCCAGATTCCAGGTACCAGGCGTCGAGCCGACCGGGGACGTCGAGCGTCTCGACGCGCTCCGTGCGGCGTGCGCGGAGCGTGCACGCGAGGTCGAGCGCGGGGTTGCCGCACAGGAACACATGCTTCACGTCACCAGTTTGACAGGTGACTCCAAGTCGGGCAATCGGATGAGCCGGCTCATCGTTGATCTAGCTCTTCGACCCATTGGGGATGGTTCTTGGTGGCCCAGTCCCGCGTCACCGAGCCCGTACGCATCCCTCGCCGGGCCGGGGTGTCCCCGTACGCCAGCCGGATGTGTCCGAGCACGACGACGGCGATGGCCAAGGCCGTCACGTCGTGCACGAAGATCGCGCTCGTGCGGGAGATCGCCGGCACGACTCCGGTGAACCACATCAGCAGGCCGGTGAACGTCATGATCGGCACGGCTCCGGCGATCCAGCCGGCGTAGATCTTCTGCCCGGCGTTGAACTTGCCGGCCGGGCGCGGTCCCGGCGTGCGTCTGCGTACCGCACGCAGCCACTGCCGGTCGTACGACGCCAGCCGGTTGAGCCTGCGCAGGTCGGCCCGGAAGCCTCGCGAGGCGAGACCAAGGAGAAACGGCACGGGCAGAAGGAGCCCTGACCACTCGTGGACGACGACCACCAGGTGGCGGCGGCCGACCAACTGCGCCAGCGGCGGGAAGTACAGGCAGGCCGCCGCCCCCACGCACAGCAGCATGAGCCCGGCGGTCACCCGGTGGACCAGGCGCTCGACCCGGCTGAAGCGCGGCAGCAGGCGCTCAGGCCGCCTGGTCGAGCCAGCCGTCGACGTCATAGCCGTACTCCTCCCAGTAACCCGGGACGACCTTGTCGGTGACGGAGATGCCGGACAACCATTTGGCGGACTTGTAGAAGTACATCGGCGCGACATAGAGCCGTACGGGGCCGCCGCGCTCGTGGGTGAGCGGCTTGTCCAGCATGTCCAGGGCCACCAACACGTCGGCGCGGCGGGCCTGCTCGATCGTGAGGCTCTCGCTGTAGACGCCGTCGAAGCAGGTGAAGCGGACCGCCTTGCCCTCGGGGCGCACCCCTGCCAGGTCGAGAAGGTGCGAGAGCAGCACTCCCGTGAAGGGCGTTTGCGGCACGCGCCAGCCGTCGGTGCACTGGACGTCGCCGATGACCCGGGTTTGGGGCAGCGCGCGCAGTTCGTCCAGCGTGTACGCCCTTGGGCGCTCGACGAGGCCGCCGATCTCCAGCTGGTAGTCGGCCGCGGTCTTCTTCGGCACCGAGGCCGCCACGCTGAAGTAGCGGAAGCCGCCCGGGTTGGGCAGCAGCCCGGCGAGACCGGTGGGGTCGTTCTGGGAGGCGGCACCGAGGAAGCGTTCCCAGCCGCTCTGCACGACAGGCGCGGCGGCGAGGGCGGCCACGCCTGCGCCGAGCATGGAGAGCATCACCCGGCGCGCGATGGGCGGGCCGTTCTCCTCTGAAGGTCGTCGATCAGTCACGTCACTCCTGAGTTCTCGTTAGTCGTCCACGCCGGACGCGTCCTGGTGGAGGAACAGGTTCAGGTCCCGTTCCGCCCACAGCTCCTCGTCCAGGTGGTGGTCTCGCCATTCCGACGGCGGGTCGGCCAGCCAGTCGTGGCCGAAGATCGCGTACGGGTGATCCGCCAACTCGTACTGGCCCAGGTACTCCATCAACAGCCGCCACGACTGCCCGTTCGCGACGACCAGGTACGAGGCCGCCAACCCCGGTTCGTGCAGCCAACCACGCATCATCCGCGTCTGGAACACGTCCGTGATAGGAGATGGCATGGCCTCGGAGGCAGGGCAGATCAGATGCCGCGCGATCGCGACGTGCGCCCCGGGGGGCAGCGCCATGCGCCGGCTCACGTCGTGCCAGATCTCTTCCACGACGGGATCTTCCGGCTCCGGCGTCCGAAGGGTCAGCCAGCTCATGAAGGCACGCAAGCGGTTGGTCTTGCGGCACCGGAGCAGGGAGAAAGCCTCTGGCTGACGGCCCAGCCAGAACCGGACGGACCCGGCCGTGACCTCGCCGTGGGTCTCGCGCGCCATGGTGACGAGTTCGTCGTGGTCAGCAGGGGTCGCCCTGGAGGACCGCATGTCCTCCTCACCCACCCGCGAGACGTACTGGCGCACGCGCCGGCGCAGATGGCCGATCGTCCGCATGACCGCCACGGACGCGTGGGGGTCCCGGGCGTCGCGCAGGAGCCTGCCCATGACGTAATGGCGAATCCGCCGGTGCATCCGCTCATACCCGACGGGGTCCCGCCACCGCAGGTCGTGGTCGAGGGCCTGGCGCAGCACACCGTTGATCTCCAGGCCAGGGTCGGCGGTCTCGACATACGGTTGCGCTCGGAGCCAGTCGAACAGCTCCGCCGCCTGGCCGCCCGGCACCGCCGCCCTGAGGAGGTCCTCGGTGGTGTGGCGGGCGTGCGCGCACACGTGCAGCGCCGACCGGTGCGCATCCGTCGGCACGCTGCCGGCCAGGAGCGCGAGCACGTTGTCGACCACGTACCGCACGGCGTCGCGGCGCGATAGCTGTCCCGTGACCGACATGCTCCTGCCGACCTCCGCGGCAAGCGACAGGGCGAAGGGGTTGCCGGCGGCGAAGTCCACGATGGACCTCCGGAGGCCGGGGTCGACGCCCCGGGCTTCTACCAGCGCGGCGGATTCCGTGGCTGTGAGGGCTTCGAGGTGCCGGATCACGATCGTCCCAGCCCAGGCCGGATCGGTGAGCCAGGCGGCGCTCGGCCCGGTCCGGCCCGCCATCACGATGACCGCGTCGCCGGGCAGCTGCCGGAGGTACGGTTCGACGTCTCCCAGCTCCTCGAAGGAATCGATGAGCAGAACCGCGCCGGAGACGCCGGAGAGCGCGAATCGTTCGAGGTGTTCGCGCGCTTGCGTGGTCGCCGAGCCGTCGAGGTGCCATACCCGCCGGCCCGCGGCAGCGGCGTCGTCCGCGAGCTTGCGCAGCAGCGTCGACTTGCCGATGCCGGCGGGTCCGCGGACGAAGAGCAGCCCCGCTCTCTTGTTCAGCAGCTCCTGGAAGGCGGCACGCTCCGTGCCCCTCCCGACGAAGTGGCGATCGACAGGCGAGGCCGGCGGCTTTTCTGGGAGGTGTACGGCGGGCCGCTCGGCCCACGGGGCGGGGGCGAACTCGTCGTCGTGGTCCGCGTCGGCCCGCAGGATCTGATCGTGGATCTCCCGCAGCCGGGGTCCCGGGCTTTCGCCCAGTTCCTTGCCCAGCAGGTCATAGACCATTCTGTAGACCTCGAGCGCCTCTGCCCGCCTGCCGCTGCGGTACAGGCCCAGGAGGTAGATCTCATACAGCGGCTCTTCGAGCCGGTTCTGCTCGATGAGCAGCGGGACCTCGGCCACCACCTCGCCGTGCTCCCCCAGCTCGAGGCGGAGCTGCAGCAATTCCTGGGTGGCGATCAGCTTCAGCCGTTCCAGCCGGAGCCGCTCACATTCGGCGGCCTCGCCAGGGACCCCGGCCAGCGCCGTGCCCGTCCAGAGGTCGAGCGCCTGCTCCAGGAGCTTCGCGGCCGCCGCGATCTGCCCGCCCGCGCGCTCTTCCCTGGCGTTTTCGACCATCGTGGCGAACTCGGCGGCGTCCAACGCGAACAGCGACGGGTCCAGCATGTAGCCCCCGGACTGGGAGCTGATCGCCGAACCCAGTCCGTGCTCGGACAGCAGTCGGCGGATACGGGAGATGTAGGTGCGGACGACGGCTTCGCCGGTGGCCGGCGCCTGCCCGCCCCACAGGCCGTCGACCAGCTCACCCATCCGCACGAAGCTGCCGCTGTTGGCCAGCAACACCATCAGGACGGCCTGTTGCTGCGGCGTGCCGAGACCCAGCCGCGTGCTACCGCAATCGAGACCAGGCGGTCCGAGAACGGTGAACCTGCACGGAATCACGAGCGGCACGCTTTCCTTCGCGAGACTGCACGGCCGCACGGGACCGCGGTAGTACACCGCAGAAGGTAATTTCGCCCGGATCGCCTTCGCGACCGTCACGTGACGCTGTGCGCGTACGTCATTCGCGGCCGGTGTCCCGGGACGGGAGACTTGCAGACCGCTGACAAGCTGGACAATGCGGCAAGAGGCCCGACTCGGCGTCAGTATGGTCGGTCAGAGACTCCCGGGCACGGCTGCAGGGCGTCAGTGACGGTCGCGCTACGCGAGAGGGTTGGGGGAACCTCGATGGCCGGGGTGAGCTTCGGGCTACTGGGTCCGATCAGGGTCTGGAGCGGCGGGGAAGATCGGGAGATCGGGTCTCCGCAACAGCGGGGGGTGCTCGCCCTGCTGCTCCTGAGCGAGGGGCGTCAGGTTTCGCTCGACGAGATGGTGACCGCGTTGTGGGGCTGCGAGGCGCCGCGCAGTGCCGTCGTGAGCACGCGCACTTACGTCTCCCGCCTGCGCCGGGTCCTGGCCGACGGCGGTTCAGCCGGGCTGGGCACCGAAGCGGAGATCAGATCGGCGGGCCGGGGCTACCAGCTGGTCGTGGACCCTGCCGCGGTGGACGTGACGGTGTTCAGGCAGACCACCGCCGCCGCCCGTGAGGCCCGCGAACAAGGGGAGATCGCGGAGGCCTCCCGGCTGCTGCGCGGCGCGCTGGCGCTGTGGCGCGGACCGGCGCTCGACGGGCTGAGCGGAGCCTTCTTCGAGGGCCGCCGCGCCTGGCTCGAACAGCTGCGCGCGTCAGCCGTCGAGGAGCGCTGGGCGATCGACATCGAGCGGGGCGACTGTGGCGAGGCGATCGCCGAACTGACGCTCGCGACGGCGGCGGAGCCTTATCGCGAGCGGTTGTGGGAGTTGCTGATGTGGGCACTCGACCGCGACGGCCGCCGCGAGGAGGCTCTGTCGGCCTACCGTCTGATCGCCCGGCTGCTGGACGACGACCTGGGCCTGCCGCCCGGTCCGGGCCTGCGCAGGATGCACGCCCGGATCAGGACGACGGCCGACACCTCACTCGTCTGAGCCGCTTTATCGGGAAGATCTTTCCTCGAGGTGCTTGAGCATCCGCGCGAGATCGGCCCGGGAGCTCACCCCCAGCTTGGGGAAGATCCGGTGCAGGTGGGTGCCGACAGTGCGGTGCGACAGGTACAGCCGTTGCCCGATCTCCCGGTTCGTCAGCCCCTCGGAGGCCAGTTGCGCGATGTTCAGCTCGTGCGGCGTGAGCCTTTCCCGCGCGTCCGGGTCCCGGTTCGGGCTCGACTCCCCCGCACTGCGCAGCTCCCCTCGTGCGCGTTCGCCCCATGCGGCCATACCGAGCGCGTCGAAGGTCTCCCTGGCCGTGCGCAGGTGCGCCCGGGATTCCGCGGCCCGCCGCTGCCGCCGCAACCACTCGCCGAACGCCAGATGCAGGCGTCCGCGTTCGGCGGGCCACCCGGTCAGGTCCGCCCGCAGCGCGGCCGTGAACAGCTTTTCCGCCTCCTCGTTCGGGGCGAGCACGGCGCGGGCGTAGCGCAGCCCGATGTGCAGCGCCGGCGACGGCGTCGATGCGGCCAGCGGCTCCAGACCGCGCAGGATGTCCCGCATGGTGTCGGTCCGCCCAGCACGAACGGCGGCCTCGGCGAGCTCCGCGAGGCAGTACGCGCGCAGGGCCACCTGGTAGGCAGGGTCCGAGGGATCGAGAATCCTGCTCAGCGCGGCGAACGCGTCGTCGAAGCGCGCCTCGCTCAAGGCCGTGAGCCCACGCGCGAGCTGTACGGTGGCCAGCACGGGCCGGGCGCCGGCGGGAAGCGCGACCCGTTCGGCCTCGTCGGCCAGCGTTCTGGCCTGCCCGTGGTCGCCCCGCAACGCGGCGATCTCGGCCAGGACGGCCGTGGCCAGGCCGTACATGAACGGCTGGCCGGTCTCCTGGGCGAGCTTGGCGGCCTCTGCCGCGACCGGGACGGCCGCGGTCAGGTCACCGAGCCGGGCCCGGCTCCACGCCTGAACAGCCAGCGCCCGGGCAAGCACCCCGAGCCGGCCCTCAGTACGCAGGCCGGGCGCGGCCGCCGCGGAGAAGCGGGCAGCCAGGTCGAACGCCCCGACCTGCAGGGCCGCGCTGCCCAGGTAGCGATCGATCTCGGGGGCGGCACCGGATACGCCGGCCAGTTCGCGCAGCCGTTCGAGCACGATGCCGCCCCGCTCGAACGGCGCGACGTACGCGGCGACCGCGACCATGCGCGGGTCGTCGGCAGGAACGGGCAGCCGGTCGGCCACGCCCAGCAGCGTACGGCGCGCGGCCGGACCCGGTTCTGACCAGAAGCAGCGCATGGCGGCGCCCCACAGAATCCGTACGGCCGGCTCCACCTCCCCGTCGGCGGCCACCGACGCGGCCAGCTCAGCCAGCTCTGACACGCGGGAGACGTCCTCGCGCACCCCGTCCTCGAAGCCGCTGAGCAACCAGGCGGCAGTGGCCCACCGGCGCGGCGAGAGTTCGAGGGACTGCGCGTCGCGCACCAGACGCTCGGCCGTGGCGCGGCTGCCGGAATCGACCGCGAGCTCGGCCGCTCTCAGCAACCTGAGCGCCTTCCGGTCCTGCCCCTCGCTCAGCCGGGCCGCCTGCTCAAGCGCCGCGATCGCGGCGGCGACCCCGCCCCGGTGCCGGGCCCGGTCGGCCGCGCTGTCCAGCTCGGCCGCCACGCCCTCGTCGGCTCCTGCCGTCGCGGCGGCCCGGTGCCAGACCCGCCGGTCCGGCTGTTCGTGCAGCGTCTCGGCGAGTGCCAGGTGGGCCTGCCGGCGTACGGCGAGCGTCGAATCCGCCGCGATGGCCGACCGCATCAGGGGATGACGGAACGTCACCGTGCCGATGGCGAGCTCGATCAACCGGGCCTCGGCGGCCGGTCCGAGGACGTCCGGCTCGGCCGTCGACCCCAGGATCAGGCCCGTGGCCGCGAGCGTTTCGGAGACCGAATCGCTCTGGCTGAGCGCCGCGACCAGCAGGGCGGTGCGCGTCGGAGCCGGCAGGGCGGCTACCCGGGCGGTGAACGCCCGCGCAAGCCGCTCACTCAGCGGCAGCTCCGGCCCCAGCCCGCCCAGGCGATCACTCAGCGACGGCACCGGGCCTGGGTCGCCGTGGTATCCCAGGGCCGCCGGCAGCTCGGTCAGCGCCAGAGGGTTACCGGCCGCCTCCTCCAGCAGCCGCACCCGGACCGCTGGGGGCAGGCCGGGGGCGATGGAGTCCAGGAGTGCGGTGGCGACCTCGTCGGAGAGCCGGTCAACGAGCATCGGGGACAGCCCGGCGTCCTGCACGTGCGAGCGCTCGCCTTCCCTGAGCGTCGCGACCATGACGATGGGCTCGGACTCGATCCGGCGCGCCACGAAGGCGAGGACGTCGGCGCTGGCGCGATCGAGCCAGTGCACGTCCTCGGCGACGACCAGCAACGGCCTGACGGCGGCCGCTTCGGACAGCAGGGTCAGCGTGGCCAGGCCTATCAGGTAGGCGCTGGGTTCGGCCGCTTCGGCGAGGCCCAACGCGCTGCGCAGGGCGTCACGCTGCGGGGTCGGCAGCGCGCCCACGCCTGACCGGACCGGGTACAGCAGTTGGTGCAACCCGGCGTAGGGGAGGTTCTGCTCGGCCTCCACGCCGGTCGTCGTCAGCACGCGCAGGCCCGCGGCCGCCGCCGCGGAGGCGGCCTCCGCCACAAGCGCGGACTTCCCGATGCCCGCCTCTCCCCGGATGAGAACGCCGCTGCCGTCTCCGGGGTTGTCGATGAGGTCGGACAGGGCCTTCAGCTCGGCTTCCCGTCCGAACAGCGGCATGGCGCGGCACTCCTATCTGGGTGTCCTCGGCTATCTCCCCCAGCTGTTCGCGAGCCTACCGAAAGTGCCCGGATACGACGTTTCACCAGCACGCCAGCTAGTATGGACTGGCAAGTCCAGTCTGGAAGGCGGTCATGCGCACTCTGACCCGCAAGGGGGCCGCTACGCGGCAGCGCATTCTCGAGGGCGCGGCTGCGCACATCCGCGAGTACGGCGTGGCCGACATGACGCTCGACGACGTGCTGGCCAGGACGGCGACGAGCAAGAGCCAGCTCTTCCATTACTTCCCGGACGGCCGGGAGGAGCTGCTGCTGGCCGTGGCCCGCTTGGAGGCCGACCGGGTGCTGGAGGACCAGCGGCCCCAGCTCGGCGACCTCACCTCCTGGCCCGCCTGGCAATCGTGGCGCGACAAGGTCGTCGACCGTTACCGGCGGCAGGGGCGCCTGTGCCCGCTCAACTCCGTCATGTCACAACTGGGCAGCCGCACGCCCGGCGCACAGGCTGTGGTCACCGAGCTGATGCACCGCTGGCAGGCCGAGATCGCCACCGGCGTGCGGCACATGCAGGACGCCGGCGAGATCGACCCGGCCCTGGACCCCGACCGCGCGGCGGCCGCCCTGCTCGCAGGCATCCAGGGCGGCGTACTGATCCAGATGTCCACCGGCGAGACCGACCATCTGGAAGCCGCGCTGGACATGGGCATCGCCCACCTGCGTGCCAGCAAGCTCGCGTCGCCTTGACAGGGGGCTCAGCCTCCGGGGCGGCGTACGCGGCCTGTCGCCCCACCCGCCGTTAACTCTGTTCGCTCAGAACATGCCGGGGGCGGCAGACGCCCGCCGTACGGCCTACTCGCTCGGAACACGCGGGGGGCGGCAGACGCCCGCCGTACGGCCTGTTCGCTCAGAACACGCCGGGAGAGGCAGACGCGCGCCGTACGGCCTGTTCGCGCTCACCACACCTGGGCGAGGCAGGCGAGGGCGACGGCCAGCACGAGCACGACCACTGACAACGCCTTCATGGGATTCGACATGGGCATCAGGATGCTTCCTTCCGTGGTGAAGCCAGCTGGGCAGCGTGTCAGGCGACGGCGGTCGCCCGGATGGTGACCGGGACGTTGCCGCGAGTGGCCTTGGAGTAGGGGCAGATCTGGTGAGCGGCCACACCGAGCTCCTCGGCGGTCTGCTGGTCCACACCGCCCAGTTCGAGGTCGAGCACGGCGGCGAGGCCGAACTCGCCGTCGTCGCCGTGGTTCAGGGTCGCCTCGACCGTGATGCTCGTGCTCGTGAGCCGCACCTGGCGCTGCGCCGCCGCCCTTCTCACCGCACCGAGGAAGCAGGCGCCCCAGCCCGCGGCAAGCAGCTGCTCGGGGTTCGTTGCGTCCCCGGCCCCGCCGAACTCCTTGGGGATGGCGAGGGTGGTGTCGAGAAGACCGTCGTCGGCCGCGACGCGGCCCCCGTTGCGACCTTCTCCGGTCACGGTGACGACCGCGGTGTAGCTGGCAGCCATGGCAGTTCCTTCCCGACGGTTCTGAACGGGCACCTGTCATCGTCACCCGTCTAACTGGTGACGATGCTCGCAGCATCATCCGTCACCCGTCAAGGCGGTGACGAATGGCTGGGTTTGGACTTGACAGTCCATTTTTGGATTCGCAAGCTGACGGGTGTTCGACCCAACCTGAACGGAGTGACACCCTCATGTCGCTGGATCACTACTACCTGCTCGGACGTTCCGGACTGCGCGTCAGCCGGCTGGCACTGGGCACGATGAATTTCGGCACGGGCGGTTTCCACGCCGCGTACGGCAAGGCCGAGCAGGAGGCCCGCCCGATCTTCCGCCGCTATCTCGAAGCGGGCGGGAATCTCATCGACACCGCGGATTTCTACACCGCCGGCGAGAGCGAGACCATCCTCGGCAACCTCATCGCGGAAGCCAAGGTGCGCGACAGGGTGGTGCTCACCACCAAGTTCACCAACAGCGTCGCCCCCGGAGATCCGAACGCGGGTGGCAACGGCCGCAAGCACATGATCAGAGCGGTCGAGGCGTCACTGCGCCGCCTGCGCACCGACTACCTCGACCTGTTCCTGCTGCACACCTGGGACCGGATCACCCCCGTCGAGGAGGTCATGCGGACCTTCGACGACCTCACCAGGGCGGGGAAGATCCGCTACGCGGGCCTGTCCGACGTGCCCAGCTGGTACGCGGCGCGGGCCCAGACCCTTGCCGAGGCGCACTCCCTCGTACCGGTGGTCAGCCTGCAACTGCCCTACTCCCTCATCGACCGGACGGTCGAGGTGGAGCACGTCACCATGGGGCAGAGCCTGGGACTCGGTATCACCGCGTGGAGCCCGCTCGGCGGCGGCTTCCTCACCGGGAAGTATCGGAGTGCCGACCAGGGCTTGGCCGGAGACGGCCGGCTCGCCGGCGCGGACTCCTCCTGGACGGAGCGGGACTGGCGGCTGCTGGCGGCGGTCGAGAGCGTCGCCGACAAGCTCGGCGTGACGATGGCCCAGGTCGCGCTCAACTGGGTCGCCACCCAGCCCGGCGTCGCCTCGGCGATCGTCGGGGCGAGCAGCGTGGACCAGCTCGACGCGAACATGATGGCTCTCGACTTCGAGCTGCCGGCCGAGCTGCGCGCCGAGCTCGACGAGGCGAGTTCCGTGCCGCCCGTGTCGGTCTACCGGATGTTCACGCCGGACTATCAGAGCTGGCTGGTCAGTCCGGGCGTCAAGGTCGGGGACAAGCCGGCCGGGTACGCCTCCGCCGTACGGAACTGGACACCCGAACGCAGCAGTTGACGGACCCGTCCATATATGCAGCCCAGCCGTGGCGTGTATACGCACGTCAACCCTTCGTATGCAGGCGGTGCCTAGGGTCACACCGGAGGCCGCGCCGTACGTAAGGAGACCCATGACCACCTGTCACGCCTGGGGGGTGCCGATGCCTCGCAGCAGTGTGTCGACCACGACGTCGGCGGCCTGTGCGGCGCTCAGCCCGGAGAGGTTCTCGGCGGCATGTTCCATCAGTGGCGGCAGGACCGTGGCCACCCAGCCGGGCGGCAGGTCGGAGCGCAGCAGTCCCTCGTCGGTGGCGCGCCGCAGGAAGGCGTCGACCTCGTCGATCAGGCGGCGGCGGCGCTCGCGGAGCGTCGCCTCGCGGAGCATGCGGCTCGTTTCCACTGGCCATGTGCGGTTGACGGAGATGATGCCCTCGACGTAACGATGCAGCGCGACCGCGACCGGGGCCTCGCGTAGCCTGGCGGCCTCGATGGCCTCCTCGACCGCGTCGTAGCGTGCCCCGTAGACGGCGGCCATGAGGTCTTCGCGGGAGGCGAAGCGGCGGTAGACCGTGCGGCGGTCCACTCCTGCCTCGGTGGCGATGGCGGCCATGGTCGCCGAGGGGTCGTCGGCGAGCATGCGGGCGCCGGTGCTCAGGACGCGTTCAAGGTTGCGTGTCGCGTCTGCTCTCATGCGCCCAAGATACCCCGTCACGTTGCACATGACAGACTTATTGTCACATAGAAGGGAAGACTACGCTCGTAACCGCTACATACATGAGGCAGTTATAGTGCCGTACCTGAAGGAGTGGGGGAAGCATGGAGTCGCTGGTGGGCCGGGATGGTGTCCAAGGGCAGCTGTCCGCGTTCATGACGGCCACCGGGGGGCAAGCCCTCATCCTCAGGGGCGAGACCGGGGTCGGCAAGAGCACCCTGCTCGACCACGTGGCCGGCCTCGCGGCCCCGGAGACCCACCGGGTGATCCGCGCCGCCGGAGTCGAGGCGGAGGCGGAGCTGCCCTTCGCCGGCCTGCACCAGTTGCTGTACTCGCTGCTGCCCCACGCGGCCGGGCTCGACGAAGGCCACCGTGCCGTCTTCGATGTCGTCTTCGGGCTGCGGGAGGGCACGGCGCCGTCGGTCATGTCCCTCGGCATCGCGGTCCTCGACCTGCTGTCCTTGGTGACGGCGGAGACACCGCTGCTGCTGTTGCTCGACGACGGTCAATGGATGGACGCCTCCAGCGCCGAGGTGTGCGGGTTCGTGGGGCGCCGGCTCACCGGCAGCTCCGTGAAGATGCTCATCGCGGTACGGTCCGACGTCGGCTCGCGGTTCGACACGGCCGCGCTACCCGAGCTCCTCGTGGCGGCTCTGTCAGAGGAGGCCGCCGGGCACCTGCTCGACATGCGCCATCCCCAGCTCGACACGCAGACCCGGCGCATCGTCCTGGAGCACGCCAGTGGCAACCCCCTGGCACTGTTGGAGCTGCCCGCCTATCTGAACGGCGGCCACACCGGCCGCACGCCCGAGGAACTCCTCGGATTCGGCAACATCCCGCTGTCGCGGCGTCTGCAGCACGTCTACGGCATCCGCATCGAACGCCTGGCCGGTCCCGTACGCGAGGAACTGCTGCGCGGCGCCCTCGACGGCGTCGGGGCGGGACGGGGCGGCAACCGCGCCCCCGGCGCCCGCTACCGCATGCGGGAGGCCGACGAAGCGGTCGCGGCTGGCCTCCTGGACACCGACCCCGCCACCGGCGACCTCGTCTTCCGGCACCCGCTGATCCGCACCACCGTCGTGCAGCTGGCGACCCCCAACCAGCGCCGCGCGGCACACGCCGAGCTCGCGCGGGTGCACCGCGACGACGTCGAGCGGCGCGCACGCCACCTGGCGGCCTCGATCGTGGATCCCGACGAGGAGGTGGCAGCCGCGCTGGAGGCCGCGGCCGACTCGGCGACCCGGCGCGGCGGCGCGGTCGCGGCCGTGGCCTGGCTGACCCGCGCGGCGGAGCTGAGCGAGACCCCCGCCGACCGCTCCAGGCGGCTCGGTGACGCCGCCTTCATCGCCGGACATGCCGCGCTCCTGGATCAGGCGCAGAAGCTCGCCCGCTCGGACCTGCCGCCGGGCGCGAGCGACTCCCCCGCCACGGTCGTCACCTCGGCGTACGTGGCCCTGTACGAAGACGGCGACGTACGCTCCGCGCACCGCCACGTCGCGGCGGCGATCGAGAGCCTGCCGGAAGACGGCGCGACACTCTCCCGGCTGGTGAACGTGCTGCTGGCTATCAGCCAGTACGCCGGCGACGCCGCGCTGTGGGACCGCACCAAGCAGCTCATGGGCTCTCTGGGGCACCGGGTCGACACCCGCTCGGCGATCTACCGCGACGCGTGGAGCGACGTCGTCCGTCACGGCGCGGGTGTGCACGAGCGCGTCGAGCGCGCGTTCGCCGGCGTCTCGGAGCTGGAACCGTGGGACGTCTCGCGCCTGGCCGTCGCCGCCTACCACGTCGACACGCTGAGCCAGTACCGGCCCTACCTCCAGCGCGCCGTCGACCGTGAGGTGGAGACCGGCGCCGTGGCCACCGGCATGACCATGCTGCACCTGATCATGCTCGACCAGCTGGCCGCCGGCAAATGGGACGACGCCGAACGGACGGGACAACGCGCGCTGGAGCTGACCACGTCACACGGATACGTGCTGTTCACCCACCACACCCGCGCCTACCTGGGGCTCCTGGCCGCCATGCGCGGCCAGGTCGAACGGGCCCGGGAGCTGCAGGCCGCCCTGGACGCCTGGGCCCGCCCGCGCGGAGTGGGATTCCTGACCCAGATCGCCGACGCCATCGGCACGGCGGCGGCCCTGAGCGAGGGTGACTACGAAGCCGCCTACCTGTACGCCATCGGCATCACGCCGCCGGGATCGTTCGAGCGCTGCGCCCATCAGGCCTCACGCACGCTGCTGGACCTGGTCGAGGCCGCCGTGCACACCGGGCGCCTGGAGCAGGCCCGCCTGCACGCCCAGGCCGCCTACGACGCCGGCCTGCCCGGCATCTCCCCCCGGCTGGCCCTCATCACCTTCGGCGCCCTGGCGATGACGACCGCCGACGAGAAGGAGGCCGAGGACATGTACGCCCGGGCCGAGGCCCACCCGGCCGGAGCCGGCTTCCCGTTCGAGCTGGCGCGCATCCGCCTGGCCCACGGCGTCCGGCTCAGGCACACCCAGGGCCCCAAGGCCGCACGGCCCGTCCTGGTCCGCGCCGCCGAGTCCTTCGAGCGGCTCGGCGCCACAGGCTGGGCCGAACGCGCCCAGGCCGAGCTGCGCGCCTCAGGGGCTCCCGCCCGGGCCTCGCTGTCGTACCTGACCGCGCTGACCTGGCAGGAGCGCCGCATCGCCGAGCTGGCCGCGAGCGGGCTGACGAACAAGGAGATCGGCGAACGCACGCACCTGTCCCCGCGCACCGTCAGCTCCCATCTCTACCGCGTCTTTCCGAAACTGGGCATCACCTCGCGTGCCGCGCTGCGCGACGCTCTGGGCAAGGCCGGCGACGCGTGAGCCCTCTTCACCACTTCGACGGGTCGGCGAGCCAGGCCAGCACATAGTCGGCGACCGCCTGCCAGCCGCTGTCGACGACCAGCGAGTGAGCCCGGTCCGGGAACTGCTTGAGGGTGCTCGTGGCCGTCGAGTCGCCGTACAACTTGTACACGGCCCGGGTGACGTGGTCGGGCACCAGCCGGTCCTCCTGCCCCGAGATCAGCAGCAGCGGGCCGCGGCCGGTGTTGCCGTGGTCCACGACCGCCCGCGGGTGCCGTACGGCGCCGCCGCGTCCCAGCTCGGCCAGCAGCCGGCGCGGCCCGGGAACGACGTGGCGCGCGAACAGCTCGGCCGACTCCTGCTCGGTGACCGCGTTGGCGAACAGCCGCCGAAACCCCCCGGCGTCCATCGACATCGGCCACGGCTCCCCGGACGCCGGGGACGTCACGTGATCGACCGGAGCGGGGGCGATGGCGACCGCGGCACGGCCCGCGTTCGCGCCGAGGAGGTGCTGCGCGATGAGCCCGCCCACCGAGTGGCCGACGATCACGGGAGGGGTGTCGAAGGAACGGACGATGCGCGCGTAGTGCTCCGTGAGCGCGTCGAGCCCCAGCTCATGAAGCGTCTCGGGATGCCGGCGGGCCTCGCCCACCGTGGCGGGCTCTCCCGGCCAGCCCGGTGCGCAGACGGCGAAACCGAAACTGGAGAAGCGCTCGTTCCATGACTCCCACGACGACGCGTGGAGCCACGCGCCATGGATGAAGACGACGGGAGTGGGGTTCACGGATCCTCCGGAAAAGCGCAGGGCCAGGTCGTATGGGCCGTGACCCAAGGATCATCCAGATGTGCCTGGGGCGGGAACAGTCGAATGACTCAACGTTCCTGCCTGCCTCGCGTCACTGCTCCGGCGCGGTCTACCGGGACGCCGCACTCCGGGGGAGGGTTTCGCGTGGCCGGCACGGCTGCCGTTCGCCGTTTCTCACCGTCATGTGACTGATGTGCCTGACTCTCCCTGCCCGAAACAGTGAGAGATGTCGCATTCCCGCCGACACGACACGGAGAACTTCACATGATCAACAGGCGCACCTTCGGCAAGACCCTCGGTTTGGTCACCGGCGCGACCGTCGCCTCGCTGGCGGGCCTGCAGGCGTTCCCGGCCGCCTCCGCCACCAAGCGCGGAGCGGCCCCGACGCTGCCGGCGGTCACGCCCGGCACGCACACGTCCTTCGCCTCGCTGAAGCAGGTCAAGGCCGGGCTGCTGGACATCGGTTACGCCGAGGCGGGCCCGGCCCACGGGCCCGTGGTCATCTGCCTGCACGGCTGGCCGTACGACATCCACAGCTTCGTCGACGTCGCCCCGCTGCTGGCGGCGCAGGGCTACCGGGTGATCGTCCCCTACCTGCGCGGTCACGGCACCACGCGATTCCTGTCCTCGAAGACGGTCCGCAACGCGCAGCAGTCGGCGATCGCGCTCGACATCATCGCCCTGATGGACGCCCTCAAGATCGACAAGGCCGTTCTCGCCGGTTTCGACTGGGGGTCGAGGACCGCCGACATCATCGCGGCCCTGTGGCCGAAGCGGTGCAAGGCCCTGGTGTCGGTGAGCGGCTACCTCATCACGAACCTCGAGGCCAACCTCAACCCGTTGCCGCCGAAGGCCGAGTACGCCTGGTGGTACCAGTACTACTTCGCCACCGAGCGGGGCCGGCTGGCCATGGAGAACAAGGACAAGCGGCACGACCTGAACCGGCTCGTCTGGGACACCGTCTCCCCGACGTGGGACTTCGACGACGCCACCTTCGAGCGCACGGCCGCGGCCTTCGAGAACCCCGACTACGCCGCCATCGTGATTCACAACTACCGGTGGCGGCTGAGCCTGGCCGACGGGGAGCGCCGTTACGACGATCTGGAGAAGCGGCTCGCCGTACGGCCGGCCATCAACGTGCCGACCATCACCCTGGACGCCGAGCGTGACCCCTTCACGGCTCCGCCGGGCGACGGCTCGACGTACCGCGGCATGTTCACCGGCGCCTACGAACACCGCACCCTGCAGGGCATCGGCCACAACCTGCCGCAGGAAGCGCCCACGGCCTTCGCCCAGGCCGTCGTCGACGTGGACCGCTTCTGACGCCCATCACCCGCGATACCGAGACAGCCTGCCGGATGCGATCCGGCAGGCTGTCTGTGTTTTCGCCGGTCCCGTCAGACGGGCTGCGTCCGGGGCCGGCGGGCACGCCAGGCCAGCAGCCCGGCCTGGATGATGAAGAACACGCCGCCGCCGGTGGCATAGACCGACAGCACGTCGAGCGAGGCGTCGTCCCCGAAGGCCTGGATGTTGTAGAAGATGCCCACGAGGAACGACAGACCGCCCGCGATCAGTATCGGCCACTGCTTGCCCAACTCCGGGCCGCGCCGCCGCAGCCCGACCAGCACCTGCGCCGCGCCGGAGACGACGGCCCAGGCACCGAACACGTGCAGCACCGCCGCCACCCCGCCCGCCCCCGCCAGGCCGACGCCGACGGCGGCCAGGGTGCTGAGCCCCCCGTTGAACATCGTCAGGCGACGCTCCGATCCGTCCGGGAGCGCACGCAGGTCGATCAGCGAGGACACCGCGTCGATCAGCGGATAGACGACCAGCAGGGTGATCGTGAGGGCGTCGATGGGATCGTGCGCCACGGCGAACGCGGCGGCCCACGCCACGGCCAGGACTCCACGGCCCAGGTACAGCTTCAGCA
Organism: Nonomuraea sp. NPDC050536; assembly: GCF_044457685.1. Classification (NCBI taxonomy): domain Bacteria; kingdom Bacillati; phylum Actinomycetota; class Actinomycetes; order Streptosporangiales; family Streptosporangiaceae; genus Nonomuraea; species Nonomuraea sp. NPDC050536. Next base: position 79,744 of record NZ_JBITHD010000027.1, read on the forward strand.
GGGGTGACGGTTTCATGATGGGGGCCTTTCCAGAAGTCAGTGCCGGACGGTGGCGCAGTAGTAGCTGCCGGCGTCGGCCGGGTCGCCGTGGCCGGTGTAGCGGGAGACGGACGGGTACAGGCACAACTCGCGCGTCGCCGTCTTGCCGGAGGAGTCCGTGATGGCGGCGCTCAGCGTCTGCGGGGCCTTGCCCTGTTCGACCCAGGCCGTCAGGGCGCCGAGGGCGTCGGTGGGCTTGGGGCCGGTGCTCGTGGGGCCGGCGCAGTGGGCGACGCCCGGCGCCAGGAACAGCCGGTAGAAGTCGTCGACGCGGCGCGCGCCGCCCATGACCGCCTGCACCCGCTCGCGGTAGTTCACGGTGCCCTGGGCGGGGATCAGCTCGTCGGCCTGGCCGTGCCAGGACAGAAGCTTGCCGCCGGAGCTGCGGAACGCCGACAGGTCGGGGTCGTCGGTGCCGATGATCGAGTCGTACTCGGCCTGGGACTGTGCGAACAGCTTGGCGAAGTCGGCGTAGGTGATCGTCGACAGGTCGTCGGCGGGCTGCCGCTTCAGGAACGTCGAGACCCAGATGGTCGGTACGGGGAACGGCGCTCCCACGCGCTTGCCGTCCGTGTCGATGCGGGTGCCGGCGAGGTCGAAGCCGGCTCCGATCGGGATGCCGGACCACAGCTTCTTGCCGGACGGGGTGCGGGGGCCGTCCCAGATCTTGCGTACGACGGCGGCGTCGGCCGCGGTGATGGTCTCCTGTTTGCCGTCGCACTCGACCGTCTTGCCGATGAGCCGGCGCGGATCGAAGGTGCACGTGGCGGGGTCTCCGATGAGCCCGTCGGGTGCGCCGTCGAGCGGGTCGCAGGCCTTGACGGCGGCCTCGTTGAAGGCATTGAACTCACAAGGGGAGGGGAAGGTGTTCTCCTCGTTCATCACCACCTGCGGCCACAGGGTCGCGACCTCGAACTCGTCCCAGTTGATCGCCGGAGCGGTGGCCAGGATGCCGTCGAAGTCGCCAGGGTGGCGCTGGGCCTCCATGTAGCCCTGGCGGCCGCCGGTCGAGCAGCCGTTCCAGTAGGAGTAGGAGACCGGCTTGCCGTAGACCTCGTTGACGACCTGCTTGCCGACGACCGTCATCTCGTGCTGGGACCGGTCGGCGAAGTTCTTCAGCAGCGCCGTGTCGACCTCGCCGTCACTGTTCAGGGCCCACTTGGTGTCGATGTAGGTGCTGACACCGGCGTCGGTGGTCGCGGCGGCGTAGCCGCCCTTGATCGCACCGGCCAGGCCCGCGCCGTAGTCGCCGGCGGCGAAGGCGCTGCCACCCAGCGCCTGGAAACGGCCGGTCCAGCCCGTCTCGGGCAGCCAGACCCGCACCTTGGCGTGGTCGCCGACGCCCGGGTGGGTGAGCGTGACCGTGACATCGCAGTAGGCCGGCACGTCCGGGATCTCGACCGTGTCGGTCAGCGGCGGCACCGGAGGGATGGTCACGGTGCCCGCGTCCCGGCGCACCGCCGTCACGGACTCCACCGCGGTGCCTGCCGGGGCGTTCACGGAGATGGACGAGCACGTGAACGGGACGGCGGCGGAGCTCGCGGTGCCGGCCGAAGCCGCAGCAGGCAGGCACACCGCCGCCGCCAGCGGCACTCCGGCCGCGAAGATGATCAGAAGACGTTTCACGACGTTCCTATCGCTGAATGTTGGGGTGCGTCTCACTGTCGTTCGCAGCCGGCATCGGCACATCAGTCAGTTGACGGTCAGCGCTCCAGGCGCAGGTCAGCGGGCCGCACACGGGGACATGTACGCAGCTCTCGGCTCACGGCAGAGCAGTGCCGTCACAGGCTGAAGAGTCGAATGGCTTAACGCGCTGAGGCGCGCATCCCGTACACGGTCTCGGTTGGCACCGTCGGCACTGAACGACGGCTCGGCCGGCTCGCCGTACTGACCGTCAAGTGACGGATGTGACCACGGTCCTTCCCGGACGACAGTGATGGCACCTCATCTGAAGCCTCCTGAAAGGGAAATACCGTGGTCAGCATCAAGGGTGTACGCAGCCGGCGGCTCATGTCAGGCGCCCTGTCGGCGGTCGCGATCGGTCTCCTCGCCACCGCCGCTGCCACACCCGCCTTCGCGGCGGACAAACCCACCAAGCCGACCATCGTGCTGGAGCACGGCGCCTTCGCCGACGCCTCAAGCTGGAACGCGGTGATCGAAGAGCTGCGCGCGGACGGCTATCCCGTCGTCGCCGCGGCCAACCCGCTGCGCGGACCGGCCAACGACGCGGCCGCACTCCGCAGCGTCCTGGACCACGTCGCAGGACCCAAGATCCTCGTGGGGCACTCCTACGGCGGCTCGGTCATCAGCATCGCCGGCGCGAACGACCCCCAGGTCAAGGCCCTCGTGTACGTCGCCGCCTTCCTGCCCGCCCCCGGTGAGACCGCCCTGGAACTGACGAACAAGTTCCCCGGATCCACCCTCCCCGGCACCCTCGACCCCACCCCCTTCACCCTCCCCGACGGCACCAGCGGAACCGACCTGTACATCAAGCCTGGCAAGTTCCACCACCAGTTCGCCGCCGACGTACCGGCCGGCCCCGCGGCCCTCATGGCCGCCACCCAGCGGCCCATCGCCCAGTCCGCCCTGGAGGAGAAGGCCGAGGTCGCCGCCTGGAAGGACAAGCCCACCTGGGACATCATCACAACCCAGGACCTCAACATCCCCGCCGAAGTCCAGCGCTACATGGCCAAGCGCGCCCACGCGCACATCACCGAGGTACGCGCCTCGCACTCCGTCGCCGTCTCCCAGCCCAAGACCGTGGCCGGCGTCATCGAGAAGGCCGCACGCGCCACCCGATAGCGCCGGACCGAAAGAAAGGTCATGACCATGGACATGAAGCTCGAAGTCGTCGTCCTGCCCGTATCCGACGCCGACCGCGCCAAGGACTTCTACACCCGGCAGCTGGGATTCCGCCTCGACGCGGACTTCCCCATCAACGACGGTTACCGGATCATTCAGGTCACTCCCCCCGGCTCCGCCTGCTCGATCATCTTCGGCGACGGCCTCACCGACGCGGAACCCGGCACGGTTCAGGGACTGCATCTGATCGTGTCCGACATCGAGCAGGCCCACAAGGAACTGGCCGGCCGCGGCGTCGACGTCACCGGCCCGTTCCACGACGCCACGGGCGCCTTCCACCAGGCAGGCGAGACCGGCCGCGTCATGGGCCCGCACCCGCAGCGCGCCAGCTACGGCTCCTTCGCCTCGTTCGCCGACCCCGACGGCAACCGCTGGTTCCTGCAGGAGATCACCGTACGGCTGCCCGGCCGCTGACCAACGGCATCCCCGAGGAGTACTAATGACCACCGAAGACACCCGCAGCTATGACGTGGTCGTGATCGGGGCCGGTCCGGTCGGCGAGAACGTCGCCGACCGGACCACCGCCGCCGGCCTGAGCACCGTCATCGTGGAAAGCGAACTCGTCGGCGGCGAATGCTCATACTGGGCGTGCGAACCGAGCAAGGCCCTGCTGCGGCCCGCACTCCTGCGTGCGGACGCCGGCCGGGTACCCGGCCTGGATCCGGCCGCCGCCGGACCGCTGGACACCGCCGCCGTACTGGCGCATCGCGACCGCATGGCCGCCCACTGGAACGACGACGGCCAGGTCGAATGGCTCAAGACGGCCGGCATCGAGCTCCAACGCGGCCACGGCCGCCTCGACGGGCCACGACGCGTGGCCGTGACCACCCCTGACGGCGGCACCGTCCACCTGCGGGCCCGGCACGCCGTGGCCGTGTGCACCGGCAGCGGCGCCGCCCTCCCCGACCTGCCCGGGCTCGCCGCCCTGCGCCCCTGGACCAGCCGCGAAGCCACCAGCGCCCCACAGCCGCCCGGACGACTCGTCATCGTCGGCGCGGGCGTCGTGGCCACCGAGATGGCGACCGCTTGGCAGGCCCTCGGCACCGAGGTCACCCTCCTCGCCCGCGGCACCCGCCTGTTGCCCCAGCTGGAACCCTTCGCCGGCGAACTCGTCGCCGACCGCCTCCGCGAAGCGGGCGTCGACCTGCGGTTCGGCGTGACCGTCGGCACCGCTGCCCGTACGGGCGGCGAGGTCCGCGTCACCCTTTCCGACGGCGGCCGGCTCACCGCGGACGAGATCCTCTTCGCCACCGGCCGCGCACCCCGCACCGGCGACATCGGCCTCGAGACCGTCGGCCTGACTCCCGGCGACTGGCTCACCACGGACGACACCCTCACCGTCACCGCCGCCCCCGGTGACTGGCTGTACGCCGCGGGCGACGTCAACCGGCGGGCTCTGCTCACCCACCAGGGCAAGTATCAGGCCCGCATCGCCGGCGCCGTCATCGCCGCCCGAGCCTGCGGCACCCCGATCGACACCGGACGCTGGAGCCCTCACGCCAGCACCGCCGACACCGCAGCCGTACCACAGGTCGTCTTCACCGACCCCGAGATCGCCAGCGTCGGCCTCACCACCATGGAAGCCCGGCGCACCAGCCGCCACGTCGACGTCGTCGACTACGACCTCGGCCACGTCGCCGGCGCCCTCCAGCACGACCCGGACTACCGCGGCAGAGCCCGCGCCCTCATCGACCCCGATCTCCGCACGATCGTCGGCGCCACCTTCGCCGGACCAGGTGTCGCGGAGCTCCTCCACTCCGCCACGGTGGCGATCGCCGGCGAAATCCCCATCGAACGTCTCTGGCACGCCGTACCGCCCTTCCCCACCATCAGCGAGGTGTGGCTGCGGCTGCTCGAGACGTACCGGGACCAGCAGTCACATAGTTGCGGACATTAACCACATAAGTGCTACATTGATGAGGCAGTTACAAGGAAGGGAAGCACCCATGGCCAAGACATGGCTCATCACCGGAGCATCACGCGGCTTCGGACGCCACCTCACCGAAGCCGTCCTCGAAGCAGGCGACCATGTCATCGCCACCGCACGCAGCCCCAAGCAACTCGACGACCTGGTGGCCCGGCACGGCGACCGCATACGAGCGGTCACACTGGACGTCACCGACGCCGCCGCGGCCTCCCGAGCGGTCAAGGAGGCCACCGACGCCTTCGGCAGCCTCGACGTGGTCGTCAACAACGCCGGCTACGGCAACAGCGCACCGATCGAAGAGATGGCCGAAGACGACTTCCGCGCCCAGATCGAAACCAATCTCTTCGGCGTCGTGAACGTCACACGGGCCGCACTGCCCGTCCTGCGCACCCAGCGATCAGGGGTCTTCGTACAGTTCTCCTCCATCGGAGGACGCGTCGGCGGCACCCCCGGGATGGGCGCCTACCAGAGCGCGAAGTTCGCCGTCGAAGGCTTCTCCGAAGTCCTCGCCAACGAAGTCGCACCCTTCGGCATCAAGGTCATCATCGTCGAGCCGGGCGCGTTCCGCACCGACTGGCAAGGCTCCTCCATGGAGATCCACCCCGTCGGCCCCGACTACGAGCAGACCGTGGGCGCCATCCACCGCTACCGACGCGACACCGACGGCACCCAGTCCGGCGACCCCGCCCGCGCCGCCAAGATCATCATCGACGTCGTCCGCGACGACGACCCGCCCAGACGGCTCCTCCTCGGCAGCGAAGCCGTCGCCTCCGCCCAGAAAGCCGCAGAGATCCGCGCCGCCGAAACCGAGAAATGGGCCGACGTAAGCCGCTCAGCCGACTACCCCACCGACGAACGATAGCCCCCGATGACCCCAGAACCTGACTCACTGCACGGATAGTGGGTGGGTGGAGGCCTGGATTAGCCTGGCGGGATGATGTTGAGCGCCCCGGGGCGGGGGCGTCTGCTCTTCTGGGTGGTGCTGGCCGGCGGGCTGAGTTCGTGCGCCGTTCTGGGCTCCGGTGATGATGGGCGCGGGCCGTACATCAGCGATGCTCGGGCATGTTCAGGTAGCAACCTGGAGCTGGGGAAGGCGGCCAAGCACTTCCGGCTCGCGATGCCGGTACCGGCCGAAGGCCTGCGTTTCGCCTCCGACCTGCATCCGGTGTCCGGGGAGTACGCCCTGACCGTGGAATTCACCACGACGGCCGCGGGGCTGAAGTCCTTCCTGAGTGCGAGTCACCTGCCGCAGCCCGAAAGGGATGAAGGCGCCGAGCCCATCGACAGGCATGCGAGCTGTGGCCTGACCGATGAGGGTTTCGACAGGCCTCAGTACGCGAGCGACGACGGGGAGTCGTCCGGTTACGTCCGTAGGGTCGTGGTGGATGCGGGAAGTTCCGCCAAGGTGCGGGTGATTGTCGAAGCCATGGACAGGTGACTCGGGGAACGCATCGCGATCGAGCGATGGCATGGACAGCCCTGTCCACCACACGCAGGCGGGCGGGTTGCTCGTCATATCGGGAGGCAGACCGGTATCAGGGCGTGGCTCTCGTGGGGTGGGGTCGGGCGGGGGCTTGTGGGTCTCGGTGGGTCGGCTGGAGAAGGCCGCAAAATTTCATCGTGGAGAGATTGATGAAGGGAACTTTCAGGTTTATGTTCATGCTCGACCGACCTTTCGGACAGGCGGTCAGATGTCGAATCGCCTCATCGACAACAGGAACTGGGCGCCACCGTATCCCCCCATACGAACCTGCTCAGAGAGGTGAGCATGCCCACAACCCGGCCGACGACCCTCAAGTCCGCGATCACTGTCCTGTTACTCGTGCTGACGGCGGTACTGATCCCCCGGGCCGCCTCAGCGCAGAACACCAGCCTCCTCGCCGTTTCCCACAAGAGTCCCTTCAACTGTGGAAAGACCTTCTACGCCAACAACTGGTACCCAGGCCACAACCCGTCAGGTTCCATCGACTGGCAGGACTACGGTGGCGACGACATCGACGGTGAGACCGTACGCGCCACCGCCGCGGGTACCGCGTACTTCTACGACGCCGGAAGCACCAGCTACGGCCAGTGGATCGAAGTCCGGCACAGCGACGGCACCCGGACCCGCTACGCCCACCTCGCGACCATGGTCCGGTCGGCCGGCAGCTCCCTGAGCGTCGGCCAGGGCACCGCCATCGGCACCGTCGGCGCCACCGGTGGCGCCACCGCCCCTCACCTCCACTACGAACAGCGGACCTCCACCGGTGCGATGGACACCAGCCCCACCGTGGACGGCGTCACCGTCTCCCTGGGCGAGAAGAAGGCCGTCACCAGCACCAACGCCTGCAGCGGCAACCCCTACACCCCCGAAGGCGTCTGCGGCAGCGGCTACTCCGTCATCGACTCCGCAGCCCTCAGCGGTGGCACCACGTACCTGCTGTACAACTCGGGCAACGGCTACAACTGCGTCGTGACCATGAAGTCCACCAACCTCGGCACCGCCACCGCGGTGTCCGCCTTCCTGGAACCGCAGGGCGAAAGCCGTACCACTGACTCCGGCAACTACGGCTACTACGCAGGGCCTGTACCGCTCAACGCCGCCAACCAGTGCGTCCGGTGGGGCGGCTCGGTCGGCAGCAGCTCCTACACCAGCCCCTTCGAACACTGCGGCTGACCTCGCCACCCAAAGGCCACTTCCCCACTCGGAAGTGGCCTTTGACCACGCCAACTCCCCGTGTCCACGACTCGTGAACACGAGAGGAGAGGTGCGATGAGACGACTTGGCCGTCCGTCAGCCTGTGGTCCCGCAGAACGCTTTGGTGGCGATGGCCATCACTTCCTCGGTGGACGGGTTGCGGGTCGAGGGGTTGATCGACATGGTCATCGACTTGCCCGAGTCGGAGCGGAACGCGAAGGTCAGGTACCCGATCAGCTCACCGCTGTGCCCCCAAACCTTGCCGCACGGCAGCGGGTACGCCTGCAGACCGAGCCCGTAGCCGAATCCGACCCCGGTCTCGACGGTCGTGCGCATGGCCCGCAGCGATGCCGCGCTGGTCAGCTTGCCGTTCAGCAGGGAGGACATAAATCGCTCCAGGTCCGCCGTGGTCGAGATCATCTCCCCCGCCGCCCAGTCCAGCGACGGGTTCATCCGGGTCGCGTCCACGAGGTGCGGCATCGGCTCGTACCCCTTGGCGTGCGGCGACGGCACCTCCGCCCGATCGCCCGGCACCAGCGTGTGGCGCAGTCCCAGCGGGCGCAGGATGCGGCGTTCGACCTCCTCGCCGTAGGCCCTGCCCGTCAGCTTCTTCACCAGCAGCCCGAGCACCACGTAGTTGGTGTTGGAGTAGTGCCACTTGCCGTCATCGGGCAGCTTCTTGGCGAAGGCCACCTTGAGCAGCTCACGCGGCTGGTAGGAGCGGAACCGCGCCTCGCCACGCCACCGGTTGGTGGAGTATCCCGGCTCGCTCATGTAGTCGTACAGGTGGCTGGTGTGGTTGAGGAGCTGGCGGACCGTGATGTGCTCCCCGCCAGGCACCAGGCCCGGCAAGTACTGGTCGATGGGGTCGTCGAGCTGTACCTTGCCCTCGTCCACGAGCTGGAGCACCACGGTCGCGACGAACGTCTTGGTGACGCTGCCGATCCGGAAGTACCCGCTGGGTGAGGGCCGCCCGCCGCGCTCGATGTCGCGCACTCCCACCGCGTCGGACTCGGTGTGCTTTCCGTCGGAGACCCGTACGAGCGCCGCCGTCGCCCCCTTGCCCTCCACGATCTTCTCCAGCTCGGGGCGTACCCCGGCTCCCTGGCCACCTGCCGCGACGGATACCGCTACCAGCACGTTCATCAGCGTTTGCATCATGGGCTCAACGCTAGGAACGGCCACGCTGCGGCGGAATGCGGTGATCCATCCACCCATCCTGCGGAAAACCACAGGAAGTGCTTTCGGGCTCTGGCCGGTACGGCGGTGCGGCACCCTGAGCTGTCGCCGGCCAGCGGTCGAGATGGGGCGGGATCGGGGCCTCCCAGCCGTAAACGATCAACGTCGTGATGTGGAGATCGACATCCGCCGGCGGTGAAAACCGGGTGACATTTGGCATCGGGTGCCGGAATGCTGGGCGTGGCCGATGAGTTTTGTCGGTGGCATCGGTCAGTCTTTGCATGACCACCACTGCTTCTGAGACTCAAGGCTGGGATGCCAGCCGTGACCCCCATGCCATGCCCGACAACCCCGATCGAGGTGCCGTGTCCCGCCCACAGCTCGACTCACCCGCCAAGTCCGCGGCCGCTGCTTCAGGTCGCACCCCGGCCGTGATCCGGCTGCTGGTGCTCGCCACATTCGTGGTCATTCTCAATGAGACGATCATGATCAACGCGATCCCTCGGCTGATGGACGCGCTGCGCATCACCGAGCAGACCGCGCAGTGGCTCTCGACCGCCTTCATGTTGACCATGGCCGCGGTCATCCCCATCACCGGGTGGTTCCTGCAGCGGGTGTCCACCCGCAGCGCGTACACCACCGCGATGGGTCTGTTCCTGCTCGGCACGGCGTTGGCCGCCGTCGCGCCCTCGTTCGCGGTGTTGCTGGGCGCCCGGATCGTCCAGGCGTCCGGGACGGCTGTGATGATGCCCCTGTTGATGACCACGCTGATGCAGGTTGTGCCCGAGAAAGACCGGGGCCGGGTGATGGGCAACGTCACGCTGGCCATCTCGGTCGCGCCCGCGATGGGGCCGGCGATCTCAGGACTGATCCTCCAGCTCGGGTCCTGGCGACTGCTGTTCGCCGTGGTGTTCCCCATCGCCGCCCTGATCACCTGGGGCGGCCTGCGCAGGCTCAAGAGCGTCGGCGAGCCCCAGGTCAGCACCATCGACTGGTTCAGCGTCGTCACCGCCGCGGCCGGCTTCGGCGGCCTGGTCTACGGCCTCAGCCGGTTCGAGGGCGGTGACGTCCGCCTTGCCGCCTCGATCGTGGTGGCCGGCCTGATCGCCATCGCCGTCTTCGTCTTCCGCCAGCTGTCGCTGCAGAAGCGCGGCACGCCGCTGATGGACCTGCGTACCCTGCGCCACCGCACCTACACGGTCGCGCTGATCCTGATGTCGGTGTCCTTCATGGCGATGCTCGGCTCGATGATCCTGCTGCCGCTGTACATCCAGAACATCCGCGGACTCAGCGCCCTGCAGACCGGACTCCTCATGATGCCGGGCGGCCTGGCGATGGGACTGCTCGGCCCGACCGTCGGCCGACTGTTCGACAAGTTCGGCGGCAGGGTCCTGGTCATCCCCGGCGCGATCGGGATCATGCTCGCGCTCGCCGGCTTCACCCAGGTCTCGATGACCATGCCGTACTGGCAGGTCCTCGGTCTGCACGTGCTGCTGATGCTGAGCCTGGCCGCGACCTTCACCCCGGTGTTCACTCTCGGGCTCGGAGCGCTCACCCCGGAGCTCTACTCCCACGGCAGCTCGATTCTGGGCACGCTGCAGCAGGTCGCCGCGGCTTTCGGCACCGCGCTCGTGATCACCGTGATGAGCGCGCGAGCCGATGCACTGAAGGCCGAGGGAGTCACCGCGGCGCTGGCCAACCTCGGCGGCATGCGGCTCGCCTTCATCATCGGCGCGGTGCTGTCCGTGGCTGTGGTCATCACCGCCCTGCTCCTACCGGCCAAGGCCGACAACGGCGGCGAGCTCGTAGGAGCCGGTCACTGACAAGTGAACTTGCCGGGCGGGCTGTGCCTGCCCGGCAAGCCGGCAGATCAAGTGTCGGTGGGCAGGGGCGCTGAGCCGTAGCGGTGGAGCAGTGGCTCGCTGCGATTCCATGGCTTCAGCTGCCCGCGCTTCTCTGCCTGTTGCCGGGCGAAGCCCGACAGGGCCTCCAGTACGACCCTGCTACCGAGCATCGCCGTCACGTCGGCGTGATCGTGGCTGGGGGCGACCTCGACCACCTCCACGCCGACGATCGGCAGTTCGTAGGACAGCCGTCGCACGGCGTCCAACAGCTCGCGCGAGGTCAGACCGCCCGGCTCCGGAGTGCCCGTGCCGGGCGCCATGCCGGGGTCGACCACATCGATGTCGATCGACAGATAGACGCCGTCGCAGTCGTCAAGGGCGACGGCCGAGGCCTCTGCCAGGCACGCATCTAGGCCGCGCTCCACCACCTCGGTCATCTCGTACGCGCGCATCCGCTGGTCGGCCATCCACCGGAGCGTCTCGGGGCCCGGCCAGTAGCCGCGCAGCCCGATCTGCAGGAACCGGTCGCCGCGGGCCGCGCCCGATTCGATCAGCCGGCGCATCGGCTGGCCGTGCCCGACGAGCGAGCCGAAGGAACTGTCGCCGGTGTCGGCATGCGCATCGAAATGCATGATCGAGACCCGCCCCCAGCCGACCGCGCGCGCCACGCCGGTGACGTTCGGCAGGGCGATCGAATGGTCCCCGCCCAGCACGAGAGGGATCTTGCCGGCCGCCGCGATGGTGTGAACGGCCTGCTCCAGCGCGGCATGGGCGGCCTGCCCGTCGCCGCTGAACATCATGACGTCGCCGGCGTCCTTCACCTGGAGATCCAGCAAGCCGTCCACACCCAGGGCAAGAGACGGCCGGCTGCCGTCGTGGTCCAGGTAGCACGCCTGGCGGATGGCTCCGGGACCGAAGCGGGCGCCAGCCCGGTAGGAGGTGCCTCCGTCGTACGGCGCGCCCAGGATGACGACCTGCGCATCGCTCCAGGTGGACGGCTCGTCCAGGTCGCAGGCGGGCACACCGAGGAAGGTGAGGTCAGGGCCATACATCGCGGTCATGGCCGCATCCTCACAGCCCGGCCTCGTGACCGGGAATGCCCCGGTTTTCGGCACCGGCTCCATACTGTCTATGGAGCTCGACTCGCAGCCTGTCCACCACCGGGGGCTGCGGACCGGCGGGCGTGACGAACTGGATGCCGCGAGCGCCGACGTCCTGGAGCACGTCACGGACGACGACCTCGTAGCCCTGCTCGAGGGCGAGGTCGGGCACGAGCGCCACGGCTCCGCCCGCGCCGACGAATCCGTGGATCACGCTGTAGTTGTCGGCCCGTAGCACGATGCGGGGGCGGAAACCGAGGGACTGGCAGGTCGCGAACAGGGTCTGGTCGCTGGGGTCGTAGGAGCCGCTGGAGATGATCCAGCCCTCGCCGGCCAGCAGGCCGATGTCGACGGGCTCCGATGTCCCCGCCAGCGCGTGGTCCGCGGGCATCAGCAGGCGGAAGGGATCGTCGAACAAGGTCTCCACCCGCAGGTCAGCGCCATAGCGAGCGCCGGCGACGTCGTAGATCAGTGCACAGTGCAGCGATCTGGCGCGAACCTGCGTGAGTAGTTCCAGCGGCTCGGCTTCCGTCAGCTCGATCCGCGCCCCGCTGCCCGCGGTGGCGCGCCGCAGCGGGCCGGGCAGCAACCTCGTCGCCGCCGTGGTGAAAGCGCCGATCCGCAGCGTGGACACGCCATGGGCCAGGCGCGCCTCGACATCCGATTCCACGGCCTCGATCCGCTCCAGCACGACGGTCGCGTGCTCCAGCACCATCGCGCCGATGTCCGTCAGCACGGCGCCGGTGGGGCCTCGTTCGACCAGCCGGGCTCCGAGATGCGCCTCGAGCGCGTCCAGGTGATAGCTGATGGTCGGCTGCCCGTAGTGGAGCTGGCGGGCGGCTCCCGCCAGCGACCCGTTCACCGCGATCGCCCTCAGCACGTGGAACTGGCGGAAATCTATCATCCATACATGCTATGGAGCGCTGAGTCCCCTGCGTAGCGCGCGGCCGGGCAGAGCCTGCGTCGGTGCTCCATCCCGGAACGCGACGGAGCCGTTGATCACGACATGGCGGGTGCCCGTGGCGTACTGGTGAGGCCGCTCGTACGTGGCGTGATCCGCCACGGTCTCCGGATCGAAGACGACCAGGTCGGCGTAGGCGCCGGGTGCGATCCGCCCGCGCCCGGCCAACCGGAGGTTGTCGGCTGGAAGCGAGGTCATCCGGCGGATCGCCTCCTCCAGCGGCAGCAGCTTCTCCTCCCGGACGTACCGGGAAAGAATGCGCGCGAAGCTTCCGTACGAGCGAGGGTGGACCGGGGTGTCGACGTAGGGCGCTTCCGCGGCCACGGACTCCGAGTCGGATCCGACGGACACCCAGGGGCGCTGCAGCGCCATCCGCACGTTGTCCTGGTGGCCGATGAAGTAAGCGGCCATGAATTCCTCGTCCCCCTCGACCAGGTCCAGGACCAGGTCGAGCGGATCGTCGATCCCGGCTCGGGAAGCCGCCTGCGCGAGGGACAGGCCGGCGGTAGCCGTACCGGAGAGCAGGAGCACTCCCTCGGGGCCGCCGGCCGCCAGGAACAGGTTCTCCCACTCAGGCGACGGCTGGCGGATGGCGGACTTGATCTCGTCACGAGTCGCGCGGTCGCGCAGGTGCTTGAGCAGTACGGCACGGCCGCCCGCGTGGAAGGGCGGCGGAATGATGGCGCCCAGGGACGTGCTGCCGGCGACATAGGGGTAGATGTTGGCACTCGCCCGCACACCGGCCTGGCGACCGGCCTCGATGCGCTCGATGGCGTGTGGCATCTTGTGCCAGTTCTCGCGGCCGACGGCCTTGAGGTGGTAGATCTCCACGCGCACCTGGGCTTCGCGGCCGATGCGGAGCACCTCGTCGATGCCCTCCAGCAGCCGTTCGCCCTCGCTGCGCATGTGCGAGATGTAGAGCGCATCGTGCTTGGCCAGGACGCGGGAGAAGGCGATGAGCTCCTCGGTCGAGGAATAGCTCTCCGGCGGGTAGATGAGGGCCGAGCCCAAGCCGAGCGCGCCGTCGTGGAGCTCCTCGTCGAGCAGCGCGCAGGCCTCCTCCAGCTCTGCCCGAGTGAGCAACCGGTTCTCGAAGCCGGCGCCGAGCAGCCGCAGGTTGGACGCGCCCACGAAGCTCGCCACGTTCTGCGCCACACCGTTCGTCGCCAGATGGGAGAGGAACTCGCTCAGCCTCGGCCAAGCCGTCTCCCCTGCCGGGAGGGACTCCACCATCCGGCCCGCAACCGGTCCCATCGATAGCCCCTCGCCGAAGACCTCCGTGGTGACGCCCTGATAGAGGTCCGACAGCCCGCGCGGGTCCTGCTGGAGGGCTGTGTAGGCGTGGCTGAGGACGTTGATGAAGCCCGGGGCGACAGCACAACCGGTCGCATCGAGCACGAGGGCCGAGTCCGACTCGGGGATGGACCCGATGCCGATGACACGGTCGCCGTCCACCGCGACGTCAGCCCTGCGACCGGGAGCACCGGTCCCGTCGAAGACGGTCCCACCCCGGATGATCAGCGTCGTGGGCATGCGGTACTCCTGCCTACTCCGGACGTCATGCCCCCCATGATGGTTTCTTCCGCATACGGCATGCTTCGTCCACCCGAACACAATCCGGCCGATGCGTTGGTGACTTGGATCATAGGAGGCGCCTGATTTCGCCGTAGGCTCGGTAGAAGCCGCCGCGGCCGGCCGAGCGGATGCCGTCGACCACGTAGCGGGCGCCCGGTTCCCTGACGGACTTGGGGAACTGGACGTTCCAGGACTCGTAGCCGGGGGTTACGACGCGGACCCGCAGGCGGTCGCCCTCCTTGATGCATTCCACCACTACGCCGTCGCCCTCGCCGTGGGTCTCCAGCACGGTTTCCAGTACGGTGGACGGCTCGACCACCGCCAGCGACGCCGCCGCCTTGACGTCCAGGGGCTGCGGGACGCTGCCGGCGCGGGCCGCGGCGATGGCGGCCTCGCTGGCGTCGATGCAGGCCAGGGAGCCGTCAGTGGTGACGATGTAGAGCCGGTCGTCCAAGAACTGCATGGAGAACGCCGAACCGCAGCCGGTGGCGAGCTTCCACAGCCGCTCGCCGGAGGCGTCGAAACAGTAGACCGAGGAGTGGCTGTCGCCGGCGAAAACGTGGCGGCCGCCCGGCGAGGTGGCGCAGGAATAGACGGGACCGTCGCACTGGTAGACCGCCTCGACCCGGCCGTCGCTCTTGGCCAGGCGGTGGACGGTACGGCGGGCCGTACCCGCGTAGACGGAGTGCTCCTCCTGCCAGCCGAACAGCACGCCTGCGGCCAGCTTGTTCTCCCAGACGAGCGTCCCGTCAGAGGTGTCGTAGCGGGCGACTCCGTTCGAATGGCCGTGGTAGACGGCGTCTTCGTCGCACCTGACCATCCAGGCGGACTCCCCGGTACCGGTCCGCGCCCACTGGAACTCGTCCTCGTAGTCGATCGTGGTGATCCGCCCCGCCCGGTCGGAGACGCCGAGCACGCCGTCGTGGATGTCCAGCCAGTAGATGTCCACGTCAGCGGCGATCTCGTACGCGGACCTCGGCACCTTGCCGCTCAGGTCGTACACGCGGCCGTCGTCGCACCCGGCGTAGATCCAGAAGTCGTCGGCCACGATGCACTTGACGCCGTCGGGCAGCCGGAAGCGGCCGGTCACCGTGCCGGAGTGGGTGACGGTGTAGACGTCGCCGCGCTGATTGCCGACCCAGCAGCGTTCACCGTCCACGAAGATGCCGAACGCGGCCGCGCCGCTGTCGAAGCGCCACAGGACCGGCGCCTGCTGGGCGGTCGAGCGAGTACTGGCGATGGCCCTGCGGGTGACCGCTCGGCGCTCGCGCACTCCGCGGACGGCGGGCTCGTAGCCCTTGCGGGTCTTCTCGCCGAGCTTCTTGGCCGCCGCGGCCTGGGCCTTCGCTTCGCTGGGGAAGGCTGTGACCTTCGTCTGACCTGGCTCGCCGATGCGTCCGTAGGTGATCGTGACCTGAGTCCCCGCCACGGTCACCTCATAGAACTTGTGCGATCCGCCGCCGTCCTCGGACAGCTCGAGGTAGGTCATATCCGCTTCTCCGTATTTGCCGGGCTTGATCAACTGCACGGGAGACTAGATCACCGCGGCGACAGAATCAGCGCCTCACTCCGAGCGATGTCGTCGCGGTCAACCCGACAGGCAAGAAGATCAGCATCGAGATCGACGCGATCTGCACTCCTGCCGGATATCCGGCATCCGTCTCGCAGGCACGCCGTCGATCAAGGCACGAGCGATCCGGTCAGCTCGAGGAACGCCCGGGAGAGCGCCGAGAGGCGATCGCGGCGCCAGATCAGCGTCATGAGGCGGTGTGGTGCGGGTTGCCGCAGGGGAATCATCGTCAGAGACGGCCATGGCCCAGCTGCGGCCGAGCGGGGAAGCAAGGCCACGCCGAAGCCGCGCCCGACGAGCTCGGCGAGCACGACCAGGTCATCGGTCTCGACCGAGATCTCCGGCGTGTAGCCCGCTTCGGCACAGGCGGCATCGAGTGCGGCACGCAGTCCGGTGCCGCGGGTGAGGGTGACGATCTTCTCTCCACGTAGATCCGACACGGCCGTTTCGGCCACCTGGGCGAGAGGGTGACCGGATGGGACCGCGATCACGAGTGGCTCCGCGGCGATCTCAGAGCTGGCCAGCGTGGCCGGGAGACGCTGCCCAGCCGGCCCGGCAGGAAGGCGGGGGTCCACGGCGCCGATGACGGCCGCGTCGAGCTCGCCCGCCACCACCTGCGCCGTCAGGTGCTCCGGATCGCCGGTGCGCAGCGTCACCCGAATCTCGGGAGCTGCCTTCCTCCACCGCGGCCAGCACGTACTGAAGCTGACGCAACTCCATAAGTTGAACTTATCCAAGCCCAGATGGAATCTGTCTTGGACTTATGGATGGCGAGGTGGCCAGAATTCAGACATGTCCCGTCATCGCCAGGCGCTGATGGCCTGGATCGCGGTCCTGCCCACGCTCACCGTCCTGCAGTTGGCCCTCGGCGGCCTCCTCGAGGCGGTCCCGCTGTACCTGAGGCCTCCGATCATCGCCACTCTCATGGTGCCGATCATGATCTACGTACTGATGCCGCTGCTGCAGCGGATCGACTCGCGGCTGACCAAGAAACCGTCACCAGACCGCTGATGCGAAGGCTCTCAGGGGTTCTGCGAGGTTCTCGGCCAGTTCTTCGTTGGTCTCCACCCGGTCGCCGGCGCGCCCGCCTTCGGGCATCCAGACCTGGAGCCGTGCCCCGAGCAGGTTGCCCTCGGTCACGGTCTCGCCGCCCTGGAAGCGATCGACCCGGAACTCCCCGGCGATCCGCGAGGCGTCCAGGTGCCGCCAGCCCATGTCGTAGTAGGTCAGCTCCTCGTGGCAGTTGACCACCGGGTTGGTCGCGGCGAGTTGGCACGGTGTCAGCGCCTCCGGCGCGGCGGGCTGGTACCAGTGCTCGACCACGATCTCCGGGTCGAGGGTCACGGTTCCCGCCTCCAGGTGGTCGTTCCATACGCGCAGCGTCTTGCCGTGCCGTTCGACCAGGGCCTGCAGCCAGTTGAGCAGCCAGGTGAAGGCGTCCCGCCCGGTCGCCGTAGGGTCGCCGGTTCGTTCCCTGGCGAACGCCGCGAGCTGGGGGTAGGCCCCCCAGTCCCGATCGTGCGCCGGGTAGGCGAGGTACTCGTCGGCCCCGGCGTGCCAGTACGGCCCGGAGAACGTCCCGATCCGCCGCTCCACCTCTTCCTGAAGTACGGCCAGCGCTCCTGGCCTGGTGAAGTCGAAGGCGCCCTTGAGCAGCGGATGCGAGGTGCCGGGAGCGAGGGAGTACGACGGGTGCTTGGCCAGGAGGTCGTCGCAGTGCGAGGGCATGCCCAGGCTGGGCGTGAGGTTGACGTGGTGCCGCTGACACAGCGCGTCCAGCCAGGCGGCTTCGGCGTCACCCAGCCCTACCCCGCTGAGCAGCACGGTCAGCTCGTTGTACTTGAGCAGGGCGAGCTCCCGCACCAGCCACGTCCACCACTCCCGCGAGTAGGACCGGGGCACGGTGTCGATCAGGATGCCGCGCTCGGCGTAGCGGGGCCAGTCCTGGACCACCCCCGCCGGTATCTCGTCGCCTTGCCGGAGGAGTTGGAGCAGGGTACGCGTGCCGTACATCACCTCGACGGGGGTGGCCGCGGTGACCGTCGCCGTCTCCCCCAGCTCCAGCACGTGGCCGCGGTCCACCTGACCGAGCCGGAGCACGATGTCCCCGGAGGTGGCCGTGCCGCCGGAGACGATCCGGAGCTCCTCGGCGAGAAGGTCGCCCAGGGACGCGAGTGCGGGGTCGGCCACGACCCGCGTCCCTGGGCCGAACCGGAAGCTCCCGCGCGTGGGCTCCCACACGCGGGGCTCCGGGATGACGTTGAGCAATGCGATCTCCTACGAGGCGAGCACGATCCAGCGGCGCCAGGCCGTGGAGTCCGCCGGGGTGGTCTGCCAGCCTCGGACGAGGTAGGCATCGGTGGTCGCGGCCAGGTAGGTGAGGCGGCCGTCGGCCGCGAGCGTCACCGCGGCGTTCCCGCTCAGCTGCGGCGCGAAGAGCTGCTTCTCCGCCGCCCACGCGCCGCCTGCGACGTTCTGCCAGCGATGCCAGAGCGAGCCGCCGGGCCGGGTCGCGAAGGCGGCCAGCCTGTTGGCCGAGTCCTTGACGACGACCGGATCACCCGTCGTACCGCTCATCAGGATGTAGGTGAGCGGATCCCACGCGCCCCCGGCGGTCGCCTGCCACCGGTGCACGAGGTCGCCGTTCGACCGGCGGACGAACAGCGTCAGCTTCTGGCTGACGTCGAGCGCGACCACGGGATCTCCGGCGGCCCCGGTGACCAGGACGGCCTCGCCGGGATACCAGCCGCCGCCGGGCGTGCCCTGCCAGCGATGGACGAGGTCGCCGTTGCTCTTGCGGACGAACAGCGTGAGCTTGCCGTTGACGTCGAGCGAGACGGCGGGCTGGCCGACGGTGTCGGTGACCAGGTCGGCGACCACCGGGTCCCATGAGCCTCCGGCCGACGTCTGCCAGCCGTGGCGCAGTGCCCCGGCGGTCGTCCGGGCGAAGTAGGTCAGCTTGCCGTTGACATCCTTGATCGCCACGGGGTCGCCCGCGATGCCGGTCGTGAGCCGTACGGCTGCCGCGCTCGGAGACCCTGTCCACAGCTCGCCGTTGGTCAACCGGGCGAACCACACGTCTCCGTCCAGCGCGGGGGTTCCGGCCACACCGCTGATCACCGGCGACACGTGCCAGCCGGACGCGTCGCGGTAGCCGTACAGCAGCTGCCCGCTCGTGGAGCGGACGGCGAATCGCGGACCGGCGGAGACGACCGGGTCGCCCGCGATCCCGGTGGCGATCGTGGTGTGCGACCAGTTGTCGTACTTGGCCGGTTGGCCGAATTCCAGGTTGCCGGCCGACGTCCTGACCAGGTAGCCGGACCCACCGGGCAGCCAGGCCGGTCGGCCGGCGACGATCCCGGCGGTCTGCTGGTATCCAGGCGCGTGCCCGAGCGCGTTGCCCAGCGCGGCGAAGGCGGAGTAGGCGCCCGGCTTCGGCGACTCCCAGGTGACCTGGGCGAGCGCGCGCAGCGGGTCGGTGACCTTGTCGAGGATGAACTCGTTGCTCTCGATGACCTTGTCGGGTCCTCTGTCGCCGAGCCAGACCGCGGCCATGGCGCCGAGGACCCGCGAGGAGTCGGAAACGGTGAGGCCCTCGTTGAACAGGGTCGGCCGGAAGTTGTCGTAGACGTTCTGCGCGTTGATCGTCCGGTCGGCCATGTCGTGGTAGAGGAAGCTCTCGCTGACGTTGAAGATCTTGTTTCCGGCGTCGACGATCTGCTGCGGGGTCAGGCTGGTCGGACGCTGGGCGTTGATCCAGTCCTCGACGACGATGTCGGGGTTGAGCTTGACGACGCCGCCGCCCTCCAGGTGGTCGTTCCATACGCGCAACGTCTTGTGGTGCGGTTTGAGCAGGTCGTCCACCCAGTTCAGGAACCAGACGAAGGCGTCCCGGGCGGTGGCGGCGGGCTTGCCCGTCTGCTGCTGGACGAACTCGGCGAGCTGCGGATAGTTCTGCCATCCGGCGTCTTTCCAGGCGGGGTAGACGAGGAACTCGTCGCCGCTGGTGTGCCAGTACCGTCCGGGAAAGCGGTCGACATACCGCTCGATGTACGACTTCACCACGTCGAGCGCGCCGGGCTTGGAGAAGTCGAGCGAGACCCCGGCCACGGGCTGGGGCAGCAACCGCAGGTCCGGATGCTCCACGACGATCGGATCGGAGTGCGAGGGGATCGCCACGGTCGGGATGAACTCGATGTGGTACTTCACGGTATAGGCGATCAGATCGTCGATCTCGGCGTCCGACAGCCCCTCGCCACCCAGCAGCCCCGTCTGGAGCTGGTTCAGCTTCAGATAGGACAGCTCGCGGATCAGGTCATGCCACCACGTCGCGGAGTACTTGCGCGGCACGGCGTCGATGCGGATGCCTCGCTCGGGATAGCTCGGCCAATCCCGCGCCACGCCCCCGGTGATCGTGGGCGACTGCCGCAGCAGTTGCAGGACGGATCTGGTGCCGAGGAACGCGCCGGCCTCGGTCCGGGCGGTGATGGCGACGAAACCGCCGACCTCCATGGTGTAGCCCTGGTCGCCGAGCTGGGTGTCGGTCGAGCCCAGCGCCAGGTAGAGGTCTCCGGGCGCGGCCTGCGACCTGCTCGCTGACTGTACGGCGGGCCGCCGTCCCATCAGGGCGGCGAGGTCGTCCGCGAACGTCGCCGCCTCGTCGTCGAGTACGGCTGACGCGGGGTCGACCAGGATGCGGGTGGAGGTGCCGAAGGTGAACGGGCTGGGTCCGGCCGCCCACTCGCGCAGCGCGGGAATGGTCTGCGGCATCGTGGCGGCTTGAGCGGGTGTGGTGGTGACCAGGAGTGAGGCGAGTAAGGCGAGTAGCGCGAGCACACGGGTCATTTGAGACTCCCTGCGGTCAGACCGGCGGTTACGGTGCGCTGGAAAAGCAGGTAGACGGCGAGGACCGGGATCATCGCGATGGTGAGCCCGGCGAACAGGGCGCTCCAGTCGTTCTGGTAGCCCTGGGTGACGGTCAGCATGGCCAGGCCCTGGGACAGGACGTAGTCCTTCTCGTCGGGCATGAGCACCAGCGGCAGGAGGTATTGGTTCCAGAGGCCGAGGAAGTTGAAGATGGCCACGCCGACCAGGCCGGGCTTGGCCATCGGCAGCATGACCCGGAGGAACACCATCAGGTCGGAGCAGCCGTCGATCCGGGCGGCCTCGGCGTACTCGCCGGGCAATTCGGCGAAGAACGGCGTGAGGAAGAAGACCGTGAACGGTAACGCGTAGGCGGTGTAGATCAGGATCAGCCCGTGCCGGGTGCCGACCAGGCCCAGATTGTCGGCCACGAAGAACAGCGGAACCAGGGCGAGGAAGACCGGGAAGGTCATCCCCGCGGCGAACAGGTAGTAGACCAGGCGGTTGCCGGGGAACCGGTACCGCGCCAGGACGTAGGCGGCCATCGCGCCCAGCGCCATGGTGAGGGCCAGCGCGCCGCCCACGACGACGGCGCTGTTCAGGAAGTACCTGCCGATGTTGGCCTGGGACCAGGCGCGGGCGAAGTTCTCCCAGTGCAGCCCCAGGGGCAGGCCGAACGGGCTGTCGATGATCTCCCGGTCGGTCTTGAGCGCGCTCAGCACGGCCCACAGCAGGGGGAGCGTGACCAGCAGCGCCCACAGCGCGAGCACCACGTGCAGGATCCGCCTCACCGCCGGCTCCCCGCGACCCGCTGGGCGACGACGGCCAGCGTCAGTGTCAGGAACAGCAGCACGACGCCCATCGCGGTGGCGTAGCCGAAGTCGCCGTCGGTGAAGGCCCGGCGATACAGCGTCAGCCCGACGACCTCGGTGGCGTTGTCGGGCCCGCCGGGACCGTTCGTCATGATCTGCACGATTGCGAAGCCGTCCAGGGCCGCGATCGCGAGGTAGACGAACCCGACCCGGACGGTGTCGCTCAGCAGCGGCAGCGTGATGCGGAAGAACGTGGTGAACCCGGAGGAGCCGTCAAGCGCGGCGGCCTCGTAGATGTCGCGTGGGATGGCCTGCATGGCGGCGCTGAACAGCACGACGTAGAAGCCGACCGAGCTCCACACCATGACCGCCATCACCGCGGGCAGCGCCGTACGTGGATCGCCGAGCCACGCGTGGTCGGTGCCGAGCAGCCGGTTGAGCAACCCCGAGCGCGGGGTGTAGACGAACTGCCAGAGCACGGCGATGATCGCGATCGACAGCACCTGCGGAAAGAAGTAGACGACCTTGTAGAACCGGGCGCCGCGGATCCGCCCGAGGTTGAGCAGCGAGGCGAAGGACAGCCCCAGGCCGAGCGTGACCACGGGCAGCACGACGAGCATGACGAGGTTGTGTTTCAGGCCGGTCCAGAACAGGTCGTCGTGCAGCAGCCTGCCGAAGTTCGCCAGGCCGACGAACTGGCGGCGGGCCGAGAACCCCTGCCAGTCCGTCAGCGCGACGTAGAACGCCTGGGCGTACGGCGACAGCACGAACACGCCGTAGAGGGCCAGGGGAGGCAGGAGGAATCCCGCCACCAGGAGCGGGTTCCTCGGCCTGCTATCGGCGGAACTTCTGGACATTGGAGTCCTTGGCCACCTTGTCGGCGGACCTCTGGGTCCGGGTGATGAACTCCTCGGGCTTGATCCGCCCGGCGAGCAACTCGCCCATAGCGGTGGACGCGTCGTTGTACAGGTCGCCGTACCACCCGGCGAACCGGAACCCGGTGATGTCGGCGCCCGCCGCCGCGACCGCCTCCCGGGCGGAGGCGAGCGCCGGGCTGTTGGTGACGTTCTCGCCCGCGCCGGCGACCGTCGTCAGTGACCCGGTCAGTTCGGAGAACTTGCCCGCGGCGGCCTTGGACAGCATGATCCGCAGCAACTCCATGCCCCCGGCGGGGTTCTTGCCGCGCAGCGGGACGATGAACGACTCCGACGAGGCCGCCTGGAGTGCGGTGAAGGGGAGCCTGTCGCTCGCGGTGACGCTGGGCGTCGGGCCCACCATCATGGAGAATCCGGCCGGGGTGGTGGACTTCATCTCGTTCTCCAGCCACGATCCGGACGGGATCAGCGCGGCCTTGCCGTCCAGCCAGGCCTGCTGGGCCTCGGTGTGGGAGAGCCCTTCCGATCCCTTGAGGATGTTGCCGCGCGCGGCCAGCTCTCCAATCGCCGCGACCGAGGCTTTGACGGCGTCGGACTGCCAGGCGTTCGGCTCCAGGTCGTCGATCGCGATGACCGCTTCGTGGCCGCCAGCCTTCTCGATCATCGCCATCAGCGGGTCGATGAAGTACGAGGGGTACTTGCCCTGGTAGGTGAAGGGCGCGATGCCCGCCTTCTTGATCTCCTCGGCGAGGGCGAGCAGGTCCTCCCAGGTCTTCGGGTACTGCCAGCCTTTGCTCGCGAACAGCGCCTTGTTGTACCAGAAGCCGTAGACCGTGTAGGCGTAGTTGAGCGCGAGCACCTTCCCGTCGAAGGTTCCCGCGTCCGCGACGCCTGGCAGGAGGGTGTCCTTGACCGTCTTGCCGGGGACGTCCAGCGACGGCGCGGCGAGCAGCGGAGCCAGGTCGGTGAGCTGACCCTCCTTGACCAGCGCGGTGATGTTGAGCGCGCTGGGGCCGGTGTTGTCCACGACGTCCGGCGGGTTGCCCGCGACGAATCGCGACTGCAGGGTCTCCCTGAGCTTCTGGATTCCCTGGTGACTGATCTTGGCCTGGGGGAATCGCTGCTGGTAGAGCCCTTCCGCGTTGGTCGCGTAGGCGTCGCCGTACCCGCCCTTGAAGATGACCACGTCCAGGGCGGCGGCGGTGGTGACCCCGAGCGGGTTGCCGGCGGTCTTGGCGCCGCCCGCGGCCGACGGCGTGGACCGGGGTTGGGAAGGGGCGGCGCAGGCGGTGGCGGCCAGGCTCAGCGCGCCGGCGATGAGGAAACGGCGACGGTCGATCGTGTGCATGGGGGTGGCTCCTTCAGGCCATTCGGACGAGGCGGCCCGCGTAGCGGGCTTCCAGCTCGCGGTTGTGGGCGTCGCCGCCCGGCACGTTGGCCGAGAGGTAGACGGGCGGGGGCGCGCCCTCGGCGAGCAGCTCGCGGAGGACCTCGGCGACGATCATCTGGCCGAGCAACGCCGCGGTGATGGAGGAGAGTCCGCACGCCGCGCCGCCGGTGGGCAGCGGAAGTACGGCATCGCCGTACGGAGCGCCGTTGTCCAGCACGACATCGGCGAAGTCCGCGAGGCGTCGGCCGCTGGGGTGCCGCGACTCGACCGCATGGGTGTGGTCCAACGAGGTGACCACGATGAGTTGGTGTCCGTGCTGCTTCACCAGGCGCGCCAGCTCCACGACGCACCCGTTGACCCCCGAGTTGGAAGCGATCATGAAGACGTCGCCCGGCCGGACCGGGGCCAGATCGTAGATGCGGCGTGCGGTGCCTGGATCGCGTTCCAGGGACGGATCGGTGAGCACCTGTGGGCTGTCGCCGCCGATCAGCACCAGGTCGCGCAGGGACAGCCGGTTGGTGGGCACCAGGCCGCCCGCCCGCCCGGCGATCTCCATCGCGAACGCCTCCGAGTGCCCCGTGCCGAAGGCGTGGATGACACCTTCCGCGCGCAACGCCCCGACGATGATCTCCGCCGCCTTCAGGACCGAGGGCCGCTGGCTCTCCGCGACCCGGTCGACCGCCTCCTGCACCGTCAGCACGAACGCCTCACTACTCAGCTGCATACGACGAAATTTCCACCAAAGCCGGATTTATCGTCAAGAGTTCGGGCGAAATTTTCTCTCACAAAATTGACAGTCAGCCCGTTGTGATGGAAATATCGCCCCTATGAGCGTGCTGGGAAGGTTGTCCACGATGTCCGGCGAGCTGCCCGAGAGCCTGCGCCGCATCGCCGACGACATCCTCGCCAACCCCGAAGAGGCGGCGGTCGCCACCATCAGCCAGCTCGCCGAGCGGACCGGTACGTCCCCTGCCACCGTCAACCGGTTCTGCCGGGTGCTGGGGTTCTCCGGCTACTCGGAGCTGCGCGTCGCCATCGCCACCGACAACGGCCGCACCGAGACCGCGCTCTGGAACCAGGCGATCGGCTCCCAGGTTCAGCGGGACGACCAGCTCGATACGATGGCGAAGATCATCGCCGCGGGAGACATGCGGGCGATCCAGGAAACGCTGGACCAGCTGGACCTCGCGACGATGCAACAGGCGGTCACGACGCTGGTCGACTCCGGACGGATCCACCTGTTCGGAGCCGGGGGGAGCTTCCTCGCGGCCGACGAACTACGCCACCGGCTCCACGTCATCGGCAGGTCCGTGTGGTCGTGGTCGGACGTGCACCACGGCCTGTCGGCGGCGGCCATGATGACGCCGGGCGACGCGCTGGTGACCTTCTCCCACAGCGGCAAGACCCGCGAGGCCATCCAGGTGCAGGCCGAGGCCACCGGTTCCGGGGCCACCACGATCGCGGTGACCAACGCCCCCCGCTCGCCCCTCGCCGAGGCCGCCGACCTGGTCCTGGTGACCAGCGTGCACGAGGGGTCGGCGTTCCGCTCCGAAGCGCTGGCCGCCCGGCACTCCCAGCTCTTCCTCATCGACCTGGTCTTCGTCGCGGTCGCCAACCAGACCTACGATCGCTCCCTGGCCGCCTTCGACAGCGCCGCCCGCGCCGTGTCCGGCCAGCTCACTCCTCCGCACCCGCGCTAGAGGCGCCTTGCCGAATGCTCAGGGCTGGGGAAGGCCTGACGCGGTGCGGTCGGCGTCGATCAGGGCGGTGAGCAGGGTGACGGTGGCGGTGGAGATTTCCCGGAGTGTGGTGTCGGGGATCGCGGGCTCCCTTTCGAATGCCCGCTGGACGGTCCGCGCGAGAAGGTCCGCGTGCTGTTCTCCGGCTCGCAGGAAACCCTCGAACGTGGCCTGGTAGGCGTAACCGATCTGGTCGACGGGCAGGTCGTCGCGGAGCAGTCCGTGCTTGGCGAGCAGGTCGAGGTAGTCGCGCGCCATGGTGGCGTGCCGCTCATCGCGGGCGGTGTCAGGGGAACTGGTCAGTTTGCCCACCAGGTGAGCATCGTCCAGGAGGAGCCCGCGTAGCAGCGGGCGGTTCGTGATGGCCAGGAAGTAGGCGCGCGCGAAGTTGTGCAGCAGGCACACCTGGGGGTCCTGCCGCAGCGCCTGCCGTAGCTCATCCATCGCGTAGAGCACCTCGCGCGCGAAGACCGCGCCGAACAGCTGCTCGCGGGTCTTCCAATGCAGGTAGACGGTGCCCTTGCCGATGCCGACCCCGTCGGCCACATCGTCCATGGTCACCCGCCGGTAGCCGTGGCGCAGCAGCAGGTCGGCCGCCATGTCGAGGATCCGCGTGGCCCGTTCGGCTCGCTGCTGCGGGTCTCGGAGTCGTTCGACGTTGGTGCTCACGCACGAACCGTATGACCAGATGCGAGATTTGGTCAACTCCAATTTGCAGTTGACGAATTTTCAAAAATCGTCATATCGTCACCTCGAGACAGCGGCAACACCTGCGACAGGAGTGAGTCATGAACGACAAGACCGTGCTCGTCACCGGCGCCACCGGGAACCAGGGCGGCGCCACCGCCCGCCACCTGCTCGCCGACGGCTGGCGGGTTCGCGCCCTCGTCCGCGACGACACCACGCCGGCGGCCGTCGAGCTCGCCGCCGCCGGTGCCGAGCTCGTCCGCGGCGACCTCGACGACCTCGCCTCCATCTCGGCGGCGGCACAAGGCACGTATGGCATCTACAGCGTCCAGTCCGCCAACGACAACGAGATCGCCCAGGGCAAGAACGTCGCGGACGCCGCCAAGGCCGCGGACGTGCAGCACCTGGTGTACTCCTCAGTCGGCGGCGTCGACAGCCAGAACCGGTTCTACGTGGAGCACGGCTGGGGCCCCATCGACAAGTGGCAGATCGAGGAGCACATCCGCGACCTGGGCGTGCCCGCGACGATCCTGCGCCCCGCCGGATTCATGGAGGACTTCACCAGCCCGGCCAGGTTCTTCCAGAACGGCTCGCTCAACGTGCCCTGGCACGACGACCTGATCATGCAGCTCATCGCCATCGACGACACCGGGGCGTTCGCCGCGCTGGCCTTCGCCGAGCCGGAGGTCTACCTGGGCAAGGCCATGGAGATCACCGGCGACAGGTTGACCGCCCCGCAGATCGCCGACGCGCTGAGCACGGCGGCCGGTCGCCAGGTGCCGCACACCCAGATTCCGCTCGAGGTCCTCTGGGAGCACAACCCCGAGGTGGCGAAGGTCTTCACCTGGGCGAACGAGACCTACTACGACAGCGACCTCGAGCCCCTGCGCAAGGCCCACACCGGCCTGCTGGACTTCCACGCCTGGCTGGACCGCTCGGGCAAGGCGCGCCTCCTGGCACAGCTGGACTCCCTGCCCGCGTAACCGGGGTATGGCTGTGATCGTCCACCCGTTCGTCCGGTAGACCCAACTGCGATGGCTGTTCGGTCTTTGCGTGTACGGCAAGCAGCCGGGTGAGCGCGAGGGGTGTCACGCGGGTGCCACGCCGGCGTCACGGCAGCGGGACGGTGCACTCGCCAGGATGGTCTTGACCAGCACAAACGGGCCTTCATCTCGCGGAGGTGCTCATGCACAAGCGACTGTTCTTCGCCACGACGGCAACGGCGTCCTCGTTCCTGCTGTGTATGGCGTTCGTCGCGATCCCGGCCGGTTCGAGTTCGGCTGCCCCGCAGAAGGTGATGCTCGTCAACAGGCAGACAGGCAAGTGCGCCACCGTCGCGGGCGGCGTCCGCACCGACAACAACGTCCCGCTCGTGCAGTTCGTCTGCGACACCCACCCGTCACGTCGCTGGTACCTGATCAACGGCGGCTACAACGGGCAGACGTGGATCAGGAACGTGGGCACGGGCAAGTGCATGACCATCGCGGGCGGCACCCTCCCGGACAACAACCTCGAGCTGGTCCAGTTCACCTGCGACAACGACCCCTCCCGCGCGTGGGCGGGCATCAACAAGGACGGGACGACCGATTCGTGGCAGCTGCTGAACCTCCAGTCCCGCAAGTGCGCCACGGTCGCGGGCGGCGTGACCACGGACAACAACCACCCACTCGTCCAGTTCAGCTGCGACAGCGACCCCTCCCGCTACTGGTACGTAGTCCCAGTCCCCTGACCTCCCCACCTCCCGCGTATCCCGCGCGTTTCTGCTTTGGGTTGGTCGGGGCGGCGCTTGATGTGGACGGTGCCGCAGAATGTGAGGCCGGTGATCGTGATTCTGGGGGCGCCGGGGGTTCCGGGGCCTTCGTCGTGGTGGTCGAAGCCGCCGAGGATTCCGGTGCCGCCGATGTGGACCTCGGCGTCTTCGGGTACCACGACGGTGATGTCGCCGATGATCGCGGTGGCGTGGATGGTGGTCTCGCCGTCGATGAACTGGGCCTGGCGGAGGTCGATCTCGCCGTTGCCTATCACCGCCAACCCTCGGAAGGTGCGCCCGACCAGCCATCGGCCTGTGCGTTTGAACCCGGCGAGGATCCCGACGTCTCTTGTCGCGGTGGGGGCCGTGCCCGCCTGCGGCGTGGAGGCCCTCAGGTCGTGTGTGATCGGGGCGAGTTCGGCGTCGGTCTCGGCGGTATGGGCCGCGGCCAGCCGTTCCTCCAGCTCGGGCATCGTCAACCGGCCCTCCGCGAACGCCGTTTGCAACGCGACCGCGACGCGCTCGCGGTCGGCGTCGGACGCTCGGACAGCCGGACGGTTCTCAGGCATGTGGCGACCTCTGATCAGGAGTTGCGGTCGAGGAGCCGGCGGATGGTGTCGGCGACCAGGTGGGGCTGCTCGGCCTGGATGAAGTGCGCCGAGTCGACGTCCTCGTAGCGGCCGTCGGGCAGGTTCTCGACGTAGCGGCGCTGGTGCTCGCGGCCTTCGGCCAGCCGACGCCCGCGCGGCGTGCTCGCCGGCGGGCGGGTGGCGGCCAGCAGCACGGTCGGGCACTTCGGGGGACGGGGCGGCTGGTCACGGTATTGACGGATAGCGGCGAGCACGGCCCTGTTCTCGTTGCTCGTCTGCGCGACGCCGGCGGGGGTGAAGTCCTCGCGGAGCATGGTCTCGTAGGTGTCCTTGGAGAAAAGGCCCCGAATGTTGCGGCTGGCCAGCCGGGCCAGCGGGCGGACTCGGGTGAGCAGCTGCGCCACGGCCAGGTTCTGGTCGATCTGCTTGGCGGTGCGGTCCCAGGTGTCGTACATCGGGGCGGTCACCGGTGTGGGGTCGATCAGCACCAGTCCCTGGAGCCGGTGTTCCAGGGATTCGGCCGCGCGCCGTACGATCAGCCCGCCCATGCTGTGCGCGACGAGCACGAGCTTCCCCGGGACGACGGCCTCGACCATCGCGACGAGATCGGCGGCCATGTCGTCGATGCTGCACTGCCGGGTGGCGCTGCCGGTGAGCGCGCGCCCGGCGCGGTCATAGGCCACCACTCGTGCCCGGTCGGCCAGCAGCGGCACCACCGGATCCCAGCACGTCCGGCCGCAGCTCATGCCCGCCTCTAAGACCACCCAGTCCGGCCCCTGGCCGGACTCCTCGACGTAGACGCTCCGGCCGGTCACCGGCACCGTCCGCCCCGGCACTTCCCGCATGCCGCCACCTTCCAACGTTTTCATTTGTGATAATGGTAACGCATATGAAATCGTTGGAACATGGACCCTGTCGAGCAGCTCTTGCATCCGGTACGGCTGCGCATCGTGCATGCTCTGGCCGCGGGACCTGCGTTGACCACCTCGCAGTTGTGCGCCCGGATGCCCGAGGTGTCGAAGGTGACGGTGTACCGCCAGGTCGCGCTGCTGGCGGAGGGCGGCTTCCTGGAGGTGGACGGCGAGCAGCGGGTGCGCGGCGCCGTCGAGCGGCGCTACCGGCTGCGTCAGGACCGGCCCACGATCGACGCCGGCGCTGCCGCCACGATGTCGCTCGAAGACCACCGCCGGGGGTTCGCCGCGGCCATGGCCGTACTGATCGCCGAGTTCAACGCCTACCTGGACCGTGACGGCGCCGACCCGACGGCCGACTCGGTGTCCTACCGGCAGGGCACGCTGTGGCTCAGCCAGGAGGAGCTCTCCGAGATGTTCGCCGACCTGTTCTCGGTGCTAAAGGATCGGGTCGCCAACGCGCCCGCGCCAGGACGCGCGCCGTACCTGCTCAGTCCGATCCTGTTCCCTGCCGGGCAGCCCCCCGAGGACCAACCACCGGGTCAGCCGGCGTCCGGGACGTAGGTCAGGTTGAGCACGCCGGTCTGGAAGGTTTCGGACTTGACCAGCTTCAGCGGCTGGGTCGGCGTGTCCTCGAACAACCGCCGGCCATGGCCGACGGCGATCGGGTGGACGAGCAGTCGCAGCTCGTCGAGCAGCCCGTTGGCCAGCAGCCACCGCACGGTCGTGGCGCAGCCGGACATCTGGATGTCGCCGTCGATCTCCTTCTTGAGTTCGCCCAGCTTGGCCGCGACGTCACCGGAGATGATGGTGGTGTTGTCCCAGTCCGCCTTCTCCAGGCTGTTGGACACGACGTACTTGCGGACGTTGGTGAGAGCCTGGGCGGCGTCCTGGTCGGTGTCCGCCGTCGGCCAGTACGCGGCCCACTCCTCATACAGCTTGCGGCCCAGCAACATGGCCGCCGCGCTCTGCATGCCCGCCTCGACAGCGGCGCCCATCTCGTCGTTCCAGTACGGAAAGTGCCACTGGTCCGGCGCCTCGGTCACGCCGTCAAGGGAGATGAAGAAGTTCGAGATGATCTTGCCCATGTGCTCTGCATCCTTCGATCGTCAGGGTTTCGCACCAAGGTAGGCAGGAACGACCACTCAGGTCTTGTACAGAAGCGACAGCGGCTCCGCCGGATCCGGGTCGACCAGCTGCGTCGCGGTACGCCCGATGTAACGGGTCAGCGACCGCGCCAGGTGCGGCTGGTCGAAGTATCCGAGCCGATGGATCACGTCGTGGACGGGCACGCCTTCCCGGATCAGCACGGCAGCCTGCCGTACACGATCGATCTGCCGTACGGCACCGCGGGTGAGACCCGTCGCCGCCACGAACCGCCGCTGGATGGTGCGTTCGGTCACGTCCGGCGACTCGCCGCCAAGCACCGCGGCGACGACCGGGTCACGGGCCAGAACGCCTTCACGCACCATCCGCTGTACGAAGACCTCGGCGTTGTCGTAGCCGGGAAGATGCCAGGTGGAGCCCTTCAGCCAGAACGATCCGCGCGTCACATCGGGAATCTCCGCGGTACGGCCGACGAGCCGGTCGACGGGAAGATGCGGCATCGTAGTGCCCAGCGAGAAGCTGATCCCGAAGAAGGTGGCATCCTCGGGGACGGGCGCCGGACACGCCGCCAGCTCAGGCCCTTGAACGGCCGCGCTGACCTGACCGCGGTGCTCCCAGAAGACCAGGTCCCAGTGCGCCGCCGCGATCGACGTCATCCGGCCGACGTCATCGCTCCTGCTCCGCCACACCCGCTGGATGTACGGCGAATCGGACGATCGACTCTCAACCTCCAAGCCCACATCAGCGACCATAACGGGCCGGTTCAGTCGGCAGTCAAGGCGACCACGACGGCCCAGCCGATGTAACCGAGGTCGACCAGCAGCCGTGCGCACCCACGCCCTAGCGGTTCGCCGTTATCGAATCTTTGCTTTAGGGCCTCTTGCGGGGCGGGAGAGTCAACCTCATTATGAACGTTCAAACAAGCAAGTCGCCTGTTTCGCCCGGTCAGGCAAGCTCACAAGGAGGTCACCTGCGTGTTCTCCTCATTGAATATGAACGTTCAACTCCCTCCGGCTTACCTGGAGCAGTTCCGGGAGCCTACCGGCTACCTGGACTTCGCCCGGGTCGGGCCGGTGTCACGGAACGTCGAATGCGCCATCGCCACCTCCGTCGCCCAGTGCGCCGCAGGCCGATACGGCGAGGGGATGGCCGAGGCGACCGCCGCCGTCGCCACCCTTCTCCAGGCCGGCGCGGACGAGGTGGCCTTCGTCAGCTCCACCAGTCACGGGCTGTTCGCCGCGGCCGCCGCGCTGGAGGGCGAGGGCACCGTGCTCGTGCCGCGGGGCGAGTTCCCCGCCAACATCCATCCCTGGCTGCGCTTCCAGGACCGCGGCGGCCTGCGGGTCAGGTGGATCGACGAGGCGAAGGTCACGCCTGACGTGGTCGCGGCCATGCTCGAACCCGACGTGCGGGCGCTGGCCGTCAGCGCGGTCGACGCGCTGACGGGGCATCGGCGGGCGCTGGGCGAGCTGAAAGAGGTTCTCGGGCCGGATCGGCTGCTGATCGTGGACGCCATCCAGGCCCTGGGCTCGGTGCCGATCGACGTGGCCGCGGCGGACCTACTGGCCTGCGGCGGGCAGAAGTGGTTGCGCGCCGGGTGGGGGGCGGCCGTGCTGCTCGTGCGCGACCGGGTCGTCCACCGCCTCGGCGACGGCCTGGGCGGCTGGCCCGCCCGGCCCTTCCCGCCGTACACCGCAGAAGGCGCGCAACCCATGACGGACGGCCCAGTCGCACCCGGCACGGGTGCGGATGCGCACCTCATGACCAACCCCGACTACCCGGCGGTGGCGGCGTTCGGGGCCGCTGTCGATCTGCTGACGGCGGCCGGGGTCGATGAGGTCGGGCGTGCGGTGACGGAAAAGACGCAGGCCCTCCTCGAGACCGCCCGTTCCGCGGGCGCTCGGATCTTGCTGGACGAGCTGGATCCAGCCGAGCGCGGCGGGATCTTCTCCTTCGAACTTCCCGGTGTGGATCCGGCGCGGACGTATGCCGCGCTGGCCCACGCCGGGCTGATCACAACCCGGCGGGGCGAGTGGATTCGCATCTCACCGCACGCCACCACCCCCCATGAAAACGTCACGCGCCTGGCTTCGGCGTTGCGTGACGCGCACACCCCCTGAAGGGACGATCTCATGATCAGTCGACGTGGATTCCTCGCTCTGGCCTCGGCCCTGTCGCTCACGGTGGCCGGATGCGGCGGCAAGGCGGCGGAGCAGGACCCGAACGCACCGGTGAAGATCACGGTGTGGAGCTGGAAGCCCGCCTCGGACGGCCTGGCCGCGGTGGCCAAGGACTTCGAGAAGGCCAACCCCCGCATCAAGGTGGACGTCCAGGCCGTCGGTGAGCCGGCGATCTGGGACAAGATCACCATCGGTATGGCGGCGGGAGGCAAGGGCCTGGGCGACGTGCTCCACATCGGGGTCGACTACCTGCCCGGCTACGTGGACAAGTTCCCCGGCGGTCTGGCCGACCTGCGTAAGTTCGGCGCCGACAAGTACAAGGACGCCTTCGCCAAGGGGCTGTGGCCGACCGTCACCGGCAAGGACGGCGGGGTGTACGCGATGCCGTGGGAGGTCAACCCGGCGGGGGTCTTCTACCGCTCCGACCTGCTCGAGAAGGCCGGGGTCGACCCGGCGAAGATCCAGACCTGGGACGACCTGATCGAGGCCGGTAAGACGGTCAAGGCGAAGACCGGCGCCTACCTTGTCGCCGTGAACAAGCCCGCCGCGGGCGGCCCCGACATGGACTTCTTCCAGCTACTGCTGCAGCAGCAAGGCGCCTTCTACTTCAACAAGGAGGGCGAGGTCACCCTGGGCAGCCAGCAGGCCATCCAGGCCATGACCCTGCTGAAGAAGATGAACGACGCGGGGATCATGGCTGACAAGTCCGGCGAGGGCACCTTCAAGCAGCTCGTCAGCAGCAACAAGCTGGCCGTGCTGCCGTGGCCGGCCTGGGCGGTGAACTACATCCCCGAGATGCGCCCCGAGCAGAAGGGGCTGTGGCGGGCGATGCAGCCGCCGGCCATGGCGCCGGGCGGGAAGCGGGCCGCGATCGTCAACTCCACCTACCTGTCGGTGGCGGGCAGCAGCCCGCACCCGGCCGAGGCGTTCAAGTTCGTGGAGTACGCCCTCACCCGGCCTGAGGTGATCAACAAGGTGTTCAAGGAGGGTGGCGTGTTCCCCGCCCTCACCGCCGCCTACACCGACCCCGTCTTCTCCTCCCCCATGGACTACTACGGCGGGCAGCCTGCGCTGAAGACGTTCACCGACTCGCTCAGCGAGGGCGCCGACGCCACCTACTACTCCAGCGACTACGCCCGCGCACTGAAGATCGCCAGCGACGCGCAGACCCAGGTGCTGATGAAGGGCGCCGACCCGGCCACGACCCTGACCCAGGCGGCCAAGCTCCTCGCGCAGCAGACCAACAGGAAGCTCGCCGCCGGATGATCACCAGGAAGAACATCCCCTACCTGCTGATCGCGCCCGCGCTGCTCGGGTTCGCCGTCTTCAAGGCCTATCCGATCCTGGCGGCTGCTTACATCAGCCTCACCAGTGGCGCGGGCGCGGCGCGGGGATTCGTCGGGTTGGACAACTACTCCCGGCTGGCGGCCGACCCGCTGTTCTGGACCTCGCTCGGCAACACCGCGCTCATCCTGGTCGTCCAGGTTCCGATCATGCTGTTCCTCGCGCTGCTGCTGGCGCTGGGGCTCAACTCCCCGTTCGTACGACTGCGCGCGGTGTGGCGGCTGGGTGTGTTCATGCCGTCGCTGACCGGGCTGGTCGCCTATGGCGTGCTGTTCTCGGTCATCCTCAGCAAGCAGTCCGGGCTGCTCAACTGGGTGCTCGGGTTCTTCGGGGTCGAGCAGATCGACTGGCTGGGCAGCCCGTTCTGGGCGCGCATCGCCATCGTGATCGCGCTCACCTGGCACTACACCGGCTACACGGCGGTCATCTACCTGGCCGGGCTGCAGAGCGTCCCGAAGGAGCTCTACGAGGCGGCCATGGTGGACGGGGCCGGGGCGACCCGCAGGTTCTGGTCGATCACGATCCCGCAGTTGCGGCCGATCCTGCTGCTGACCGTGGTGCTGTCGACGATCGGCACGCTGCAGCTGTTCGACGAGCCGTTCGTGCTGACGGGCGGCGGGCCGGACAACACCACGCTGACCATCTCGCTCTACCTCTACCAGAACGGCTTCCGCTACTTCGACTTCGGTTACGCCGCGGCGATCGCCTACGCGCTGACACTCATGGTGGCCGGGCTCGGGCTGCTGCAGATCAAGCTCACCAGGGGGCGCAGGTGACCCGGTTGATCAGGGGCTGGCCGCTGACGTTCGTGCTGGCCGCGGTGTTCGGGCTGTGCGTCGGCCCGTTCTACTGGATGGCGATGGCGGCCACCCACGCCAACTCCGACATCTTCTCCTACCCGCCGAAGTTCTACCCCGGCAACCAGTTGGCGGAGAACACCAGGAAGCTGGAGGAGTCCATCGGGCTGCTGCACGTCCTGGGCAACACCCTGTTCGTGGCGGTGGTGACCACGCTCGGCGCGCTGGCGATCTCGCTGCTGGCCGGGTACGGCTTCGCCAAGTTCAGCTTCCGCGGCAGGAACACGCTGTTCGTGCTGCTGCTGTCGACGCTGGTCATCCCGGGCGGCGTCACGATCATCCCGGTCTTCGAGATGATGAACGACATCGGGCTGATCGACAGCTATCCGGCGCTGATCCTGCCCGGTCTGACGGTGCCGTTCGGCATCTTCCTCATGCGGCAGTCGCTGCTGGCCGTACCCGACGAACTGCTGGACGCGGCGCGCGTGGACGGGGCGGGCGAGCTGCGGGTGCTCGCGCGGGTCGTGGTGCCGGTCATGCGGCCGGTGCTGGCGGCGCTGGCGGTCTTCCTGTTCCTCGGCTCGTGGAACGACTTCCTGTGGCCGCTGATCGCACTGCGCACGCCGGAGATGCACACGCTGCCCGTCGCGCTCGCCTCGTTGCAGGCCACGACCAGGACCGACTTCGGCCAGGTCATGGTGGGCACGGCGATCTCGTCACTGCCGATGATGATCCTTTTCCTCGTCCTCCAGAAACAGTTCATCTCCGGCCTGCTGGCCGGGGCCACGAAGGGATAGACATGCAGATCTGGCAGCCGCACGCCGTGTCCGACGGCACCTCCGTGCGGGTCGGGGATGTCGAGATCACGCTCGACGCGGCGGTCATGGTGACCAGCGTCGGGGACCGCGTCTGGGAGCTGGACGCGCCGGAGGCGAGCGCGGCCCAGTGGCGCGTGCCGTGTGTGGAGGTGGGCGCCTACTGGACGCCGCACACGGGCGTCCGCTGGGTGCCGCCCATCTGGAGCGCGCCCATGAACTCGCGCCTGACCTCGGGCTCCCCTGTCGCCTCACTGGTACGGCAGGACGGCGCGAACCTGTGCACGGTGGCGCTGGCCGACGTGCTGGGCCGTACGTCGATCACCGGCGGGGTGGTGGAGGAGACCGGCGAGTTCGCGATCACCGTCCAAGGGAAGGGGCTGCGCATCCGGCTCGACCTGTCCGAGCGGCGCTTCTCCGCGGCGCTGGCCGGGGTCGCCACCTGGTGGGGCGAGCCGCGCACGCCGCACCAGGCGCGCCTGCCCGTCTACTCGACCTGGTACAGCATGCACCAGGAGGTCGACGAGAAGGGAGTGGAACGGCAGGCCGCGCTGGCCAAGGAGCTGGGCTGCGACACGATCATCGTGGACGACGGCTGGCAGACCGCCGACCGCGCCAGGGGTTACGCCCACTGCGGCGACTGGGAGCCGAACGCCGAGGCCTTCCCCGACATGGCCGCGCACGTCGAGCGGGTGCATGAGCTGGGCATGGCCTACCTGCTGTGGTACGCGATCCCGTTCGTCGGCAAGAGCAACGCCGCGTTCACCCGCTTCGAGGGCAAGTTCCTGCGCTACCTGGACCACATGGACGCCGCCGTGCTCGACCCCCGCCATCCCGACGTGCGCGCCTACCTCGTCGACCATCTCTCCCGCGCGGTCGAGGAGTGGCGGATGGACGGGCTGAAGATCGACTTCGTCGACCGCTTCGCCACCCCCGGCGGCGATCCCGAGCCGTCGCCCGGCGCCGACTGCTCCGAGGTGGACGAGGGCGTCCTGCGCCTGATGGCCGAGCTGGACGCGCGCCTGCCCGGGATCCTCGTGGAGTACCGGCAGCCCTACACCAGCCCGGGGCTGTGGCCCTACGGCAACATGATCCGCGCGACCGACTGCCCGCTGAGCCCGCAGGAGAACCGGCAGCGGACCGTGGACGTGCGGCTGATCTCCGGACTGCAGGCGGTGCACTCCGACATGATCATGTGGCATCCGTCGGAGCCGGACGAGCAGGTCGCCATCCACCTGATCAACGCGCTGTTCTCGGTACCGCAGATCTCGGTCGACCTCCAGACTCAGCGGCCCGGACAGCTCGCCACGATCAGGTTCTGGCTGGGGATCTTCCGCGAGTTCCTGGACACGCTGCAGCTCGGCACCCTGGAGCCGGACCAGCCCGAGCACGGCTATCCCCTCGTGCGGACCTACGATGGGCAGGCCATGGTCATCGCCCGCTATGCCCCGCTTCCCGTCGAGGTTCCCGCCGCCGGTTGGACCGAGCTGCTGGTCGCCAACGCGGCCACCGACACACGCGTCGTGCTGTACGGCGAGGCGGCGCAGACCGTGGAGTCCGTGATATACGACTGTCGCGGGAACCAGGTGTCGGAGTCCGGGTTGTCGCTGTCGCCGGGAGCGACCCTGGTGACCGTACCCGTGGGCGGGCTGCTGCGGCTGCGCCGTACCGAGGAGGAGAGCTGAAGATGCCAGCGCGCCGGCGCGGGGTGAGTATCGAGGACGTCGCCCGCGCGGCCGGTGTGTCCCGTCAGACCGTCTCCAACGCGCTCAGGGCCCCGCACCGGTTGCGGGCCGAGACGCTGGAGCGGGTGACGGCGCTGATCGAGGAGATGGGCTACCAGCCCGACCAGTCGGCCAGCAGTCTGCGCTCGGGGACCAGGCGCGTGCTCGCCTACACCACGCCGGAGACCGACCCGGCCAACCCCAACGCCCTGATGAGCGGCTTCCTGGAGGCGCTGGTGTCGGCGGCGGGCGCGGCCGGCTACCGGATACTGCTGGTGCGGCCGCGCCCGGGGCAGGAGGCGGTGCCCGCGCTCGAGGAGGTCATCGCGGCGCGCACGGCCGACGCCTTCCTGCTGTCGGACGTGGTCGAGGGCGACGCCCGGGTGAGGTTCCTGAGCGAGGTGGGCTTCCCGTTCGCGGTGTTCGGCCGGACCGAGCCGGACCTGCCCCAGTCGTGGGTGGACGTCGACTCGGTCCAGGCGATGATCGACCTGGTCGGGATGCTGGCCGGGCAGGGGCACCGGCGGGTGGCGTTCCTGGGCATGTCCGCGGATCTGCCCTGGCTGCGCCACCGCACCGAGGGTTTCCGCACCGGGGTCCGCCGCTTCTCGCTGGTCGCGCACGAGGCCACCGCCGACGGACCGGAGGAGGTCATCGACGTGGCGCGGACGCTGCTGGAGCGTCGGCCGCGGCCGTCGGCGCTGCTGCTGGTGGACGACTGGCTGGCGCCTGGCGCCTACGCCGCCGCCCAGGCCGAGGGTCTGACTGTCGGCGTCGACCTGGCCATCACCGGCTTCAACGACATGCCCTATGCCCAGCTCCTGCAGCCGCCGCTGTCCAGCGTACGGCTGCCGCTGCGGCGCCTGGCCGACGCGCTGGTCAGCCGCCTGCTGCAGCTTATCGAGGAGCAGGTGCAGCCCGAGGCCGGGCTCCTGCTGCCGGCGGAGCCGGTCATCCGCGCGAGTGTTCCCCAAGGGTTTGAACGTTCATGAAGATTTCGTCCTCTTCTCCCGAGGTCGTGGAGATGTTCGACTGGGCCAGTCGCAAGGCGCTGACCTGGGCGCACGCGGGTGGCACCGTCGGCCCGGTCAACGTCGACGAGAACCGGCCCGGCGGCACGGGCACCGGCGTCTACCTGCCGTCGTACTGGGCGGGTTACGCCCACCGCAGCGGGTTCTACGCCCGCGACTTCGTCCATCAGCTCACCGGCGCCCACCTGCTCGGCCTCGACGAGGCCAACCTGGCCATGCTGAAGTGCTTCGCCGCCTCGGCCACGGCGGAGCACGGCCACTATCCGGTCTGGGCGTTCAACTTCGACGGGTCCTACCTGGCCATCGACTACCGCGGGCCCGATCGGTTCGTCCGGGAGATTCCCGCGGTCTTCGAACTGGTGGAGGCCGCCGAGACGGCCTACCGCTGGACCGGTGACGCCTCGTATGTGCGTGACCCGGTGCT
This sequence comes from Nonomuraea sp. NPDC050536, assembly GCF_044457685.1. NCBI lineage: Bacteria > Bacillati > Actinomycetota > Actinomycetes > Streptosporangiales > Streptosporangiaceae > Nonomuraea > Nonomuraea sp. NPDC050536. The sequence goes on from NZ_JBITHD010000027.1 coordinate 118,517, forward strand.
GCGCGCCTTCTACCGGAACACGACGGGCCCCTTCGCGGACACCGCGCGGGGCACGGGCGGCGGCATCTTCGACGGGGTGGCCACCTACAACGAGCTCAGCGGTGAGCCCCTGGCCGAGGCGGGCGACGCGCTGGGCGCCCGGTATCGGGCCTACCTGGCGATGGCCGGGCTGGGCGACGGCTCGTTCGCCCGGAAGGCCGCCGAGCTCAAGCGGCACTTCAACCAGGTCTGGAGCGGGACGGGCCGTGGCCCGGACATGGTCAGGGGCTACACCGTGGACGGCCGCGCGGTGACCGGGTGGGGCGGCGAGAACAGCGTGTTCATGCCGCTGAAGGACCTCATCGACGCCGGACCGCGGAACGAGAGCTATCTCGACTTCGTCGACGCCCACGCGCAGGCGGACAACGTAGAGGCGCTCACCTACCTGCCCGACGTCTTCTTCGTCCACGGGCGGGCCGACACGGCCTGGAAGTGGATGCGGCAGATCTTCGCCGCTCGCGACCTCCCGCACGTGGCCGGCGGCCTCAACGGCGACTACCCGGAGGTGTCCTTCACCCTGGTCAGCCAGCTCGTGACCGGCATGCTGGGAATCCACCCGGACGCCCCCCGAGGCACCATCGACCTCCACCCCCGCCTACCGGCCGGCGTCGACTGGCTCGAGGTACGCGGAATCCCCCTCGGCCCCGGCCACCTCGCCGTACGCCACGAACCCGGCACAACCACCCTGACCAACCTGTCCCCCGACACCACCTACACCTGGCAGGGCACCCCCCTCGCCCCAGGAGAGCAACGAACATCAGGCGACCGGTGAAAGCCCGAGGTCACCGACGCGGTCGCCAGCCGCTGATCTCTATGCTGCGCGGCAGTTCTTAGGGTCGCCGACAGCATCGAGGAGCTCGGTGACGTCGAGGTGCCCGTCGTGTGCGGGCGGTTGGGAGACTTGGGGGGTGAGTAGGGAGAGGGGGGCGCCGCCGGTTGCGAGTGCCTCGATTGTGGTGTTGACGTTGGCGCGGCGGGTTGAGGTCGAGTTGAGCGCGGCGTTGGTGCCGTTGGATCTCACCGTCAGCAAGCTCGGGCTGCTCGGGCACATCGCCGGCGTGCCCGGGGCGTCCTTCAGTGATCTGGCCCGGATGTCGGGGATCACCGTGCAGACCGTGCACGCCGCGGTGAAGGGGCTGGTGAAGGCGGGGCTCGTGCGTGACCGGACCGCGCGGGCCGGGTCGGCGTCGACGATCGAGATCACGGACGCGGGAGGGCGGCTGCTCCAGGCGGCCCAGGAGGTCGTGGCGCAAGTCGATGAGCGGCTCTTCGGGGCGGAGGCGGATCCGATCCAGCGGCGTTTGGGCGAGGCGGTGGTGGCGGCTTTCCGGGAGACGTTCGACCCCAAGGACGACTGACTTCAGCGGGAGAGCCGAGCTTCAGGGCGACCGATTCCAACGGGGTGGCCGAGCGTCAAGGCGACCGACTCCAACGGGGTGGCCGGACTTCAGGGCGACCGATTCCAAGGGGGTGGCCGAGCGTCAAGGCGACCGACTCCAACGGGGTGGCCGGACTTCAGGGCGACCGATTCCAAGGGGGTGGCCGAGCTTCAGGGCGGCTGAAGCTTTCGCTAGGCTTCAGGGATCCTGAAGGTTGGAGGAGATCCCATGGAGCCTGTCCTGTTGGTGGTGCATGTGCTCGCCAGCATCGTGTTCGTCGGCGGTTCCGCCGTCGCGACCAGTCTGTTTCCCCGGTACGCGCCGACCGCCGCCGCCGAAGGCGCGGATGAGCGGAGTGCGGCTGTCGCCGGTGTCCTGCATCGCATCACCCGCGGGTACACGGCGCTCGGGCTGATAGTGCCGGTGGTCGGGATCGTGCTGGCGTTCGTCCAGGAGCGGATGGGCGAGGCCTGGGTGACCGTGTCCATGGTGCTCACCGCCGTGGCGGGGCTGCTGCTGGCCACGCAGATCTATCCGCGGCAGCGGAAGGCGCTCGCGACACCCGGGGACGGCGCGGGGCTGCGCAGGTTGTCCATGTTCGCGGGGGTCTACAACCTGGTGTGGGCCGTCATCGTCGTCCTCATGATCGTGAAGCCGGGGGCGTGATGCGCGTTCTGAGAGTCGCGGCGGCGTTCGAGGCGCTGTCTCTCGTGGTTCTACTGGTCAACCTGTTCACCGTGCACGCCAAGCCGGTCAGCAGTCTGGTCGGGGCTCTGCACGGCATGTCCTACGTCGCGGTGATCGCCGCGGTGTCGATGACGTCGGCCGCCGCTGGGGCGAGGTGGCTGGCCTGGATTCCCGGCATCGGCGGGGCTCTCGCGTTGCGGCGGCTGCGCGCGGTGGAGGAGGGCTGAGCCGTACGGCACGCGAGGGAGACGTAGCTCACAGAAGGAGGGCTGTCACATTGCCGCGCGCGGCTCCGTCAAAGGAGTGAAAGCGCAGGTAAAGCAAGGAGATCACGATGAACGCACGGCTCAACTACTACGGCAACGGCGTTGCGGCGAAGTTCGCGAAGTACATCAACTCCGCGGGCAAGGCCGTGTCGGACTCGACGCTGCCGGCCGCCACGCAGGAGCTCGTGAAGATCCGGGCCAGCCAGATCAACGGTTGCGGGTTCTGCACCGACATGCACACCAAGGACGCGGCGCACGCCGGGGAGACCCAGACCCGGCTGAACATGGTCGCGGCCTGGCGTGAGTCGACGGTCTTCACCGACGCCGAGCGGGCCGCGCTTGAGCTCACCGAGCAGGGGACCCGGATCGCCGACGCCTCCCCCGGTGTCAGCGACGACGTCTGGGCGAACGCCGCCAAGTACTACGACGAGGACCAGCTCGCCGCCCTGGTGTCCCTGATCGCCCTGATCAACGCCTACAACCGGATGAACGTGATCATCCAGCAGCCCGCCGGCGACTACCAGCCCGGCCAGTGGGGCTAAACCCCGATCTGGGGTCCGGAGCGCCGTTGCGGCGGGTGAGCGTCCCCGACTCGCCGCCGGCGCCGGTCGCGGGTCCTCGACCGGAGTACGGCGGGCGGCCGGTGGTGCGGCTTGCCGTACAGCGGGAAGAAGTCAGGCGAGTACGGCAGGCGGCCGGTGGGCGGCTTGCCGTACGGACCGAATGCCCGCTAGTGCCTGGCGGCGATCGTGTTACAGAGGGAGTAGCGGCACGGGCGTGAGCGCGAACCTTCCTACGTATCGTGCTGTCGGCGCACTATCTCGGTGATCCAGGTGGGCGCGAACGGAGACGTGCAGCCCGGGGAAGTCGGGTAGTCCTTGAGCACCTCCAGACGCTCACCGATGTCGATCGCACGGGCGCGGTGTTCAGGGTGCTCGATCCCGATCTGAGCCAGGCAGTGGTTCATCGCCCACTGCAGGCGATCCGGGGCGTCTTTCATCTCCGCCTCGATGACGTCGAGCAGTCCTGCGAGGTCGAGGCTCTCGGGCTTCTTCGACACGCGTTCGGTGGTCAGCGCCCAGCCGGCACTCGCGACCACCGGATCCGGATCGGCGGACCAGGCCAGGCGCAGCTCTTCGGAGTGCGGGTTCTTCTTCACCACGTAGTTCACGAGCCAGTCGTGCACCTTGGGCGAGCGCGCCTGGCGCAACATGACGTCCAGCTCGTCACGCTCGAACGCCTTCGGGCGGCAGATCAGGAGCGCCAGTAGTCTCGCCGCGGTGTCATCCGTCTCCCAGAGCCGGCGCGCGAGTTCCTGCTGCGTCTTCAGCCGCTTCGCGAGCGCGCGGAGCTTGCTGAGGTTCACACCATGATCGTCACCGTGTTTCTCGTTCACCTCGCGGGCTCTGGGGTCCTCAAGCGCGGCCAGCTCGGCCATCACCTCGGCCACCGTCGTCTCGGTCACCTCAGCCTCCTGCCCATCACATGCGAGATTCAGCCTAAGAGCGCGTGTGTGAACTTGTCAGCCCGACGTGGTCCGTGCAGGCTCGGCCAAGACTCGCGCGAGAAATCACCCCCTGCCGCGATGAGTTCCGGCCGGGGCGCGAGTCTGTTCTGGTGACCGTCGTAGAAAGTCGTACGACGCTGCCCGGCACGAGCCACCACGGAGGACACCATGCCTTCCACGCCGAACGACCCGACCACCGCGCTGCCCGGCCGCCCGCCCGTCGTTGA
>NZ_JBITHD010000028.1:0-111520 GCF_044457685.1 Nonomuraea sp. NPDC050536
TCTCGATGATTGCATTGTCGAAGCACGTCCCGGTTCTGCCCGTCGAGGGACGGACGCCGGCCTGCTCGCAGCGCCGGCCGAAGGCGATCGAGGTGTACTGCACGAGCTTCGGCCACCAGGGGGATACGTGTGCGGCATGATGATCGGCCGTGCTCCTTCGCCTGGCCTATCTGGCCGTTACGAACGCCTTCACCGCGCTGCGATGGGGGATCGGGACAAGGATGTTGAGATTCTCGCCCTGCGCCACCAGATCACCGTTCTTGAACGGCAGCTCGGCGCCGGCATCAGGGTGAGATTCGGGCCCGAGGACCGGGCCTTTCTCGCCGCGCTGCTGACCTCGCTGCCGCACGAGGTCTTGCGCCGGCTGCGGCTTCTCGTCCGGCCGGATACCGTCCTGCGCTGGCACCGCGATCTGATGAAACGGCGTCACGCCCGTACCTGTCGGCCGAACAGGCGAGGGCGCCCGCCCACGGTCTGCTCTATCCGTGTTCTCATCTTGCGACTGGTTCGCGAGAACCCCTCGTGGGGATATCGGCGGGTGCACGGTGAGCTCGCCACGCTCGGCATCAAGGTTGCACCGTCCACAGTCTGGGAGATCCTGAAGCAGGATGAGCTTCCCCCCGCCGTCCGGACGGCGCGACGCCACCGCGTTCCACCTCGAATCAGGGCGCCTGGGCGTGCTGGCCTCACGCCACCGCTACGCCTGCATCGTCGTCGCCCGCGCCGGGATCCCCGAGCTCCTCGACGCCCACCCCAGCACGGGGCGGGTGCGGCTCAACGTGCCGATCAAGTTCCCCGACGGCTGGGAGGCCAACCACGCCGTCCTCGCCCACCTCGCCGGACCGCGTTCCAGCCTGATCGTCGGGCGGCTCAAGCGCAGCCTCCGCGGCTCCGGCGCCGCTCAGCCGTCGAGGTCCGGCGGGCCGTCTCGCTCAGGTCCGGTAGGCGGCGAGGAACACGCGGACCCCTTCGTCCGCGAAGTGCTGGAGTTCCGCGGGGGTGTACTGCTGCTCGTCCCCGAAGAACATGGCCTTGTCCATCGGCTGGGACAAGATCAGCCAGGCGAAGTGGCTGGCGGCCAGGGACGGATCGTCGATCCGCAGCAGCCCCCGGTCCGCCAGCTTCTGGAAGCAGTCGGTGAACGCGTCGATCGTGCGTCCCGGCGCCCGCTGGTAATAGTCACGCGCCACCACCGGGAAGCGGCCCGCCTCGGCGATGAGAAGCCTGCGCAGCTGCAGCGTTCGCGGCTGGATGACCACGGTGATGTATCGGCGGGCGAGCTCACCCAGGTCCTCCTCCAGGTCCTCGGTGCCGACGAGCTGGGCGACGACCTCGGTGAACTCGCCGACTCGGTCGGTAGCGCCGAGGATGATGTCGCGGAACAACTGTTCCTTGTCGGTGAAGTTCTTGTAGACGGTCTGCTTGGACACCGCGGCGAGGGCGGCGACCTCGTCCATGCTGGTGCCCTGATAGCCGTTACGCAGGAACAGCCCGGTGGCCGCCTCCATGATCGCCCTGCGTTTGCGGGCTGAACGGCCCTCCACCTGCGGCGTCGTCTGTGTCACGTCTGTCATCGTCCGCTCCTCTCCTCATTTTCAGTTTAGTACTAGACGGCTCAGTACTCAAACGAGTACTGTACGGTCCAGTACCGAACGAGCTCGAGAGGAAGCGCCATGAACAAGGTCATCTCCACGGACGGGACCCCCATCGCGTACGACAGGATCGGCTCGGGACCGGCAGCCATCCTGATCGGCGGCGGACCCACCGACCGATCGGCGAACGCGCCGGTGGCCGACCTGCTTGCGGGCGACTACACCGTCTACAACTACGACCGGCGCGGCCGGGGCCAGAGCGGCGACGCCACGCCGTACTCAGTGGACCGCGAGTTCGAGGACATCCAGGCCCTGATCACCGAAGCGGGCGGATCGGCGATGGTGTACGGGACCTCCGGCGGCGGGATCCTCGCCGTCCAGGCCGCGGCTCGCGGTCTGGCCATCACCAGACTGGCGCTGTGGGAGGTGCCCTACATCCTCCCCGGCACCCGCCCGGCCGTCCCCGCCGACTATCGCGACCAGCAGTTCGCGCTGCGCGAGCAGGGCCGTCACGGCGACATGCTCGAACTGTTCTTCCTGGAGGCGGTGCTCATGCCCGCCGAATTCGTCGCCGGAATGAAGGCCGGCCCGTTCTGGGAGGCGATGGGCTCCACTGCGCCCGCCCTGGCCTACGACGCCGAGGTCGCCGGTGACTTCTCCCTGCCCGCCGACCAGTTGGCCTCCATCACCGTTCCCACGATCGTGATCGACGGCGGGACGATCCCCTGGGTCAGCACCGCCGCCGAGGCGATCACCGCGGCCCTGCCCACCCCCCAGCGCCGCACCCTGCACGGTCAGCCCCACAACGTCGACCCGGCGGCCATCGCCCCCGTCCTGGCGGAGTTCTTCGCCGCCTGAGACCGCGTCGCCCAGGCATCCCCAGAGACACCACCCACCGAGGAGAGGTCATGAGGAAGATCGTCGCGCACCTGTTCGTGTCCGTGGACGGTGTCATGGAAGCATCTGAGGACTGGCACTTCCCCTATTACAACGAGCAGATGGGCGAGGTGGTAGCCGCACAGTTCCACGAGTCCGACATCCTGCTGCTCGGGCGGACCACCTACGAGGTGTTCGCCGCCTCCTGGCCGCAGCGCGGCAGCGAGGTGCCGCTGGCAGAGCGGATCAACACGATGCCCAAACTGGTCGCCTCCACGACCTTGGACACGGTGCGGTGGCACAACACCACCTTGCTCGGCGGCGACGTAGCCGCCGAGCTCACCAAACTCAAGGAGGAACCCGGAAACAACATCACCATCAGCGGCAGTCCCACCCTGGTCCGGTCACTGCTGCGTGAGGGCGTCCTGGACGAACTCCAGCTGCTAGTCCACCCCATCGTCCTGGGCCGCGGCCGGCGCCTTTTCGACGACGACCGGCAGACACCGTTGCGGCTGATCGACTCCGCGACCTTCAGCACCGGTGTCGTTCATCTGACCTATCAGCCCGCGCTCCACCCCTAGAGAGGCCGACAGTGATGAGATTCCGAGTCACACTCGAGCTGGCCGGCAAAACCGCCACGGGGTTCCAGGTGCCCGACGAGGTCGTCGCCGACCTCGGAGCGGGCAAGCGGCCCCCCGTCCGCGTCACGATCAACCGTCACACCTACCGCTCGACCGTGGCGTCCATGGGCGGCAGATACATGGTCGGGATCAGCGCGGAGAACCGCACACACGCGGGGGTCTCCGCGGGCGACGACGTCGCGGTGAACCTCGAACTCGACACCGAACCCCGCGAGGTCACCGTGCCGGCCGATCTCGCCGAGGCCCTCGATCGCGACGCCGAGGCCAAGAGATTCTTCGACACGCTCTCCTATACCAAGAAGCAGTGGTTCGTTCTCTCCGTCGAGGGAGCCAAGAAGCCCGAGACCAGGCAGCGACGTCTCACCGAGACGATCGCCCTGCTCCGGGACGGGCGTACCCGCTGACAGAGCAGGGCGCCATGTTAGTTCTGAAGCCTGACGAAGTCCGGATCATCGATGATCATCCGCCATGTCCCGTCGGCCTGGCGGCGCGCGACCTCGGCCGTCTGCCCCGTCGCGTGGAAAGGCTGACCATCGGGCCTGGCGATCTCCATGGTCCACACCCCCGAGGTCAGTGCCAGGTCACCGGTGAGGACCGCGCTGACGGGCTCGGCCGTCATGAGGGGCTCGGCGGCCAGGAAATCCCTCAACACCAGCCGGATCTCCTCGATCCCCTGAGCGATGTGCCCGGCCGGATAGTGCAGTGCCGCGTCAGGCTCGTAGAGCTCTTCGAGCCCCTCCAGATCGCGGGCGTTGACCCGCTCGACGAAGAGTGGCTGGAGATCCTGCGGCCGCAGGGCCTTCCGCCGCACCTGCGAGTTGACCGGGGACAGGGATTGAGCGTGCTCAGCCATCATCACCCGCTAATTCCTATACCTTTGCCGCGATTCGCCGCACCCCGGCCACATTGCGCCTGCCGATAATTACATCCGCCCAGGTCAAGGCCTTGTGGGGTTTCTGTGTGACGTGCACGAGCTTCGGCCACCAGGGGGATACGTGTGCGGCATGATGATCGGCCGTGCTCCTTCGCCTGGCCTATCTGGCCGTTACGAACGCCTTCACCGCGCTGCGGCTGCTTCCGATGGGGGATCGGGACAAGGATGTTGAGATTCTCGCCCTGCGCCACCAGATCACCGTTCTTGAACGGCAGCTCGGCGCCGGCACCAGGGTGAGATTCGGGCCCGAGGACCGGGCCTTTCTCGCCGCGCTGCTGACCTCGCTGCCGCACGAGGTCTTGCACCGGCTGCGGCTTCTCGTCCGGCCGGATACCGTCCTGCGCTGGCACCGCGATCTGATGAAAGGTTGTACCGTCCACAGTCTGGGAGATCCTCAAGCAGGAAGGGCTTGATCCGGCTTCCGAGCGTGCGTCCACCACGTGGGCCGACTTCCTCCGCTCCCAAGCCGACGCCCTGCTGGCCTGCGATTTCATCGAGACCATCACCCTCGATGGGCAACGCCAGTACATCCTGGCAGTCATCGAGCACGCCACCAGGCGCGTGCGCGTGCTGGGCACTACCGCAGGGCCCCTGCCGGACTCGGCACGGATCTGCGGCCGCCGGTCGCGCACGTAGTCACAGACCGTCGAGTAGGAGACGCCCTCCATGTCATGCTCGGCGACCAGCCGATCAAAGATCCGTTTGGAGGTGTGCCGCTGCTTGCGGGGGGCGTCCAGATCGGCCCGCAGCATCTGATCGATGTTGGTCTTGAACGGGTCCAACACCGATTTACGCGGTGCCATCTGCTTGCGTGGGGCCGGCCAGACCGACTTCAGCGCGTCTCGGACCGTTCTGCGGTGCACCTGGTACTTGAGCGCGAGCGCCCGGACCGACAGGTGCTCCATCCGAGCATCCCGCCGGATCGCCGCGTACAACTCCACCTTGGTCTTCGGCATCACCCGAACCCCGCAACGTCACCAGCATCCCGAGCGTCCCACGGCTTTCGGGAGGGTGGGGCCAGAAACGGCCGAACTACATACCCCTCATCACGGGCTGGGGCCAGCGGACCTACCCGATCACCATGTTCGACCAGGCAGGTAAGGACGCAGCGCGCCGGCAATTCCGACGGTTAGGCTGGATCATGCGCATCCTGGCCATGCTCGGCCCGTCAGCGCGGCTGACACCAACCCAGAGCGCGGAGCTCGTCATCGAACTGGACTGGGCGAACGGCCGCCTTGGTCCCGACCTCGAGGCGCTGACCTGCCCGGCGACGTACATCGTGGGCAGCGGCGCACATTCGGGTGCCGCCGAAGAAGAGATGCGCATCATGCGTGCGGCCACCGCCGAAGCCACCGCGAGCAATGCGCGTAGATCCGTGTTCGCCACGACGCCTAGCAACCACGTGCAGATCCTGGCCAAGGACCCCGAGACCGTGGCCGCCGCGATCAACGAGGTCGTTCAACAAGTCCGATGAACCACCCACAGACGTCGCGCGGCCATCTCTGCATCGACCTCGGGGCCGAAGGGCCTGTAGGCCTGGCGCGGCGAATAGGCGTACACGTAGTCGAAACGCTGCTCGCGATCGAGTGCCTCGAACAGGTCGCGCCTCACGCGGACCCCTCATGAACCGGATCGGGCTACCCAACGGTACGTAGGGAAATCCGCGACAGCCAGTCTTGACTGCTCCAGGTCAGGCCTGGTGCGCTACCGGCTCGGCGAAAGGGACGCGCCGGTGCGGCCTGATCTGACCCAGGTCTTCGGTGGAGCAATCGACACGGCGACACCCTTCCACTCCGCGGACGCCATGGAGAGGGATTGGTACCCCTCGCGGGTGATGTCGATCGCCTTGTCGCGTCGACGACCTCGACCGAGGGAAGCGCCGCACCTGGAGCCCTGCGGCCTCAGAGAACGATGTTCCCCGGCATGGAACGGCATGGAACGCATCGTAGGTGAGGGAGTCGCGCCGAAGAGACGGCGCTGCCCGGGATCGGCTCAGGATTGAAGCCGTGGGGGGAGCACGTCAATGCGCGCGATGTTATCGGGGAAGGCCAGCATCAAGATCCTGGCCGGCCTAACCGGCCTGGTCCTGGTTGTGGCGATGGCGGGGCAGACGGGATCCGTGACGCCGGTGGCCTTGGACATGGCGTCGACGGCGCTGGACAGCTGTGGCACGGCGACGGCGAGTGCGCCGGCCACGACGGCGGCGGGCACCAGCCCGCCGGATCATGAAGAGCTGGTGAGCCCTAGCGCAACGCAGTCGCACATCGTGGCCTGGGACGGGGCACAGGTCGCGATCAAGCCGGGCGCCCTGGACAAGCAGGTGAGCATCGGCATCACCGATCTGACGAATCCCGAGCTGGCAGCGCTGGACTCCGGCATGACCAACGTCACCGGCAAGGCGCGTTCCGGGTTCCGGTTCACCCCGCATCCGCTGCAGTTCCTGACCGATGTCCAGGTGACGTTGCCCTACGACCCGGCTCTGGTGCCCGGCGACTTCGCCGCGTCGGATCTGTTCACCTACTTCTACGACGACGTGGCCCAGTGCTGGCAGGTGCTGCAGCGGGTATCGGTCGATGAGGTCAACCACACCGTGACGTCGCTGACGAACCATTTCACCGACATGGTCAACGCCGCTGTCACGGTGCCGGAGCACCCGGACAACGTGTCGTTCAACCCGACCCAGATCAAGGGCCTGCAGGCCGCCGACCCGGCCTCTAAGGTGAACCTGATCGGCGCGCCGGGTGCCGACAGCACCGGTGACAACCGGCTCAGCTACCCGATCGAGGTGCCGCCGGGCCGTCACGGGGTTCAGCCTCAACTCAGTGTCGTCTACAGCTCCGAGGGCGGCGACGGCTGGCTGGGTGTGGGCTGGGATCTGTCGGCCTCGGCTCTCACGGTCGACACCCGCTGGGGTGTACCCCGGTATGACGGTGCGACCGAGACGGAGACGTACCTGCTGAACGGCCAGCAGCTGACGCCTACGGCGCATCGTGGCGAGCCGGTCGCGCGGACGGCGGAGAAGGTCTTCCACAGCCGGGTCGAGGGCGGGTTCTCGCAGATCGTGCGCCATGGCGACGATCCGAAGTCCTACAGCTGGGAGGTGACCGACAAGACGGGCATGCGGTCGCTGTACGGCGGAGCGGGCGCGGCCCTGGCCGACGAGGACGGTCACATCTTCCAGTGGGGGCTGCGCGAGGTCCGTGACCCGCACGGCAACGTGATGCGCTTCAGCTACACGCAGGTCGACGACACCGGCCTCGACAACGGTGCGGAGCAGGGGCGCAACCTGTACTTGAAGAAGATCACCTACACCGGATTCGGGGACACCGACGGCCGGTACGCGGTGACGTTCACGCGTGACCGGGAGCTGCACGAGCCGCTGCGTGTGGACAAGACCATCGACGCGCGGGGCGGCTTCAAACGGGTGACCGCCGACCTGCTCCGGCGCATCGACGTGACCCTCGACGACAAACTCATCCGCCGGTACGAGCTGGCCTACACCACCGGTGCGTTCCACAAAACACTGCTGCAGTCGATCACGCAGCAGGACGACAGCGGCACGGTGTTCAACAAGCACGAGTTCGGCTACTTCGACGACATCCGTGACGGGCAGGGCAATTATCAGGCCTTCAGCTCCGAGCAGTGGACCGTGCCGGGCGACGGCCTCCAGTCCAGAGCGGTGAACATCACCTCCGACAACGCCGGTGACGCCAGCGCGCTGAACGCCAACACGAGCACGACCGGCGGCGGGCACCTGTATGTGGGCGTGGGCAGCTCGGAGAGCAAGGCGAACTCGATCGGGCTGAAGGCCGGGTTCAGCCACAGTTCGGACTCCGGGGTGCTGGCCCTGGTCGACGTCGACGGCGACGACCTGCCCGACAAGGTGTTCCGCGGCGATGACGGCCAGGTCCGCTACCGCAAGAACCTGTCCGGCCCGAAGGGACAGCCGCGCTTCGCCGACCGGGCCACGACACTGGACCTGCCCGGGATCATGGGGCAGAGCAGCGACAGCCTGACGCTGGGCGTCGAGGCGTATCCGGGATCGGCCGCGTTGCAGCTGGACTATGTCAACTCCTTCGTCACCACCCAGACCTACTTCAGCGATGTCAACGGTGACCGGATCATGGACTTGGTCGACGGGTCCAAGGTGCTGTTCGGCCGCCTGGGCAGCGACGGCAAGCCGCTGTACGGCATCAGCGCCGACACCCCGGTGCCGGTGATCCCGGGGCAGGTGGACACCGGCGGGCTGCTGGGCGACCTCGGCCCGGACCGGGAGCGGCTCATCGACTCGTTCCCGCTGCTGGACACCGTGCGCCGCTGGGTGGCGCCCTACGCGGGCGTGATCCGGGTCGAGGGCCCGGTGAAGCTGCTGCAACCGACCGCGGTGGCGCCCGCCGACGGTGTACGGGTGGCGATCCAGCATGAGGGCGCCGAGCTGTGGTCGGACACCATCGAGCCGCCGGACGGCAACGACCATGTGCCATCGCAGGTGGACTCCATCACCGTGGCGCGCGGAGACCGGCTGTACTTCCGGGTGCAGTCGCGCTTCGACGGCAGCAAGGACGAAGTGTCCTGGAACCCGGTGATCAGCTATCTGAACGTGCCCGCGACGCAGGACGTGAACCAGCTGCCAGCCTATCGCTACCAGGCGTCGGACGACTTCACCCTGGGCGGCCGGATCGTGACGGTGAAGGCGCCGCTGACCGGCACCCTGCATCTGTCCGGCGATCTGAACAAGAGCGGCGCCACCACCGATGACGTCACCGCCCTGATCACCCGCGACGGCACGCCGGTGTTGCAGCACACGCTGGACTCCGCCTCGGCGGGCACGGCGGCGGTGTCCCTCGACATCGCCGTCCAGCAGGGGCAGACGCTCCAGTGGCGGGTACAGACGGACTCGCCGATCGACGCCGGGCAGATCTCGTGGCAGCCGCGCGCTGTCTACACCGCCGCCGACGGCGTCACCCAGTTAACCGACGCCCAGGGCAAGCCGCTGATCGAGGTGTTCCCGCCGTACAACCTCGATCTGTACCCGGTGGACGGGCTGTCAGCACCGCAGGAGCCTTTCACTGTGTCGCAGGACGGCGACCTGTCGGTGACTCCGTCCCTGACGTTCGACTTCGGCGACGAGAAGCCGTCTGGCCGGGTAGCGTTCACCGTGAAGCGGCGTGGCACGCTGGTCGCCAAGAGCTTCTTCACCCTCGACAAGGGTGTGCTGAGCTCACCCGGCCCGGTGAGCGTCCATACCGCGCCACAGGTTCCGGACGAGCTGTTCTTCGACTTCAGCACGCTGAACCCGAAGCTGCGCTCCTTCCTGACCGGCCAGTCGGTGCAGGTCAGCCAGAATGGCGGCCAGGCCGTCGACGCGCCCAGCGCGTTCCACGACACCGTCCCCGAAGGCGCCTTCCCGCAGCCGTACCGTGGCTGGGGCGCGGTCGGCTACAACGGCAACCGCGAACGGGCCGGGCAGCCCATCGCGCAGGGCGACCTGGTCATCGACGACGACTACGCCGGGCAGCTTCCAACCAGCGTGGACCCGCAGGGCCAGAAGGACGACTTCGGCAAGGACCCGAAGGTGGATCCGCCGAAGGCGGTGCCGTTCTTCCCCTCGCCGCAGCAGGACCGCTGGGGCGTCGGCGACCACTCCTTCGTCACGCGCACCAGCTCCAGCAGCTCCCGGCTGGGCACCGAATCGATCAACCTGCCGAGCGCGTCGGACTTCGCCGGTGTCGCCGTTCCGCGGCTGTCCCGCTCGCAGCAACTGTCGCTCACCGGCGGCCTCGGCGGGACAGTCGGCTCGATCGGTGGCAGCCTGGCCAACGGCACGAGCGAGGGCAAGGTCGACTTCTTCGACATGAACGGCGACCAGTTCCCGGACGTCGTCAGCGGCAACGGCATCCAGTACACCGACCCGACCGGCGGGCTGGGGGCCAAGCACGGTGATCTGCCCGGCGGCGCGGTACGCAGCAGCACCAACGAGTCCGGCAACGCCGGCGTCGGCAGCGCCGCGCGCACCATCCCGACGGGGCTCGGCCGCGGCGGCTCCAACGGCGACACGCCGGGAAACACGGCCAAGTCAGGCAACGACATGCCACCGTTCGGCATCGGCGCGAACCTGGGCGGCAGCAGCTCCGACGGGGACTTCGACCTGATCGACATCAACGGCGATGGGCTGCCCGACCGGGTCCACAAGGACGGCAAGGTGGCGCTGAACCTCGGCTACCGGTTCGGTGCCGCCGAGCAGTGGCGCAACCCGGCCGGGTTCAACGCCTCCAGCGGCGACAACGAGGGGGTGAATCTGGGGTTCAACACAGACTTCTACGGCTTCGCTGGCGGCGCCGCGTTCGAACGCGACGTCACCAGTACGTCCAGCACGCTGCAGGACGTCAACGGCGACGGCCTCGCGGACCGCGTGTTCTCCGGCAACCCGATCAAGGTGGGTCTCAACACCGGTAATGGCTTCGAGCCGCCGGTGCCGTTCCTCGGCAGCCTGCCCGGCGTCACGCGGGACCAGAACGCGAGCGCCAGCCTCGGCGCGTACTTCGAGTTCGGCGTCTGCTTCGTGTTCGTCTGCGTGGTCATCAACCCGGGCGCCAGCGGCTCCACCGGCGCCAGCCGTACAGAGCAGATGTTGAGAGACGTCAACGGCGACGGATTCGCCGACCAGCTGTCGTCGGTCAAGGACGACCAGTTGGTCGTCGCCGGCAACCGCACCGGCCGGACCAACCTGCTCAAGACCGTGACCCGCCCGCTGGGCGGCCGGATGGACTTCGACTACACCCGTGACGGCAACACCTTCGGCCAGCCGCAGTCGAAGTTCGTGCTGTCGCGCGTCGCCGTGGACGACGGGCGCCCCGGCGACGGCCAGGACGTCCAGCTGATCACCTACGAGTACTCCGGCGGCGTCTACGACCGCCTGGAGCGCGAGTTCGACGGGTACGCCACGGTCGTCGAACGCCACCGCGACGCCGGTGCCGACGACGTGGTGTTCCGCAGCATCACCCACGCCTTCCGCACCGATGGCCCGTACACCCGCGGGCTGCCGACGCGGACGCTGACCACCGACGCCAGCGGCAAGAAGTTCCTGGAGACCGAGAGCGACTACGTGCTCAAGGACATCGACCACCCGGACACGGCGGCCGATCCGCACAGCACCACCGCGACGATCTTCCCGCAGCTGGTACGCACCGACAGCCGCTACTTCGAGGGCCAGGCCAACCCCGTCAAGTCAACCTTCACCACGATGGAATACGACCAGCTGGGCAACGTCACTCGCACCTTCGACGCGGGTGAGGCCGGGGCGGCCGACGACCTCGACTCCCGGGTCGCCTACACCGACTGTCCCGCTACCGGGATCGTGGGCGTGGCCACGGCGATCGACGTGTCCGGCGGCGGCACTCTCCTGCGCCATCGCGAATCCACGGTGGACTGCGCCACCGGCGACGTGACCCGGGTCCGGGCCGAGCTCGCCGGCGGCGAGGCCGCCGTGACCGACATGGAGTACTTCGCCAACGGCAACCTACGCTCGGTGACCGGTCCCGCGAACAAGAACAACCAGCGCTTCCGCACCGACTACGGCTATGACGCGACCGTCGACACCTTCGTGGAGTCGACCACCGACAGTTTCGGCTACCACTCGAGCACGACCCACGACCTCCGGTTCGGATCCGTGGCCACCAGCAGCGACATCAACCACCAGTCCATCGCCAACACCTACGACTCGGTCGGGCGGCTGGTCAGCGTGGCCGGGCCGTACGAACTGCCGGAGCACCGGGTCACCGCGTCGTTCGAGTACCACCCCGGCGCGGCGGTGCCGTACGCCATCACCCGCCACATCGACCGGCAGGCTGACGGGGTGCACAGCGACACTATCGACACGATCGCGTTCGTCGACGGGCTCGGCCGTACCATCCAGACGAAGATGGACGCGGCGGTCAGCGCCGCGCCGGGCACGGCGCCGGCCAACGTCATGGTGGTCTCCGGCCGGGCGGTGTACGACTTCCTCGGCCGGGCGGTCAAGCAGTTCTTCCCGGTGACCGAGCCGAAGGGCGCGGCCAACACCACGTTCAACCCGGCGTTCGACACTGTCTCGCCGGTCACCACGACCTTCGACGTCCTGGACCGGGTCACCAAGACCGTGCTCCCCGACAGCACCGTCTCCACCCAGGCGTACGGCTTCGGCGCCGACCGCTCGGGCGTCACCCAGTTCGAAACCGTCGCCGCCGACGCCAACGGCAAGTCGATGCGCACCTACTCCGACGTACGCCGGCAGACCACCTCGGTCAAGGAGTTCAACCCGGCCGGCGGCCAGCCGGTGATCCAGACCAGCTACGGCTACGACGCGCTCGGCCAGCACACGTCCATCGTGGACGATCACAACAACACCACCAGGATGACCTACGACAACTTCGGCCGCCAGACGAGCTTGATCAGCCCGGACACCGGGCGCACCGACACCGTCTACGACCTGGCCGGCAACGTGACCAAGAAGATCACTGCGAAGCTGGCGGCGGAGTCGAAGGCGGTCGAGTACGACTACGACTTCAACCGCATCAGCGCCATCCGCTACCCGATCTTCACCGCCAACAACGTCACCTACACCTACGGAGCGCCCGGCGCGGCCAACAACGCCGCCGACCGGATCACCTCCATCGTGGACGGTGCGGGCACCGTCGCACGGGAGTACGGGCCGCTGGGAGAGGTGACCAAGGAGACCCGGACGGTTTCCGAGCAGGGCAGCCATACGGCGAGCTTCACCACCGAGTACCGCTTCGACACGTGGAACCGGGCGCTGTCGATGACCTACCCGGACGGCGAGGTGCTGACCTACCACTACAACTCCGGTGGGCAGGTCGACTCGGCGACCGGTGCCAAGGCCGGAACCACCTACCCGTACCTGACCCGCTTGGACTACGACAAGTTCGGCGAGCGGGTCCTGCTGGACACCGGTAACGGCACGCGTACCCGCTACACGTTCAACCCCGCCACCCGGCGGCTCGACAACATGAAGGCGAACCTCGGCCAGGGGTACGTCTTCGAGAACCTCAACTACACCTACGACAGCGTCGGCAACGTCACCACCATCCAGAACGACACCGTCGCGCCCAGCAGTCCCGACGTCGGTACGCAGGTCGGCGGGCCGAGCACCGAGACCTACCAGTACGACGACCTGTACCGGCTGGTGCACGCGGAAGGCTCCTACCAGCCGCGGGCGCCGCAGAAGACCGACACCTACCGCGTGGACTTCGCCTACGACAGCACGAGCAACCTGACGAGCAAGAACCAGGTCCACGAACTGGTCGGGAACGGCACCAAGCAGACCGAAGGCAAGCTCACCTACGCCTACAACTACGCCTACGCCCCGGCCCAGCCGCACGCGCCCACCACGATCGGGATCTACACGGTCGCCTACGACGCCAACGGCAACCAGATCAGCCGTGCGCAGCAGCCCAAGCCGCGGCGGCAGAACATCTGGGACGAGGAGAACCGGCTGGCATGCAGCCATGAGAACGTCCAGAGCACGACGCTGCCGCAGACACCGGCCTCCTGCGACAACGCCGGCGGGACGCCCAACGACGCGCGGTACTTCTACGACGACCAGGGCAACCGGATCATCAAGGACGGCTCCACGTTCCACGTCTACCCCAACCAGAACTACTCCACCGACGGCAACCACGAGTTCAAGCACATCTACGTCGGCGCGACCAAGCTGCTGACCAAGGCGGTGGAGAAGAACGGCAACAAGCCCGAGAACCGCCAGTTCTACTCTCACGACGACCATCTTGGCTCCACCGGATTCGTCACCGACGCCTCGGGCGGCCTGGCAGAGCACCTGATGTACGTCGCGGGCGGCGAAACGTGGGTCGACGAGCACCCATCCCAGCCGGTGCCGCAGCAGTACAACGGCAAGGAACTGGACCCGGAGACCGGGCTGTACTACTACGGCGCGCGCTACTACGACCCGCGTACCGCCGTGTGGCAGAGCGCCGACCCCGCCCTGCCCGACGTGACACCTGGATCGAAGGACCTGTCGGCCTACCTGTACGCCCGGGGCAACCCGATCAAGTACACCGACCCGGACGGGCGTAGCCCCACCATTCCGGCCCACTACCACCCCACGCCCGTACACGATCACCAACCCAGCGGCCAGTGGGAGAGCGTCGTCCAGCAGGACCTCAAGGGCCGGTCCGGCTTCTACGAGAACTTCTGCCGCGAACGCACAGTGGAGCGGGTGGCGAGCCTGGCACTGGCCCATGCCCAGGACGAGCCGGTGGCCGCGGAGCACCTGGACCACTACCTGAAGGGCTCCGGCACGACCATCGACGAGAACGCGAACCTGTCCAAGATGCTCGACTCCGACCACTCGGTGGCGTACTTCGTCTACCACTCGGTCTCCAAGGGAATCGAGGCCAGCGTCGCCAAGGGCGTCGACACTGGCTTGGTCACCGGCCACCTCGCTCTGGCACAGGGCGACATCAGCGTGCCGGAGTACAAGAATGCCTTCGGCGCCATCGACCGGGTGGACTGGGAATACAACTTCGGCACCCGCAAGGTCCAGGTCTGGTTCCAGGATCGTTATGAGTGGCATCCGGTCTATCAGGACGCGGCCAAGAAGGATATCTATTCGAGGTTCGACGACGATGGGCGACGGCCGACCAACTGCATCCATGCGGCGATGGTGGAGATGAAGGCACACGGCGCGCGTGACTACACGATGACCGGCGAGACCTACATCAACCTCAGCGATCTCCAGCAGAGTGCGAGCAAATTCAACATCAATAGCAGGGGCTCCACTCCATAAGGGGTTCGGTACGGCGGGCCGGTGAAATGGTCTCCTGGTTTTGACCGGGAATGGCCGTCGGCACCGGCCCGCCGCGCGTCTACCGTCCAGCCATGACCAGCGTTCCCCGGCTACCTCCACGTCCGCAAGCGCCTCTCGGCTCGCGACAGCCTCGAACTCCCGGGCGTCCGTCTCAAGTGGTACGACCTCCACCGCGAGGACCTCGACATCGGCGACGCCGTACGGAAGGAGGCACGCGAGTTCCTCCGCGCCGAGGTCACCCGGATATCTCCTCCGGGCGAATTCGGCTTCGTCATCCTGCACCGGGTCGGCGACGCCTTGTACCGCTTCATAACTCATCGGTGGTGCTTGATCTGCGGCTTTGACCTTCAGGCGCCGTGTGGGCAAGATCGCGGTCTGTGTCGGTTCGTCTGCTGTATCTGACCTTGATTCGGGTGTTCGGCTGGCTGGTGTTGCTGGGTCGTGGACAGGCGTCCAAGGACGTCGAGATCATGGTGCTCCGGCATGAGGTTGCCGTACTGAAGCGCCAGGTCGCCCGGCCGAAGCCGGACTGGGCCGATCGGGCGCTCTTGGCGGCATTGGCCCGCTTCCTGCCGACGGTGCTGCGAGCTCATCGGCTCGTAACCCCCGGCACCCTATTGGCCTGGCATCGTCGTTTGATCAAACGCGCATGGACCTACCCACACCGCGCTGGCCGTTCTGAGATGAGTAAGGCGGTCAGAGAGCTGGTCCTTCGCCTGGCACGCGAGAACCCCAGGTGGGGGTACCGGCGAGTCCACGGCGAACTGGCTCGGCTCGGCGTGCAGGTCAGCGAGGCGACCGTGCGACGAACCCTGCGTTCACGCCGACACGGCCCGGTGCCACGAAACGTCGACACCTCTTGGCGGACGTTTCTACGACTGCAAGCGAAAGGCCTGCTCGCCTGCGACTTCTTCCACATCGACACGATCTTCCTGAAACGCCTGTACGTGTTGTTCGTGATGGAGGTGGAAACACGTCGCGTGCACGTCCTGGGCGTCACCGCTCGCCCAACAGGCGCCTGGACAGCTCAGCAGGCGAGAAATCTGTTCATGGACCTCGGCCACCGGGCCAGGTCATTTCGGTTCCTCATCCGTGACCGGGACACCAAGTTCACCGCCGTCTTCGACGAGGTCTTCACCAGCCTTGGCGTCACGGTGATCAAGACTCCGCCGCGGACACCTCGAGCCAACTGCTACGCCGAACGTTGGGTCCGAACCGTCCGAACCGAATGCACTGACCGCATGCTGATCTACGACGGACGCCACCTTCGATCGATCCTGAACGAGTACGCCGTGCACTACAACGCGCATCGCCCGCACCAGTCCCGCCAGCAGCGCCCACCTGATCAAGACGAGGATGTCGTGGTGCCGCTGAAAGGCCGGATTCAGCGCCGAAAGGTGCTCGGCGGAGCCATCAACGAGTACCAGCGAGTCGCCTGACAAACCCGAAGAAACACCAGCTCAAACCATGTGCATGAGTTTTGAAGCGGCACAGGCGTGATTTCGCACTTGTCCAGAGCACTCCGGGCCCTCCAGGGCGACGTCGACGGCGAAGCCGTGCTTGCGCAGCCCGGCTTCGACAAATCGGATCAAGCCCAGTTTTTACTGGTCAGGAACACGCAGCCAGCAGCTGATCCCGCCCGCTGTGCCGTACGGTCCCGCGGCCCGTACGGCACAGCGGATGCGCGGGCGATGGATTGACCTGCCGAACCCCGCCCGCTTAGCGTGAAATGGCTATGGTCTCGAAGGGGAGACGCCTGCTGGACAATCTGCCGGCCGACCTCACGAGTTTCGTCGATCGGCGCCTTGAGCTGGCGGAGGTAAAACGGCTGCTCTCACTGGCTCGGCTGGTGACGCTGACCGGCGTGGGCGGAGTCGGGAAGACCCGCCTGGCGCTGCGTGCCGCGACGGATCTGCGCCGGGCGTTCGCCGACGGGGTCTGGATGGTGGAACTGGCTGCTCTCACGGACCCGGAGCTACTGGTCCAGACGGTAGCGGGGCACCTCGGACTCGGCGACCAGTCGGCCAGGCCGCCCCTGACGGCGCTCTGCGAGCGCGTCGCCGACAAGCAGATGCTCATCGTGCTCGACAACTGCGAGCACCTGCTCGACGCCTGCGCGACCTTGGCGCACGAGCTGGTGCGGGCCTCTCCTGGCTTGCGCATCCTGAGCACCAGCCGGGAGGCGCTCGGAGTGTACGGCGAGCACGTGCTGGCCGTACCCCCGCTGTCGGTCCCGACGGAGTCACCGGAAAGCGTCACGGTCTCGGCGGCGGTCGCGCTGTTTGCGGACCGGGCGGCGTCGGTCGTGCCGAGGTTCGCTGTCACACCGGACAACGCGGCCGTCCTGGGGCGGCTCTGCCAGCGGCTGGAGGGCATCCCGCTGGCCATCGAGCTGGCGGCGGTCCGCATGCGGGCGCTGTCGGCGCAGCAGCTCCTGGACCGGCTGGACGACCGCTTCGAGCTGCTGTCCGGTGGCCCGCGGACCAAGCCGCACCGCCAGCAGACGCTGCGCGCGCTGCTGGACTGGAGCCGCGACCTGTGCTCTTCCCAGGAGCAGACGCTGTGGGCGAGGTTGTCGGTGTTCTACGGCGGCTTCGGCCTGGAGGCGGTGGAGGAGGTCTGCAGCCTCTGCGGTCTGCCCAGGGAGAGCATCCTCGACCTGCTCATCCAGCTGGTGGACAAGTCGATCCTGATCAGGGACGAGGCCGCGCCGGATCGATACCGGCTGCTGGAGACCATGCGGCAGTACGGTGCCGAACTGCTGTCCGGCAGCGGTGAGCTGACGGCGTTGCGCCGCAGGCACCGCGATTACTACGAGCGGCTGGCCGTACGGGCGGAGGCGGAATGGTTCGGCGGGCAGCAGCTCGAGTGGACCAACCGCTTGCGGCGCGAGCACGCCAATCTCCGGGCGGCGCTCGACTTCTGCCGGACAGAGCCGGGAGAGGCCGAAGCCGGGCTGCTCATGGCCGCCGCGCTGCGCATGTACTGGCTCGGTTCGGGCCTGATCCGGGAGGGACGCGGCTGGCTCGACCGCCTGCTCCCGCTCCACATCGAGGCGACGCCGGCGCGGGCCAAGGCCCTGTGGCTCGACACCTGGCTCTGCCTCCTGCAGAACGACGAGGCCGCGGCGCTGCCGATGCTCAAGGCCAGCCGGGCGCTGGCCGAGAAACTGGAGGACGCGAGCGCCCTGGCGTACGTCGCGCAGATCACCGGGCTGGCCGAATTCAGGGGAGACCTACCCACGACGGTCGCACTGTTCGAGGAGGCGCTCGCCCAGCACCGCTCCGCCGGCGACCTGATGGGTGCCGCGTACGCCCTGATCCGTCTGGCGACCACCAGCATCCTGCTCGACGACGCCGACAGGGCCGTCGCCTACTGCGAGGAGTGCATCGCGCTGAGCGCCTCCCACGGTGAGGCGTGGTTCAGGGCGCACGCCCTGTGGATGATGGGCATCGCGGTCTGGAGGGCGGGCGGCCACCGCAGAGCCGCCGCGCTGGAACAGGAGAGCATCCGGGTCAAGGCCGCCTTCCACGACCAGGTGGGGGTCGCGATCGGGATCGAGGTCCTGGCCTGGATCGCGGCGGCTGAAGGGCACAGTGAGCGGGCCGCCACCCTGCTCGGGGCGTTGGAGACGATCTGGCTGCGCACCGGCATTTCCCTGTTCAACTTCGTGACCGTCTATCACGACCAGTGCCAGGAGAGCACGCGGGAGATCCTGGCGGAGAAAGGCTACGAGTCGGCCTTCCGGCGCGGGACCCGGTTCACCGTGGAAGGCGCGATCTCCTTCGCGCTGGAAGAGAAGCCCGACTCGGCGGCGGCGGTGGTCAAGCCCGAGGCGGGGTCAGGGCCGTTGACGCGCAGGGAGATGGAGATCGCCGAACTGGTCGCGCAGGGTTTGAGCAACAAGGAGATCGCCGCCGCGCTGGTGATAGCGACGCGCACGGCGGAGGGTCACGTGGAGCACATCCTGGCCAAGCTCGGCTTCACGTCGCGGGTGCAGATCGCGGCCTGGGCCGTCGAGCACGGCCGCCACTGATTTTACGCAGTACTTCGGAGGGGACCGGTGGCAGGCGGCGACCGCGGATGGCTGGAGGCAGGCTGACCTACGAGGACCGCCGGCACATCGCCGCGGGACTGGCCAAGGGGCTCACCTATGCCGAGATCGCCAGAAGCCTCGACCGGCCGACCTCGACCATCGGCCGGGAAAGTCACGCGCAACGGCGGATCCGGCGGCTACCGGGCCGACCAGGCTCACCGGGCAACCGAGGGACGCGCGCGCCGGCCGCCACCGGCACGTACGGGCATGACCTCGAAGCGGTGACTCACTTCGAGGAGTGGTTCGGCGAGCTGCTAATCCAGACTGGGATCCTGTGGGTGCCCGAAACTCGGCCGTTGGGGCTGACCTGGGGTTCGGCGTTCCGGTTGCTGGCAGGCATGATCGCCTTTCATGGCGCTGTGGTTGTTTTATCTGATCTTCGTCCGGCTCGCGGGTTGGCTGGTGCTCCTGGGTCGCTCGTAGAGGTCGAAGGAGGTGGAGATCCTTGTCCTGCGTCATCAGCTCTCGGTATTGCGTCGGCAGGTGGCCGGGCCGCGGCCGTCATGGGCTGATCAGCGCGCTATCGCGACTGCTGTCTCCAGCTGGTCGTCTGCGGCTATTCGTGACGCCAGGCACGCTGTTGCGATGGCACGCTGATCTGGTGAGGCGCCGGTGGACATTCAAGCGCCACAGCCAGGGCCGGCCTCCTACACGTCCTTCGGTCCGGGCCCTGGTGCTTCGCCTGGCTCGGGAGAATCCGTTGTGGGGCTATCGGCGGATCACTGGAGAACTCGCCGGTCTGGGCCACCGGGTGGGTGCTTCCACCGTGTGGCTCATCTTGAAGAAGGCCGGTATCGAACCCGCGCCGCGACGCATGGGACCGACCTGGAGTGAGTTCCTGCGCGCTCAAGCCTCAGGGATCTTGGCGTGTGACTTCTTCCACTGTGACACCGCGTTGTTCCAACGTCTTTACTGCTTGGTCGTCATGGAGATCTCTACTCGCCGGGTCCATGTTCTCGGCGTCACTGCCCATCCCACTGGGCTGTGGGTCGCTCAGCAGGCCAGAAACGTGATGGTCGAGCTGGGGGACAGGGCCGAGGGATTCAGCTTCCTTATCCGTGATCGGGATACGAAGTTCACCGCCATGTTCGATGAGGTGTTCACCAGCGAGGGCTTGCGCATCCTCAAGACGCCGCCACGTGCTCCGCGGGCGAATGCGTTCGCTGAACGCTGGATCGGCGGTCTACGCCGAGAGCTCCTCGACCGGGTGCTCATTGCCAACGCCCGGCACCTCCGGTACGTGCTGGCCGAGTACGAGGCGCATTTCAACGCGCATCGCCCCCATCGTTCCCTGGGTCAGGCCGCTCTGCTACGCGCGCTTCCTGATCCTGTCGAGGGCGATATCAAGGTCATCCGACGTGATCGCCTCGGCGGCCTGATCCATGAATATGCGCAGGTCGCGTAGGTCAGCCGAGTTTCTGACACCCACAGGCCGCCACCCCATGGCGACCGCTTCCTGACACGGGCGCCGAACGAACTCAGGTCGCTCGGCTCGACGTCCGCCAACGTGATCGACTCAGTGGTGTCCTCAGGCAGTACCGAAATGCTGCTCAGCTTGGGCGGATGATTCGGCACCCGCACTCTGCGGTGTCGTGTCAGCGGCCGTGTCAGCACGGCGACGGCCCGGTATCAGGGCGGTCGGCGATGGTAAAGGCCATGAACGGTTCAGATCGCGGCCTCGGGGCTGCGGAAGGCGTACAAAGACAAGATCACGCTCGACGGAGATGCGCTCCTTCATCCACCCATCCCCTCAGCCCGCCGGCCTCGGTGTCAGGGCTGTCGGGGTCGTGATCGGGTGTCGGGTGCTCATGAGCGGCCATATTGCCGGCCGATCGATGTCTCGCGCGTACGCGCGTTAGGGCGCCCAGAAAGTCCGGAAACTCCGTGGACTCCCTATTCCGAATGCAGCGTAGCCATCGAGGTACGCAAAACACGTACTATCGCGAAACGAGGAACGGCGATGAGTGAATCCCTCCACACCGTCAAGAACGACAGGGCCCGGACGCCGCGGGTCTCCCGGCGCGTGGCGGTAACGGCGCTGGCGGCCGCGCTGCTGGCCGGGGCGGCCACACCCGCGGTGGCCGCCGCGGACAGCAGGCCCGTGTCGAAGGCCGCTGCCGGGCAGGATCGCCCGGAACTGCAGAAGGCCATCCAGGACATCGTCGATCTCGGTCTCGCCGGGGTGCAGCTGCGTGTGCACGATGAGCGGGGCGAGTGGGCCGGCAGCGCCGGGGTGAGCAAGCTGGGCCAGAGCGCCAAGCCGCCGACGAACGGGCGGTTCTGGACGGGCAGCGTCAACAAGCCCCTCACCGCGACCCTGGTGTTGCAGCTGGTGGCCGAGGGCAAGATCGGGCTGGACGACCCGGTGGCCGACTACCTGCCCAAGCTCGGGCTGGACCAGCGGATCACCGTACGGATGATGCTGCAGCACACCAGCGGGTTGTTCAACTACACCGGCGACTTCGACGCTGACGGGAAGTGGGAGACGGGGATCCCCGGCATGGGCAAGGAGTGGCTGGACAACCGGTTCCACAGCTATCAGCCGGAGGAGCTGGTACGGCTGGCGCTGTCCAAGCCGGCGCGGTTCGAGCCGGGGACGGACCAGAGGTACGCCAACACCAACTACACGCTGGCCCTGCTGCTGATCGAGAAGGTCACCGGCCGCTCCTACGCCAAGGAGATGGAGCGGCGGATCCTGCGGCCGCTCGGGATGCGGGGCACCGTGGTGCTGGGCGACCGGACGCAGCTGCCCGGGCCGCACGCCCACGGCTACCTCCGCTACCAGGACGACGCCGGCCAGTGGAAGGTGGTCGACGTCTCCCGCCAGAACGATTCGCTGCTGGCCGGTGCCGGGGCACTCATCTCGACCACCCAGGATCTCCAGACGTTCATCTCCGCGCTGCTGGGCGGCAAGCTTCTACCGGCCCCGCTGCTGGCCGAGATGCGCAAGCCGTACGGCAAGCTCGGCTACGGCCTCGGGCTGTGGGTGCAGGACCTGGGCCCGAACTGCGGCGGCATCGTCTACCAGCACAACGGCAGCCCTCCGGCGGGCTACGGGACGCTGATGTACAGCTCGCCTGACGGCAAGAAGACCCTGACCGCCTCGCTGACCACCGGGGACGCCGCAGCCGACCCGGCAGCGCTGTACCCGAAGGTGGTGGAAAGGCTCCTCAAGGAGGAGTTCTGCAACGGGAAGGCCGCAGGCTGAACCAGCGGCTCCGCCCCTTGGCGGTCGGCGATCCTGTCGGCCGCCGGGGTCGCCCGAGGGAGAGGTCCCCTCGGGCGACCCAACCTGAGCAGCCCAGATACCCCGGGCACCAACAGGACCGCATTTCACCATCTGGGACAGCCTGCCGGCGATGCTGATCTGTTCGCGCAGAGCGCGGCGAACGGAACCCCGATCCTCGAGGTCGTCGGCGAAGCCCCAGCGGAGTTCGCCGAGGCGATGCTTCGCAACCATCCGGCGGGCTCGTGGATCAGCCGTCGATGGCGTCGCCGGCAACCAACCGTAACCAGAGAACGGATATCCAGATGACACTCACTCAGGTCCAGTGGCCTGCGATCCGCGTGCAGGGCCTGAAAAGTCCTACAAGGACCTGCAGGTGCTGCGCGGCGTGGACTTCGAGGTGGCCCGGGGCAGCATCTTCGCCCTGCTCGGCTCGAACGGGGCCGGTAAGACCACGGTCGTGAAGATCTTGTCCACGCTGCTCAAGGCCGACGCCGGCACGGCCGGCGTGCACGGCTACGATGTGGCCACGCAACCGGCGGACGTGCGCGAGTCGATCAGCCTGACCGGCCAGTTCGCCGCCGTCGATGAGATCCTGACCGGGCGGGAGAATCTGGTGCTGGTCGCCCGGCTGCGGCACCTGAAGAACCCTGGCAAGATCGCCGATGACCTGCTGAAGCGGTTCTCGCTGACCGAGGCGGGCGCCCGGAAGGCGGCGACGTACTCGGGAGGCATGCGCCGCCGCCTGGACATCGCGATGAGCCTCATCGGCGACCCGCCGGTCATCTTCCTCGACGAGCCCACCACCGGCCTGGACCCCCAGGCCCGCAGCGAGGTATGGCAGACCGTCAAGGAACTCGCCGGCCAGGGCACCACGGTGCTGCTCACCACCCAATACCTGGACGAGGCCGAACACCTCGCCGACCGGATCGCGATCCTGCACCAAGGCCGGATCATCGTCAACGGCACCCTGGCCGAACTCAAGCAGCTACTGCCGCCCGCCAAGGTCGAATACGTCGAAAAGCAGCCCACCCTCGAAGACGTCTTCCTCACCCTCGTCGGCGTCAATGGGACCACCGCGTAAAGGACCCCGCGATGACCAAGCACTTCTTCGGCGACACCACCGTCCTGCTGGGACGATCTCTTCGCCACATCACCCGCAGCGCGACACCATCGTCACCACCGCCATCATGCCGATCGCCATCATGCTGCTGTTCGTCTACGTGTTCGGCGGCGCGATCAACACCGGGACGCAGTCGTATGTGAACTACCTGCTGCCCGGCATCCTGCTCATCACCGTCGCCTCTGGCATCGCCCACACCGCCTTCCGGCTCTTCACCGACATGAAGAGCGGCATCTTCGAACGCTTCCAGTCCATGCCGACCGCACGCGCATCGGTGCTGTGGGCGCACGTGCTGACCTCGCTGATCGCCAACCTGATCTCGCTCGTGGTCGTCGTGCTGGTCGCGCTGCTCATGGGCTTCCGCTCGGGAGCGGGCGTCCTGGCCTGGCTCGCGGTGGCCGGCATTCTGATCCTGTTCACCCTGGCCTTGACCTGGATCGCGGTCATCCCCGGGCTGACCGCCAAGACCGTCGACGGCGCGAGCGCGTTCTCCTACCCGCTCATCTTCCTGCCCTTCCTCAGCTCGGCCTTCGTGCCGACCGCCACCATGCCCGGCCCGGTGCGCTTCTTCGCCGAGCACCAGCCGGTGACCTCCATCGTCAACGCCATCCGCGACCTGTTCACCCAGCAGCCGGTCGGCACCGACATCTGGATCGCTCTGGCCTGGTGCGTCGGCATCCTCATCGTCGCCTACGCCTTCGCCATGAACACCTACCGCCGCAAAATCTCCTAGCCAGTCCGCAGCCATCCGGGATTCATCGGGCATCGAGTGTCCGCGATGCGCCGGAAACCGGCAAAGATCACCTGGCCGTTCGTCCCGGGCGTCGACACGCGACGTGACCGCCGCTGGACCACTTGCTGACGTGGGGCGAAGTTGTCACGAAGTCTTGCGAAACCTAAGGCGTACAGTCATAGTGTACGCACATACGTGATCGCGCTCAGTGCTTGATCCGGGCCTCGTCGGCTCGCGAGGCATGCAGGTCATCGACGCGAAGGGAGCACTGTGAAGGGCAGACGCCGGCTTACTCGCGGCGCGATGGCGATTGTCGCCGTTGTCGCTCTGGCGGGATGTGGCCTCACCGATCTGAACGACCTGAATTTCCGCGTTGACGGTCGGCTGCACTTCGTCAGCCCCGAAGCCCGGTCGACAGTGAAGTCCTCGGCCACCATCACCTGGACGATGGACGACTTCCGGATCGCGGCGAGAGGCAGCGAGCCACCGTCCCGCGACGCCGGCCACTTCGCGATCTTCGTCGATCAGCCGCCGATCGAGCCTGGCCACACGATGGACGACGTGGCTGAGGGCGACTTGTTGTGTGAGGGGTCGTCGAGCTGCCCGGACGAGACCTACCTGGCCAACCACGACGTCTACACCACGACGAACAAGTCGTTCGAGATTCCATCGATCCCGAATCTCCCCGGGAGCAAGGAGGAGTTGCAACCGCACACCATCACGATCGTGCTGATGGACACCTCCGGACGTCGCATCGGCGAGTCGGCCTGGGAGCTCGATGTCCGTATCAAGAAGGTTGGTTTCTGACGTGTCACACAGAGCAGACACAGGGGATCGGCCCGGGAGCGAAGCGGCGGCCCTCGCAGACGTCGAGCAGACGAGCGCGGCACTGCGCGAGAAGGCGCGAGCCACCCTGGGTGTCACCGGCGACGAGAACACGGAGAGCTTCCGGGCACTGGTCCGCAAACACGATCTGCGCTACTACCCGGTCGTCGCCCTGGGCCTGTTGTTCGTCACCGGCGCTTTCCAGAGTTACGCGTTCACGGTTCTCACGCCGGAGATCAGCCGCACACTGGGCATCTCCATCGCCGCCATCGTCGGAGCACGCGCGCTGTTCCAGCTCGCGATCGCGGTCGCACCGCTGCCCATAGCGCGGCTGTCCCAGTCCGGGGCGCGGCGAGCGATGCTCTGCATCCTCACCGGGATCGTGTGGAGCGCCATCACGCTGACGACCGGATTCGCCACCTCGCTGGTGGCACTGATCTTCATACTCTGTCTTGACGGGCTCTTCACAGGGTCGGTCAGTGCCCTGCACGCGCCGATCATCGTCGACAGCTACCCTCCGGCCGCGCGGGTGCGCGCGCTGACGGCGTACACCGCGATCGGCACCTTCGGCCAGGCGCTCGCGCCCCTGTTGGTGGGCATCCTCGCCTCCGTCGCCGGCCTCAGCTGGCGTGGCGTCTTCCTGGCCCTGGGAGTCGCCTCGCTCCTCATGACGCTCTGCGCCATCAGGCTGCGCGACCCCGGATACGGGCGATGGGACACCGAGCAACTGCGTGCCAGCGTGCGTCAGGAGCACGGCGAGGCGACGGATTCGCTGGCCGCTGAGGACGTCGCGCTCGGGTTCTGGGAGATCTGCCGGCGCGTCCTGCTCATTCCTACCAACAGGAGGGTGTACGCGGGCTTCGCGGTGTACGGCGTGCTCACCGTACCGCTCGGCACCTTCATCTCGGTGTTCCTCGACCAGCGGTGGAACCTCGGGCCGGGGCAACGCGGCCTGTTCTTCTCGATGTTCTTCGGGATCGGCGTCGTCGCCCTGGTCATCTACGGAGGCCGCGGCGAGAAGCAGTTCCGTGCCTCGCCGGCGCGCGTGCTCCGGGCTGCCGGTCTCCTCCTGTCGGGGACCGTCGTCTTCATCGCGCTGGGCGGGCTGATGCCGGCATTGGCGCCGATGGTGATCTGCTTCGGAATCGCCGGCGCCTGCATCGGGCTTCTGCATCCGATGCTCGGCATCTCGCTGCTCTCCATCGTTCCCTCACACATGCGACCGCATGCGCAGGCACTCGCCGGGATCTTCGTCGCGGTCGGCGGCGCGGTCGGCGCCGTGCTTCTCGCCGGCGTCCAGGACCAGTTCGGGATCGGCGGCACGATGGTCGCCATCGCCATCCCCGGAGTGCTCGGCGCGTTCATCATCTCCAGTGCCGGCCAGTTCATCGAGGACGACCTTGACCGGATGATCGACGAGGTGGTCGAGGACGAGGAGATCCTCCGGATCAAGCACAGCGGCGGACACCTGCCGATGCTGTCCTGCCGCGGCGTCGACTTCTCCTACGGCCGGCTGCAGGTCCTCTTCGACGCGAACTTCACCATCGACGACGGTGAGATGGTGGCGCTGCTCGGTGTCAACGGTGCCGGCAAGTCGACATTGCTCAAGGTCATCTCTGGAATCGGCCTGCCCACCGCGGGCAGTGTGCGCTACCGCGGCCAGGAGATCACCTATCTCGACGCCGAACGCCGGATGCGGCTGGGCATCACGCAGATCCCCGGCGGACGCGCGGTCTTCGGGCCGATGACCGTCGTGGAGAACCTGCGCAGCTACGGATACACGATGGCCAGGGACCGCGGATCGGTCGAACGAGCGATCCAGACGTCCTTCGAGGCGTTCCCGCGGCTGTACGAGCGCCGCAACTCCCTCGCCTCGACGCTGTCCGGTGGCGAGCAGCAGATGCTCGGGCTGTCCAAGGCGCTGATGCTCCGTCCGCGGCTGCTCCTCATCGACGAGCTCTCGCTCGGCCTGGCCCCGGTGATCGTCGGCCGGCTCCTCGACATGGTCCGGCGGATCAACGCCGACGGCACCGCCGTGGTGCTGGTCGAGCAGTCGGTGAACATCGCGCTGAACCTCGTTGACCACGCGTACTTCATGGAAAAGGGCGAGATGCGTTTCGACGGCCGCGCTGATGAATTGCTGGCCCGTGACGACCTGCTGCGCGCGGTCTTCCTGCAGGGTGCGGGAGCGGCGAAGTGACCGCGCGGCCCGATCTGGTCGAGAACGCGCTCGAGGCCGTCGAGGAATCGGTGGTCAGCCGGCGTGGTCTTCTCCAGCGAGCCCGCAAGCCGTTCCTTCAGATCCTGGCGTTCGTGGTTGCAGTCGTACTGGCGAAGATCGTGTCCGCGATCCTCGACGAGCACGACGTCATCAATGCAGCGACACCGTTCCCGGTGATCCTGCTCGGCACGATCGTCGGTATGACGTACGGCCTGCTGGCAGTCGGCATCGTGCTGGTCTACCGGAGCAACCGCATCATCAACTTCGCGCACGGGCAGATCGGTGCGTTCGGGGCGGCGTTCTTCGGCGTCGCCGCGGTGAAGTGGCACATCCCGTACTGGATCGCGTTCGCGATGGCACTCATCGTGGCCGCGGCGACCGCGGCCGCCGCCGAGACCGGCGTCGTACGACGGCTGCGCCGCGCGCCGCGGATCGTGTCCATCGTCGCGACGCTGGGCGTCGGCCAGTTCCTGGTCGTCCTCGCCGCGCTCATCAACTCCACCGCCTCCGGACCGCTGTACCCGCAGCCGGCGTGGCTGCCGGTCTTCGACGTCGGCGGCCTGCGCGTGACGGAGGCCTACTCCGGCATGCTGTTCCTGTCGCCGTTGTTCGTGCTCGCCATCGCGTTGTTCCTCAGGCGGTCGCGGTTCGGTCTCGCCATCCGCGCGGCGGCGGCGAATCCGGAAGCGGCGCGGATGGCCGGCATCTTCGCGAGCCGGATGTCGACACTGGCCTGGGCGATCGCCGGTGCCCTGTCGGCCTTCACCGCGATCCTCACCGCGCCGACGCAGGGCTTCGTCGGCGCTGACAGCTTCGGTCCCTCGTTGTTGTTGCGCGCGCTGACCGCCGCCGTCATCGGCCGGATGCGGAGCCTGCCGATCGCCCTGGCCAGCGGGGTCGGCCTGGGCATCCTCGAACAGCTCCTGCTGTGGAACTACCCGCAGTCGGGCCTCGTCGAGGTGGCCATGTTCCTCATCATCCTCGTGGCGCTGCTGGTGCAGCGCCGGCGGGCGGGCCGCGATGAGGAGAAGGGCAGCTGGGCCGCGGTGCAGGGCCTGCGCTCGGTCCCGGAGAGGCTGCAGCGCCTGTGGGCGGTACGCGCGATGGGCCCGGCCTTCACGATCACGACCGTCGCGGCGCTCGCGATCCTGCCGCTCTTCGTCTCCAACGGCCTGTCGGTGACCCTCACCGGCATCATCGCCTTCTCGATCGTCGGCCTGTCGATCGGTGTCCTGACCGGTCTCGGCGGGCAGTTGACGCTCGGCCAGTTCGCCGTCGCCGCGATCGGCGCGGTCATCTCGTTCAAGGTGTCGAGCACCTCCGGCAGCTTCCCGCTCGCACTGCTCCTCGCCGGCCTCGGCGCGGGGCTCGTCTCGGTCGTGATCGGCCTGCCGGCGCTGCGCATCCGCGGCCTCATGCTCACCGTCACCACGCTCGGTTTCGCGCTCGCCGCCCCGGCGTGGCTGCTCACGCAGCCGTGGATGCTCGGCGAGGGTCAGGATCCCGGGAAACCCTCCGGCTGGCCGCTCGACGGCCCGCTCGACAGCGGTCGTGACTACTACTACTTCGCGCTGGCGCTGTTCGTCGTCTCCCTGGTGCTGGCGTGGAACATCCGGCGCGGCGGGTTCAGCCGCCTGCTCGTCGCCGTCCGCGACAACGAGGAGAACGCGCGCGCGTTCGCCGTGCGGGCGACCCTCGTCAAGCTCCAGGGCTATCTGGTCGGCGGGTTCATCGCCGGCATCGGCGGCGCGACCTACGCGCACTCCCTGTCCAGCATCAGTGCCGGGTCGTTCCCGACGTCCGCGAGCATCGACGTCGTCGTCATGACGGTGCTCGGCGGCATGTCCGCGCTGATCGGGCCGGTGCTGGGGGCGATCTGGGTGCTCGGCCTGCCGCTGCTCGACATCGGCAACATCGGGCTGGCCGCGACGAAGTTCGGTGCGCTGCTCCTCATCCTGTGGAAGGTCGGCGGCCTGATCCAGGTCGTCGCGCCGATCCGGGACCGGATCGTGAAGTTCATCGCCCGCCGGCACGGCATCGATCCCGAGCCGTTGTACGCCGGTGAGGACCCGGCCGACGCCACCGCGACGGCCCAGGGTGTCCGGATCAGCGGCCTGCGCGTCAGCGAGCCTGGTGCGGTGGCTTCGGAGCGACCGGCTCCCTCGCCGGGCACGACCCTGCTGGAGGCGCGCGATCTCCGCAAGAGTTTCGGCGGCGTGCACGCCGTACGCGGGGTGTCGTTCGAGGTGCGTGCCGGCGAGACGGTCGGCCTGATCGGTCCGAACGGCGCCGGCAAGACGACGACCTTCGAGTTGCTCGGCGGCTTCACCAAACCGGACACAGGTCAGGTGTTCTTCAACGGTGAGGACATCAGCAGGGTCGGTCCGGAGGGGCGCGCGCGACGCGGTCTGATCCGGTCGTTCCAAGATGCCGCGCTGTTCCCGACGATGACTGTGAAGGAGACCGTCATGCTCTCGCTGGAGCGGGTGCAGCCGACGGGCTTCCTGACGTCGACGCTGGGATTGATGCTCGGCGAGCGGAAGAAGGAGCACCAGGCGCGTGCCCTCATCGCCGCGATGGGTCTCGACCGCCATCGGGACAAGCCCATCCAGGAGCTCTCGACCGGCACCCGCCGCATCACCGAGATCGCCTGCCTCGTGGCGTTGCGGCCGATGTGCCTGTTGCTCGACGAGCCCTCCAGCGGCGTCGCCCAGCGCGAGACCGAGGCGCTCGGGCACCTGCTGGCCGAACTCAAGCGCGAGCTCGACCTGACCCTCGTGGTCATCGAGCACGACATCCCGCTCATCATGGGGATCTCTGATCGCATCATCGCGATGGCCGACGGCGATCTCATCGCCGAAGGGCCGCCGGACGTCGTACGCACCCATCCGCGGGTCGTCGACGCCTACCTGGGTGGCAGCATCACCGCGATCGAGCGCTCCGGCACGGGCAGGGTCGCCGCTGACCGATGAGGCGCGCTCGACGCGATGGCGCTCCAGCCGGCAGGCCCCGGGCCTACTCGGTCCGGGGCGTCGGAACGGCGTCGAGCAACGCCTCCATCCGGGCCCGGATCGGGGCGGCGTTGTCGGCGGCCGTGAGGATGTAAGGCCGGTCGTGGATGATCGCGTCGACGACGAGCTCGCCCACGACCGAGGGCTGAACGCCCTGATCGCGCACCATGTTCTGCGCGGCTTCCAGGATCGTCTCGATCCTGGCCGAGCGCTCCGGCGCGTCCGCCGGACGGAGGCGCCGGGCGTTGTCCACCCCGTCGGTGGCCACCGGTCCGGGGCACAGGACGCTCACCCCGATCCCGTGGCGGGCCAGCTCCACGCGCAGCGATTCGCTCAGGCCGACCACCGCGAACTTCGACGCGTGGTAGAGGAAGCCTGACCTGTAGAGAAGTGACTCACCGTCGACGAAGAGGCCGGCGGCCGAGGCGGTGTTGACGATGTGTCCACCGAGGCCGCGCTCGATCATGCGCGGCACGAACGCCTGGAGGCCGTTGTAGACGCCGTCCGCGTTGACTCCCATGACGTAGTCCCACAGGGTGTGGTCCATGCGCGACGGCGAGACGGAGTCGAGGATTCCGGCGTTGTTGACGACGACGGTCACCGGGCCGAGCTCCGCCTCCACGGTGTCGGCGACCTCGGCGTACCGCTGCCGGTCGCGGACGTCGAGCTTGTAGGACCGGGCGCTCGTCACCGCCGACAACTCCTCCTCGGCTCGTTCCAGAGCCGGATCGTCGAGGTCGGCCATGGCGACCGAGACACCCCGGCGCGCGAGCGAGCGCGCGATGGCCAGCCCGATGCCGCGCGCCCCACCGGTGATGAAGGCCGTGCGGCCTGAGAGGGAATCCATGTCTCCTCCTGACTCGGAGCTGTTCGCTTCCGCAGGTTGCCGAGATGGTCTTGCGCCGCCGTACGCGTATCAACATAGTGTACTTACATACGTGATAAGGGAGGTTCGCCCATGAGGATCCTCACCGGTGTCTCCGGGTCCCTGCTGGTCCTCGCGCTCGCCGTCACCGGCTGCGGCGGCGACGGCAAGGAGGCGAAGGGCGCCTCGTCCGCGTCGCCCGTCGGCACGAGCAAGAGCGCGGACGCGGGGGCGGACGCCTGCAAGCTGGTGGCCGCCGGCGACCTGGAGGCGGCGTTCGGCAGCCCGTTCGGGGGCGGCAAGCCGGCCCATCAGGAGGACACCGGGGCCGACCAGTGCGTCTGGACGAGCACGGGCGCCGCGCCGGGGTCGACCTTCTCGATCACCGTGCTGCGCCAGGACCGCCTCGCCGGCGTGTTCAAGAGCAACGGCATGAGTGTGGCCGACCTGTTCGAACAGGCCAAGCTCGCCTATCCGAAGGCTGAGGCCGTAGACCTCGGCGACAAGGCGTTCGCCGCCGTCGGTGAGGTGCAGGTGCTGGACCGCGACACCTGGTACTCGCTCTCGTTCCACGGCGCCGGCTCGGTCGGCGGGCTGAAGAAGCTGGCCGCACGGGTCGTCGGGCGGTCCTGACCCCTTCCGCAGAATCTGCCGGTTGGGCCTTGCGTCGACCAGATGCGTACGTTCATAGTGTATACACATACGTGATCGCGCTCGGCACCTCGCCAGCGGCCCCGGGCGGCCACACGTGGTTGTTCACCGCGGGACTGCCCGCAGGTGCTGAGATTGAGGGAGTCAGGATCGATGATGCGTATTCGGATGACCGCGCTTGCGGTCTGCGGCGCCGTTGTCCTGGCCGCTTGTGGCGGCGGCAGCGGCAAAGATCCAAGGGCCGGAGGTTCGGGCTTCAAGCTGACCACCTCCGGTCCGATCGAGATCGGGATGCTGATCACCGACACCCGCGCCGAGACCGCGCGGAACGGCGTCGGGATCGAGAGCCCGCACCGCGACGCGGCACACGCCGCCTTCGACAAGATCAATGCCAGCGGCGGCATCAACGGCCGGCAGATCAAGGTCGTCGACGAAGCCATCGATTTCAGCGCCCCCAACCACGACACGGCATTCGAAACGGTCTGCCAGCGGTTCACGAAGGACAACAACGTCCAGGCCGTGGTCTACGACGGCACCATCTACAACGCAAGCTTCAACAGCTGCCTCACTAAGGCGGGCGTTCCGATTCTGTACATGGGCAGCTCGACCGGATCGGCCGTGGGCGACAGCGAGGACCTCGCCAAGAACCCCGGATTGATCGCGGTCAACTCGGTGCGGCTGGACCGCCGCGTCGAGAGCATCATGGACAAGGCCGTCGCGGCCGGCCACCTCCGCTCCGGCAGCAAGATCGGCGTCGTTCTCGAGGACTGCCCCTACAACCAGCGCGTCTACGACAAGACCCTCAAGCCCATCGCCGACAAGGGCGGCATCGCCCTCATCAAGGCGGAGGTCAAGTGCGCCCACGGGTACGCCGACAACGGGCCGACCCTCGCCCTGATCCAGTCGCTCGCGCTGAAGTTCAAGTCCCAGGGCGTCGACAACGTCATGTTCCTGACGTTGTACGAGAGGGGAGTCGTCTACTACTTCGCGCAGGGCGCGCACGCGCAGAAGTGGTCGCCGCAGTACCTGCTCTTCCACTCGCAGGGCGGCCCCAACGCGCTGAAGACCTACTCGGCGGACCAGCTGGCCAACATGCATGGTTTCGGCGGCCTGCCCGACAGCGACGTGAGTGAGCAGCCGGCGCCGCCCGCGGAGCAGGCCAAGGTGCGCGCGGCCTGCCTGGCGGACGCGCGCGCCGCGGGCATGGCGGTCCAGAAGATCGCGGACCAGATCACCGTCTTCATGGCGTGCGACGCGGTGCGACTGCTGCAGCAGGGCCTGACCAACAGCGGTGGCCTGGGCGGGACCGAGAAGCTCGTGCCGGCCATCGAGAAGATCGGGACGAGCTTCGTCAGCGCCCTCACCCTGGGCGGCGCCACCAGGTTCGGGCCCGATCGGCACGACGGCATGGAGCTGACGGCCGTGTCCAGCTTCGACAAGGGGTGCAACTGCTTCAAATACACAGTGCCGGCGGGGCCGATCGAGTGACGGCCGCCATGCGGGCCGAGGGTCCCACCCGGCCCGCATGGGCGTCGCCTGAGGTCTCCGAACACTCAACGAGGGGCAACTGCGTGAACACGATGAGCGGGGCAGTGGTGGACGGACATATCGAGAACGGCTGGGGCAAGGTCGCGGACGCGTTCCGCGCGAACTTCGAGGGGAGCCCGGGCGAGGTGGGCGCGTCGTGCTGCGTCTACGTCGGCGGCCGTCCCGTCGTCGACCTCTGGGGCGGCCTGGCCGACAGCGAGACCCGGCGGCCCTGGCAGAAGGACACCATCGCCCTGGTCGCCTCCACGACGAAGGGCGCGACCGCGATCTGCGCGCACATGCTGGCCGAGCGCGGTGAGCTCGACCTGGACGCGCCGGTCGTCACGTACTGGCCGGAGTTCGGCGCCAACGGCAAGGAGCACATCCCGGTGCGCTGGCTGCTCTCGCACCAGGCCGGCCTGCCGGTCGTCGACGGCCGGTTCACCTTCGAGGACGCGTGCGCCGGCGGCCCGGTGATCCGTGCGCTGGAGGCCCAGAGGCCGGAGTGGAAGCCCGGCACCGAGCACGTCTACCACAGCATGACCTTCGGGTACCTGGTCGGCGAGGTCGTGCGCCGGATCTCCGGCAAATCGCTCGGCACCTTCTTCGCCGAGGAGGTGGCCGGTCCGCTCGGGCTGAACGCCTGGATCGGGCTGCCGGAGGAAGAGGAGGGGAAGGTGGCCCGGATCGACTCGGCTCCGCTCGTCCTGGAGGAGATGACCGCCGGGATGATCGAGAGCACCGGGCTCGACGCCGACACGGTCACCAGGTGGATCGCCGCCGTGTGGGGCGAGGGCTCGATCCAGTCCCGCGCCGGCTCGCTCGGCGGCGCCTTCGCCGACTTCTCCGAGGCCATGGGCACCCGCGCCTATCACGCCGCGGAGTTCCCGGCCGCGAACATGCTCACGGACGCGCGATCGCTGGCGCGCATGTACGCCGCCACGGTGAGCGAGGTCGACGGCGTGCGGCTGCTGCATCCGGCCACCGTCGAGCGGGCGATCGAGGTCCAGACCGACAGGACCCGGATGCACGGACTGCCCGCCGACCTGGACCTCCCGGCCGACCGTTCCTTCAACATGTCGCTCGGGTTCTGGCGAGCCTGCCCGCCGATGCCGATGGCGGGGCCGAAGTCGTTCGGCCACCCGGGCTCCGGCGGATCGATCGCCTTCGGTGATCCCGATGCCGAGGTCGGCTTCGGCTACGTCATGAACCTCTACTCCTACCAGGTCGGCGAACGGCGGGCCCGCAACCTCGCTGACGCGGTCCGATCCTGCCTCGGGTGACGGGAGACCTCTCATGACGGAACTCCAAGAGACGGTGCAGGAACTGGTCGCCCGATCCGGCGTCCCCGGTGCCGTGGTGGGCGTCCTCGAGGACGGCCGGATCGAGACCGCGGCCGCCGGCGTCGCGAACATGAACAGCGGCGTCGAGATGACGCCGGACACGCTGTTCCTGACCGGCTCGATCACCAAAGTCTGGACCACGACGTTGCTCATGTCCCTCGTCGAGCAGGGGCTGGTCGACCTCGACGCGCCGGTGAAGCGCTACCTGCCGGATCTCGTCCTGGGTGACTCGGAGGCCGCGGATGCGCTGGCCGTACGACACCTCGTCACCCACTCGACCGGGATCGACGCGTCGGACCTGATCGCCGATGTCGGGGACGGCGACGAAGCGATCGCGAACTGGGTGCCGCTGCTGCGCGACGTCGGTCAGTTGTTTCCGCCCGGGGAGTACTTCTCCTACAACAACGCCGGCTTCGTGCTCGCCGGCCGGATCATCGAGGTCGTCACCGGTGAGAGCTTCTCCGCCGCCATGCGGCAACGGCTGTTCGCGCCGCTGGGTCTGGAACGCAGCATGTTCACGGCCAAAGAGGCGATTCTGCACCGGATGGCGATCGGCCACTCTCCGGGAGACAGCGGGATGGTGCCGACCAAACTGTTCATGATGCCCGAATGCCTGGGACCGGCGGGCACGACGCTCATCACCTCGGTGCAGGACACGCTGACCTTCGTGGGGAGCCACCTGCCGACTCTCACGTCGGCCAAGCACCTGCTCAGCCCCGAGTCCGTCGACCAGATGACCGCCCACCACCTCGATTTCCCGGTGCCGGAAACAGGCTCGGTCGGGCTCAGCTGGTTGCGCAAGCAGTACGGGGATCGCGTCGTGCTCACCCACGGCGGGGGCTCCTACGGCGGCGTCGCGATGGTCGGCGTCCTCCCCGACAGCGACGCCGCCTACATCGCCTTCGCGAACGGGGGGCCAGCCTCGATGCCCTTCCACAAGGAACTCGCCGAGGCCCTGTTGCAGGACCGGTTCGGTCTATCCGCTCCGGTGGCGCCCGACCTTTCCGATCCGGAGCCGGAGCCGAGCCGATACCACGGCCGGTACGTCTGTTGGGGCTGCGAGCTCACCATCACCGGCGACGGCGACGCGCTCTGCTACCAGGCCAGGTTCACCGACCCGGTTCTCGGCCGCAACCGTTCGGATCCGCCCCCGGTCCGGCTGCGACCGATCGGCGGACGGGGCCTGGCCCTGGCCGACCACCCCGATCAACCGCCCTTCGGCTACGGCGTCGGGGACGACGGATCCGGACACTCGGAGTTCCTGTTCCTGATGGACCGGCTCGTTCGCCGCATGGGCGACAACTAACACCCACGAAGCTCTGGAGGATCTTGATGACGGAACAGTTCGGCACGTTCGACTTCGGCTTGAACGAGGCGCAGGAGGAGCGTGCCGCGCGGCTTCATCGCGAGTGCATCATCGTCGATGCCCTGTTCCAGGGCCCGGTCGGGTACCGGGTGTTCGACGAGGAGATGCACAAGGAGCTGCGTTCGGCCCTGGAGACGAGAGACGGCGACAAGCTGGCCACCTTCGCTGACGGGCTGATGCTGCCGGTCCGCCGGGCGTTCGAGGGGCAGATGGACGCGCTGAAGGATCACTGGGACGCAAGCGGCATCACCTGTGGTAACCGTCAGGTGGAGCTGGTGGATGAGCAATGGGCGCGCACCTTCGCGTTCATGCAGAAGCAGTTCGACCACTTCCCGTGGCTGACGAAAGCCCTGACCGCCGCTGACATCCGCCGTGCGCATGAGACCGGCACCCACGCCGGCCTGATGAGCACACAGGTCATGCTGGGTCCGTGGCGTGACTTCGACACGCTGCTCTACGCGCACGACGCCGGCCTGCGGATGTGCCAGCTCACCTACAACAACCTGACCAAGGTCGGCGCCGGCTGCACGGAGCGCACGGACGCGGGGCTGTCGACGTTCGGCGTGGCCAGTGTCAAGGTCATGAACGATCTCGGCATCATCGTCGACACGGGCCACGTCGGCCGGCAGACCACGCTCGATGCGTGCGAGGTGTCGAAGAAGCCGGTCGTCGCCTCACACACCGCGGCACAAGGCGTATTCGCGCACGCGCGCGGCAAGAGCGACGAAGAGCTGCGCGCGATCGCAGACACGGGCGGGTTCATCGGAATCGTGGCCGTTCCCTTCTTCCTCGCCCCGGGATCATCGGTCACCATCAACTCGATGCTCGACCACATCGAGTACGTCGCCGAGGTGGCCGGCATCGACCATGTCGGGATCGGGACCGACTGGCCCTTGCAGCTGCCCGAGTGGATGCTCCGTGATCTCGTCCAGCCGATCTTCGCCGAGACCGGCTTCCGGCCCGAGGACGGCCTGGTCGCGACGCAGGGATTGATCGGGTTCGACGACTACCGGGACTTCCCGAACATCCCCCGCGGCCTCGTCGGGCGCGGCTGGTCGGACGAGGACATCGCCAAGGTCCTCGGCGCGAACTTCGTACGCGTGATGGAGGCGGTCTGCGGCTGACCCGCCGTAGTGCAGCCGTGATCTCCTCCGGCACCAGGCCTGGGCGCGCTGACCATCGGGACTTCGCGACCCGTCCGCGCGCCCAGGCCGCCCGAGAAGCGCCCTTCTCCCGCAGCCCGTACGCGGGTAGCGCTGGTGCGAGTCAGGGAATCAGGACGTTCGTACGTCCTTCGCGACCACGCCGTTCTGCAGCACGAGCACGACGCTGTCCGGCTCGGCGAACAGGGCGGGGTTTTCCAGGGGGTTCTCCGCGAACGCGACTATGTCCGCCTGCTTCCCGACCTCGAGGGTGCCGATCTCGCTGTCGAGTCCGAGGAGGCCGGCATTGACCCGCGTGGCCGCGATCAGAGCCTCCATGGGTGACTCGACCGCTGCCCGCAGGGTCAGTTCCGCACCACGACGGCTCTGGTCGGGCCCGATGAGGTCCGACCCGAGTCCGACGCGGACGCCGGCAGCCTTGGCGGCGAGCAATCCGTCGATCATCGCGTCGCGCACCCGCGCCGCTCGCTCGGCGAAATGGCTGGGCAGGCCGAGCCCGTCGACGTTCGAGATCACCGCCTCGACGGCAGCGAGCGTGGGCACGAGGGAAACCTGGTGGTCGGCCATGAGCGCGGCCGTCTCGTCGTCGATGCCGGTGCCGTGTTCCACGCACCGCACGCCGGCCAGGACGGCGTTGCGGATGCCTTCGACGTTGTGGGCGTGGACGGTGACGTAGGTGCCTCGGGCCGCGGCCTCGCCGACGGCTACTGCGATCTCCTCGGTGCTGAACTGGGTGTCGGTGAGCTTGTCGTGGTGGGAGATGACGCCACCGGTGACGCACAGCTTGAGGAACTCAGCGCCTCCCCGGAAGGATTCGCGCGCGTTCTTTCGCATCTGATCGGGCCCGTCCGAGACCGTCGCCAGTGTCCGCAAGCCCGGAATCACCCGGCCGCGCCACATCTCGGTGGGCTCCCACTCGGAGGCGTAGTGGCCGTGTCCTCCGGTCTGGCAATGGATGGGGCCGCACTGCACGATCCGGGGCCCGGCGACCTTGCCTGATGCGACGACGCGGGCGAGGCCGGCGTCGATGCCCCCGCAGTCTCGCACGGTGGTGAAGCCAGTGCGTAGAGTCTGGGCGCAATTAGAGAACATGTCGGCGGCGATCTCCGCGATGGACATGCCGTACCCGACGCTTGCCTCGAGTCGGCTGGCCAAACCCATGTGAACGTGTGCGTCGATCAGGCCGGGAGTCACGGTGAGGCCGGTGCAGTCGACGACTTCGGCATCGGGCGGGGCGGACCCTCCGATCTGGGCGATCCTCCCGGCCTCGACGAGGAGTCCGGCAGCTTCGGGGTCGCGCCCGGTCGCGGTGATGAGAGTGGCGCCGTGGAGCCAGAGGCCGGCGGTCATGGGCAGAGTGCTCCTTCAGCATTCGTGTCGAGGAGGCGTGGAGGGAAATCAGCTGCGGGCGCACTCACCCGGTCTCGACGGATGACGCAGACTTTTCTCGCGTGAATATCTCGCCTGGGTATGGACATACACTATGCTCGTACGCAAGGCTGCGCAAGAGCGCCGCCCACGCCGAACGGAACAGGGGGCACACGCCTTGACGTCAGAACCGAAGGTGCGCAAGTCGGAGCGGTTGCCGCGCGGCGCGCTCGACCGAGAGACGGTGGTCGCCGCCGCGCTCGCGATCGCGGATCGCGAGGGTCTCAGCGCCATCACGATGGCCCGCGTGGCCGACGCGGTGGGTGGCAGCCCGATGTCGCTCTACCGACACCTGAGCGACAAGCAGGAACTGCTGGACGCCGTTGTCGACCTCGCACTGTCCGAGTCTCCGCGCATCGCTCAGGATGGGCGGCCCTGGCGAGTGCGCCTTGAGGAGTTCGCGCTGGAGTCCCGGCGCAACGCGTTGCGGCACCCGGCCCTCATCGAGATTCACCTGGAGAACTCCGTCCGCGGGCCGGGCGCGGCCGCCGTCGGGCTCGACATCATCGCTCTGCTGCACAAGGCCGGGTTCGACAACGACACGTCGATCCGCGGGTTCATGGTGCTGCGCAACTACCTCCTCGGCGCCATGGCCTGGGAGATCTCAAGGTTCCGCAGCGGCGGCGAGGAATTCGCCCACCAGGTGGACGACACGTTCGTGCACGAGGACACACCGGCGGACTCGCCGCTTCGCCGCCTCGGCGAAGTTCTCGCCGTTGACCCGGAGGCGCAGTTCATCCTCGGGATCCGCTGCCTGCTCGACGGGTTCGAGGCCGAGCTGCGGCGAATCAAGCGACGGGCCCGACAGGAGCAGTGATGGCTCATATGACTGACCTCTATCGTCGACCGACCTTCGTCGACATGGTCTCGCGCTCGCTCCAGAACTATCCGGATCGCGTCGCGTTCATCACCCCGACCGGTGACCTGTCGTACGAACAGCTGCGCCGGCTGATCGCGCGGATCGCGTTCGCCATGCAGGACGCCGGGGTGAAGTCGGGGGACGGCGTGGCCATGCTCGCCCCGAACCGACCCGAGGCGTTCGCCACGCTGATCGCCGCGATGTCGCTGGGCGCCCGGTACACCCCGTTGCATCCGATGGGCTCCTTAGCGGACCACGTCACCGTCTGCGCCGACGCTGAGATCACGACGATCGTCGCTGACGGCTTGCAGTACGCCGAACACGGTGCGGCTCTCGCGGCCGAGCTGCAAGCAGGTCCGCAGGTGCTTCACATCGGCGGAGGATCGCCGTCCGACGTCTTGGCGGGCCCTGATACGGACAGGCCCATCCCCGCGCTGGCGCGCGAGTCCGACATCGGGTTGCTCGGATACACCGGTGGGACCACCGGCCGGCCCAAGGGCGTGATGCTCCCCCATCGTTCGCTGGTCACGCACCTCTACCTCAGCGTGGCACACTGGCAGCTCCCCACCGAGCTCCGGTTCCTGGGCTCGACGCCGTTGACCCACGCGCTCGCGGGCATCGTGCCGCCGGTGTTCCATCAGGGCGGAAGCATGGTGCTCACCAAGGGCTTCGATCCTGCGGAGTTCTGCGAGACCGTCCAGAGACACCGGATCACGGCGACCTTCCTCGTGCCGAGCATGATCTACGTGCTGCTCGACCACCTCGCCGAGCACCCTACGGATATGTCGAGCCTGCAGACAATCCTGTACGGCGCGGCGCCGATGTCACCCGACCGGCTCGAGCA
The DNA here is from genome assembly GCF_044457685.1 of Nonomuraea sp. NPDC050536. Lineage (NCBI taxonomy): Bacteria > Bacillati > Actinomycetota > Actinomycetes > Streptosporangiales > Streptosporangiaceae > Nonomuraea > Nonomuraea sp. NPDC050536. Next base: position 40,147 of record NZ_JBITHD010000028.1, read on the forward strand.
AGCCCTCGATGTGTTCGGGCCCGTATTCGTGCAGTTCTTCGGACAGAGCGAGGCGCCGAACACCGTCACGAGCCTCAGCAAGGAGGACCATGACCTGCGGCGGCCCAAGCTGCTCGCCTCCTGCGGAAAGCCGCACCCGACGCTGGAGGTCGCCGTCCTCGACGACGACGACCAGCCCTGCGGAGTCGGCGAGCGGGGAGAGGTCTGCGTTCGTGGTCCGCTGGTCATGGACGGTTACTGGAAGCAGCCCGAGCTGACCGCGGAGACGCTGCGGAACGGATGGCTGCACACCGGCGACGTCGGTTACTTGGACGAGGACAACTTCCTATACCTCACCGATCGCAAGAAGGACATGGTGATCACCGGCGGGTTCAACGTCTATCCGCGAGAAGTCGAGGACGCGGTGGTGACGCATCCGGAGGTCGCGGCGGCGGCGGTGATCGGAGTTCCGGACTCCAAGTGGGGCGAAGCGGTGACGGCCTTCGTCGTCAGAACCCCGGGTGCGACCGTGACGTCCGAGGAGCTCATCGCCCTCATCCGCGAACTCAAGGGACCTGTGCACGCCCCGAAGCGTCTGGAGTTCCTGGACGCTCTGCCGCTCACACCCCTGGGCAAGGTCGACAAGAAGCAACTGCGAGCGCGCTTCTGGGGCGAGCGCGACCGAGCCGTGAATTGAATCATTCGGCAGGAGGAGACAGGAATCGATGAGCACCGCAACCGGGGCACGGCCGCGCTGGGTCGATGACGAGGGGGCCGCGCTGGGCGCGGTCGCCCGCGACTTCTTCCAGGCCGAGGTCGTCCCGCACTTCGAACGCTTCGACCGGCAGAAGTACGTGGACCGGGAGGTGTGGCGCAAGGCAGGCGCGCTCGGCCTGCTCTGCTGCGAGGTGCCCGAGGAGTACGGCGGGGGCGGGGGCACGTTCGCCCACGACGCCGTCGTCTTCAGCGAGCAGGCACGTTCCGGGGACACCGGGCTCGGCAATCCGGTGCACAGCGGAGTGGTCGCCCCTTACCTCGTGGCCTACGGCTCCGAGAAGCAGAAGGCGCGCTGGCTGCCCGGGATGGCGACCGGTGACATCATCGGCGCGGTCGGCATGAGCGAACCCGGCGCCGGCACCGACCTCAAGAACGTCAGGACACGTGCCACGCGCAGTGGCGACCACTACGTGCTCAACGGGTCCAAGACGTTCATCAGCAACGGTGCGCAATGCGATCTCATCATCGTCGTCGCCAAGACCGACCCGGCGGCGGGTCGCCACGGGATTTCGTTGCTCGTGCTGGAAACGGCGGATGCGCCGGGATTCCGGCGTGGGCGGGTGCTCGACAAGCTGGGCATGCACAGCCAGGACACCTCGGAGCTGTTCTTCGACGACGTGCTGGTGCCGGCGGAGAACCTGCTGGGCGAGGAGGGCGCGGGCTTCGGGATGATGATGCGCGACCTGCCCCGGGAGCGCCTGGTCATCGGCGTCAACGCGGTGGCGGCCATGGAACGCGCGCTGGAGGAGTCCATCGCCTATACGAAGACCCGGGAGGTCTTCGGCGCGCCGCTGTTCTCCATGCAGCACGTCAAGTTCGAGCTCGCCGAGCTGGCGACCATCGTCCGCGCGTCCCGGGTCTTCCTGGACGACTGCGTCGAGAAGTTCGTCGCCGGCACCCTCGATCCCGCGACCGCGTCGATGGCGAAGTGGTGGCTGAGCCAGAACCAGTGCGACGTCACCGATCGATGTCTCCAGCTCTTCGGCGGCTACGGATACATGCGGGAGTACCTCGTCTCCCGCCTGTACGCCGACGCACGCGCCCAGAAGATCTACGGCGGAACCAACGAGGTCATGAAGGACCTCATCGCCCGATCGCTGTGAGAGAGCCGTCGGCAGTGCACGTCACCGATGTCCCGGTCCCCACGCCGGACGATGTCGCGGCCGCCGCGGACCGGATCCACGGCCACGTGCGAAGGACACCGCTCATCGAGGTGGCGGCCGGGGCGTTCGGCGTCGACGCACCGCTGGCGCTCAAGCTCGAACTGCTGCAGCACTCCGGGTCGTTCAAGCCCAGGGGAGTCTTCAACCGAGTCCTGACCCAGGACGTGCCCGCCGCGGGCCTGGTCATCGCCTCGGGCGGGAACGCCGCTCTCGCCCTGCTGCACGTGGGCAGGCGGCTCGGCCATGCCGTCGAGGTGTTCGTCCCCGAGACCGCCCCGGCGGTCAAGATCGCGAGGCTGCGTCACCACGGCGCGCGCGTGCACCAGGTCGGCCGGGACTTCGCGCAGGCCGCGGTGGCGAGCGAGCGCGGCGCGGCCGAGACCGGGGCGCTGCTCGTGCACGCCTACGACCAGCTGGAGGTCGTCGCCGGCCAGGGCACGGTCGGACTGGAGCTGGACGAGCAGTGCCCGGACGTCGACACGGTGCTCGTGGCGTGCGGTGGCGGCGGTCTCGTCGGCGGGATGGCCGCCTGGTTCGACCGCCGCGTGCGCGTGGTGGCCGTCGAGGCGTCGGGCTCGCCCACGCTGGCCGCGGCTCGCTCGGCGGGCGAGCGGGTGACGATCAGCGTCGGCGGTGTCGCCGCCGACGCGCTGGGCGCCGGCCGGATCGGCGCCATCGCGTGGGAGATCGCTCAGCGCGCGATCGACGAGGTCGTGGTCGTGCCGGGGGAGGCGATCCTCGACGCGCGGCTACGCCTGTGGGACGAGCTGAGGATCTGCGCGGAACCGGGCGCCGCCGCGCCGCTCGCGGCACTCGTCACCGGCGGCTATGTGCCCGCGGCGACCGAACGCGTAGCCATGGTCGTGTGCGGCGGCAACAGCGACCCGGCGACCCTGTCCTGAGTCTTCTTCGGCTCCAGGACGTGCACCTGGCGCACCTGAACGAGAGGAGCCGGCACGAATGACCGATCCGCATCGACTGCACGGTGACGCTGTCGTGGTCGACACGCACAACGACCTGATCCTCCTGGTGGACCACTTCGACCGGCGGGAACAACCTGATCATTTCGCCCGGTTCTGGCTGCCTGAGCTGCGTGCCGGGGGCGTCGACGTGCAGGTGCTGCCCATCTGCATCGAAGATCAGTTCCAGTCCGAGGGGGCCCTGCGTCGGACGCTGCTGCTGGTCGAGCGGATCCATGAACTCGCCGCCGAACACAGCGACGACGTGGCGGTGTGCCTGACCGGCGCCGACGTCGACGCCGCCACCGCGTCCGGGCGCATCGCTCTGATCATCGCCCTCGAGGGCGCCCATGCTGTCGGGCAGGACCCCGCGCTGGTGCGCACCATGGCACGAGTGGGGGTCCGGGTGGCTTCCATGGCGCACTTCGGCCGCACCTTCCTGGCCGACGGCAGCGGCCTGGACTCGACCTCGCGCGGCCGCCTGACCCCGGAGGGCGTCACCGCGCTTCGCGAGATGGAGGAGCTGGGCATCGTCTTCGACATCAGCCATCTCGGGATCGCCGGCGTCGAGGACGTGCTCTCCCTGGCGACGCGACCGTTCCTGGCCACGCACTCGGCGTGCCTGGGCATCACCGACAGCCACCGCAACCTCGGTGACGCGCAGATCAAGGCGATCGCCGAGCTCGGCGGGGTCATCGGGGTCGCCGCCGCCATTCCGTTCTTCATCGACTCGACCAGTCCGTCGGCCGATCGCGTCGTCGACCACATCGAACGCGTCATCCACGTGGCCGGCATCGATCACGTGGGCCTTGGACCGGATTTCATCGACGACTACTACCAGAACGTGCTCGGCGGCTGGCTCGGCGGATGGCTTCCTTCGCCCGATGGCCGTGCGTACCCGCCGGCCGAGATCTCCCGTCCCTCGGACCTGCCGAAGATCACCGAGGTGATGGTGCGCCGCGGGTTCGAGGAGTCGGACATTCGCAAGGTGCTCGGCGAGAACGTGTTGCGCGTTCTCCGTGAAGTGATGGGAAGGCCGACAGATGACCGTGTTGGATGACCTCCAGTACCTGCTGGCGAGCAGGGAGCCGCGCACGCCGGTCGCGTTCGCCGCGGCCGACGTCACGATCGAGACGGTGTTCGCGACGATGCGGGACGGCGTCCGGCTCGCCACCGATCTCTACCTGCCTCCGAAGCTGCCCGCCCCGGTGATCGCGGTGCGCACGCCCTACGGTCGCGACTCCGACCGGCTGGTGGCGGTCTTCATCGCGTTCGCGCGCCGGGGCTATGTCGTGGCGGTGCAGGACCTTCGCGGCACGGGCGGCAGTGAGCCCGAGGACCACGACTTCTACATGTTCGAGCCGCAGGACGGTTACGACTTCGTCGAGTGGGTCAGCGCCCAGGACTGGTGCGACGGGTTCATCGGTTCCGTCGGCGGCTCGTACGTCGGCCAGGTGCAGTGGCCCATGGCGACACACCCGAAAATGACCACGATACTTCCGGAGGTCAGCGGCATCGGGGTGGGCGTCAAGACGGCGTCGTACCACATGATGTTCAACGTCCTCGCGCGCACGATCGGACACGGTGCGGACAAGCTGGACATACCGTTCTGGCAGCTCGAACCGATGATGCTGGACGAGACCTTGTCAACGGGCCTGTTCAACGAGCCGTTCGTCAGCCCGGTGCCGGCGGAGTTGGCGGAGTCGTTCCCCGCGCTCAAGGGCCTGTCCCCGGTCGAGGCGCAGGACTGGTTGTGGGCGCACTACTGCTCGTTGACGTGCGCGGAACGGGCCGACCTCATCCGGGGCATCACCGGGTCACCCCACATCACCATGATCGACGTCGAGCAGATCGGGCCCCTCTTCGGCCAGGGCATCTCGATCGACCGGCACACGCTGCCCGCCGTCGACCCCGCGCGGCAGGTCGCCGACTTCCAGGCGATCCCGCTGCTGCGCACCGGCTGGTACGACTGGTTCATCAACGACGCGCTGGCCACCTGGGAGCTCCTGCGCGAGAACGCGCCCGAACCGCTGCGCTCCCAGGCCCGGATCGTCATCACCCCGTCCGCGCACAACCTCCCCGGATACAAGGAAGGCATGGGGGAGCACCCGGAGCTGCAGCACAACCACTGGTCCAACGTCGACTTCACGCTGCGCTGGTACCAGACCGTGCGGGACGGCTCGATCGACGAATGGCCTCGCGTCATCTACTACCTCATGGGTGCCAACGAGTGGCGCACCGCGGACGACTGGCCGCTTCCCGAAGCCGTGGACACGCCGTTCTACCTGGGCGCCGACGGGACGCTGAGCGCCGCGGCCCCCCAGGAGCGACTGGCCGCCGACCAGTACGTCTACGACCCGCTCGACCCGACCCCGACCGTGGGCGGCAGCATCGTCTCCTGGGTCTATCCGGCCGGAAGCGTAGACGTCAGCGGGGTCCAGCAGCGCGGCGACGTCCTCACCTACACCACGCAGACGCTGGAGCACGACGTCGATGTCGTGGGCAAACTGCGGGCGCTGCTCTACGCGAGCTCGTCCGCGGTGGACACCGACTTCGCCGTGCGGCTGAGCGATGTCCTCCCGGACGGGCGGGCCGTCCAGCTGCAGAACGGCCTGCTGCGGGCGAGGTACCGCGACCTCGATCGCGGCGCCGAACCCCTCGTCCCCGGTGAGATCTACCCGCTGGAGATCGACATGTGGGTCACCGCGAACAGGTTCAAGGCCGGCCATCGGATCCGCGTCGACATCAGCTCCGCCGACTTCCCGCGGTTCGACCGCAACAGCAACCTCGGCGGCGCGCCAGGGGATCCGATCGCGGCGACACAGACCGTCTACCGGGACGCCTCGCACCCCTCGCACGTGGTGCTGCCCATCTGCCCGACCACCTGATCGAGAGCGCAGAGGATCGAATGTCCTACCAGTACCTGTCCATCCGGGAACACGGCGCGACCACCGTCGTGACGATGAACAAGCCACCGGTCAACGCGGTCAACCTGAGCATGTACGAGGAGATCCGCGACCTCTTCGGCCGGTTCGACGAAGTGCTGCCGGGTGTGAAGGCGGTCGTGCTCACCAGCGCCGTCAAGCACTTCTGCGCGGGGAACGAGCTTGCGGAGTTCCTCACGCTGACCGAGTCCAACGCCGCGGGACGCATGCGGCTGGTCCGGGACGCCTTCGCGTCCATCTACGACTGCCCGGTTCCGGTGGTCGGCGCGGTCCGTGGGGCGGCGCTCGGCACTGGCCTGGCGCTCGCCGCGAGCTGCGACGTGGTCGTGGCCGGTGAGAGCGCTCGTTTCGGTACGCCCGAGGTGAGCGTCGGCGTGATGGGCGGAGCCGCCCACCTCGCCCGCCTGGTCCCGCAACCGATCATGCGTGCGATGTACTTCACGGCCGACCCGTGGCCCGCCGCTGATCTCGTCCGGTTCGGGTCCGTGCTGCGGGTCGTCCCGGACGACGAAGTGCTCGAAACGGCGCTCGCCCTGACCGAGAAGATGACGCGACATAGCCTGGCCGCGCTGCGCCATGCCAAGGAGGCGATGAACACCATCGAGTTCATGGACCTGAAGGCCGGCTACGAGTTCGAGCAGCGGCTGACCGGGCGCCTCGCCGCCGAGCCCGACGCCAAGGAAGCTGTCGCCGCGCTCCGTGAGAACCGGGTTCCGGTCTATCGCGATCAGCTGGGCCAGCCTTGACCACACGGAGATCCCGGGCACTCGTCGACTCGTTGTGGGTGTACCCGGTCAAGGGTGCCGTGGGCGTGCCGATCGGTGAGGTCGACGTCCTGCCCGGCACGGGCGCGCTGCACGACCGTTCACTCGCGATCGCGCGGGGCGACGGGCCCGTGCCGCCCCGGACGACGTGGCGGCCGCGATCGGCCTTCAAGCAGGTGGCGCGCGATCCAGACATGACGCAGGTTAAGGTGACGATGCTCGGGCCCGGCGTGGTCGAGCTCCGCCACCGCGCGCACCCAGGCGGGCCGTCGGTGCGTTCGGACCAGCCTCCGGAAGACCAGGAGGCAGTCCTGCGCCAGTGGTTCGGGGACCCTGGGCTGCGCCTCGTCCACGCCGACGCGTCGGGCCTGTGGGACTGCTCGGACGCCGAACTGTCCCTGCTCAATCTGGCCTCGGTGCGTGCGCTCGAGCGACTCACCGGCTGCGCGCTCGACACCCGGCGATTCCGCGCCAACGTCCACCTCGACGGCCTGTCCGCGTTCGCCGAGCTGTCCTGGGTGGGTCGGCGGATCCGGCTCGGCGACTGCGAGGTCGAGGTGATCCGCCCCATCCAGCGCTGCCGCGCGACGTCCGCGAACCCGAGCACGGGGGAGCGGGATCTTGAGCTCCCCTCGATGCTCGCCCGAGCGCTCGGCCACCCGCACCTGGGTGTCTACGCGCGCCTGGTCGAGCCCGCCCGGCTTCGCGCCGGCGCAACGGTGGTCGTGGGCGGCCGGCCCGACGCTGCCCGGCTCATGGACGGGCTGCGGGAACGCCACGAGGCGACGCGGACCTGGCCGCGGGAGGCCGAGGTCGTCACGGTGGTTCGCGAGGACGCCCGGACGGTCAGCTTGTGGCTGCGCGACCCCTACCAGCTGCCGGTGACGGCCGGCCGGCATGTCCGGGTGCACCTGCCCACCGCAAACGGTGGGCTGACCTGGCGCGCCTACAGCGTCTCCGGCCGGCGGGACGACCGGCTTCGGATCACCGTGCGGCTGCGCGGGGAGGTCTCGAAGCGCCTCGCGCTGCTGTCCGGCGGCGACCGCCTGCTCCTCTCGGGTCCGTACGGGGCCCCGGCGCTCTCCCCGGAGCGGCGGCCGTTGTACCTGGTCAGCGCCGGTATCGGCATCACCCCCGTGGCCGCGGTGTTGCGGCAGCTGGTGGCGGCCGCCGACCGCCGCCCGCTCTGCGTGCTGCACGTCGACGCCGACAAGGAGAGCGCGGCGCTGTGGCCCGAGGTCGTCGAGGACGCTCGCGGGTCCGGCGGGACGGCCACGCTCTTCGAGACCCGGCCGGCCGGCGCGGCCGCGCGACGTCCCACCCCGCGCGACGTCCTCGACGTCCTGCCCGGCGACAGCCACGCCGACGCGCACGCACTGGTGTGCGGCTCGGCCGGCTTCGTGGACATGGTGTCCCGAGCCCTTCGGGCAGCCGGGGTCGACGCGGATCGCATCCATGCCGACCCGTTCCTCTCGCCGGCGACCGACCCGCCCATCCGACGACCCGCGCCGGGTCCGGGCCCGCACCCGGTGACCTACCTTCCCGAAGGAACGGTCACGACCTGGACGGACGCCGATGGCACGCTCCTTGAGCTGGCCGAGCAGCACGGGGTGGCGGTGCCCTACTCCTGCCGGTCCGGCGCCTGCGGCGCCTGCGCGCTCGACCTGGTGCAGGGGGAGGTCTCGTATCTCGTCGATCCGGCACTTCCGCCGGGTTCGCGGGCGGTGCTGGCCTGCTCCGCGGTGCCGACCGGGCCGGTCACGTTAAGGCGGCGATCGGCCCCCGAGGAACCGCCGATGACCATGCTGGCCTAGTCCGCGACTACGGAGCCGCCCGTGTACGGACGGGTCAAGCGAGTGAGGACGTCGTGGTAGGCGTCCATGAACGCGGTACGGACGTTGTTGCGCTCGAGAGCGGCGACGCCTCGCACGGTCGACTCGCCCGGTGTGCCCACCTCTCGGCGTACGGCGAGGGTGTCGCCATTCCGTTTGATCAGTAGTTCGGCCGTGCCGGCCATCGTCTCGAGGAACATGTCCGTCGCGTTCTTGAGGTCGAGACCGTGGCAGACCGCGGCGTCGATCGCGGCCTCGGCCAGGACGGCGATGTAGGCGGGCATGACCCCGGCCGTCGCGGTGGCCAAGTCCATCTGGTGCTCGGGAAGTACCACCACCTTGCCGAGTCTGGACAGGAGGTCGACCGCAGGCTCGCCGCCTGCGGCTACGGCGACCACGCCTCTGCGGATCTCGACCGGCGTGTTGGGCATCGTCCGCACGACCGTGGCGCCTGGGTACGCGCTCCGGAGCTGAGCGACGGTGGTGGGGCCCATCATCGAGATCACCATCTTTCCCGTCGCGTCGATGCCCTCGGCGACAGCCGCCAGCTGGTCGGGACGATGGCCGAGGAAGATCGTTTCGGAGTGCCGGAAGAGGTCGGCGTTGGTGGGCTTGACCTCTCCACCCAGCTCGGCCACGAGCGCCGCCGCTCGCCCGGATCCCGAGTCCGTGGCGTAGATCGGCTCACCGAGGCCACGGGCGATCGCAGTGGCCATGTTGCCTGCGCCAACGAAACCGATCATCAGGATCCTTTGTCAGACGGAACGACTAGTCACCTGAACCGTAGAGCGGCTGTGTCGCCCTTGACATGCGTCGCGTGTCGAGGAGGCGCACCGAGGTTTCCGACGCTCGTCGTTAGAGTTGCGACTCCGGATCCGGGAGCATCTGCTGCATGACCGATCGATCGTCGAAGACCCAGAAACCTGCCCCGGTCAGTGAGCGGGTCAAGATTCGGCGCCGTCCCGCGCGTGGGTCGTATGACCTGGACCTTGTTCGCTCGATCTTCGACGATGCGCTGCTGTGTCACGTGGCCTTCATAGACGGCGGGGATCCGGTCGTACTGCCGACCTTGCACGTCAGGATCGGTGACGAGTTGCTGATCCACGGTGCGCGGCAGAACCGCATGATGAACAAGGTCGCGGCAGGGGCCCCGGTGTGTATCGAGGCCACGGTGATCGACTCGGTCGTCCTGGGACGCAGCGTTCTCCAGAACTCGGTCAACTATCGATCCGCCGTTGTCATGGGTGAGGGACGAGCCGTCGAAGCTCCGGACGAGGTGCTGCCGCGGATGCATGCGCTCATTGACAAGTGGGCTCCGGGTCGGCTCCCGTTCCTTCGTCCTCTCAACGACGCCGAGCTGCGATCCGTGCTCCTCGTTTCGGTCCCGATCACCGAGGTGTCGGCAAAGGTACGCACCGGTGATGCCAGTGATGCGGACGCCGACCGATCCCGTCCGGTCTGGGCAGGTCAGCTCCCGCTCAGGGTTGTCGCTGGTTCCCCGGTGCCGGACGACTACGTGCCGGCGGACATGCCCGTTCCCGACCACCTCGAGGGGTGGGGGGAGGACCGAGCGGGGGTTTGAGCGAGGCCCTCGAAGCTCCGGGTGCCACGGATAGCATGGTGACCATGGCGTCCGAACTCCAGCGTCTGACCGACGCTCTCGGCCACAGCCTGAAGCGCAACGTGTCCGTCGACGACCCGGCGATGCACCAGATCGCGTTCTCCTCGCACGTCTACGAACCGATCGACCTGCTCCGGCAGCAGACGATCCTGCGAAAGGATCTGCCTCCCGAGGTGGCCGCGTGGCTCCGCTCCGCCGGTGCTTACAACGCTCGAGGGCCCTTGCGTCCTCCGCTCAATGAGAGCATCGGCGGGACCGAGCAGCGCTTGTGCCTTCCGATCCGTCGGAACGGGTTGCTGGTCGGGTTCCTGTGGATCCTGGAAGGTGAGATCGAGCTCTCCCAAGATGAACTCGCCACCGCACTCAGCGCGGCCGACAGTCTTGCGGTTGTCATGCAGCGCGAGCAGTTGGCCGATGAGCTGTACCGAGCCCAGGTCAGGGAGCTGGCGACCGAGCTGATCTTCGCCTCCGAAGCATCCACGCGGCGTGCGGCGGCTGAGAAGTTGCTGGAGGCCGAGCTCTTCGTGCCGAACGAGCCATTGTTGGTCCTCGTCGTCTCCCTCCACGCGGGCCGCAGAGCGATGTCGGACGAGGAGCGCAGTGCGCTGGAGGGTCGGCTCGACGGCACCGGTCGCAGGCTCAGCGAACGGCGGCACCTGGGTCTGGCTCGGCGCGACCACGGACTCCTGGTGCTCTCGGACAGGGATCCGCTGATCAGCGGTCGCGCACGGGATCGCCTCTGTCAGGATCTGCTCGCGGACCTGGTTCGTGACCTGCCGGGTACGACCCCGTTGATCGGGGTCGGCGATGTCGTCGACGATCTCGCCGACGCCTACCGCTCCCATCGTGATGCCGAAAGGGCGGCGCGGGTCGCTCGCCTCGTCGACGGCCTGGGCACGATCGTGCGGGCCGACCAGCTCGGCGTGTACGGCGTGCTCGCCCGGATCCCGGAGGGGGAGTTGAGTGCGTCAAGCGTGCCGCGGGGACTCCTTGATCTCCTGAGTTCGGGCGCCAAGGGCAAGCAACTGGTCGACACGCTCGAGGCGTATCTCGAGAACGCGGGTGACGGGCCGGCGACCGCCGAGCAGCTGTATGTTCACCGGACCACCCTCTACTACCGGCTCCAGCGCATCGAGGAGTTGACGGGCGCCCAGCTGTCGAACGGCGGGGATCGACTGGCCTTTCATCTCGGCCTCAAGATCGCGACCCTCCTGGGGCTGCGATCGGCTTCAGCCTGATCCGGCCACGGTCACACGGCCTGAGATCTCGATCTGGATCGGCCTGTCCGGTGAGCCGTGCAGATCATCATCGACGGAGCTCGCCGCAAAGGCATTGTCGAACGGGCTCACGTGTGCCAGGCGGCTGCCCCGAACCACCTCGCCGTCCTCGACCGCCAGGATGTAGCGAGCACACGTGCCGGTGCCGCACGGTCCCATGTTCAGGATCGCGTCGCCCCAGATCACCGCGCTCGTCGTGCGCGCCGAGTTCACCGGTGTGGTGAGCAGGAGCATGTTCGGTTGCGCCAGGCCCGGCGCGCCCGCGCGGAGGGTTCTGAGGAGAGCTGAGCCACGCTCGGTGAGGGCGTGCGCCTCTGCGGCGGAGATCTCCAACGCCAGCTCGGCCGCGGAAACCGCGGCGAAGACGTTGCCTCCGGCCGTCACGGTACGGACCTGGAGTTGCTTGCCCTCGTAGTGGACTTCGGCCACGTCGACCCGAGAGGTCACCGGAGGCATGGTGAGGGCGATGCCGGCCGCACCTGAAGACCGAGCGGTGATCAAGCCCGCGCCCGTCTCGAGCCTCACCTCAGGTCGGGACCCGAGAACGAGCATCGCGGCGAACATGCTCGCTTCACCGCAGCCACCGAGTGGTCCGTCGGTGGCCACGAAGACCAGCCCGTGGTCCGCGTCTCTCTGGACGGGCGTGACCAGGACCGCGACGATCGCGCCGGGGTCCCCGGCCCGCGCTTCGAAGTAGTCACGTCGAATCTCTTCCAGGGTGTCCGCCATCAGGGAGGGCACCTCGCGCATCTGCGTCGCGCAATGGGTCACGGCCGTGGCGTCGTAGCAGGCGACTGGCTGGCCGTCGGTGTCTCCGAATGCCAGCGGGGTCACAGCGTGCCTCTACGGTTGGCGGGCTGGTAGGCGGTCACGACGACGGCGCCGCCGAGTCCGATGTTGTGCTGGAGGGCGACGGCCGCACCATCCACCTGGCGGGCATCGGCCTCGCCGCGGAGTTGCCACGTGAGCTCGGCGCACTGGGCGAGGCCGGTGGCACCAAGGGGGTGGCCCTTGGAGATGAGGCCGCCGGACGGGTTCACCACCCAGCGGCCGCCGTAGGTGGTGTCGTTGTTGTCGACCAGCAGGTGCGCCTCGCCCTCGTTCGCCAGGCCAAGCGCCTCGTAGGTGAACAGCTCGTTCGGGGCGAAGCAGTCGTGCAGCTCGATCACGTCGATGTCGTCCGGGGTGAGCCCGGACTGGGCGTAGACCTTCTCCGCCGCCTTTCGGCTCATATCCGTGCCGACCAGGTTGATCGCGCTGTTGGTGTCGAAGGTCGAGCGCATGTCGGTGACCATCGCCTGGCCGACGATCTCGATCGCGCGGTCGCCGAGGTCGTTCTCCTCGACGAACCGCGCGCTGGCGAGCACCGCGGCGCCGGAGCCGTCGGACGTCGGCGAGCACATCAGCCTGGTCAGGCCCGCCTCGGCGTAGACCATCTTGGCGTTCTTGATGTCTTCGACTGTGTAGACGTCCTGGAACTGGGCGTACGGGTTGTTCGCCGAGTGCCGGTGGTTCTTCTCGGCGATCTTCGCGAAGTGCTCCGGCGTGGAGCCGTACTTCTCGTTGTGCTCCAATCCGGCGACGCCGTACATCCACGGGGCCGGCGGGGAGGAGAACTCGCGCATCTCGGCCAGCGCCAGGACGTGCTTCTTCAGTGGCCACTCGCGGTCCTCGTACGCCGCGCTCAGCGAACCGGGCCGCATCTTCTCGAAGCCCAGCGCGAGTGTGCAGTCGGCCAGGCCGCCGCGGATCGCGTTCGCTGCCAGGTAGAGCGCGGTCGACCCGGTGGCGCAGTTGTTGTTCACATTCGTGATCGGGATCCCGGTCATGCCGAGCTCGTAGACCGCGCGCTGGCCGGAGGTGGACTCGCCGAACATGAACCCGACGTGGGCCTGCTCGATCTGCTCGAACGCGATCCCGGCGTCGGCCAGCGCCCTGGTGCCGGACTCCTTGGCCATCGCCGGGTAGTCCCAGCCCTCCCGGCGTCCGGGCTTCTCGAACTTCGTCATGCCAACGCCGATGACGTAGACCTTGCTCACGATCTTCTCCTCGACCATGGTCGACAGACTGTCTTTCGACCCCACGCATCGGCTACGGACAGCCGATGAACGTTGCAGCCCTCGATTGCGACATCTGGTCGGGTACCCGCGGCGGCACCGGACCGTAGCGTTCCGGCATGACCACCAAGCGCGTACGCGGCATGATGGTCGGCCGTGCTCCTGCGCCTGGCCTATCTCGCCGTTACCAACGCCTTCGCGGCGCGCACGCTGCGATCGCTGGATCAATTGAGCGCTTCTCCCCACATCGAGTAGCGTCTCGAAGCCCGAGATCATGTCGTGAGAGGTGCGGATTGAGCTTCGTCACGCTGCACAGCACGGACCTGCCGCCCGACCAGCGATTCGACTGGTGGTGCGACCTGATCAGCCGCGACGTGGCGCCCATCCGCGTCACGAGCGACCACGCCTCCGACTTCCGGGCCTCCGCAGGAGCGATCGACCTGGACACCGTACAGATAACGACCATGTCGTTCCCCGCGCTCAGCTCGGCGCGCACACCCGCGCTGATCCGCCGCTCCGACCCGGAGAGATACGAGCTCGCCCTGATCGTCGGCGGCGCGATGTGGATCTCCCAGGGCGGCAACGACACCCGGATGAGAGCCGGCGACCTGGTGATGTGGGAGACCTCTCACCCCTACGAGGGTGGCGCGTTCGACGGCCGGACCCCGGCGCAGGCGATCATCGTGCATCTGCCCAGAGCCGACCTGCCCCTGCCCGCCAGCAAGGTCGACGCGCTCGTGGCAGACAGGATGCCCGCAGGCAGCGGCATCGGCGCGATCCTGACCGCCTACCTCAGGACCCTGGTGTGCGAGGCGCCGTCCATGGCCATCGCTGACGCGAAGCGGCTCGGCGCTTCCACGCTGGACCTGGCCATGGCATTCCTGGCTCATCGGCTCAACGCCCGCGACCGACACGCCCCGAGTCATGCGTCGACGATCCGCGAGGGCGTGGCGAAGCGTTGACAGGGGCACGTGCGGGCCGGGCTATTGAGCCGCGAAATGAGGTGACCGGGGTGCCGACACTGTCCATGAAGTGGAAGGCCACACCGCTGGCGGCGGTATCGCGAGGCGCCAGCGGACCCCGCGCGGTCTTGGGAACCAGGGCACGTACGGAACCTTCAAGCGCGAGAACCGGGAGATCCCATGCTCGCCCGACTCGGTTGATCACCGGGGTGGCCGCTTGGGGAACACTGAGGTGGTAAGCCCAAGATGTACGAGCGTGGGAAGTCGGATCGTCCCGTAGCACCTGCGAACCCGCCGAACAAGGCCGTGAAGGCGGCTGCGGAGGTGGGGGAGGAAAGGGGGCGAGCCAAGGGGAACACGGACGGCAAAACGCATCCCGGACACAGTGCCGGATCCGATGCGTCCAGTGCGCTGGGCCGTGTGCGTGAGGTGGCACGACGGGACAAGGACGCGCGGTTCACCGCGTTGCTGCACCATGTCACGCTGTGGCGGCTTCGGGAGGCGTATTGGCCGATTCGCCCGAAGGCCGCACCCGGAGTGGACGGGGTGAGGTGGTCTGACTACGGGCTGGACCTGGAGGTCAATCTTCAGGACCTGCATGTCAGAGTGCAGTCGGGGCGTTACCGGGCTCTGCCGAGTCGGCGGGCGTACATCCCGAAGGCGGATGGACGTCAGCGGCCGCTGGGGATTGCCGCGCTGGAGGACAAGATCGTCCAGCGGGCGGTTGTCGTGGTCCTTAACGCCGTCTATGAGGTGGATTTCCGGGGCTTCACGTATGGGTTCCGACCAGGGCGCGGCCCGCATGACGCGTTGGATGCGTTGTCGGTCGGGCTCTATCGGCGGCCGGTGAACTGGGTGCTCGATGCGGATATCCGCGACTTTTTCGGCCAGCTTGATCATGCTTGGCTGCGGAAGTTCCTGGAGCACCGGATCGCGGACAAGCGGGTCCTGCGGTTGATTCAGAAATGGTTGGCCGCTGGGGTCGTCGAGGACGGGGAGTGGACAGCGTGTGAGGAAGGCTCGCCGCAAGGGGCATCGGTGTCTCCTTTGCTGGCGAATGTTTACCTGCACCACGTCTTCGACCTGTGGGTTGACTGGAGGCGGACGCAGGCGCGCGGGGAGGTCATCACCGTGCGTTTCGCGGACGACTTCATCGTCGGGTTCGAATGCGGGGAAGATGCGCGGCGGTTCCAGGACGAGCTACGCCAACGATTGGCGAAGTTCGGGTTGGAGTTGCATCCGGGCAAGACGCGG
The DNA here is from genome assembly GCF_044457685.1 of Nonomuraea sp. NPDC050536. Lineage (NCBI taxonomy): Bacteria > Bacillati > Actinomycetota > Actinomycetes > Streptosporangiales > Streptosporangiaceae > Nonomuraea > Nonomuraea sp. NPDC050536. The sequence continues at coordinate 55,737 of NZ_JBITHD010000028.1, forward strand.
CTGATCGAGTTCGGGCGGTATGCCGCTCGGGGTCGGCAGCGGCGGGGCCTGGGCAAGCCGGAGACGTTCGACTTCTGGGGTTCACGCACATCTGTGCGAGGTCGCGGAAGGGAACGTTCTGGATCAGGCGCATCACGATCGCAAAGCGGGCGCGGGCGAAGCTGAAAGAGATCAACGAGCAGCTTAAGCGCCGCCGGCACGAGCCCGTTCCGGAACAGGGGCGGTGGCTGGCCAACGTGCTACGAGGGCACATGGCCTACTACGCCGTGCCGGGCAACTCTGACGCGGTATCGGCCTTTCGCCACCAGGTGACCCGGCTCTGGCACAAGACGCTACGGCGTCGAAGCCAGCGAAACCGGATGACCTGGGAACGGATGAACCGGTACGTCACTCGATGGATACCCAAGGCCCGAATCATGCATCCCTACCCGGAGGTGCGCCTCGCTGCCAGCACCCAAGGCAGGAGCCCAGCGCGGTAGTTCCGCACGCTGGGATCTGTGCGGGGGGCCGCCCTAAAGGGCGGTCCCTACCGCGACAGCGATGGGTACAGTCCTGCCGCCGTGAACTTCTCGATCGGTGCCTGTTCTGGAACGAACACCATCTACGGCGCGCCTTGCGCGAGTATGAGAGAGTTCTACAACCAGCACCGAGCCCATCAGGCCCTGAACCAGGCAGCTCCACTCCGCGCCGTCCCAGATCCGATCATTGATCCGGCCACAATCGTCGACCTGAACGTACGCCGACGAGACCGGCTCGGCGAGGTCCTCCACGAATACACACATTGCATGGATGAGATTTTCGGCAAGCGCAGGCCGCCGTGGTGGTCGGCATCCTGGCCGCGCTCCTGCCCGCCCGGCGGGCGGCACGGCTCGACCTCCTTACGGCCATCGCGGCGGCCTGATCGTCTATCTGCTCCTCTTGGCGGCGGTGACCAGGCCTGATTCGTAGGCGACGATGACGAGCTGGGCGCGATCGTGCACGTCCAGCTTCGCCAGCAGCCGCCGCACGTGGGTCTTGACGGTGGAGATGCTGAGCCCCAGGCGGGCGGCGATCTCGGGGTTGGTCAGGCCCCGGGCGATGAGCGTCAGCACCTCACGCTCCCGCCCGGTCACCGCCGCCAGCTCACGCACCATCCGGGACTCAACCGCCGCCACGCGGGCGAACTCGGCGATGAGCCTGCGGGTGACCGCGGGGGCCAGGAGCGCCTCGCCCGAGGCGACGACACGGATCGCGGCCAGTAGGTCGGTCGGCGGGATGTCCTTGAGGAGGAAGCCGCTCGCGCCGGCGCGCAGCGCCTCGTACACGTACTCGTCCAAGTCGAAGGTGGTCAGGATGACGACGCGGACCTCCGACAGCGCCGGGTCGGCGCGGATGCGGCGGGTAGCCGCCAGCCCGTCCATGCCCGGCATGCGTACGTCCATGAGCACGACGTCGGGCCGGGTGCGCGCGGCCAGCTCAACGACCTGGGCGCCGGAGCCCGCCTCACCGACGGCCACCATGTCGGCCGCCGTTCCTACCAGCATGGTGAGGGTGGCCCGCAGCAGCGGCTGGTCGTCGGCGACCGCCACCCTGATCACGGCGTGTCCTTGCACGCGTAGGGCAGGCGCGCCAGCACGCGGAAGCCGCCCTCGGGGCGGGGGCCCGCGGTCAGCTGCCCGCCGTAGGCCAGGCAGCGTTCGCGCATGCCGGCCAGCCCGTACCCGCCGCCGTCGCGCGGCGCAGCGCGGCCGCCGTCGGCCACCTCGACCTCCACCACCCCTGTCTCGGGTACGGTAACCCGCACCCGGCAGCCGGTTCCCGCGTGTTTGGCCACGTTGGTCAGCGCCTCTTGAACGATCCGGTACACGGCCAGGCCTACCCCCTCGGGCAGGTCGACGGCGTCAACGCGCAGGTCGACCTCGACCCCCGCGTGCGTGGCAAGCGCAGGCAGGTCCTGCAGTCGGGGCGCCGGCGCGGTGTCGTGGGCGCCGGTATGCGAGCGCAGCAAGCCGAGCATGGCGCGCATCTCCAGCAGCGCCTCCCTGCCGGTGGTCTCGATGATCCGCAGCGCCTCGCGCGCCTCCTGCGGCCTGGTCTCGGCGACGAGCCCGGCCACCCCCGCCTTCATCGTGATCAGGCTCATGCTGTGGGCGACGACGTCGTGCAGGTCCCTGGCGATGCGCAGCCGCTCCTCGAGCACGGCCCGCTCCGCCGTACGGGCCGCGTGCAGATGTTGCTCGCGTACGGCCAGCCCCGCCGTCCAGGACAGGCCCATCAGGGCCAGACCGAACCCGGCGCTGCCCAGCGCCTGCGTCCAGAACGGCCAGACGGCGGCCAGCAGCGCGGCGACCACGCAGGCCAGAGCGGCGGCGAGGCCGGTGACGGCCCGCCTGCGCGGCTCCTGCGCGCCGACCGAGTAGAGCACGACGGCGACCGGAAGATAGGCGGACTCCACGCCCAGGAGCAGCGCGGTGGCCGCCGCGGCCAGCGAGACCGCCAAAGACGGCAGAGGCCAGCCGCGCCGGGTCGCGACGGGCAGCGCGGCCAGGGCGGCGACGGCCTGCGGCAGGTCGTTCCTCAGCTGGGCCGCGGCCGCGAAGGCGACGGCCAGCAGGAGCGCGACCATCACGTCCAGAGCCACCCAGTGGCCGTGGCGCAGCCTGTGCACCAGCAGGGTCTCGTTCACCAGCCGACAGTATCCGCGCAGGTCACCGGCGGGGAAGCAACATCGTCCGCGAGGAGGAGGGCCGGTTTGGCGGTAGCGTCCTGGGCTGACGCGCGGCTCGTTCTGCGGCGTGATGCCGGGCTCCGGGTGGGGCGGCAGCGTGGAGAGCATGAAGATTCTCCTGATCGGCGTCGCCGCGTTCCTGACGGCTGCCGCTGTCCCTGCCGCCGCTGCCACGGCCCCCGTGCAATTCGAGCCGCCATCCCCCACCGGCCCGCACCGGATCGGCACGGTCGCGCTGCACCTGGTCGACTCCTCCAGGACCGACCCGTGGGTGGCCGGGCGCAAACGCGAACTGATGATCAGCATCTGGTACCCGGCGCGGAAGACCGCCAGATACCCGCTCGCGCCATGGATGCCGAAGGCGGCGGCCGACCGCTACCTGCGCGACCTCGGCATACCGGGCAAGGTGGTGCTGGGCGCGACGGACGGGCACCAGGGCGCCCCAGCCGACCGGCGGCTCGGGCGGCTGCCCGTCGTGCTGTACTCGCCCGGCGCCAACGCCTCGCGCTCCTACGGCACCGGGGTGGTAGAGGAGCTGGCCAGCCGCGGCTATGCGGTGGTGACGATCGACCACACCTACGACGCGGCTGTGGTCGAGTTCCCCGGCGGCCGCCTCGTCACCAACCCAAGGGGCGAGATCACCGACTTCGTCAAAGCGACCAAGGTGCGCGCCGACGACACCCGGTTCGTGCTCGACCAGCTGAGCGGACGCAAGCTTCCCGCAGGGCTGACGGGCTTGCTGGACATGAAGCGGATCGGCATGTTCGGCCACTCCCTCGGCGGCGCCTCCACCTCCTCGGCCATGTACGCCGACAAGCGCATCAAGGCCGGGCTCGGCCTCGACGGCGCGGTGCTCGGACCCGTCGCCGAGGCAGGGCTGGAGCGGCCTTACCTGGTCGTCGACACCCCGGGCAAGGGCGGGATGGCCACCAACCCGATGTTGCGGACGTTCTGGAAGAACCTGCGCGGGTGGCGGCTCAACCTCACCGTCGAGGGGGCAGCGCACAACTCCTTCGGCGACGACGTGCGGCTCCTGCGTAAGGTCGGATTGTCCAAGGAGGAACTGGCCGGATCCGTCGGGACGATCCCGGAGATGCGGGCGCTGGCCTTCCAGCGGGCCTACCCGCTGGCCTTCTTCGACCGGTTCCTGCGCGGCAAGAAGTCCCCGCTGCTGGACGGGCCGACGCCGCGCTTCCCCGAGGTGACCTACACCAGGTAGGTCACTCGCAACCGGGCACCGCCTGCCCGAGCGCCGCTGCCAGGGCGCGCGCGATGATCACCACCCGCGTCCTGGACGCCGACCAAGCCACCCAGGCCCTCGCCGAGTGCCTCGACCCCGGCGGCCGGCACCCCGCCGGCCAGGTCCTGCCCGATGAGTTGATTACCTCGACCAGGAGCGCCCCGTGAAGCTACGCCGCACCGCGATCAGGAGCCGAGCGCGCTGACCCGCCCGGCCGCCGTCCAGGTTGGCGTCCGGACCGTCACCTTGCCGAACGCCGTCAGCGCCTCGTTCGCCGTCACCGGCTACCCGCGCGAAGTCGGCGCGGGCTGGCTGGAACCCCGGCTCACCTACCTCGGCCATCTGGATGTTTCTCTGCACATCGAGCCGATCCCGCAGCAGGTCGCGGCGATGCGGCTGCGTCGCCAGCTCGCCCGCCTGGAATCAGCAAGCCGCTCCGACGCCCAATACGGTCGGCTCCAAGATCTCGGAGCCGAGGCCGCCGCCGACGACGCCACCGACCTGGCCGACAGCCTCGCCCGAGGCCACGGCCGCTTGTTCAAAGTCGGCCTGTATCTGACCATCCACGCACCCACCGAACCCGAGTTGGCCGCAGAAGTGGAGCGTATTCGGGCACTCGCCTCCTCACTGCTCCTCGACGCACGACCAGCCACCTTTCGCGCGTTGCAGGGATGGACGACCGGTCTGCCGCTCGGCGTCGACTCCCTCGGCGCCACGCGCACCTTCGACACGACCGCGCTGGCGGCGGCCTTCCCGTTCACCTCACCAGATCTCGCCACCGAGGCCGGAGAGACCAGCCGGGTCGGTCGGGCTGGCCGCGATCGAGGCGTTCGAAGTGACGCCGGACAGGTTCTGCGCCACTACAAAGGCCAGGAAGCGGTGGAGCGCCGTTACCAGGCCTTCAAGGGGCCGCTGGCCGTCACCAGCCTGTATCTGAAGAGCAACCGCCGCATCGCCGCGCTGATCACCGTGATCTGCCTGGCCCTGCTCATCTTCTGCCTGATCGAACGCCAGGTCCGCGATGCTCTGGCGGCTCGTGGCGCGGCCAAGGTCGATGGTTTGTACGCCGGGCGGCCCGCCGTGCCCACCGGCAAGCTCGTCCTCGACGCGCTGGCCAGCATCCGGCTGATCCCGGGCACCGGCCAGTCACCCCCGACCATCCCGCAGCCCACCGATCTCCAACTCGATCTCCTGGACCTCCTCGACATCGATCCACGAGACCTCCGCTGAAGATCACTCACATGCGGAAGACGGGGCTAGCCACCCGTCAGGGGAAGGAAGGGCAGAGAGTAGGCAGGAGTCCGGTCAGCCGCAAAGGCTGACCGGCATCCGCTCTCTCCCAACCCTCATCGGATGGCGGGTCCTTCGGGAAAGGATGATGCGCCCGGCCGGTGTTCGTGACCCATGGCGGGCGCCTTCCCGAAGGCCCCAGGTCCGGCAGCAGCACACGCTTGGAGGGGGGTGCTGCCGCCGGACGATTTCGGGAGTGGGCGGCCCCTCGCGTCACGGCCTCGGCTGCCGCGACGGTCGCCTCCGCTTCGACCACTCGTTGATCCCGACATCAACCCGGCCTCGATCACCTCGTTGGACATCCGTCGACGTGATCGGCTCGGAGGTGTCCCTGAAGGAATACCGACACGCGGCTTGACCTGGCCGGATGACTAATCGGCACTCGCAACCCCACAGGTGAGCGACCTGACGGGCCCCCGTTGAACGGCGTGGACGGGGTTTTTGGCAGGCGCCCGCTCACCCCCGACTACGTCAACACGCTGGTCGATCATCCACTCGCTCCACACACCCCGGCGCCTGCTGAATGACCGGTCCCGTGATCCTTCAAGCAGTTCCGCTGTCAACCGACCGGTTATGGATCGTCAATGCGAGCCCGGCACCGTCAGCTCATGCCCTCGAGAACTCTGGCGGCCCTGACGGTCGCCGTGATGCTCACAGCGACCGCGTGCTCGGACACCGAGGACGGCGGCGGCAAAGGAAAGCTGACCCACGGAACGGCCATCGACGACGCCCCCACGGGGGAGCTCATCGCCGACAGCGGCTTCCGACCTGAGATCGACGGTTTCGGGTTCGAGAACTACGGCGGCGGGGACGAGACCAACCTGACCTCCCAGGAGGTCCACAACCTGTTCGGCGACGCCGTCTGCATCGATGCGGAAACCGAGTCCTGCGAGCTCATCCCGCAGGCCGAGGCGTGGATGGAGCACACCAACAAGTCCATGGACGGCGGCCATTGCTACGGCATGTCGCTGACCAGCCTCCAGATGTGGCAACGGACGCTCAATGCCTCGGACTACGGCGCCGACACCACCCCGGAACTGGCGAAGGAGGACAACCAGCCCCTCCAGAGCGTCATTGCCCAGAACTTCGCCGCCCAGTACGGCGCCGGCGTGAAGAAGCAAGTGATCAAGGGCACGCCGAGCCAGATCGTCGACCGCCTCATCCAAGCCTGGTCCGCCGAGGAGAAGGAGGGCATGTCGCTCGGCTTCTACAAACGCGACGGCTCCGGCGGCCACGAGCTCACGCCTTACGCGATCGAGAAGGCCGGCGACGGGCAGGTCAACCTCCTGGTGTACGACAACAACTACCCGGGCGTCACGCAGAAGATCAGGGTTGATCTGACGCGCGACACCTGGGAGTACAAGACCACCACCAAACCCGGCGAACCCGTCGACCTCTATGAGGGCGACGCCGAAACCGGCACCCTGGAACTGACCCCTGCCGAGGCCGTCACCGAGACCCAGCCGTGCTCCTTCTGCGGCAGGAACGACGACGACGGCGAGCAGAGCGGCAAGGGCTCCGCCAAGGGCGGACCGGCCGCCGACACCAAGCTCGTCTACCTGGACGGCGACGCCGCCAACCACCCGCACCTGCTCCTGACCGACGATGCCGGCCACAGAACCGGCTACATCGACGGCCAACTGGTGAACGAGATCCCCGGCGCCGCAGTCAGCAAGCCCAAGGGCGGCAAACCCGGCGACGACCCCGAACCCGAGTACACCATTCCCGGCGACAACCACGTCACCATCACCGTGGACGGCGGCCACCTGAACAAGAACGTGAAGGACGTCCAGGTGGGCATCATCTACGACGCCTTCGACGTCGCCGCGGAGCAGATCCAGCTCCGCAAGGGAGCCAAGGACATCTTCGACGTCAGTGCCGACATGAGCAAATTCAGCTACACCGCCAGCGACACGGTCTCCCCCGTCGTCCACTTCGGCGCCAGCATCTCCGCCGACGAGTACCTCACCTTCAACGTCTCCAACTCCGCCGACGTCGCCGGTAGCACGATGAGCGCCGAACTTCCCCGGGACGGCAAGCGCTTCGGACGCTTCATCCTGGACACCAGCAAGGTCAAGGGCGACAGCGCAGCCTATGGCATCGAGGTCATCTACCAGGACAAGAAGGACGAGATCCGGTTCACCACGGACGACGTGGAGATGAACACCGGCGCCAAGGCCGCCGTCCGCTGGGACAAGGTGGATGAGAAGCGGCCGTACATGCCCCTGCTGGTTCAGGATGCGGGCGAGAAGACTTGGAGCAAGCTCGAACCGGTGGTCAATGAGTGACCCGTTCGAGCCAGGTGGAGATCTTGGCGGTGCGGCCGCGTCCTTGCCCGTCGTGTCTGACGGTACCCCGGCCGCAGCGTGCACGCTCTGCGTGTCCGGCACCACCAGGCTCGGGTCGGCTGGTCGTCCCCGCCTCTCCCGTACCTGCCTGCGCAGCAGGTCGTGGGGCAGGAAGTCCCGCTGGCATGGTCGGCGAACAGGCCCTGCGACCCGCCGCAGCCGACGACGACATCACCCACTGGGGCGGTGGCCGGGACTGTACGGTTTCGGTGTAACTCCTGATCATGGAGAACGCACCTGATGAGTACTGTGATCCAGGCATCGACGGAGCTCGACCTGGAGGACGCCACGGTGGCGCGCAAGAAGCCGGACAACTCGACGGATCGCGAGCTGGTGGCCAGGCTGGTCGATCAAGCTCGGGCCGAGGGAGTGGAACTGGTCGGTGAGAACGGGTTGCTGGGGCGGTTGACCAAGCTGGTGCTTGAGTCGGCCCTCGACGGCGAGATCACTGATCATCTCGGCTACGACAAGCACGAGCGCTTCGCCGGTAACCAGACGGGCAACACCCGCAACGGCAGCCGGGCCAAGACCGTGATCACCGACGTGGGTCCGGTGGAGATCGCCGTGCCGCGCGATCGGGACGGCAGCTTCGAGCCGAAGATCGTGCGCAAGCGGCAGCGACGGCTGTCCGGCGTCGATGAGATGGTCATTTCCCTGGCTGCCAAGGGCCTGACCACGGGCGAGATCTCCGCGCACCTGGCCGAGGTCTACGGCGCCGAGGTGTCCAAGCAGACCATCTCCACTATCACCGACAAGGTGCTGGAGGGGATGGCCGAGTGGCAGAACCGCCCCCTCGACCCGGTCTATCCGGTGATCTTCATCGACGCCATCCACGTCAAGCTGCGCGAGGGCCAGGTCGCCAACCGGCCCATCTACGTGGCGATGGCCGTCACCGTCGACGGCGAGCGGGACATCCTCGGCTTGTGGGCCGGCGACGGCGGCGAGGGCGCGAAGTTCTGGCTGCATGTGCTGACCGAGATCAAGAACCGCGGCGTCGCCGATGCGCTGATGGTGGTCTGCGACGGGCTGAAAGGGCTGCCGCAGGCCATCGAGACCGTCTGGCCGCAAGCGGTGGTGCAGACCTGCGTGGTGCACCTGCTGCGCGCCTCGTTCCGCTATGCCGCCCGCCAGCACTGGGATGCCATCGCCAAGGTCCTCAAGCCGGTCTACACCGCCCCGACCGAGGCAGCCGCGCTCGAGCGCTTCTACGAGTTCGCCGAGGTCTGGGGCGGCAAGTATCCGGCGATCGTGAAGCTGTGGGAAGACGCCTGGGCCGAGTTCGTGCCCTTCCTCAACTTCGACACCGAGATCCGCCGCGTGATCTGCTCCACCAACGCCATCGAGTCGGTCAACGCCCGCATCCGGCGGGCGGTCAAGGCGCGCGGGCACTTCCCGAACGAGCAGGCCGCGCTCAAGTGCGTCTACATGGCGATCATGAGCCTGGACCCGACCGGCAAGGGCCGCAAACGCTGGATCACCCGCTGGAAAGCCGCCCTCAACGCCTTCGCCATCACCTTCGAAGGCCGCCTGACCCTGACCACCCGATAACTAGTCAAGATCGAGATACACCGTTAACTGGGCTCTGTCTCTCTTTCGGCTCTGTCGCAGATTCGGTGGTGACGCTGCGAGCCGTATCGTCACCACCGAATCTGCGACAGAGCCGTTAACTGGACACACCCCCACCTGGCCGAGGGCCTCACGGTCGATGACCTGGCCGCCACAGTCCGCTTGTCGCCGCCCCACTTCGCCGAGTTGTTCCGCACGGAGATCGGTGAGACTCCTGGCAGGTACCGCACCCGCCTGCGGATGGAACGCGCCCGGCTGCTGCTCACTGAGACCGACCTGCCGATCACCACGATCGCAACAGACCTCGGCTACTCCTCATCCCAGCACTTCGCAACAGCCTTCCGCCGCGAGACCGGCACGACACCGTCGCGGCATCGGCACAAGGTCACGGGCAGAACACGCCACTCGCCCGCAGATTTCTGAATGAGCGCTGGCGGGACTTCGCTGGAGCTTTCATCAGACGCAACCGCTACGTCTTTGGTCCGACGGCACAGGAGCGCAGCCGTACCTCGGTGTCGGTGATGTCGTCCCTTGCCATGACTTCCTCGGTGTGCTCGTCGGACTGGGGAACCGCTTCTCACCTCCGCGTTCAGAGAGGTCTTCAAGACCGAAGGACTTCGGGCCATGGCAACTCTGCCACGGACGCCGAGGATGAACGCCGTCTGCGAGCGGGGCATCGGCGCCCTGCGCCGCGAAGTCCTGGACCGGATCCTGGTCCTCAGCGAACGCCACCTGGCCCTCGTGCTTCGTGAGTACCTGATCCACTACAACAGGCACCGGCCGTACCAGTCCCGGCAGCAACGGCCCCCGGACACCGCAACGCAACCCGTCCGGACGTGACCGAGCTCAACGATCTGCGATCCATTCGCCGAAGACCTGAGGTCGCGGGCATGATCAGCGAATACCGCCACGCCGCTTAGCCGCAGGTCAGGCCACGTATCCCAATATTCGAGCGGTACAACTTCGACGACGGCTCGGCCACCTGCGCCTTCATCATGCCCACCTCCGTCGACGGCCGCCCGGCACATAAGGCCGACCTTCTGGCCAACGATCAGGACTGGCATCTGACCTTGTGGCTCCGCCTCGCCGACAACCATGGAGTGCCACTGGACTGAACAACGAGCTCACGGTGAGCGGTGGTGTGGGGCTCAAGAACTCGAATCGCGTGCAGCGCAGAGACCTTCGTCTCGGGGGTGGCAGGGCTGAGGGCGCCGAGTGGCCGATCCTGCTCGTCTGGGATCGGTGGACCCGCAGATCAGGCAAGGTGACTGAATATGCAAGCCCCACAGGCGTTCTCCACGAGTATTCACACGCAGCTTGAGCTGCATGGATGTAGTTTTCGGTTGTGAACATGAACGTGAGAGGTGGGTTGAGTGTGACCGGCTGATTGCGGTGCTGTACGAGTAGATGGAGGGGTTCTGATCCTCCGGAGTCGCCTTACGCGGAGGAGGCTCCAAATCACCGCACATTCGCCTGTATTTCACGCCCTACCTGGGTGATATCCGGCTGGACCGGCTGCGGGTGTCCGATGTCGCGGGGATGTTCGATGCGATCGAGGAGTTTAACGACGTCATCGCCACTGCCCGCGTCAGCGGCGATCCCGAGGAGCGAGCGAAGGTGCGGTATCGGCGGCCGGTCGGCCCGGCCACCATGCATCGCATCCGCGCCACGCTGCGGCACGCGCTGAACATTGCGATCAAGCAGGATCGGCTGATCGACTTCAACCCGGCGGCGGTTGTCGAACTCCCTGACGCCGAGCGCCCCAAGGCGCTGGTGTGGACCGACGAGCGGGTCGCTGACTGGAACCGCGACCTGCAGGACCGGCTCGGCGTCGAGCAGCGGCGGCGCGGGGCCCGGCTCAGCCGCGCCAACATGATCAACATGTACGCGTCCGTGCCGCGGCCGTCGCCGGTGATGGTGTGGACGCCCTCGCACACCTTCGCCTTCCTAGCCCAGGCGGCCACTCATCGGCTGTTCGCGCTGTATCGGCTGATCGCCCTGCGGGGGCTGCGCCGGGGCGAGGCGGTCGGGCTGCGCTGGAAGGACGTCGACCTGACCGCCGGGACCGCCGGGGTGCATTGGCAGATCACTCAGCTGGGCTGGGAGCCGGTGCAGGGGAGACCGAAGACGGAGGCCAGCGACCGCACCGTCACCCTGGACGCCGACACCGTCACCGCCCTGCGCGGGCACCGCAAGCGGCAATCGGCCGAGCGACTGGCCGCGGGCGAGGCCTGGACCGACAGTGGTTTCGTCTTCACTGACGAGATCGGCCGACCGCTGCATCCGCAGCAGGTCAGCGACCAGTTCTACCTGCTGGCCTTCCAGGTGGGGCTGCCGCCGGTGCGGCTGCACGACCTCCGCCATGGCGCGGCCTCGCTCATGCTCGCCGCCGGGGTCGATCTGAAGATCGTGCAGGAGACCCTCGGTCATGTCTCGTCCACCTTCACCCGTGACACCTACACCAGCGTCTATCCCGAGGTGGCCCGCGCCGCCGCCGAATCCACCGCCGCCCTCGTCAACACCGCAGCCGGGGGCGCTCAGACGGCCCGGCTGATCACCCTGCCGACCCACACCTGAGACACCACCACCTAAACCACCGACCCCAGGCAGGCCCGCCGGTACCCGGCGGGCCTGCTGTATCTCCTCAGCGGCCGTCCCACAGATGGCGCAGCCGAGCGATCCCAAGCTGCGCTGTAAACAGGCCGAGCGGATCGCTGCGAGAAGCAGCGGATCTTTTATCTGCTTGTCCGAGACGGCCTGGTAGGCAAGACGAGCCGACTTGGACACGGCTTGATCGCCCATCAGACGACTGCTGACCAGCGACGCTGCGCAGACCTTCTGGCTTGATCTTCGGATGGTCGTCATTGGGGTCTGAACTGACGGTGGCCGCCTAAATGATCTACCGCAATACACGGTCCGTACACAAGAGCAACCACCGAGCAACCAACCATGATCAACAACGAGATCCGAGGTCGACAAGAACCGAGGAACCCCAGGTCGGACGCGGTGTTGAAGAGTAGGGCGGGTGGGACTTGAACCCACGACCCACGGATTATGAGTCGGTTCCTTCGGTGTTACTCAGTGCCGCAGAGTGGCATTTTCTATCGCTGTGGACGGAATTCTCCTCGCCGTCGTGTCGGGAAGTGATGATGGATGCCGTGCTGTATCGCGTACACGCGAGCAACCACCGAGCAACCATGGTTTTTTGACCATCGCCATTATGCGTCGTTTGCCCCCTTCATGACGCGGCTATGTGCCGTGACGAGGCTCCGACCCTCACGGCAGCCGAGTGCGGGCGAGCAACCACCGAGCAGTCATGAGTAGGCGATGTGCGCCCTCTTGCCAGGATGCCTTGTAGTTGCTTCGCAAACGATGCGAAGCCTGCTTGACGTGTATGGATGTGGTTTTCGGTAGGCGCAGTATCAGCATCGAAGCAGCGCATCACTGCCATGCCTGCGCGGATGGAGATCCGGCGCCCGGAGCGCTATCGGTCCCGCGCCCTGAGGCTGGCCTGGTCGGCGGCGGTGCGGCCGGCTGCCCAGCCCTCCCGGTCCCAGGACGTGCGGACCGCGTGCGAGACCAGGTTTGGGAACATGCGCTCGACCGCCTGCTCCACCTCCTGTTCGCGGGCCGCCAGCACCGGCACCAGGTCGGTGCCCCGGCTGGCGCTCTCCTGCGCGACCGCGGCCGCCGTGGCCTCGGCGAGCCGCTCGCCGATCCTGGAGGAGAACGCCGACAGGAACGACTGGCGGAACGTCTTGTTCCTCGACCGGCCGGTGCCGTGCTTCTTGGTGCCCGTGTTCACCAGCGCGGTCTGCGCCTGCACCAGCAGTGCGGTGAACAGCATCTCCACCCACGACAGGTCCGCCCCGAACCCCAGCACGGTGGCGAACCCCAGCTCCTTCGACCAGATCACCCGGCACCTGTTGGCTTCGGCGATGAGGTTGAGCAGCACGGCCTTGGGCTGCTCGTACGGCGCGTCGATGCCGATCCGGATGCCCGCCGGGGCCTCGGCTCCGCCTGGCTGCGCATCCAGCATCGCCGCGTCGATGCTGTACTTCGCCATCAGGCTCTGCGCCGCCGACGTGAACGTCTGCGCCTCGGCCTCGTACGTCGTCGACTCCGCCTTGGCGAGCAGCGCCCGCACCCGCGTGAGCGTCTTCTCGCTGACCGCGCGCGGACGTGCCCGGACCGTACGGCGAGCGGCCCCGGGCGGCGGGCTCAGCAACTCCAGCCGGGGCAGCCCGGTCAGCAACCCTAGCAGCTCCAGCACGCCGGAGACGGTCACCAGCCGGCCGGCCCCGTCGCGCGCCTGTCGCCCCGCCAGGTAGTCGCCCTTCCACCACACCGCGGCCTCCAGGCCGGCGAGCTGGTCGCGCCAGCGCTCGTCCACCGTGGCCGGCGCGTAGGGCCGCATCTCCCAGGCGATGAGGTCGGCCGCCGCCCGCCCGTGCCAGTCGGTCAGCCGCCTGGCCGCGATCCTGACCACGTCGGCGGGCTGCCAGCCGTTGCGCCACAACCCCGAGATCGCATGGGTGACGACCTCGACCAGCACGCGATCGGCGTCGTCCCGGTCGGCCAGGAAGGCGGCGGCGGAGTCGAAGGCCGCCTGATCCTCACGGGCAAGCGCCTCCATCGCCGCGCCGATCAGCTCATTAGCCTTGCTCACACGTGCCCGTCCACCTCGAAGAAAGTCCGCCAGAACTCTACCGTGACGGAGCCTCGTCCCCTGCTCGCCGGTGCGGCGGAAGGCGGCGAGGTCCTGGCCGACCCCGGCTGTGTCGTTCCGACCGGCGCAAGCCGCCTTGAGCCTCGGTTCTCAAGCTGCGGAGAGTACTGCATGTCCGCTCTTCTGCCATCCTGAGGCAGTGCACGCTGGGGCATGAGCGGGTTTCGGGCCCACAACCACTTGTCCTGCAGCTCATCGAAGAGGGCCGATACTCAGGATGAAGAGGCGAAGTGAAGGAGAGGAGGCGTAGAAACACAAGCGCTGAGCATAGAAGACCAGGTCAGATGCCGTGTACGAGTTTTGGCACCGCACAGGGCGTCAACGTGCAGACGATCTACTTCACGTTCCGCAACAAGCGAGCGCTGCTCAAGGAACTGGTCCCCGATCATCGAGATGGTGCGTGCCGCCACCGCAGCCGACCCCGCGATCGGGCAGCTGTGGGACCTCGATGGCAACGCCCGGTTCACTGTCCACGAGGCCGCTGCCCGCGCCTTGGTGGCCAAGTCCGGCATCCGCCAGGAGATGGCGGCCGAGCACGTGGCTGATCTGCTGTACGGCCTGCTCAGTCCCGAGCTGTACCTGCTGTTCGTCCGCGACCGCGGCTGGTCGCCCGACGCCTGGGAACGGTGGGCCCTGCAGAGCCTGCTCGACCAGCTGTGCGCGGCGGGCGGGAAGGATGGCCGCGGCGGCGGGATCGCGTCAGCCCGCGACGCTCACGGGCTGGAGCCCGGCCTGACCAGCAGCGAGAAGGTCGAGCTAGCGGCCGCCAAACGGCGCATCGCCGAGCTGGAGACCGAGCTGCAGGCCACTCACCGGGCGATCGAACTGGTGCGAGAGGCGGTGCCCCCAAAAGGCGGCTCGAGGCCATCGCGGTGATGGCCGGCGAAGGTATCCCCGTCGAGGTCGCCTGCCGCATCCTTGCCGTCTCGGTGTCCGGCTACTACGCCTGGCGGGACCGGCGGCCTTCGCTGCGGGGCATCCGGCACGTCTGGCTGGCCGACCTGATCCGGCAGATCCATCAGCGTTCCCGCGGCACCTATGGGACCCGGCGGGTGCACGCCGAGCTGTGCCTGGGCCATCAGGTCCCGGTCAGCCACGGAGCGGTGGAGTTACTCATGCGCCGGGCCGGGCTGGAAGGCCTTAGCGGCCGGCCCAAGTGGCGGCGCGCCAAGCCGGTCCAGATCGCCACCGACCTGGGGGACCGGGCCTTCGCCAGGACCGAACCCGACCGGCTGTGGATCACCGACATCACCGATCATCCGACCCGGGAGGGCAAGGTGTATTGCTGCGTGGTGCTGGACGCCTACTCCCGCCGGGTGGTGGGCACACCAGGGCCTCCATGAAACCTGGGGCGGTTCATTCTCTCTGGAATGCGTCGCTTAGCGAGCAGTCTAGAAACGGCTGCTCAACCCGTGTTGAAGAGCCGCACCAGTATCACCACACCGACCACGGCACCCAGGCAGCGCGCGAGTGCCCGTGGGCGCGTAGAGGTCCTGGAGAAGAGCGAATCGGCCACGGGGACCGCGCCGAGCGCCAGGAACGCGTACATGCCGTGCAGGAGCTCCCCTGGACGGTGCTCGCTGACGAGCAGGGCGAGCCCACCGGCGGCGGCCATCATCACCAGGACCAGCAGAACCTTCGCGCCGACGTCCGCGATCCTGCCCGGTGGGCTGCCCGAGGCCACGCGCACGGCGCCGTCCGCCGCCACGACCAGCATCGCCACGGTGGTGACGAGGGCGAGGAGCAGGTGCACGTCATGCGCGAACATCGCCGGCCCCGCAGGATTTCCGCGACATTCTCGCTCACCCCTTGGGAGTGATGATGTTGGTCACCACGCCAACGATCATGATCAACCAGAACAGCCCGATCGCCAGATACGCCCACCCTCGCCGGCGCAGGCTTCGTGCTTCCTGCCAGCTGTGGGGTTCACCGGGTCCGCCACGGTCGAGGAACGGGATGGCGATCAGCGCCGCTGCCATGAGCACTAGGCCGAGAATGGTGCCCCAGATGTCCGGCTCCAGCCCGAACGCGATGGTGACGAGGCGGTTCATGCCGTGCGTCCAGCTGATCGGGAAGGTCGGCACGATGCCGAGCTCGCCAGGGCCGTTTTCCGAGCCGTAGAACGGAGAGCTCGGCAGCAGCTGCGGGGCCGGTCCTGGGTCGCGTGGCACGAAGATGGAGATCAGCAGTACGATCCCGAGGATCACCGCGCTGTAGGCGAACCACAGCTTCACATGCGTTGTGAACGGGACCGTGCGACCGGTCGGCTTGTGCCAGAACGGCAGCGAGATGCCTTTGACCTTGATCAGGTAGTAGTGCATCGCGATCAGCGCCAGTAGCAGCACCGGCAGGATCGACACGTGCATCGCGTAGTACGGGATGAGCAGGCCGGTGGCCTTCGAGATGTTCAGCAGATCGGCTTGGGTGTAATGGAGGGGTTTGTCCAGCCCCACGGCCTCCAGGATCTCCGACATGTGCCAGGGGACCGCGAACCCCCGCTCGTCCCAGTGCAGGGTCTCACCCGTGATGCTGATCAGGAATACGGAGCCCGCGAGCGCGACCCCGATCTCCCACAGCCCTATCCTCGGCCCACGGTAACCGCCGCTGAAGAAGACCCGCATCATGTGCACCATGACGAGCGCGAAGATCACATACGAGTTCCAGTAGTGGAAGTTGAGCGCGACTGACCAGCCACCTTCGCGGAGCAGCATCTGCGTGATCTGGTACGCCCGGCCCGCATCGGGAACATAGCGCAGTGCCAGCAGCATCCCGGTGAGAATCTCGAGGACCAGCGAGATCGCCAGTACCCCGCCGAGCGTGTACCACACGGTGTTGGTCTCAACGGGGATCATGTACTCGCTGATCATCCCGCGTAGGCCCAGCTGCTCCTTCACCCGGTCGCGGAAAGCGTGCCGCCACGCAGCCCCGGTCGGCGGTGCTGGTTTCCCCGGCGTCGGTTCTTGGGGCGTCGTTCCCTCGCCGGCCTCGTGCCGTTCTGGTGGGCCAGGCGGCTCCATGGGGGCAGGCTGTTCAGTCATGAGGCTTGTGCTCCCTGGGCGCCGGCATAGGTCGTGACGGCCATCCGCATAGTCTCTGAATCAATCTTCTACGTGATCCTGTTTTTGCAGGTTAAGCGATACGTGTCTGCTGAAGTTGGATCGCCGGTCGGTGTGTCGCGGGGTGGCTTGCTGGCAGCGTGTCTCGGGTACGGTGACCGCTGGCACGCGGATGTCGGTTGCCTTCACGCTGCCTACGACTACGACAGCAGGCCTAGTAGCGAGCAGCGGAGGTGATCCGCGAGCCAGAACACTCGAACAGTGATCTACCCGACAGACGGCCCGGAATGCTTGCCTGGGCCTGGAGATCCAGCCGTCGTTGACATGCAGTCAGGAGAGTCCGCCAGCACGGCGCGAGCGGCATCCTGCAGTCGAATCTGGGGCCTCGAGCCATGATCCTGACGATGCTGGAATCTGCCACCTCCGCTGACCTCCCGAACACTGCCTCGAGGCTCCAGGAATGTCTGACCCAGGAGGATCCGGCGTTCGTCCGCCGCATCAAGGCCATCAGCGGCCTCGCTCCGCAGACACCCCCATGGCCGGACGTTCGCTGGTGGCTGGATCGCCCGGCTCGCCAAGCACCTCGTGTGGGCGGCGCTGCTGGTCGTCGCGGGAGCGCTCATGCTGCTCCTCGCCATCATCACTTGAGAGCGGCGCTATTCGTGGACCACGGCGACCGGGCAGGGCGGCCCACCAGCTCGAGCGGGACCACCTCGCCGGGCCACTCGTGGTAGGGCCAGTCCCAGACGTGGCAGAGCGTGAGCGGGAGGTTCCTGGACTCGGCCTCATCCGCCGCCCAGCACAGCGCGTGGTCGCCGGGGGCGGAACCGTCGCAACCCACGACGACACCGCGAGCTTCCATCTGATCTCCTCGAGAGGGAGTCCTGCGAGAGCCGGACCGGGGCAGGACGGCATCCGGTTTCATGCGCTCTGCTGTTGCGGGATCGCCAACGCGCGCGGCTCGAAGGCGGCGGGATCGGCGTAGTACTCCCTGATCGCGGCGGCGAAGCGCGCCGCGTGGAACCCGTCCGTGTAGCGGTGGTCGAAGGTGGCGGTGAGCGTGAGCATCGGCCGCACCACCACGTCGCCCGCCACTGCCACCGACCGCATGCGCACGGCGCCGACGAGCACGAGCACCGGCACGCGGTAGTAGGAGGCCAGCGGCGAGAAAGCCCGGTCGATGCCCCACATGCCCACCGAGGAGACCATCGCGCCGCCGAACGCCTGCCGCGGCAGGCCGATGCGGGACAGGTCGAGGTCGAGATCCGAGGTGAGCCACGCACCCAGGGCGAGCGCCGGGCGGAGCAGCCATCCGGGCAGCCGGGCCAGCAGGGCCTTGCCGCGTTCCAACCCGGGATCGCGACGCTGGAGTTCCTCGGCAACGGCCACGACGGACTTGTGGTCGGCATCGGCGACCTTCACCCCGCTGAGCTCCCGCCCATCGTCACTGACCGCGATGAAGAACACGTCGCTGCTCGACCGGGGGCGCAGGCCCCGGAAGGCACGCCGTACCCGCAGCTCGGGAACGGTGGACAGGGCGTGCGCCACCGCGCGGCCGATCACGTGCGTCATCGTCACATGCACGCCGGAATGGCGCCGTGCCTCCTCGATGAAGGCCAGCGCGGTCGCCGCATCCAGGTCGAGCTCACCGAAGAACTGGGGGTCGCGGGGCGCGCCCCAGCTCGCATCGGCCAGTTTCCGCCACTGGGACATGGTCATCTCCTCACGGCAGCCTGACGTAGCCCTGCCGTGCCTTCCAGAGGAAGTACTTCTCGAACATGATCTTCGCTGCGTGCGACTGAGGTCCTGGGACCATGACGCCGAACTTGCGGGGCGGCAGCATCTTGTCGGCCAGGATGAGCACGCCGTTGTTGCCCGCGTCCATGATGCAGACCGCGGGGATCTTCCCGAATTCGTTGTGTGTTGTGGGGGAGTCTCCGCGTACGGCTGCCGCGATGTTGGCCGCGGCCACGTGGGCCTGTGTCTCGGTGGGGAAGCCCGTCTTGGGCACCCCGACGGGAATCGCGGAGGTCCACGGGACGTCGACGGCGGCCGCCACGCCCACGGCGTAGACGTCGGCGTAGGCGCGTGACTGGTAGGTGTCCAGGACGGGTACGAAGCCCTTCTCGTCGGCCAGTCCGGGGACGGCGCGGACCACGTCCTGGCCGGTGAACGGTGGGACGATCATCGCGTAGGCGAAGTCCAGGAGCGACTACCCGCTGGCCACACGTCTGCTGATCACCGCCGATGCGGGAGGATCCAACGGCTATCGCACCCGAGCTTGGAAGGCTGAGCTGGCCGCGCTGGCCCTGCAGACCGGGCTGGAGATCACCGTGTGCCACTTTCCGCCCGGCACCTCCAAGTGGAACAAGGTCGAGAATCGGCTGTTCTCCCACATCACCATGAACTGGCGAGGCCGACCGCTGAGCAGCCACGAGGTCATTGTGCAGACCATCGCCTCCACCACCACCCGCACCGGGCTTCGTGTGCACGCCGACCTCGACACCAGCACCTATCCGACCGGCGTCACCATCAGCGACAGGCAGATGGACGCCCTACCGTTGCATCGTCACGATTGGCACGGCGACTGGAACTACACGCTGCACCCGCAGGCCTACGCCCAGGTCAACGATGCCCCGGACCCGTTCGACCAGCCGAGCCCCGACCTGGCCTGGCTCTGCCACTCCGCCCTGACCGGACTGACCGGCCCGGACTGGGACACCCTGATCGCCACCCTGCTGACGCTGCATGACCAGCAGCGCGAAGCGCACCTGGACAAGCGGCGCGGCCACCGCCCGCGCATGGCCGCTCCCGGCACTGGACGCCGCCCCATCCTCACCCTCGCCGACCGGCTGCTGAGCACCCTTATCCACGACCGGCTCGGCTTACCCCAGGTCGCCATCGCCGAGTTGTTCACCGTCCGGCCCGAGACCCTCAACCGGCGTATACGCCAGACCCGGCAACTCCTCCAGCAGGCAGGACACACCATCCAGCCAAACCCTCGTCGGCTGCCGACGCTGGAAGCTCTCTACGACTTCGCCGAAGTCAAAGGCACCCCCTACCATCGAAGATCAAAGCTGCGTGTTAATAACCCGCGAGCCCTAACTGAACGGCGTTGGCTCTAGATCTTGTCTGCCGCGTGGACCTTCAGGCCGTATTCGCGGGCGGCGGGGTTCCACATCTTGACGAAGGCCTTTTTGTGGCGGGTCGCCTCGTCGGAGTGGTCAGGGCTGACCTGTAGGACGGTTCGGAGTTATTGGTCTCCTGGCAGCCGGCATGGATGTATCACCATGCCCACGGGTGTAGTGGACGACGCGGGAGTTGGCTGCTATCCGGTCCAGGGTTCCTGTCGATGTCGCTCCTGTCCAGACGGGGTGATCAGGCGGGCGAGGTGGCGCTCGTCGTGGTGGCGGCGAGCTTGTCCCGGTAGTGCGCGCTCAGCGCCGACGCTTCGGTCGGGATGCCCGCCTGGGCGCAGAACGCCGGCACCAGCGGGCGACACTCCTCCCGCGACATGAGTTGGTCGTGCAGGTTGGCGAACGAGTCCGACCCGGTCACCGCGATGTCGCCCGACCGCAACTCGGCGGCCAGGTAGGAGAACACGCAGACCTCCCGGTGGCGGCGTACCAGCATCCCGGGACGGTTCTTGTCCCGCAGGACCTTGCGCCGCTGGCCCGAGGCGAAGGCGTCCACGTCGATCCGCAGCCTCACCGCGACCGGATATCCGGCGGGGTCGAGCCGCTCCACCGTCATCTCCTCCGGTATGAACGCGGACCGCTGGTGGCGAGGTGGCTCTTTCAGCGCGGTAGCCGCGGGGATGGCGGCGCAGATCCGGCCGTGATGATCGTCACCCTGCGCGAGGGCCTGTCTTGTGGCCATACATATCGCACGGGTCACGACCTCGGCGACGGAGAGGAAATATGCACCAGAGTGCATGATCTTACCTCGCAGGATGAAGATCATCCTCTATGTGAGTAGCCGTGCAGATGCGGGACGTTACTGTACGACCGGTTCGGCGGCCGCCGAGTCCGAATGGCTCATTTCCTACCGATCAACAGGGGGCAGCAAGAGTGGCGAGCGGCGTAGTGGGTGAAGGCGGCGTGCGAAGCTCCGTGGCACAGGTGGGGGCCAGACCGGACCTGGACTGGCTGCTCGACGATCTGGTCAGGCGGGTGAAGGAGATCGAGCACGCGATCGTGCTCTCCGGTGATGGGCTGCTGGTGGCCTCGTCGAAAGACCTGACGAGCGACGACGCCGAGCACTTGGCAGCGGGGGCTGCGGGCTTGCAGAGCCTGGCCACAGGGATCAGTTCCCGCATTGATGGTGGGGCGGTCCGGCAGACAGTCGTTGAGTGGAAGTCAGCCTTCCTGGTCATCACCGTCGCGGGGGAGGGGGCGCGGCTCGCGGTGCTCTGCCTGCAGGACAGCGACATCGGCCTGATCGCCTACGAGTTGGAGATGCTTGTAGCTCGAGTTGGTCAGTACCTCACATCCCCGGCCCGGCACTCTTGAAGGAGAGAAGAGGAACCTCAAAGGCGTGCGGGGCGCGGGGGAGCAGCCGCTGCCGGAGCCACCCGCATCGCTCACCGAGTGGCGGGCGCGCTGCGACGCCGAACACGGTGAGCCACGAACGAACACTGCTTGAGCTGGAGTGGCGACGACGTCGTTAGGACAAATGTCGGCTTGGAGCCGCAGGCCAGGCGTGCTGTCTGCCACGGGGGAGCGTGCCAGGGCCATCGCGAGCTCGCGGACGCGTCGCATGACCGTGCCAAGCGCCGTATCAGCGACGACGTCGACGGCTGGAGAGCGGAGCGGTGCACACCGACGCCGAACCCCGCCTCCGGGTCCGACAGCCATCGCCGTTCGAACCCACGTTCTTCGAACCAGTCGCAGATCAGCGGCACACGATCGGGTGTTGCACGGTGTCGGGTCCAGATGATCGTGGCGCCGTTATCGCACAACTGTGAGCAGTAGCCGATGGTGCGCTGGATGTCGTCATCAGTGATGTTGCCGAATACCCCGCACGCCAGCACGAGGTCAGCAGGGACTATGCCTTGGTAGCAGTCGGTGAGTGCGGCGTCAGCTGTCATCACCTCGACCTGGCCCAGGCCAGCGGTAGAAGCTGCCTGCTGGGCAATCGCGGTGTTGCGCGGGGCCAGTTCCACAAGACGTGCTCGTACGTCAGTGCGGCGACCGTGACCAGCCGACCAGGAACAGATGGCCGCCGATCAGCCGGTGACCATCGATATCCTCGGCCTGCTCGCCGAGCACCTGCAGAACAGCCCAAGCGCCACGATCCGCGATGCGCTGCGCGAGGGCTGGGCCATCCGCCGCAGGCAGGGCTACTCACTGCCTGTCACCGCCCTGCTGACACTCCACCAGACCATGCTCGGGCAGTGCGCCGCTCTCACCGGGGACGGCTCCACATCGGCGGGGCGCAAGGCGTACCGGGTGTATGCAGACCGGATCGCCACGGCCACGCGGACCCTGGCCCGATGTCGGGCAGCCGCTTCCTCATGGGTAGGCCAGTAGCCGAGATTACTGAGAGTTTCCTTTCCTCTGGTGACGTCAACCCGAGCGGTGGGCCAACCAGGCGGTGGCCCCGAGCCGACGTTGGCCACCGTGCGCGCGATCGCTTCGCGTAGCCTGGATCGCGGACCGGATGGGGCTTCGTGGGACCAACGGCCCTTCCAGCCAGGTCATTGGGCCGCAGACTCGCGCGTGAGTTCCCGGGACACTGATGGCATGGCCGGTGGACTGCTCACGGATCTGTACGAGCTGAACATGGCCGCTAGCTACCTGCGGCATCAGCTGACGGACGAGGCGACCTTCAGCTTGTTCGTCCGGAAACTGCCGCCCACGCGTGGCTTCCTGGTCGCTGCTGGGCTCGCGGACTGCCTTGCCTTCCTGGAGGACTTCCGCTTCACCGCCGAGGAGCTCGGCTACCTGGCCGACACCGAGGGCTACGACGCCGATGTCCTGCGAGTCTTCCGGGAGATGCGCTTCACCGGCGATGTGTGGGCCGTGCCGGAGGGGCAGGTGGTCTATGCGGGTGAGCCATTGATCGAGGTGACCGCTCCCATCGCTCAGGCGCAGCTGGTCGAGACGGTGATGCTCAACCACGTCACCTTCCAGACGGCGGTGGCCAGCAAGGCCGCCAGATGCGTGCTGGCCGCGGGCGGCGCCCGGCTGGTGGACTTCGCCTTCCGCCGCGCCCAGGGGCTGGACGCCGCGATGGCCGTGGCCAGGGCCTCGGCCATCGCCGGGTTCTCGGCCACGAGCAACGTCGAGGCCGCTCGCCGTTACGGCCTGCAGACCGCGGGAACCATGGCGCACTCCTTCATCGAGGCCCACGGTGACGAGGAGACCGCGTTCAAGGTGTTCGCCACCGACTTCCCCGCCAAGACCACTTTCCTGGTCGACACCTACGACACGATCTCCGGCGTGCGCGCGGCCATCGACGTGACCCGACGCATGCGCCTGCCCGGCCCGATCG
Source organism: Nonomuraea sp. NPDC050536 (assembly GCF_044457685.1). Classification (NCBI taxonomy): domain Bacteria; kingdom Bacillati; phylum Actinomycetota; class Actinomycetes; order Streptosporangiales; family Streptosporangiaceae; genus Nonomuraea; species Nonomuraea sp. NPDC050536. The sequence continues at coordinate 79,168 of NZ_JBITHD010000028.1, forward strand.
GGGTCCGACTGGACTCCGGGGACCTGGCGAGCCTGGCCCGCCGTACCCGGCAGTTGCTGGACGAGGCGGGGATGAGAGACGCCAAGATCTTCGCCAGCGGCGGGCTGGACGAGTACGCCATCTCCGCGCTGGTCGCCGCCGGCGCCCCGATCGACGCCTACGGCGTCGGGACCAAGATGGGCGTGTCAGCCGACGCGCCCTACCTCGACACCGCCTACAAACTGGTGCAGTACGGCGAGCGGCCCGTGATGAAGCTGTCGCCGGGCAAGGTCACCGCGCCCGGGGCCAAGCAAGTGTTCCGGGGCCCGGCGGGCGACGTGGTCGGCCTGCGCGAGGAGAGCCCTCCGCCTGACCACCGGCCGCTGCTCGGGCCCGTGATGATCGAGGGACGCCGCTTGGAGGTCCCCGAAACGATCGACACGATCCGTGACCGGTGCGCCGCCGAGCTCGCCCGGCTACCCGCCGCCACGCGTGAACTGCGTGCGCCCGTGTCGCCGAGGGTCCGTTACACCCGGCGCCTGATGCACCTTCACTACCAGGTCCGCAGCGAACTGGGACGGTTCATCCCCGCGCCCAAGGCGGAGCATCCCCGGTCGAACGCCGAGACTGGCTCGTGAGCGCTCGCCGGTCCATGCGACAGGACTACGCGATCACGGCAACCTGGTGCCGATCGGCCACGCTTTACGATCGCGCCGTGCTCCTGGGCCGACGACGGCTACTGGGCTGTGCGCGTGGTGGAGGACTCCGTGGCTGACCGAGCCGAGCAGGGCGGATCCGAGCTTGCTGCGGCCGTGTGATCCGACGACGACCAGGTCGGCCCTGGCGGAGGCGTCGCAGAGGGCGGCAACCGCGTGGCCATAGAGCACGGATTCGAGCACGGGGACGTCAGGGTAGGCGTCTCGCCACAGGGCCAGCGTCTCGTGGAGCACCTTCCGCTCGTGGGCGGGGATCCCGTCGCCTTCGAGGATCAGGCTGCTTTCGTAGCGGGTGGGCAGCACGAACCAGGTGTGGATCACGCGGAGCTTGGCCTGCCTGAGCCGGGCTTCCTCGAAGGCGTATTCGATCGCGGCCTGCGACTTCTCGGCCTTGTCCATGCCGATCACGACCTCGTGGTGGCGGGTGGTGGGCGAGCCTCGCACCACCACCAGAGGTCCTTGGGCGTGTCCGGCCAGCCGTAGGCCGACGGATCCGAGCAGCAGTCCGGTGAAGCCGCCCAGCCCTCGGCTGCCGATCACCAGCGTCGATGCGGCGTCCGACTCCGCCAGCAGGGCTTCGGCGACTGGGCCGGGCAGCAGTTCTGTGGTGACGACGACGTCCCCGCCGCGTAGGGCCGCCAGTTCCTCGGCCTGTTGGAGCACGTGCCTGCCCCATTGGCGTGCCTGGGCGGCGTCGGGTTCGGCCTCGTCGCTTACGCCGTGCACCATCGGCTCCACCGCGTGGACGATCCGCAACGGCCGCTCGCGCAGGAGCGCCTCTTCGACGCCTGCGGGTGCCGAATACTCATCCGTGCAGGTCAAGGGCTGGTGGATGATTCACACCTCGGGTGAGCGCCTCGAGCGCTGTGCCAGCGGCAGGATGATCGGTCGTGTTGCTGCGCTTGGCCTACCTCACGGCGACGACCGTCTTCTCGTTCCTGCGGTTGTTGTCTGCACGCGATCGCGACAAGGACATCGAGATCTTGGTGCTCCGGCATCAGTCGACCGTGCTGCAGCGGCAGGTGAACAAGCCCGCGTTCACTCGGGAAGATCGGTTCCTCCTCGCGGGGCTGCTCCATCGTCTGCCTATGGGCACGCTGCGGCGTCTCACGTTGCTGGTCCGCCCTGACACGATCCTGCGCTGGCATCGTGATCTGCTGCGGCGCCGGGACGCCGCAGCAAGTGCTCATCGGCGGCGGGGACGCCCGCCCACTATCCGGTCCATCCGCTTGCTGGTGCTGCGGCTGGGCCGCGAGAAACTCCTCGTGGGGCTACCGGCGTATCCATGGCGAGCTCGCTGCGCTCGGTATCCAGGTCGCGGCTTCCACGGTCTGGGAGATCCTCAAAGCCCACCGCATCGATCCGTCTCCGGAACGGGAGCACACCACCTGGTCCGAGTCTTACGCAGTCAGGCCAACGTGCTGTTGGCCTGCGACTTCTTCGAGGTCCGCACGCTGGTGGGGGCGCGACTGTACGTCCTGGCGGTCATCGAGCACGCCACCCGCCAGGTGCGGATCCTCGGTGTCACCGCGCACCCCACCGGGCAGTGGGTCACCCAGCTCGGCCGCACCCTCGTCATGGACCTGCAGGACGCGGGCAGTTCAGCGAGGTTCCTCATCCGTGACCGAGACGCCAAGTTCACCGCGGCCTTCGATGCCGTGCTAGCCGGTGCGGGAGTGCGCGTCATCAGCGGCGTCCGTATGCCGAGGATGAACGCCATCATGGAGCGATGGATCCAGACTTGTCGGCGCGAGTTGCTGGATCGAACCTTGCTCTGGAACCAGCGCCACCTTCTGCATGCTCTGCGCGAGTTCGAGACCTTCTATATCGAACACCAGCCCCACCGGGCTGTCCAACAGACTGCCCCGCTTCGACCACTCGTTGATCCCGACATCAACCCGGCCTCGATCGCCTCGTTGGACATCCGTCGACGTGATCGGCTCGAGCCGGCCGGGCACCAGTCGTGGTTTCCCACCGCGGCACCACGTGGCGGTGGGTATCTGCCTCTTCAGGGCTCTGGTTATGGAGTGGCGAGGGCTTCGGTGGGGGAGAGGTGGGCGGCGCGGATGGCCGGGTAGAGGCCGGCCAGGGCGCCGATGGCCAGGGTGGCGGCGACGCCGCCGATCACTCCCCAGGAGGGCACGATGGCGGGCCAGCCCTGGTAAAGGGCGTAACAGGCAGTGACTACGACGCCCAGCAGCGCGCCCGCCATCCCACCGAGGGCGGAAAGCAGCAGCGACTCGGCGAGGAATTGGGTGCGGATCTGGCCGCGGGTGGCGCCCAGTGAGCGGCGCAGCCCGATCTCGGCGCGGCGTTCCAGGACGGAGATGACCATGGTGTTGGCCACGCCGACCCCGCCCACCAGTAGTGCCACCGCGCCGAGTCCGAGCAGTAGTCCGGTGAACGCCTGGCCGGCGGCCTGCTTGGCGGCCAGCGCGTCGGAGGGGCGGGAGACCTGGACTTCGTTGGGTGCTTCGGGATTGGCGGTGGCGGCCAGCACCGAGCGCACCGCCTCGACCTCAGCATCGGCGGAGCGGGTGTAGACGGTGGTGGGGCGGCCGTCGAAGCCGAGCCGGGCCTGTGCGACGGGCCAGCCGACCAGCGCCGCGGTGTCCAGTTCGGGAGCCAGCGCGGCGGGATCCAGCACCCCGACGACGGTGAACCGTACGCCTCCGATGAGCACCTGGGTCTGCGGGCCTGCGTGACCGATTCCGAGTCGTTCCGCGGCCGCCGAGCCGAGCACGGTCGCCGGGTAGCCGCCGGTGGCGGCGTTGAGCCAGGTGCCGCTGCGGACCTTGACGCCGAGGGCGGCGAGCAGGCCGGTCCTGGTGGCGTAGGTGGCGATGCCATTGGTCTCCACTGCGGGAATCTTGCTGGTCCGGTAGACCTTGGCCGCGGTGACCCGGCCGATGGCCGACACCGACTCGACGGGCCCGATGCGGCCGGCCATGGCCTCGGCGGTGGCCGGCAGCCGGGCGTCCGCGCCCATCAAGGTCTTGCCCGGGGACACGGTGAGCAGGTTGGTGCCCAGCGCGGACAGGGTGTGGTCGAGTTCGGCGCGCGAGGAGGAGGAGATGCCGAGCACGGCGACCATGGCGGCGATGCCGATGGCGATGCCGAGCGCCGACAGCAGGGCCCGCAGGGGCCGGGTCCGCAGCCCGGCCGCGCCGACCCGGAGCACGTCGCTGGGCCACATCCGGGCGGGGCGCAGCGATGTTGCGGCCATCAGTGCATCACCTGCCCGTCGTGCATGCGCACCTGTCGGGGAAGGGAGGCGGCGATCTCCCGGTCGTGGGTGATGATGACCACGGTGGTGCCGGTGGCGTGCAACTCGCGCAGCAACGCCATCACCCCGGCGCCGGAGGCGGAGTCCAGGGCGCCGGTCGGCTCGTCGGCGAGCAGCAGCGCCGGGTCGCCCGCTACCGCGCGGGCGACTGCGACGCGCTGGCGTTCACCGCCGGACAGCTGATGCGGGTGGTGCTCCATGCGATGCCCCAGCCCCACGCGATCCAGCGCCGCCGCGGCCCGCCGTCGCCGCTCAGCTGGCCGCAGCCCGGTGTACAGCAGGCCGTCGGCCACGTTGGACAGGGCGGAGGTGCCCGGTGCGAGGTGGAACTGCTGGAAGACGAAGCCGATCCGGCGGGCGCGCAGCGCGGACAGCTCGGCGTCCGACAGGGCGGCGGTGTCGTGGCTCTCGATGAGCACGCTGCCGGTGGTAGGCCGATCCAGCGTGCCGATCAAGTGAAGCATGGTCGATTTGCCGGAGCCGGAGGGGCCCACGATGGCGAGGAGTTCGCCGTACTCCACCTCCAGCGAGACTCCGGCGAGCGCGGCGACGCCGCCCGGATAGGTCTTGGTCACGTCGGTGAGACGGATCATTTCGGCATCCCTACGGTCGTGCCCTGGGTGATCCCGTCGCCGGAGATCTCCACCTGGCCGTCGGCGAACAGGCCGGTGCGCACCGGGACGTAGCCGGTGGTCGAGCCGCGCACGGTCTCCACACCGAAGCCGCCGCCGCGCAGGGCTACCAGGGCCGCGACCGGGACGGTGAGCACGTTCTTCCGTTCGCCGGCGACGAAGGAGACGGTGACCGAGGCGAGGGCGTAATTGCGGGCAGCCCGTTGGGCTCGCTCGCCATGGAGGGCGATGACAACCTCCACCTTGGTGGTCGGGTCGTCGTTCTGGCTTTCGCCTGGTTCGATCACCGTGGTGACGGTGGAGATGCGGCCCTGGATGCTCCTGTCGTCGGGCAGTTTGACGGTGACTGTACGGCCGGGCCGTGCCAGGCGCTGCTCGGCGGGGTCGAGTTCCACCGTGACGGCCTGCGTCGTGCCGGTGACGGAGAGGACCTTCCCGTTCGGGGTGACGGCGTCGCCCCTGGCCGCCTCCAGGCTGTCCACCCGCACCGCGCCGCGAGCGAACACCACGCGGCCCAGTTCGACCGAGCCGCTCTGATCGAGCCCGCGCGTCTTCTGCCACTTCTTGACGGCGGACGCGGTCTGCGCCGTGTACTGATCGTCGACGGTGAAGCCGCTGTAACCGAGCGCCTTGAGGTTGCGCTCGAGCTGCCGCACGTCCGGTCCCTCCGTGCCGGTGCGCAGGTCGCGGTAGGCGGGCAGTGAGCCGTACATCAGCGTCACCGGCTCGTCGTCCACCGAATAGAGGGTCCTGCCGCGCGACACTTTGCCGCCGACTTCGGGCAGCCGGGTGAGGATCCCCGACAGCCGGCTCACGATCGTGTTCGTGGGACCGAAGCCCAGTTGCCCGTTGCTGTCAGTGGTGTCCCTGAGCGTCTGCCGGGCCACCTGCGCGGTGCTGGGAGGCAGTTGGCCGGCCGTAGGCGTGTCGCGGACGACTCCGCCTCGCGTGATCAGCGCCGTGGCCAAGGCCGCCGCGGCCAGGATCCCCGAGCCGGCGATCGCGATGATCCTTCCGGTACGGCGAGGGCGAGCAGAGCGCCGGAGCGCCGCCTCACCCATTGCCGCCGCTCCGTGGGGTACCGGGCATGTCGCCCATGCACAGCTTCTGCGCCTTGGCGAAGTCGGGATCCTGCTGCACCTGGGCGTCCAGCCGCATGCCGCCGCCCGGCTCCGGGTCGGGGAAGGACGCCACGCCGTGCTCGCGCATGCACTTAGCCAGGTTGCGCATCCGCTCCTGGGCCTGGGTGTCCGCGCCCGCCGGCTGGTTGGCCATGGGATCGAACTGGCGGCAGGCCTCCATCGCCTTGTGCATCTTTCCCGAATCCACCTTGCCGTTGTCGGAGGTGATCGTGACGCCTTTGCCCGGCTCGGGATCGGCCACGTTCACGCCGTGCTCGCGCAGGCACTGCGCGAACTTCACTCCCATCTCCGCCTGATCGGCGCTCTTGGCCGGCTGGGCGGCGCCCTGGGTCGCGACGCCGCTGGCCGAGGCCACCTGTCTCGCGCCGTCGGCCTGCGCGCCGCACCCGGCCAGCGCCATGGCCAGCGCGAACACCAGGGTGCCGGAGGTTCGCATCCGCATTGGAGTCTCCTTTCATCGGAGCCGGAGGAGATCCGGCCGCCGAGGATGCCATGGAACTCCATGAGCCGTTTCCCGGCGGTTTCCCTCAGGGGCAAACAGGCGGGAAACGGCCCGTCTGTCACCATGGCCAGGGACGACACCGCAGGAAGGAACGTGACGATGCGGATACTGGTGGTGGAAGACGAGGCGGTGCTCGCCGACGCGATCGCCGAATGGCTGCGCGAGCAGTCGCACGCGGTCGACGTCGCCTACGACGGTGCCACCGGGATGGAGCGCATCGACGTCTACGACTACGACGTGGTCGTCTTGGACCGGGACCTGCCTGGTGTGCACGGCGACGAGGTCTGCCGCCGGCTCGTCGAGTCGGGTTCGGACGCTCGTGTGCTGATGCTCACCGCGTCCGCCGAGGTCGCAGACCGGGTCTGCGGTTTGTCCCTGGGCGCTGACGATTACCTCGTCAAGCCTTTCGCCTTCACCGAGCTCGCAGCCCGCGTGCTGGCCCTGGGTCGTCGCTCCCGGCCTGCCGTACCGCCAGTGCTTTGCCGTGGGGACATCACGCTCGATCCGGCCCGGCACAAGGTGTTCAGAGGCGGCCGGTACGTGCCGCTGTCGAACAAGGAGTTCGCCGTGCTCGCCGAGCTGCTGCGTGCCGACGGTGTGGTGGTGTCCACCGAGCACCTGCTGGAGAAGGTCTGGGACGAGCACACCGACCCCTTCACCGGCGCGGTGCGGCTCACCATGCTCAAACTGCGGCGCAAGCTGGGCGATCCGGACGTCATCGAAACCATCACCCGCGTCGGCTACCGCATGCACTGACCAGCCGGCGGCCCGTCTCGGTACGGCGCGGCGCAGCCGACTGGCCCGCTACCAGGCCCGCGGCGGTACCCATGGCAGGCCGTGGCCTGCCATGGGTTCGCCTCACTACATCTCCGACACGGCGGATTATGAGGTCGGGCTGGCCGACGGCGTCGGCTTCACGCTCGTGCTCGTGCTCGTGCTCGTGCTCGAAGTCAGGATGTCCAGCGCCTTCTCCAGGGCGGGATCCTTGCCGGTGGACAGGTCCCTGGCTGTCAGCGGCCGGTAGTGGTCGGGGGCGACGCCGATGCCATTGACGATCTCCCGGTTCGGCCCCAGATGGTGCAGCGTGGGCAGCAGCAACGCGCTGTTGTCCGAGAGCGTGTAGGCGCTGGCGGGGCCTGACACGACACCGCCGGTGCGCGTGCCGACCAGGGGGCCGACCTTCAGGTCCTTGACCGCAGAAGTGAAATGGTCGCAGGCCGAGCCACAAACCCTGTCCGTCAGCGTGACAAGCGGCAGCCCGAGGAGCGGCACGCTGTCGTCGGTACGGCCAGCCGTACATGATCCTTGCGCGTCGCAGTGGTAGGCGGTGACCTTGCCGTGGACGAAGGCGCCCAAGAGCCGGTTCACCTCGGCATCGGAGCCGCCGCGGTTGCCGCGCAGGTCGAGCACGACGCCGCGGGCTTCGGGCTGCTCGCGCAGTCGGGCGAGGACCTGGTCGGCGGCACCCTGGAAGAACCCCGGCAGCGCCACGTAGGCGATGTCTCCGGGGAGCGTCTTCGACGACACCGCGGGCGGCGCCGTGCGGTAGAGCCCTGGCTTGACGGTGGTCGTCCATGTCCGGCCCGTGGCGGGACGGCGCAGCGTGAGCCGTACCGGCTCCTGATCCGGGTATTGAGGATCGAGCAGGTTGAGCACGCCGGTCGACAGCACGCCGCCGGCGAACGGCGCCGAGCCGTTGGCGGAGATGATCACGTCGCCGGGCTTGAGGCCGCGTTGTGCGGCGGGGCTGCCGGCCGCGATCGAGGTGACGAACAGCGGCCCGGTCGCCGCCGGGTCGGGCCGCGAGCCCTGCCTGCCGGACAGCCCCGTGATACCCAGGCCGTAGGCGTCGCCGGGCTTGGCGCCGGGCGGGACCTCAGGGCGCATCCAGCGGGCGTGGTTGTCCTGGAGGGTGCCGATCATGGCGGTCATGGTCGCCCCGGCGAGCGCCTGCTCGACCTCCGGCTTGTCCGGGACCTCACCGCTCACGCGCTCGTAGACCGCGCGGAACGCCTCCCAGTCACGGTCGCGGTCGCCGGACAGCGGCGGCAGCGTGGCATCGGCCTGGTCGAGCCCGCGACGCTGCAACTCCTGGGTGAGTCCGGCGAACGCGCCTGTCAGCAGCGTGCGGTCGTCGAGACGGTCGCCACCGTAGTAGTGGTCGAAGATGCACCGATACGCCTGCTCGATCGTGGCGATCGTGGTGGGCTGCACCGGTGGCGGGGGCTGCGTGGCGGGTGCACAGGCGGCCGCCTTCGAGGCGGCGGCCGGGGCGCTCGCGAATCCAGTCAGCGCCAACGCCGCGGCCAGGCCGACCAACGCGGTCTTCATCAGGACTCTCCTTGAGCGGGGAAGAAGATGACGTCGGGATAGTCGGCCGAAGGGCCATCCAGGAGCGGTGCCTGCATGCCGCGCAGGTGGCGGTCGAAGAACGCGCGGATGTAGGCGCGCTGGGCAGGAAGCACGCGGGACGGGCCGATGACCGCGGCGGCGAGGCCGGCCGAGATCCTGCCGGCCTTGACCAGCTCCGGCATCAGCGTCTCCGCGTCTGTGTAGCTGCCGTGGGTCGTGCCCTTCACCGACAGGAAGCGCCGCCATCCGCTGAGGTTGCTCCAGAACCCGTCCATCAGCGCGCCCAACTGCTGCGGCCCCTGCCCATTGCTGCTCATGATCATGAAGGGACGATCGCCGATCTTGCGCGCGATGGCTCCGGCCAGCTCCGCGGCCTTCTCAGGGGTCGTGTCGCCGCCCCTGTCCGGCGGAGTGATCGCAACATCAGGGATCGGAGTACCGTCCAGGTCGATACCGGCCAGGACGCGCCTGTCGTGTGCCATCGCCTGGGCTGTGGTGGCTCCGCCGAGCGAATGGCCGAACATGCCGATCTTCCCCGGACGCACGTCCAGGCTGTCCAGGCTGTCCAGGCTGTCCAGCACGAACAGCGCGTCGGCATAGCGTGCCTTCAGAACCTCGGCCGAGCCGTCCTGGCTCAGCGGCGGGCCCGCCACCTCCACCCGCCCTCCGGGGAACTCGATCTCCGCGGCGTCATAGGTGTGCCCGAGGGTGATCACTATGTAGCCGTGGCTGGCCAGGTCCTCGGCGATCGTCGTGTGCTCCTCCCTGTCGGCGGCCGCCCCCGGGGAGAAGAGCAGCACAGGGTACGGCGAGGCCGCCCTCCTGACCGGTGCTCCGTATCGGGCGTGCGTGGTGGGGAATTCCACTCCGGCCAGCGAGATCGTGCCGTCGCCTGTCTGCCGCATCTGCGCGGTCTGGGTGAGCATGCGCTCCAACTCCGGCCGGTACTTGGCCAGGGCCGCGCTCGTCATCCATGGCGCCCGCTGCTGCCCGCCGCCGGGATGGGCGGGGTACCACACGCTGACCATCAGCTCGCGATCACGCGTGGGAAGCCACGGGTCCTTGCGGGATCGGTCGACCAGCCTCTTCGACACTGTCCCGATGGCGTGTGGACCGGTCGGGGCGGGCAAGGGGAGGCGCAAGCGCTTGGGGGTGTCGGCCCGGGCGACGCCGATGGTAGCCAGCGAGGCGGCCACGAGTGCCGCGCCTCCCAGCAGTGAGCGGCGGCTGATGCCGTCGAGTGCCATGGATCTCTCCTGAACGTCCAGGGATGCTTTCGAAGCCGTATCCAACGCGAAGAGCCGTTTCCCCACGGTTTCCCGCCCGGAAAACCGGGAGGAAACACCAGGTGAGCGATGATGAATCCAACGTTCACGACTTGAGAGATGGCATCGGGTGAAGCTCCTCAACCTACGGATGCGCCGCATCACGCTGCGCGCCCGGCTCACGCTCCTGTACGGCGGGCTCTTCTTCGTCGCCGGGATGCTGCTGCTCGGCACCACATACATGCTGTTCACCCAGCAACTCAACGCCTCCAGCTCGAAGATGGTCGTCGGACCCGTCGCCCATCCCGAACCTCCGCCCGTAGCCGACGCGCTCGTGGTCACCCCCGACGGCAGCAGACTGACCGGAGACGCGGCAGTGCGCTGGATGAGTGACCAGCGCGCCACCCTGCACCAGGCGGCCACCACCTCGCTGCTCACCCAAAGCGGGATCGCGCTCCTCCTGGTCGGCGGAGCTGCGGTCGGATTCGGCTGGCTGATCGCCGGACGTGTCCTCGAACCGCTGCACCAGATCACCGCGACCGCCCGCCGAATCGCCGCGGCCTCGGCCGCCGACCGCAACCTGCACGAACGCATCTCCCTGGACGGCCCAGAGGACGAGGTCAAGGACCTCGCCGACACCTTCGACACCATGCTGGAACGCCTCGACAGATCCTTCGACGGCCAGCGCCGCTTCGTCGCCAACGCCTCCCACGAACTGCGCACCCCGCTGACCCTCAGCCGCGCCCTCGTCGAGCTCGCCATGCTGCGCAAGAGCGCCTCCGAGGACGTCAAGCAGCTCGGCGAGGGACTCATGGAGATCAGCTACCGGCACGAGCGGCTCATCTCCGGACTCCTCGTGCTCGCCCACGCTGACAGCGAGATCACCGAGAAGGCTCCGATTGATCTGGAGGACGTGGTCCGCCACGTCGCCGACGAGCTCACCCCGCAAGCAGACAAGGCCCACGTGGTGATCCACTGTGCGGCCGACGCGACCCCGACCGTCGGGGACGGTCTGCTCCTTGAGCGGCTGGTGCACAACCTTCTGGAGAACGGGATCCGCTACAACACCGGCGGCTGGGTCCGCGTCACCAGCCGTACCGTGGCCGACGGGGTGGAGCTCGAGGTGAGCAACACCGGTGCGGACATACCGTCGTACGAGATCCCCTCGCTGTTCGAACCATTCCGACGGTTGGGCGCCGACCGGTTGCGCGGCGCGCAGGGCGCCGGGCTCGGCCTGTCGATCGTCCGCTCCATCGCCCACGCCCACGGCGGCGAAGCCACCATCCGCCCCAGGCACGAAGGCGGCCTGATCGTGACCGTCACCCTCCCACTCCGCCGGGACCACGCGTCCGATGATTCCGCTGCGTAGTCACGGCTGTCTTACCTGGCCGGCAGCAGTGCCCTACCTTCGGGGCGTGCACCTCATGGAGTGATGGGGAGGTTGGTCAGGCTTTTGCGGGCGTTGGTCACTGTGTTGGAGGAGTAGATCCGGTTCGGGTTGGACGCGCACCTTGCCGAGTCGTAGATGGCGTAGCCGCCGACGCCGCCCAGGTCGGAGGTGTTGTTGCGCCAGGTGTTGCCGCAGCCGTAGCCGGTGATGATGGTGTGGGTTTCGTAGCCGTTGGCGAAGGTGCCGGGCTTGGCGAACGTGCCGGTGTTGTTCTCGATCAGGTAGTTGTTGCCCTGGGCGTCGACCCAGGAGTCGGCGTAGTTCTGACCTGACAGGCCGGTGCCGTTGAAGGTGTTGCCGCGGATCACGCCGTTCTGAGTGCCTTCCTTGATGTCGACGTGCTCGGCGGTGACGTAGGGGCCGATCGTGTTGCCGATCACCTGGATGCGGTCGGAGCGGTCGACGCCGCCGGAGTTGCCGTAGCAGCCCCAGCTGCTGTGATATGTCCCGATGTAGACGCCTTCGCCGTACTGGGGGTTCTTTAGGCCGGTGTGCTCGATGCGGGAGTTGCGGATGGTGCCGTCGGCCGACGACCTGCGGAAGGCGACGGCCTCCTCGTCGATGTGGTGGATGTACAGGTCGTCGAGGAGGACGTGCTGGGAGTTGTCGAGGACGACGCCCTTGTCGGCGTTCGCCACGGTGAAGCCGGTCAGCGCCCAGTAGGAGGCGTTGTACAGCCACACGCCGTATCCCGGGTCGAAGCCGCTGACCGGTGCCGAGCACGAGGGCCCGCTGCCGCCAGGGCCGTCGTTGATCAGTACGGCATCGCGGGGGCCACGCAGCGTGATCGGCGCGGAAGCCGTACCCGCGCGCTGTGCGATGAACGAGCCGTGGTAGGTCCCGCCGGCCAGCTGGATCGTCTGGGCGGGGCGGGCGCCGGCCAGAGCCGTACGGAGCTGCTGTGCGGTGGCGACGTTGATCACATCACCCGAGCCGGCCGTGCTGTTGTCCAGGGTGAGCTTGTCGATGTTGGGCGCGCCGCCGGCGGTGGTCGCGGTCAGGCGGATGGTGTGCATGCCGGCCGCGAGGCTGACCGGGAAGGTCGCGGTCTTCCAGGTGTTCCATGACCCGGTGCCCGGGAAGTCGACAATGGTCGTGCCGTAGCGGACCGACCGGTTGGCGCTGGTGCCGTTGGCATAGCGTACGATCACCGAGGTCGCCGGGCCGCTGACCGTGCACTCTCGAGGCTCCGGTGACGTTGTCGGTGTTGACGAACCCGGTGCCGGTGTAGCCCGAGTGGTTGGACTCGATGAGCCCGTGGTTGACCACGCAGATCTCGGCCTGGTAGTCGGCCGATGCCGCGATCGCGGGTGCGATGGGCGATAGCAGTGCGAACGAAGCCGCCCCAGTTGCCGCGGCCAATCTTGAACGGAACACTGTCGCTCTCCTTACCTGAGTGCCCGCCAGTAACCATCGAACAACTGCGTGTCCTGGTGTGGGTTCTGCTTGATGGGCGCGCCAGTCCCCGTGGGCGGGTGATCGATTGGTCGGCAGTATGGAGGTCTTGATCAATTACGGTCAAGACCCAAACCTTCAAGCGGCGCGTCTTGGGCTCCGGCTCCTGAGCGCCCTCTTGGGCCTGCGCGGGTACTCGGCCAGCCGATCGGAGCCGGTCTGGGTTGACCGGGAAACCGTGAGGAAACGACCCGCTCGGTTGGATGGGCTTCCGCATCGGCGGACAGTCTGCGCCGATGTCGAGCGCATTCGCGCATCGACGCCCCTGCCCCGAATCAGGGGACACGCAAAGGAGTACAGGTGGCCACCAACCCTCGAAGGAGGCAGCGCGCATTCGCGCTGTTCTCGTCCGCGATCGCCGCGGCGGCGGTGACGCTGAGTCCCGCCGGTTCGGCGAACGCGGTCGCTCGTCCGCTCGCCGCCCTTGCCGACATGGCGCCACCGGCCGTGGCGCCGGAACAGGCCGTCAAGAAGATCGAGGCCATCAACCGGTTGATGCTCGACAACCCCACACAGTGGGCCGGCGTCTGGTACGACAAGGCACGCGGCAAGGTCGTCGCCGCCGTCCCGCATGGCGCGTCGGACCGGACACAGGCGGCCGCCCGGTCCGCGACCGGTTCCACGGGCGAAGTGACACAGGCCACCCGCAGCTTCGCGGACCTCAGCCGGTTGTCCAACGAGATCATCACGCGTGGCAGCATCGCGTCGGTCCCCATCGTGAGCACCGGACTCGACTGGGAGCACAACGGGGTCATCGTCGGGCTGAAGTCGATCACTGACGATGCCCGAGCCGCCCTGGCGGCCGACTATGGCGACGCGGTGACGGTTCGCCATGTACCCACCGTGCCTAGTCAGACGGACGGACCTGACCGGTATCGGGACAGGTTTCCCTACTGGGGTGGGGCGGCGTGGAGCGGCTATGGCAGCAGTGGATTGCACTGCTCCACGGCCTTTCCGATGCAGCGCTCGGATGGCTCGAAGCACTTCCTGGTGACCGCCGGCCACTGCACCCTCCCCTTTCCAGGTGACGCGTCGACGCTGAACACGGAGGGCACCCGCTGGGTCAACCGCATCGGCACGAGTGACGGCTATCAGAACTCGCTCTGCGAAACGACGGAAAGCAGCTGCGACATCGGCACCACCAAGTACGGCGACATCTCGGTCATCAGGGTGAGCGGCAACGATCCGCGGATCTATGACGGAGGCAAGTACGCCACGGATTCGCAGGCGGTCGTCTCGACGCAGACCAGCATGCCGGCCGTGGGCGACTCGATGTGCACGAGTGGGGCGACAACCGGAACAACGTGCGGATATCGCGTGGTGAACAATTTCACGTCGATCTATGCCACCAACTCAAAGGGCCAACGGGTGCTGCGTTCTCCGGTCGTCGAGACCTGGAACGACAGCGGACCCTGCATACTCCACGGAGACTCGGGTGGTGCGGTCTACAAACCCGTAACGGGTGGCGCTCGCGCGTCCGGCATCATGAGTAGCAGCAACATGGTGGACGGCGCGTGTTCTATGTACTACACCTCGATCTACTACGCCCAACAGCTCTTCGACGCCGTAACCGTGACGTCCTGAGCCGACCATGGGGTACGGCCAGCCATACCCCGAGCATGTGGTCATTGGACCACTTGGATGCGGCGGTGTGGGTGGCCTCCTCCATCTCGTCGGCGATGGCGATGGCGTAGTCCTCGGCCGAGATGGAGCTGTTTGCCCTGCTCGGCGGCGAGGAGGTCCTCGCCGCCGAGGCGGTAGCTCTCGGTGCGCTCGCCGGGCTCGATCGCGACGGCCGGGGAGACGTAGGTCCAGTCCAGGTCGTCGACCTGGCGGTAGAAGCCGAGCGTGGCCCGCTGGGGCAGGGCCTCTTTCTTGTAGATCTCCGGGCACCGACTTCATGAACACCACCCTGCGGCCGTTGCTGCGCGGTTCGGCCAGCGAATAGGTGCGCACGCAGTTGCTGGTGCGGCGGCGTGGATGACTCGGATGGCTGGGTGAATGGCGTTCGATCTCGGACACCAAGGCCCGGCTCAGGCCCATTTCGGGTAAGCGTTGAGGCTGGCCAACCAGGCCGGTGATTGGCGTCGTCGCGGCCGTCGACCGTGGCTTCGCCATCTGGCCGTGGACGCGGAGGGAGGTGTCTGGGTCGCGCTCTACGGACTCTTCTGCAGGCGCACAGTCCAAACGTTCCGTTCAGTCACGGGAACTGCGGCGCCGTACGATCGCGTCGCTGATCTGCTGTGCCACTTCGAGCTCGGGTGCCACCCAGCGCAGGCCGGTGTCTCCCAACTCCGCCGGCTCAGCGATCACCTGCGGCAAGGGCCCCTCATCCAGACCGGATTGCCACGTCGCCGGGTCCGGCCGCTCCGGCAGAGAGCGGAACCGATCGTTCTGCGCCTCATCAGTCATGTTAGGGATGACGGCCTCGCCCCCTACGTAGTTCCTCGCCGGATCGTGAACTCTCTCACACACACCCGCACCAAGCTCAAAGAAACCACCCAAGGTTCACGGTCGTTAGGGCTCCGCGGTGCCGGCGCGTACGAGGCCGCTTTCGTAGGCGTGCACGACGGCCTGGACTCGGTCGCGCAGGCCGAGTTTGGACAGGACGCGGTGGACGTGTGTCTTGACGGTGCCTTCGGACAGGTAGAGGCGGCCGGCGATCTCGGTGTTCGACAGGCCGCGGGCGATGAGCCCCAGCACCTCGCGCTCGCGTTCAGTCAGGACATCCAGGTCGGCGGCCGGTATGACCTGCGCGGAGGCGGTGCCGACATACCGTTCGAGTAGCCGGCGGGTCACGGACGGCGCCACGACGGCGTCGCCCCGCGCCACTATTCGGATGGCCGAGAGCAAGTCGGAGGCGAGGGTGTCCTTGAGCAGGAATCCGCTCGCACCGGCATGCAGGGCGGCGTAGACATACTCATCGAGGTCGAAGGTCGTCAGTATCAGCACGCGCGTGCCGCCGTCGGCGTCGCCGGAACAGATGCGGCCGGTCGCCTCGACGCCGTCGACCGTGGGCATCCGGATGTCCATCAGTACCACGTCCGGCCGCAGGCCGAGAGCCATCGTCGCGGCCTGGCAGCCGTCGGCCGCCTCGCCGACCACCTGCATGTCCTGGGCGTTCTCCAGGATCATGCGGAAGCCGGTGCGGACCAGAGCTTGGTCATCGGCGAGGAGTACGCGGATCATGCATCGCATCCCTGGATCGGAAGTGCCGCCCGCACGACGAACCCGCCCTGGGGGCCCGGCCCGGCGGCGAAGGTGCCGTCGAGCAACTTCACGCGTTCGCATGCAGCCCACCGAAGCCCTCCGAACCATCTGAATCCAAGCGCCAGTCCGCGGCCACCGCGATGCATCGTGCTGCCGTCGTTGCCCGCGGGCCCGGGGTGTCGGCCGGTCGGAACGCCTGCCGGCCGTACCCCTCAATGGCTCAGGATGTCACGGTGACGGCGTCGAAGAGCTTCTGCGCGTAGTAGATCGAGGTGAACCACTCCTGACAACCGCCACTGCCGCTGTGGATGCCCGCGGCGCGGACGCCACTCGTCAACTGCCTGTAGACGGCTCCTCCAGAGTCTCCTGGGGCGGTACAGCCGTCGCCGCCGATAGTCTCGACGACCGGAGTCATAACGGTGCCGTCGTCGTATCTCACCGTTGTGAAGTTGTTGCTCACGACGTGCCCGCAGGTGGTTCCGGTCGTGGCCCCGCTTATGCAGAGCGACTCGCCCATAGCCGGTGGGCTGGTCATGGTCTCGGCGACGGCCTTGGACGCCGTGGTGTACGTGCCGCCGTCGTAGATTCGGCCCTCGTTGCCGTTCACCCTGATCACCGAGATGTCACCGTACTTGGTGCTGCCGATGTCGCAGCTGCTTCCGGTGGTGGCGCACACCGAGTTCTGGTAGCCCACGCTCGTGCCGATGTAGTTGTCCCAGGACGAGCGGGTCGAGTCCATCGTGTACGCGGCCATGGCGGGGCTGTTGCAGTGGCCTGCTGTCACCATGAAGTGCTTGGAGCTATCGGGGCGCTTCATGGCGAAGGCCGTAGAGCAGTGCAAACCAGTCCAGTATTTGCCTGACCATGCCGACCCGCCCCAGTACGGGTACCGGTCTCGATACCGGTCGGGTCCGTTGTTCTTCTTGGGTTCCGGGGGCGCCTGCCGTACCGTCACCGCATCGCCGTAGGCGGCGGCTAATGCGGCCCGGGCATCGTCGGTGATCGTCTTCAGGCCGACTATGATCGAGTTGTGCTCCAGGTCGATTCCCGTGGTCACGATGGGGACCGAGGCGACCGTCTCGCGCGCGATGATCTCGCTGGATAACCGGGTGAGGTCCGCGAAACTGCGGGCGACTTGTACGACATCACCGGTCGTTCCGACCGCAGATTTGGCGGAGGCTCGCGTATGCGCCGAAGCGGCAGGCGGGACGGAGGTGACTACCCTGCCGCGCGCCTTGTCGTACCACACTCCCGCCCACTGGGTCGGGTCGTCCAGCATCGACCGGGTGAGGGCTTCGATCTTCTTGACGGCCGACTCCGGCGGCGTCGGCGGCAGCGCCGTGTCGGCCAGGGCGGCCAGTGGCCGGTCGGCTGCACCGGCCGGACCGGCAGGTGTCAGAGTCACCGCAGTGGCGATCGTGGCTGCTAACAGCGCGAGGACACGCTGCCGCGCTGGGCGAAGCTTGATCAACATGAGCTCCCTTTGTAGCGTTTTCAGACTTCGGGTTGCGTGGGCCACAACCAGGCCGTTGCTCCGAGTTGCTTGGGTGGTCAGTGGACGATCTCCGAAGACCGGGCGCGACCGTCACAGATGTCGGCATGACGGCGACGGCGAGCCCGCGGTGTGAAGCATGGCGCCCCTGGGCGGGATTTGTCCGGGCCCTGGCAGGCTCCTGCCAGCACAGACAGGTTGCTGTCATCGGCGCCTGCGCGTAGATCCCGCCGCCTTACGGTGTTGCCCATGCACAAGATCAGTTTCACCAAGCTGGCCCGGCTGGCCGTGATTCCGGCGATGATCGCCGGCGCGACCATGGCGGGACCTTCAGCCTCGGCAGCGGACGGAAACCTCGAAGCCTTCTCCGTCTGCTTCAAGAACTCCGACTGCAACATGGGCTACACCTCGGGCACCATCTACTGGCCGACGCGCGAGCTCAACGGCAAGGTTGTCAGCCGCGTGGGCGGTGACTACTCCACGACCGCGGTCTTCGAGGCGTTCTCCGGGACCGGCGTCAAGCTCGGTTCCGAGACGCGGACATCGCGCGACGGCGCCGTCTCCTTCGGGCCGATGTACTTCCACCTGATGACGACCAGGGTGAAGATCACCGTGTGCCAGAACTGGGCTGACGGCAGTAGTGACTGCGGCTCGCCGGAGAACTACTCGTACGGGTGACCGGCCACACCACCTCCTGCCGTCAATGGCAGCGACCGCTGACGGCAGGAGATGCGCGGCATTCTCGCGGTCGGCCGTACGGCAAGCGAACGTCTGCAAGCAGTCCCGCTACGTCCTGGCCAACCTCACCCCGCTCGGCCGCCCTCCATGCGCGAGAACTACCGCCGGTATCACCACTCTCGTGCGATCACGGAGTACCGGGCGCACCCCGGCGAGATGCTCGGGCGAACACCCCGGAAGGCCATCGCTAGATCCACCCGCGCTCTCTGGCCAGGAGCGCGGCCTGGAATCGGCTGGCCGCACCGAGTCGGCTGAGGAGACCGGCCACGTGGCGTCGGTATGTGCGCACGGAGACCATCATCTCCCTGGCCGCGATCTCGTCCTTGGTCGCGTTGTTCAGCAGGTACAGCACCTGCCGCTCCAACGGTGTCGGTGCGAGAGGCTCCGCCGGTTCGAGATCGACGGCCTTGGCCCAGATGCTCTCGAAGAGGTCCACCAGCGTGGCGACGGCACCGGCCTGGCGGATCACGAGAGCGCCGACACCCCTGCTGTTCGGGGTGATCGGCACGAACGCGACCGAGCGGTCGATGATCACCATCTGCTGGATCGGGTTGTCGATCACCCGATGCAGGTCGCCCGCCCGGTGCAACTGGGTGGCGTATGCGATCAGCTCGGGGGTGCGCAGGCTCGACCGTCCGATGACAGTGCGCCATTTCGGTCCTTGCGCCAGCCGCCCCAAGCAGCGCGCCAGCTCGTCGGACGACAGCATCCGCCGCTCGGAGCGCACGCCCAAGACCTCCTGCGCCTGGAGCCCGAGAGCCCAGACGCGCCGGCCCACCTCCTCGCCGCTGTCGATGCGCTCGACGGACTCCACCCCCACCTGCGAGCCGCGCCCCGCCACTAGCGAAGGCAACGCCCTCCAAGCCGCGGTAATACGGAGCATCTCGGCATCGGCCTCGTTCAGCCGGCGCCTGATCAGCCTCGCCACGCCGATTTCCGGATCCACGGCGACCACGCGGCCGGACTGGTCCACGGACAACAACTCGAGTTCGATCAGCCTCTCGACTACTTTCCGGTCGTGGAGTATCGGGCCGTCGGGGTCACGCAACAGGGATCGGTAAGCGTGCTCCTCGGACTCGGTCATGCCGAGCCCTGCAAGGCTCATCGGGATCTCCCGTCTGACTTCAAGGTGAAGGCCGGTACAGCTTCCGGAAGCATCGCCCGCCGTACATCGTGCGAAGCGGCAGACGGGCGGCTTGCCTTGACGATCCGAGCCGCCCGCCCGAAACTCCGGATCAAAGCGCCGCCGCGTAACTGCTGCCACGACCAAACCTCTACCGGTTCAGTCGCCACGCTAGGAGGTGAAGCGCACCGCTTTATGGCGGCGGCGGCCCTCGAATTGGCGATGATCATCGAAAGGCGGCTGCAGGGAGAGCCGGAGAAGACGGGCGTCTGCCGGACTGATTGAGGCGGTGAGGGCACCCCCGGAAGAACGTCATTGGACTCATAGCGCCAGTCTTGATATGTCGGCGATCGGGGGCCGCTGGCACGGATGCCAGCTATCGTGGCTATCGTGCCATCCATGGGGTTCCAATCGGTGGCGGCTTACGCGCCCGGCGGGGTGACCGCGTTCGGGCTCGGGCTGGTGGGCGAGGTCTTCTCGGGCAGGTTCGCGTTCAGCGTGTGCGCCGACACCGAGGTGGTGACCACGGATCTGGGGCTCGCCGTACACGCTGACGGGGGGCTGGAGGCGCTGGCGGGGGCCGATCTGGTGCTGGCGCTGCCCAGCGCTGTTCCCGATGCGGCCTCACCGCGGGCGCTGGAGGCGTTCAGGGCGGCGAGCGAGCGCGGGGCGCTGGTGGCCTCGCATTGCGTCGGCGCGTTCACGCTGGCCGCGGCGGGGCTGCTGGACGGCAGGCGCGCGACCACGCACTGGCGCTTCGCCGATCGGCTGGCGGGGCGTTTCCCCGCGGTGACCGTCGAGCCCGACGTGCTCTACGTCGACGAGGGCGACCTGCTCACGGGAGCGGGCGCGGCGGCCGGGATCGACCTGTGCCTGCACCTGATCAGGCGCGAGCACGGCGCGGCCGTGGCCAACGCGATCGCCAGGGAGATGGTGGTCCCCGCGCACCGGGAGGGTGGGCAGGCGCAGTACCTGGCCTCGCCGCTGCCCGGCGGCGCCGACGACGAGCGGCTGGCCGGGGTGCTGGCCTGGGCGCTGGAGCGTCTGGGTGAGCCGCTGCCCGTGGACCGGCTGGCGGCGCGGGCGCTGATGAGCCGCAGGACCTTCATCCGCCGCTTCACGGCAGCGACGGGCACGACCCCGCACGCCTGGGTGCGGGCGCAGCGCCTCAACCGGGCCGAGGAGCTGCTCGAGACGACGGACCTGCCGGTCGAGGAGGTGGCCAGGCGCGTGGGCTACAGCGGCGGCGCCGAGCTGCGCGAGCAGTTCGTCCGGCGGCGCGGCGTCCCGCCCCGCGACTACCGGCGCGCCTTCCACAGTTGACAAGAATATGAAGACCGGCCTGGAGAATGCTTGACCGTCGGCATGGTCGTTCTCGATGGGCCTGTCCGAACGGGCGTTCGCTTTGACGTTACGACGCGCAAGAGCGCCTCCGAGGACGTCAAGCAGCTCGGCGAGGGACTCATGGAGATCAGCTACCGGCACGAGCGGCTCATCTCCGGACTACTCCTGCTCGCCCACGTAGCGGATCCCGTTCTCCAGAAGGTTGTGCACCAGCCGCTCGAGGAGCAGACCGTCCCCGACGGTCGGGGTCGCGTCGGCCGCACAGTGGATCGCCACGTGGGCCTTGTCTGCTTGCGGGGTGAGCTCGTCGGCGACGTGGCGGACCACGTCCTCCAGTTCAATCGGAGCCTTCTCGGTGATCTCACTGTCACCGGCGGCCGGATCTCCTCCCTCCAAGCCCAGCCGCAGGGGTTGCGTCGCGATCTCGAGGCCGTTGCCCGCGCCGAAGACCTGATCGCCCCCGATGCGACAGACCAAGCCTGACTCCCACAAGCATGGCCTCAACGGCGGGCATGGCGATCTCGACGTCGCAGTTCTGAGTCGACCACCCCGAACGGCGGGCGGGGCCAGGCTAGTTGCCTAACGTGCCGTCATGCGTCTGACCAGCCAGAACGCGCACCAACCCAAGACAACGATGGGCTACAGGCATGCCCGTTGTGTCACGCGGACGCTTACCGCTCAGGAATCGGCGACGGCGGCGACGGCTTCGATCTCGACGAGTTGGCCGTCGTAACCGAGCACGGTGACGCCCATCAAGGTGCTCAGTACGTCGTGCTGACCGAACGAGTCCCGGACCACCTCCCAGGCAGCGACCAAGTCCTGGCGGCGTGTGGAGGCGACGAGAACCCTTGTGCTAATGACGTCCTGCATCGATGCGCCTGAGGCAGCGAGAGCAGCCTGCATGTTCTCAATGGCTTTCGCTGCTTGGCCTGCGTAGTCCCCAAGCGCTGGGAATGGCAATCTCGACCTGAGAATTTGGCCACCCCAGCACCGGGCGGCCGACAGTGGTTGCTTCTCGCGTTGGATGCGACTTGCCGACCGCTGCCGGACGCACACACCTGGCCGGAGCGGATCTTGCGCCACGCTTTTGGGTAGGGCAAGGGCCAACTGGAACCAGTCAATTCAACCGCTCAGACGATTGATAATTCCTCGCTATTTTGAAGCAGATTTGCTGTGTAATCTGTATTCTATATAGAGAAATTTATTATATGAACGAAAGAATGCGCCTGCGAATCAGTCGCGGTGTTGCGACGACCAGTTGAACCCACCCCGTCGCCATCCGCGCGGCCACCGACCACTAGCGCGGGGTCTGGTCGTCGGGGATGAACGGGGCTCCGTGCCCGGGTACCACGAGGTCGGCCACCGCCAGGACGCGTTCGCGGCTGGCGCGGAGCTGGTCGCGGTCGGGGCTGACCGGGTCGTCGGCGGGGCCGTCGGCGCGCCACCATAGGTCTCCGGCCAGCGCCACGACGCCGTCGGGGGTTCCGACGAGCATGGTGAGGTCCTCGTGGCTGTGGCCGGGGGTGAACAGGAGCCTGATGGACGGGGTGAACTCGTACCCTTCGGCGTCCCTGGTCGTCCAGGTGTGCCCGGTGTAGACGGCCTTGTGGTCGTGGATGCGGGCGCGGGTGAACAGCGCGGCGTTGAGGGTGTTGTCCGGGTGGTGGTGGCTGAGCACCACGTCGGTGATGTCCTCGGGCGTCAGGCCGAGCTCGGCCAGCGGGCCGGTGATGGACTTCGGGTCGTCCACCATGCCGGGGTCGAAGACGATCCGAAGGTCGCCGTCGGCCACGCAGGAGACGGTCGCGGCCACGCCGGGGCCGGTGGAGCCGGTGTATCCGGTGGTCAGGACCTGGAAGGAGGCCTCGCGGCCGCTGGGTGCGTCACTCATGGCACCAGTCTTGAGATGTCGGCCTTTGGGGGCCGCTGGCACGGATGCCAGCTATCGCGGTTATCGTGCCATCCATGGGGTTCCAATCCGTAGCGGCCTACGCGCCCGGCGGGGTGACCGCGTTCGGGCTCGGGCTGGTGGGCGAGGTCTTCTCGGGCAGGTTCGCGTTCAGCGTGTGCGCCGACACCGAGGTGGTGACCACGGATCTGGGGCTCGCCGTACACGCTGACGGGGGGCTGGAGGCGCTGGCGGGGGCCGATCTGGTGCTGGCGCTGCCCAGCGCTGTTCCCGATGCGGCCTCACCGCGGCCTTGATGGGCTCGGCGCACGAGACCGGGGTCCCCTGCAACGGGACGCGGTGGTGCCAGGATGTGACCTGGCACCACCGTTAGGGAGTTACGTCACGGGTTGGAGGGAGACGCGCTGGGCGTCGGCGGGTTGGGGTGGCCTTCGCCGGGGACTTCGATCGCCTCGCAGCGGGTGCCGTCCTTCGGCGGCTTGACGTTGATGAGGAACGAGTCGACCGCGTCGTTGATGCATTCGCTCGGCCCATAGCCGATGGTGGACGGGTAGATGGTGTGGCCGTACCTGTGGGTGCCCGAAACTCGGTCGTTGGGGCTGACCTTGGGTTTGGCGTTGCCGTTCTTGCGGGCATGATCGCTGTCCATGACGTTGCGGCTGCTTTATCTGATCTTCGTCCAACTCGCGGGATGGGTGGTGCTACTGGCTCGCTCGCAGAGGTCGAAGGACGCGGAGATCCTCGTCTTGCGTCATCAGCTCGCGGTGTTGCGTCGGCAGGTAGCAAGGCCTCGGCCGTCGTGGGCGGATCGGGCGGTGATCAGCGCGCTGGCGCGCCTGCTGTCTCCAGCCGGTCGTCGGCGGTTGTTCGTGACGCCGGGCACGCTGCTGCGCTGGCACGCCGATCTGGTACGGCGGCGGTGGACCTTCAAGCGCCGCAGCCAGGGCCGGCCCCCCACTCGCGCCTCCATCCAGGCCTTGGTACTTCGTCTGGCCCGGGAGAATCCGCTGTGGGGTTACCGGCGGATCGCCGGCGAACTCGCCGCTCTGGGCTATCGGGTGGGAGCCTCCACAGTGTGGCTCATCTTGAAGACGGCTGGCATCGATCCAGCGCCACGACGCGCGGGACCGACCTGGAGTGAGTTCCTGCGCGCTCAAGCTACGGGGATCTTGGCATGCGACTTCTTCCACTGCGACACCGTGCTGTTCAAACGCCTGTATTGCCTGGTCGTCATGGAGCTCAGGACCCGCCGGGTGCACGTCCTTGGCGTCACCGAGCATCCGACCGGGTCGTGGGTTGCGCAGCAGGCCAGGAACCTGGTGATCGAACTGGGGGACAGGGCGAAGGGGTTCAGGTTCCTCATCCGCGATCGGGATACGAAGTTCACCACGATGTTCGACGAAGTCTTCACGGCCGAGGGCATCCGCATCCTCAAGACGCCACCTCGCGCTCCGCGGGCCAACGCTTTCGCCGAACGCTGGATCGGCGGCCTGCGCCGCGAACTCCTCGATCGGATCCTCATCGTCAACGCCCGCCACTTACGGCGCGTGCTGGCGACCTACGAGACCCACTTCAATGGGCATCGCCCGCATCGCTCCCTGGGCCAGGCCGCTCCGCTGCGAGCCCTTCCCGACCCGGTCGAGGGCGATATCGAGGTCATCCGACGTGACCGCCTTGGTGGGCTGATCCACGAATACGGGCAGGTCGCATAAGGTGGCCGAGTTCTTGGCACCCACAGGCTTGACCTGGCCGGATGATTAATCGGCACCCGCAAGGTGCCTCGGTTCGACTCTACGGCAAAAGTAGCTCGTAACCTACACAAGCCATGCACGTATCGGGCTCGGGACGTCGTAGCCTCGAGCCCGATACTTAATCACAACCTATCGGTTGATCTTGATTTGCTCCTGACCTCTATTGTCGACGACAACCCGCTCTTCCAGAGGCTTCTGAAGCCGGAACTGGACGCGCTGGACACGTGCGTTCATGTTGCTGAGTTCGTCATCCCACGGCCATGAGACCGGACAGTTGTTTTCGACCTTGATCCCGATGACTACGCGAGATGACATCTCAATCATTTCGGTGTCCGCCACTCGCTCGCAGGCCTTTCCGTCCTCGCCGGGAGCCAACAGTAGATTGACCGATAGGGTGCGCTGATCTTCCGATAGCGATGCCATGTGAATCTCTCTCCATTCCGTAGACCCACATCCTGATAACCCAACTATCGCCAGTACACCTAGGATATAGGCTCGAAAACGGATAGGCATCGAAATACCCCTATTTGCGCTTCATGACGTCTCCGTCGAACGCTTGCCGGACGGTTGTGATGTCGGTGAATGCGAGAATGCAGTCGCCGAACCAGGGATCCTTTCCGCTGCTTATGATACCTTTCGCTGCTACATCAGCAGCACCTGCGGGGTCTGGGATTAACGTGTAGACAGGACCGCCAGAATCACCGTGTTGCACGCAGTCACGACTACGTGACGCCGTGACTGTATTGTCGAGGGTGCCTGTGTTGGTTTTCATCCAGGTGTTGGCATTCTCGACCTTCCAGGTACAGTGTTGTCCGGAGACTGCACCTCCAACACAGAATAGATCCCCGTTTACCGAACGGCGCGGCCAGCTTCGCTTGACCTCGCGTTTTGATCCTGAGGTTGCTCCTCCGACGAAGATGGATGCTGTGGGCTGAGTGGGAGCGGTGGTTTCAACCAGAGCAACGTCGCCCAACCATTTGTTCTGGCCGGGAAGGGGCACTGTACCAGTACCAACCGTCCAGTTGCTCAGCAGTTTATGTCCGTAAGGTGCCGTAACGCCCAGGCCCCCCTGGAGAGAGTAGACCAAGGTCGTGCTGTCGTTGGTCGGCATGCAGTGGCCGGCCGTGACGAGGCGCTTTGCTCCACTGACCGACCAGGCAAAACCCATGGTGCACGCGTCTTCGTTGTCAGTTTTGTAGCCTCCACCTCCGTTGATATAGGCGTCGTTGTCGTTGCCTCGGCTGTCTAGTGTCTCTGCCTTGGTAGCGGCTGGGTCCAAAGCGATGACGACGCCGTCAACGCCATAACGCTGTGCAAGCGCCTGACGTAGTTCGGGTGAAACGGCGTTAGCTATCAGCAACACCTGGTTACGCTCCCCCCACAGACGTGCTGCCAGCACATTGTCAGCGCCAGGCAGTTGTGCCGCGGTCAGGCGGAGGACTTCTTGGGCGGTGGCTGTTAGCCAGGTCTTGCTTCGGGCGACGTCAGGCACCTGCGGCGTGAAGCTGTAGTCTTGGGGCTGGCCGCCCGAACCTTCGCTGTCCTCATCGGTGTCGCCGTCCGTGTACTCTCCGGGGAGAGTCCAGTCCACGCTGCCGATGCCAAGGTAGGCAGTCCCAGTAAGTGCCGCTTCACCGATTGGGTGACCGTCCGCGGTGACCGCTGGCACGATGACGTTGCCGCTCACCATATCGACGTACGGGTCGGCGAGGGTGTCCCCATTGGCTTCTACTCGATCATAGGCAGAGCTGAGTGCTTGGGCTTGCGGCTCGGCCATTTGCACGGAGTCGCTGCCCCAATGTGCAGGTGGCTGGATTACCTCGACACCATCGGGCCCGGCCGGGTAGAGCACGGTTGGTTCGCCAAGAGGAGCAAACGTTGCTGTGAGCTTTGGGGGGTTGTTGAAGTCTGAGTCCTCGGTTGAGGTGAAGACTCGGTAGTTCGCGCTGGCGCGCTCAGTAGGCGACATGAGTACTAGGCCATAGTTCCCAGCGTCTGCTGCCCATTGCTGGGCTATGGCCGTGACGTCCCATGTCATAGGTGCGGGGTCACACGATCCGCCGATGCTGCTCTTGTTGATCACAGCATCTGTGGTTGTGTTGGTTGGCTGTGCTGACCAGGTGACTGTGTCGGGAGTCCAAGCACCGGTTATTCTGCGAACCTGGATGCCATCACCAACCGTCGCCCCGCAGCTTGGCCCGTCGATGTTGAGCATGGACAGAGTGACATTACTGATCTGCTGACCGATGAGAGCAGATGTATCGAATTTTAGGTAGGCGCGCGATTTGGTGCCATCGGACTCAGTTCCCGCCTTTAGCGTTGCGCCGTCGGGGTAAGACCAGTCGGGCGTTGCGCTCCAGATGTCTGCATCTGAGCTGGCGGTGAGGCTGAACGCGGACTGAAGAGTGACGGGGTAGGTGGTGGAGGGGTCCTCAAGGTACTTCTGATCGGGCCGGAGGTTAATTGTCTGCTGCCCACCGTTGGTGCTTATATCCGTAGCGACGGTGCCAATGTGGGGGCGCTGGGTTCCAGCGTTATCGAGGGACGTAAGGTAGGGCCTGGATCCGAAGACGAGATTCTGTTTGTCGTTGGTACTGGCCCGGAGTAGGCCGTTAGCTTCCTTTCGGAGCGCCAGCCCTGGGCCGTGGAACGGAAGCTTGATTTCTAATGCCTTGGCTGGTCTGTTGCGTAGGACGACGTCGTAGCGGAAGCCTGTTGCCAGGGCTGTAACGACGAGGTCGGCGCCCTGCCCGGCCGCGTCCGCATAGATTGCGCGACTTCCCTCAAGCTTTGGTTTGGGGAGGTCGGTGGGCCACTGCATCGAAAAGGACTGCTGAGAGGTGGGCGTAAAAGTGACTTCGGAGCCGCTTCCTCCTGATGGTAGCGAGAGGTCACCCTTGATTACCTTCGGCGAGATTCGACCCTCCTGTTCAGCCAGCGTGGTGTCAATCCACGCCCATGCGCCGCTCTTTTGAACCCGAACCGGTCGCGACCACGCCTCCGCAGAGATATGCCCGTCCGGATATCGCCAGTAGCGTGTCGACTCTGTTGCCGCACCGAGGAGTTCGACTGGCCCGCTCTGCTGTTTGGCGCTCGGCCCCACTCCGAAATGCGGCGTGGGGCCAGGGTCTGCTTGAGCCGATGGGGACAAGGTCGCAACGATGAGAGGGATTGCGAGAAGTCCGGCGGTGGCGCTCCCTAACCAGGTCCTGCGTTGTACAGGTCTCCACGAGGTGGATATTCGACCCCTTTCTGACGTTGATCATCAAACAGGCTGAACGTAACAGTAAGGATTTTTAGCCACAAGCTCCCATCCTTGATCCTTCTGTGATATGGAGCCCCAGCCCTGTCCCGCTCGGAAATACGGCTTCGTGCTGTGAGCTGGTATTTCGCTGCGCGATCAGGGCGGCGGCTGCCACCATCGCGAGGTGTTGTTGTCGCTGGTCTACCGGTTAGTGCGGTGCTTGTTCGGCCTTGTGGCGGTGCTGATCCGCTCTGATCTGTCCAAGGACGCTGAGCTGTTGGTGCTCCGGCACGAGAACCAGGTGCTCCGCCGTCAACTCGATGGCCGGCCGCGGTGGGGTCGCGCGGACCGGCTCTGGCTTGCGGCGTTGTCGCGGCTGGTCCAAAGGCGGCGGTGGGCGGAGGTGTTCCCGGTAACCCCGGCGACGATCTTACGCTGGCATCGCAACCTCGTCGCGCACAAGTGGACCTTCACCGACAGGCGGCGCCCGGGACGGCCCTGCACCCGCCGACCGGTCAAGGCACTGATTGTGCGGATGGCGCGGGAGAACCCGACCTGGGGGCACAGGAGGATCCAGGGCGAGTTGGCCCGCCTGGGTCACCCGATCGCGGCCTCCACCGTGTGGGAGATCCTGCACGCGGCCGGTATCAATCCGGCGCCCCGCCGGGCCGGGCCGAGCTGGCGGCAGTTCCTGTCCGCCCAAGCCCACGCGATCATCGCGTGTGACTTCCTGGTGATCGAGACGATACTGCTCAAGCGGCTATATGTGCTGGTCTTCATCGAGCACGGCACCCGGAGACTGCACCTGGCCGGAGTAACTGCGCACCCGACCGGGGCATGGGCGGTGCAGCAGGCCCGCAACCTGACGCTAGACCTGGGAGAGCGCATCGCCGAGCTACGATTCTTGATCCACGATCGGGATCCGCTCTTCACCTCCGCGTTCAGGGAGGTCTTCAAGACTGAAGGACTGCGAGCCATTACCACCCTGCCGCGGACGCCGAGGATGAACGCCATCTGCGAGCGGGTCATCGGCACCCTGCGTCGCGAACTCCTGGACCGGATCCTGATCCTCAGCGAACGCCACCTGGCCCTCGTGCTCCACGAATACCTGATCCACTACAACAGACACCGGCCGCACCAGTCCCGGCAGCAACGCCCTCCGGACGCCGCAACGCAGCCCGCCCGGGACGTGACCGACCTCAACGACATGCGATCCATCCGCCGAAAACCCGTCGTCACAGGCATGATCAGCGAGTACCACCACGCCGCTTAACAGTGATGATGGATGAGCACCTCCCGCCGGAGTCTGACCCACCGCTTAACTGACCTTGGGGTCTTCAACCGGATTTGTCGTCTTCGGCCGGGAGGTGCTCGTGTGCATTCACCGGCGTGCGGTGTGACCTGATAAGAGCCTGGCCAGAGGCCCCATCACTGTTGTGTCCGTCCGCTCGGCTGGTGCGTGCCGCCCTGCCCCATGGTCACGAGCGACAGGACGACGATGTCTGCTATTACACCCCATGACGTGCCCGTTCTCGAGGTTGTCGGTGGCGTCGACACCCACCAGGACACCCACACCGCCGCGGTCATCGATGCGGTGGGGCGGGTTCTGGGCACCGAGCAGTTCCCCGCCACCCCGGCCGGATATGCGGCGCTGCTGGCGTGGATGCACTCGTTCGGGCGGCTGTTGCGGGTCGGGATAGAAGGCACCGGCGCCTATGGCGCCGGACTGGCTCGTGTTCTCGACGATGAAGGCGTCGAGATCGTCGAGGTCGACCGCCCAGACCGCAGAACCCGTCGCTTCCAGGGCAAGTCCGATCCGATCGATGCCGTCCAAGCGGCTAAGACCGCCCTGGCCGGGCAGCGAACCGGCATCCCCAAGCAGCGTGTGGGTCACATCGAAGCACTCCGCAATCTGCGGGTGGCCCGCCGCTCGGCCGTTGATCAGCGTGCCGACACCCAGCGCCAGATCAAGGCACTGATCATCACCGCGCCCGACGACCTGCGCGGACAACTGCGCCATCTGCCCACCAAGCAGCTGATCGCCACCTGCGCGGCCTTTGAGCCCAATCGGGACGACGCTGCAACATCGGCCACCGCCACCAAGATCGCGTTGCGATCCTTGGCTCGCCGCCATCAACAACTGTCGACGGAGATCATCGATCTGGACGAACTCCTGGAGCCCTTGGTGACGGCCATCAACTCCACGCTGATGGCCGTGCACGGCGTCGGCCCCGACACCGCCGGCCAGCTCCTGGTCACCGCCGGGGAAAACCACGACCGGCTCACCTCAGAAGCAGCCTTCGCCATGCTCTGCGGCGTCGCTCCCATCCCCGCCTCCAGCGGCAAGACCACCCGGCACCGCCTCAACCGCGGCGGCGACCGCCAAGCCAACGCCGCCCTCTACCGCATCGCCCTGGTCCGTCTGCGCTGGGACCCCCGCACCCGCGCCTACATGCAACGCCGCACCCAAGACGGCCTGTCCAAGAAGGAGATCATCCGCTGCCTCAAACGCTACATCGCCCGCGAGTTCTACCAGATCATCACCAAGAACGATCATGAACAACTTGCTTGACATCAATAGGAGCATCCGCAGCTCAGGCCACGTAACCCAATATTCGAGCGGTACACCACCTGGCATTCGTGCTCGGCGAATATCTGATCCACTACAACCACCACCGGCCGCACCAGTCCCGGCACCAGCGTCCCCCAGACATCGCAACGCAGCCCGCCCGGGACGTGACCGACCTCAGCGACCTGCGATCCGTTCGCCGAAAACCCGTCGTCACCGGCATCATTAACGAATACCGCCACGCCGCATAACCGCAGCTCAGGCCACGTAACTCAATATTCGAGCGGCACACGATCCGTCGAAGAACATCGAGCTGCCGTCTGCGAAGAAGCGCCGGCCGCTGTTGTGGACGCCGGAGCGGGTAGCGCGCTGGCGCAGGCAGTTGGCGGCTGAGGCGGCCAAGCCGCCGGAAGAGCGGTTGCCGGTGTCTAAGCCGAGCCCGGTCATGGTGTGGACGCCCACGCTGGCGGGGGAGTGGCTCGACATGCTCGTGGAGTGGGACGAGCGCCTGTATGCGCTGTACCACCTGGTCCTGACTCGCGGTCTGCGCCGGGGCGAGGTGTGCGCCCTGGAGTGGTCCGACAGCGACCTGGACGGCGATGGCACCATCTCGGTCCTGGAAGACGAGGACGCTGAAGCCGAGGACGGTATCAAGTCCGAATCTTCCCGGCGCACGGTGAAGCTGGGCAAGCCGAACGTCGCGCTGCTGAGGGCGTGGAGGAAGGTTCAGGCAGAGGAGCGCTTGGCGGCCGGTCGGGAGTGGGTGGACAGCGGGAAGGTGTTTACCGATCGACTGGGCCGGTCGCTGGATCTGTACTGGCTGTCCGACCATACACAGCACCTGGTGAAGAAGTCTGGGCTGCCACCGATCCGGTTGCACGACATGAGGCACTGCGCGGCGACGATCATGCTGGCGAGCGGGATGGACATGAAGGACGTGTCCGCGACGCTCGGTCACCGGCACTACTGGTTCACCGCCGACACCTACACCGTGGTGTTGCCGGAACTGGCCGAGGCGGCGGCCGAGGCGGCGATCGCGCTCATCCCGCGGCGCCGAGGGACAGGCCACACACCATCATGATCGTTTCGAGTGGTCCAGCAATGGTCCGATTCGAGATCAACAACGGCGGATCTTACTGCGGACGATCAAAGGAGAACCTGGTAGGGCGGGTGGGACTTGAACCCACGACCCACGGATTATGAGTCCGATGCTCTGACCGGCTGAGCTACCGCCCCTGGATTCAGTTGTGCGTGCGTGGATCGAGCGTGCTGGCTAAGGGTAGAGCATCCGAGCCTGCCCCGCGCGAGGGCTCGAATCCACGCTAGGACATCATTCCATGCTCCCACCCCTGCGCGGGGGCGTTGCCGTACGTCTTCGCCATAGGCGATCGGGAACGTGAGATTTTCTCGGGGCATGCGAGAGGGAGGGCGGGTAGCGTCTTGGCATGGCGGTCAGGCTGATCTATGAGACGCATGCGATCACCGTGGACAACGAGACGGGGATCGCCACCGGATGGCTGCCGGGTGAGCTGTCCAGGACGGGGCGCGAGCTGGCCAAGGAGCTGGGCGCCCGGCGGCGCGACGTCGACGTGGTGTACTCCTCCGACCTGCGGCGTGCCGTACAGACCGCTGAGATCGCGTTCGAGGGCGGCAAGGAGATCAGGCTCGACTCGCGGCTGCGCGAGTGCGACTACGGGATATACAACGGGCGGCCCGTGAGCGAGGTGGCGATGCTGCGGAGCCGCTACATCGATACGCCGTGGCCGGGCGGGCAGAGTTATCGGCAGGTCGTGGCGGAGACGGCGGGGTTCCTGGAGGACCTGGCCAAGCAGTGGCAGGGCATGATCGTGCTGGTGATCGCCCATTCGGCGAACCGGTGGGCGCTGCAGAACCTGCTCGAAGGGGTACCGCTGGAGGAGCTGGTGGACGCGCCGTTCGACTGGAAGCCAGGGTGGGAGTTCAGCCTCGCCTGACAGCAACGGTACGGCCGGCCGCCACGAAACCGCAGCCCGCCAGGGGTCTCGGCGTCGACCGGCCGCTCGTTGCGTTGTCAGACTTCGTCGATGGTCATCGCGCCCTCGTTGGGGCGCCGGGAGAGGTCGATGCCGAGTTCCTCTGCCGCGCGGAAGACGTCCTCGTCGGTGTCGCGCATCTCGATGGACATGCCGTCGCTGGACAGCACCTCGACGTTCAG